>JAXMAT010000042.1:0-44251 GCA_046350235.1 Gemmataceae bacterium | reverse complement strand
CCCCATCGGATGTAGTCGCTCCAAACCTCGTGAGGCGATCGTCTCGCTTCGCGGGTCAGGCCCGCTTCATCGCCCTTGATGATCTTGGTCAGATTCTCGTAGGGAAGCCGAGCAAAGGCAGTTGCGACTTGAACCAGCGTTTCGCGCGAAGGCGATACGGGGATCGCGAAGTAGCGAAGGTAGTCGCGAAGGACCGAGGAATCGGAGGACGGCGGAGTCAGCGGATCGGAGGACATGTTCAGCGCCGCCGGCGAAGGAAGAGAAGTGTCAGATCGTCCTGCAATTCCTTAACGCCGGTGTGGCGTTGGACCCGCTCGCGCGTGCGCTCCGCCCAGCGCTCGGCCGATTCGCCGCTTTCCAATGTCCTCAGGAATTGCTCGATCCGCTCCTTGCCGAACATTTGCTTCTCAGGGGATCGCGCCTCAAGCAAACCATCGGTGTAGCATGCTAGGGCATCCCCCGGCTGAAGTTGCATGCTCACTTCCGGATATTTGGCGGGGGCCGGATATCCGAGCAGCCGACCCGGCGGTACGCTCAGGGCTTCCACACGGTGCGACGCATGGATCGCGAACGGCGGCGGATGGCCCGCAGTGGCGAGCGTCATTTGGCCCGTTTCGGGATCATAGATGCCGTGCAACAACGTTACGAACATGCAAGCGGCATTGTCGTCCGCCAAGGCATCGTTGAGTCGCCCGAGCAGATTGCCCGGCGAAAGACTTTCTTTGCCCAGATGCCGCAACAGCGTCCGCACCGCGACCATGAACAGGGCGGCTGGCATGCCTTTGCCGGAAACATCGCCGATAAAGAACGCCAGCTTCCCGCTAGGCGTCTGAAAGAAATCGAAGAGATCGCCAGCGACCTCGCGCGCCGGAAAGACCTCGCCATGAATTTCGAAGAGGCCGTCGTCGAATCCTTCGACGGATTCAGGGAGATACGATTCCTGAATCTCGCGGGCCATCGCCAATTCTTGGCGAAGACGCTCCTCACGCAGTTGTTCCGCATGGAGGGCGACGTTCTCCATGGCGATCGCGGCTTGCAATGCGATGATGGTGAGAAGTTGCAGGTCTTCGCTGCGGAATCCGAATCCTTTGCCCAGGCGATCTGCTTGAAGCACTCCGAGCCGAGCCCCTTCGGAAGTGATCAGAGGCACGCACATGACCGAATGCAAATCAAGCCCAGTCAGCGTCGCGCTCGTCTGAAAGCGTTCGTCTTTCTTCACATCGTCGCTGATGATGCCGACGCCTTCTTCCAACGCTCGGCGAACGATCGTTCGGCTGAATCGTGAGGCTCCGTCCATCGTCGCCCGACGTTCGCGTTGAGCCTTGACGCTTAGTTTGTCCGCTTCGCATACGATCGCCATCACGCGATCCGCCTGCGGCAACGCATGAAGAATTTGCTCGAGCAGCTTGGCAAGCAAGTCGTCAAGCGCCAGCGTGCGGGCGAGATTTTGCGACACCTGCAGAACGACATGCAATCGCGAAGTCGGATCGAGTCCAGGAAAGCTCTGCTTGAGGCTCGATGCATTGACCGTCTCGCGGACGATGAAGTTCTCTTCGCTCGTCAGCGCGGGGTCGGATGAATCGGGCGTCCGCAGCGCCAAGACATACGGCCCGATTTGCAGCTTATCCCCCGTCGTGAGCGGAGCGGGAGTATGGGGGACAAGACGCCGGCCATTGACGAAGGTGCCGTTGCTGCTGTCCAAATCTTCAATGATGAAGCCGATGCCGGCCCGAACGACGCGCGCGTGCCGGCGACTCACGGCTCGCCCGGGCAGGCAGATGTCGGAGTCTTGCTGCCGTCCCAGGATGACGGCTTCGCGCACCAACGGAAAGGCCCGCCCTGGCTCAGGGCCCTGCACGGCGACCAGCGTCGGCATGCTCATGTTGTAACCTCGCCGAAACGGGCATTCCAGCGTTTAATACGCGATCGAACGCGGCGAGGATCGGAGGGCCCCCATGTGCATTGCAAGCCACACCATGCGGCGACGAGGGGCATTGCAGGGAACGCCCTCCGAGGCGTCGCGACGAATAGGACGTATCCGAAGGAAAATATCTCACATCGTTCGCCCGCTTACCGGTTGCGGCTTATCGAGCCGAAGCGATTTCGCGAAGGCTAGGCCGCAACCGGAATACCGAGGATTGCACATTGGAACGATTCCTGAAATCATCTATTGCGGCGGAATGCCGCGGAGAGCGTTCGCTACAGGTGAGTGACTTGATCGCGTACGTCAGCGGTCGTGATCGCCGTTTCGTTCTCGACGTGTTTTTCCATGGGATGCGGCACGAAATAAAGCGGCAAGCCGGCTAATGCGATCGCGAGGCCGATCAGCGACAGCAGCTTTTGTTCGACGATCGAACCCACGAACATGTAGCCGCACCAAGCACAGAAGAGCAGCGGAAGAAATGGATAGAGCGGCACGCGGAACGGGCGAGGCATGTTGGCATCGCGTCCACGCAGCACGAACAGAGCCACGCCTGTCAGCAGAAAGAAGAACCAGAAGATCGGACTCGTCAGCGCAATCATCGCTTCGAGCCCGCCGGTTCCGCCCGGCAGGAACGCCACGCCGAGGACCATGCCGAGCGTCACGAATGCCTGCGCCAGCAAGGCTCGTAGCGGCGTCTTCCACGATCGGCTCCATCGGCTCAGAGGGCGAAAAATGCGATGATCCGCGCCGAACTCGCTCAGGATGCGCGCGGTCGTGAAAATCATGCCGTTGATGGCGCCGAGCGAGGAGACCAAGATGAGCGAGCCGATGGCGCGGGCGCCATAGCGTGGAAAGACCCGCTCGCATAACGCGGACGCGGCCCATTCCGTTTTCGCCCCTTCGAATCCAAGGCCGGCCAAGTAGGCGAGATTGACCGCAACATAAATCGCCGTCACGCCCAATGTGCCGAAAATCAGGGAGAGCGGCAGATTCCGACGAGGATCATGGACCTCCGAAGCGATGTATGCGGCTTCGTTCCACCCCGAATAGGTCCATAGAATCGCGATCATCGCTCCAGCGAACCAAAGGTCCGTGCCGCCTGGTTCGCTCGGATCCCGAGACAACGCCGCCGTCGCCGGCTTTCCCGCAGACAGCACTCCGGCGACGCATATGCCCGCCATGCCGATCAACTTCGCCGCCGTCATGAGATTTTGCGTATTCTTTCCCAAATGCACGTCGCGGAGATTGATCAGCGTGAGCACGAGCACGACGGTCATGGCAATACTGCTGAGCGGGATGGCATTGGGGAGGCCAAAAAGCTCATGGGCGTACAGAAGACATACGCCATGGCCGCGATGCTTCCGGGGCGAATGACGACGAGTTGAGCCCAGGCGAAGAGATATCCGACGAGCGATCCGAAGGCTCGCGACAGATAGACGTATTCGCCGCCCGAGCGAGGATAGGTGCTTCCCAGTTCCGCAAAAACGGCGCCGCCCTGACGAAAGCGAGGATGCCGTCTAAAATCCACGCCGCGATTCTATTGATCGGACCCGGAGCGTTTTTGAAGATATTGCCAGGAAGCTCGAAAAATACCCACGCCGATGATGACGCCGACCATGATGCTCGCGGCGTCCCGCTGCCGAGCGCGGCGTCGTAGCCGATGGATCGCGTCGGTCGTCCGCCATGGGGAATCCTTCCTGGGCCGGCGTCCCCCGCCCCTTCGACATGGTAGCTGCATCCCCAGAGGATGCCCACCCCGAAGCGGAGGTTCGCAAATCCAAGAATGAACGAGGAAGGATGAAAGATGAAAAAGAAAGCACATCCGATCGGGATGCTGTCTTTCATTCTGCATTCTGACTTTTGCAATCTGACTTTTGCTTTGGGCTTAGACCATGCTTCTTCCATCTATCTCGATTACAACGCGACTACGCCGATCGATTCCTTGGCGGTGGCGGATGCGATGCAGCCGTACTTGCATGCGCAGTTCGGCAATCCTTCCAGCACGCATGCATATGGACGGGCCACGCATGATGCGGTCGATGCGGCTCGAAAGCAGGTGGCTTCGCTGCGCCCATGCGGACGCGGATGAGGTCGTGTTTACGGGAGGCGGGACGGAGGCGAGCAATCAGGAAGGGGACCGTGTTCTCGCTGCTACCGAAAGGATCGCTTCGCGCCGCTCGCATCGTCACGACGGCCATCGAACATCCGGCCACATTGCAGCCCTGTGCCTTTCTGCAGAAGCTCGGCGTGACGGTCGTGCATGTGCCGGTGGCTCGCGAGGGGATCGTCGATCTGGATGCGATGCGGAAGGCGATTGTCCCAGGGACCACGATCGTCAGCGTGATGCACTCCAACAACGAAGTCGGCACGCTTCAACCGATCCGCGAAGTTGCCGCCATGGCTCATGAAGCCGGGGCTCTCATGCACACGGATGCGGCCCAATCGCTGGGCAAAGTCGCCGTCGATGTGCGTTCGCTCGGCGTCGATCTGTTGTCGGTCGCTGGCCACAAGGTTTACTCCCCGAAAGGCGTGGGCTGCCTGTTCGTCCGACGCGGCGTGACGCTCGAACCGCTCTTGCATGGCGCGGGACATGAGGCCGGGAGAAGGGCCGGGACGGAGAATGTCCCTTACATCGTCGGACTGGGCAAAGCCTGTGAGATCGCCCGGGATTCCCTTCCCGCAGCCACTGAGCGACTCCGCACACTTCGCGACCGATTATGGCACCTGCTGTGTGACCGACTCGGCGACCGCATGGTGCTGAATGGCCATGCGGAGCAGCGTTTGCCGAACACGCTGAATGTGAATTTCGTCGGCCATATCGGAGCGGAACTGTTGGCGAAAGCGCCCGATCTCGCCGCATCCACGGGATCCGCGTGCCATGAGGGACATGTCGCGTTGTCCCCGGTGTTGAAGGCGATGCAGGTAGCGCCGGAGATCGGCAGAGGAGCAGTTCGGCTCTCGGTGGGCAGATTCTCGACGGAGGATGAAATCGATCAAGCGGCCGCGGCGCTCATCCGGGCCGCCCAAGCCCCACGGTAAGCGCAGCGCACCGTGGGGATTCGGACGAAACGCTCGTTCCTCCCCACCGCGCGCTGCGCTTACGGTGGACTTGCGACATCACACAACCGCCGGTTCCATGGCCGCTTCAGGCTCCGTCACGCGGCCTTCTTCTTTCACTGGTGTTTTCACGATCATCACCGGGCAAGCGGCCCGGCGGGCGATGAGTTCGGCGACGCTGCCCATCACCATCCGCGGGATGCCAGTTCGCCCATGGGAGCCGACCACAATCATGTCCGCCCCCTTCCGCTCGGCAAACTCGACGATCGCGCGGGCGGGGTCTCCGTCGATCAAGTAGCGTTCCACCACTAGATGCGGCGAGGTCGGCTGCATCGCATCGAGCTTCGTTTTCAACTCTTCCTCATCAACCGGATCGGGCGGCATCGGCCCTTCGGCGAACACCACGATCGAGGCAGGCTTCACATGCACTAACAGCAGTCGCGCGCCGTGGTCACGCGCCAAGGCACATGCCATGTGCCAGGCAAATCGTGAAGACTCAGAGAAATCCGTTGGGTGAACGATCGTGTCGAGACGCAGCATGGCTGGGCTCCTTTCCGTGCAGGATGGGCACGTTCGATAAGGCAGCGTGATGAAAGCAAGCAAGGCTTATGCCATTTCCCGCCCGTTCGTTCGAACATTCGGGACGACTTGCGAGTCCTACAATCCCTCCATGAAACCCGAGCGACATCCCGACGATCCGCAACAACCTTGGTACCGCGACGGCTTACGCTTCACCTGCACTCAGTGCGGCGATTGCTGTTCCGGAGAACCCGGTTTCGTCTGGGTCAACGATGAGGAGATCGACGCGATCGCCGAGTTCCGCAAGGAGCCGCGCGAGGAGGTGATCGGCCTCTACACCAAACGCGGCTCGCGCGGCCGCACGCTGCGGGAGAAAAACAACGGCGACTGCATCCTCTTCGAGAAAGGCGTCGGCTGCACGATCTATCCCGTCCGCCCCCGCCAATGCCGCACCTGGCCGTTCTGGGAAAGCAATATCGAAACGCCCATGCAATGGGACCGCACCACCCGAATCTGCCCTGGCTCGGGGCAAGGAGAACTGATCCCCGCGGAGGAGATCTCCAAGCGGATAAAGGTCATCAAGCTGTGAGTTCCGCCGTGGCCGTTGTGAGGCGGTTTCCGACCGCCCCACAACGGCCGGTCGACAACTTGTGATTCAGGTCTATCGAATTACCCCCGAAGTGCGGCGGAAGGTCGACGAGGTGTATCGCGACGTCGATGCCGCGATCGCGTTGGCGTCGCCGCGATGCGATGAGAGTGGGCGGTGTTGTCGGTTCGTGGAATTCGGGCATCGCCTCTACATCAGCCATTTCGAGGCGGAGATTCTGCTGGAATCCGCTCCACCGTACGACGGCCCGATCGGCGTCGAAGGTTGTCCATTCCAAGTCGAGCATCGCTGCACTGCGAGGGAACCGAGGCCGCTTGGATGCCGCATTTTCTTTTGCGATCCGACGCATGAAGCACTTGGCAACGCCCTCACCGAAGCGGCCCTCCATCGGCTGAAGCAGATCGCCGACGAACAGGGGCTTGCGTGGCGGTACGGCCCGCTGCATCATTTCCTGAATCACCCGGAAGACGCGTCCGCCGTTCCTGAATCGCCGGAGGTTGGCTGATGAGATTCGCATCCGTGTTGCTGTCGCTCCTCGTTCTCCCGTTTGGCGTGCAGGCCGAAGATTGGCCAGGCTGGCTCGGTCCGCGTCGCGATGGATCGTCGGCCGAGAAGGTCGCGCAATGGAAGGCGGCGCCGAAAACCGCGTGGAAGCAACCGGTCGGCGAAGGGCACAGTTCGCCGATCATCGCGGACGGAAAGGTCTATCTGCATACGCGCGTGCAGGGCAAGCAGGCGGAGCAGATCGAAGCGTTCGACGCCGTCAAAGGCGATCGATTGTGGAAGGTCGAATACGAAATCAGCAACTTCAAAAGCCCCTTCGGCAACGGCCCGCGCGGCACGCCAATGATCGCGGGCGGCAAGCTCTATTCGTTCGGCATCACCGGTGTCCTTACCTGCATCGACCTCGCCGAAGGCAAGCTGGCATGGAAGGTGGACACGCTCGCGGAGAACAAGGCGAAGAACCTGTTCTTCGGCGCCTCATGCTCCCCGATCGTCGAAGGCAAACATGCGATCGTGAATGTGGGCGCCAAGGGCGCCTCGATCGTCGCCTACGATGCGGCCAGCGGCAAATCCGCATGGCAGTCGCTCGATGATGCCGCGAGCTACTCGTCTCCCATCGCCGTCGGCAGCGGCGAGGGCCGGCAGGTGATTTTTCTGACCGGGTCGCACCTCGTCGGCTTGTCTCCCGCGGACGGCAAACTGCTTTGGAAGTATGCGTTCAAAGATTTCCTGAGCGAAAGCTCGACGACGCCCGTGGTCGCCGACGGCATTCTCTTCGGCAGCTCGATTACGATCGGCGGCGTGGGGCTGAAGCTGACCAGCAACGACATGAAGCCGGACGTGAAGAAAGAATGGACGAACGATCTGCTGAACTGCTACTTCGCCACGCCCGTCGCGGTGGGCAAGCACCTGTTCATGGTGACGGGAACCAAGCCGCCGGCGCTCAAAACGTCGGCCACGCTGCGTTGCGTGGAAGCGGCTACCGGTAAGGAACTCTGGAACCGGCCCAATGTCGGCACGTACCACGCCTCGCTGCTGCGTCTCGCCGACAACCGCTTGCTGCTGCTCGAAGAGAAAGGCAATCTAGCGCTGATCGAATCGGATTCGAAGGAATACCGCGAACTCGCCCGCGCCAAAATCTGCGGCAACACTTGGGCCCACCCCGCCCTCGCGAATGGCCGACTGTATGTGCGCGATAACAAGGAATTGGTCTGCGTCCAATTCGGCGAGTAGTTAGCACGCTGCGCAAGCAAGTGTTCACAGGTTGCGGTATGAGAGTGGATCGACATCCGGGGACCTGCGAACACTTGCTTGCGCAGCGTGCTATCGGCGCATGAGGTTGATGAGCACGTAGACCACGAGCGCGGAGACGAGGAAGATGCCGACCATCGACACGGCCTGGATCACCTTGCGGCGGAATTCGGTCGCCTCCTCGAAGAGTTGCCGCACGTTCTCCAGGGAAGTCAGCGAATCCGTGGAATTCTGCAATCCGGCGAAGGCTTCCGCCAGCGTGTCCTGTCGGTAAAGGTTCTGGTCGCCCAGTTCGGGATTCGTGGGCAAGAAGGTCGCTTCCGAGGTCGGCGTCCCTTCGCTCCAGGGCAGCAGCAGGGCTCGAGCTTCGGCTGCCGTCGCAGGCCGGTCGTCCGGTTGCTTCGACATCAGGCGATCGACGATACGCGCGAAACCTTCGGGAATCGACGGGTTGCGTTGCGTGAGCGGCATCGGCATCTGTTGACGCTGCGCTTTCACCTTCTCCTTCGCCGGCACTTCCGCGAAGGGCGCCTTGCCGGTGACGGCGTAATAAATCGAACAACCTAGTGCGTACAAATCGGCTCGGCCATCCACGAGCGTGGGATCGCGCGTTTGCTCCGGGGCCATGTAATCGATGGAACCCACGAGGTAGCCGCGGCCGCCGAGGAGTTCGATGTCTTCCGATCGCTCGCCCTGGATCAGAGCGAGACCGAGGTCGAGCACCTTCGCCTTGTCGCGAGGCAGCACCATGATGTTGGCCGGCTTCAGGTCGCGATGAATCACGCCCTGGCTATGAGCATGGGTCAAGCCATCAGCCACATCGACGAAAATGCGTGCGGCCCGGTCCACCGCAAGCGGGCCGTTTTCCTGGACCAGTTTGTTCAGGGTTTTTCCGGGGATGTATTCAAGGACCAAGTAATGGATGCCATGCTCGAGCCCGACATCCACGGCCTGGGCGATGTTGCGGTGGTCCAGCTTGCGGGTTAGTTCGATCTCGCGCTGGAAACGGAGCAGATGCCGTTTCCCTTCCTTGGCCCGTTGCGGCGACATGATCTTAATGGCGACAAGCCGATCCTTGCGAGCATCCTTGGCGAGATAGACCGTGCCCATGCCGCCCCGCGCGATCGGGCTGCGGATCACATAGCGCCCCAAGCGTAGGCCGGTGGAGATGCCGTCGAGAAGCTTTTGGGCCTGGAAGGGCGTGAGCGCGTCGGTGGCGATGAAGCGATCCGCAATCTTGCGGGCATCCGAGCGTTCGTCTTCCGGAATCTGGGTGACGATCCACGCGATGCGATCGTCGGCGACCAGCTCGCTTTTTTTCAGCGTTCGCAAGAAGTCGTCGGCGGCCGGCATCGCGATTCCGGGTGAGCGAGGAGATACCCTCCTTTTTCCGGAACCCCGCGGCTTCGTCAATCGCAAACGCGCGATTCAAGATTTCGGACCACAAAGTCACAGAGAACGCGGAGGTAGACAAAATCAAGAAAGGGAGTCAGAACGGAATGTCGTTGTCGACGCCGTCCGCTGAGGGTGGGTCCTGCATCGATTCGTTCGCGCGCGGAGCGTTTTCGTCCGGATCGAGAGGACGCTTTTTCGAGCGAGTCCGGACGGCGACGCTTCTTTGTTTCGGAAGACGACATCGGCGGTGGCGCGGACATCTCGGCGCCGAAGCGGGTCACCACATAAGTGCGGCTTCGGCTGTCCACGTCGAGATCGACGAGCCCTTCCTTCTTGGCGTCGAGAAGCAGTTCGCTGAAGGTGCGATAGCCGTGATACGCCTCGTTGAACGACGGCTTCTTCCGCTTCATCGTGTCCTTCACCATCGACGACCAGAGGATCGTCTTGTTCTCGCGGCGAAGGGCGAGCAGCGAGTCGAGAAGGAGCGCGAACGCCTTGCGCTTCTGCTCCGGCAACGTCGATGGGATCGTCGGAGCGAGCGTGGGGCTCTTATTCAAATCTTCGTAGTAGATGAACTCATCGCAATTGTCGCGCAGCAGTTCGGAAGTCGATTCCTGCATGCCCAGGCCGATGACGTGCTTGCCGTTTTCCTTCAATTTGGAGACGAGCGGCGAGAAATCGGAATCGCCCGAGACGATGACGAACGTGTCGATGTGCTCCTTGGAATACGCGAGGTCCATCGCATCGACGCAAAGACGGATGTCCGCGGAATTCTTGCCCGTTTGGCTCCGCTTGGGAATCTCGATCAATTCGATGGCGGCTTCATGCAGCGGCCCCGTGTACTCCTTGAAGCGGCTCCAATCCGCATACGCCTTCTTGGCGACGATTTTCCCTTTCTCGACGAGTCGTGCGAGCACACGCTCGATGTCGAATCGATCGCGACGGCCATGGAAGCCGAGCGCGAGATTCTCGAAGTCGATGAAGATCGCAAGCGATCGATCGCCATCCGTCATGACAAGCACTCGGCGAACAAGACAATGACTTGACGAACTTCGTCATTTCGCGGCAATGCGGGTCCCGACGCCATCGCGAGGGAAGGTGAAGGTATCCCTGCATTGATCCTCGGTGAGCGCCACATCCACAACAAGGCTAGTGATCTCGATGGTCGCCAGGCTCCGCATGTTGTTCTTCGCTTTCTCGAACCATTCGACACGACAAGGCCATCCATCGTCACGTCGAAGATAGACGTGACAATGCGTGCCGGGGGCCGCGCAGCCGATCTTGGAAGCATCGATGCCGCCGGAGACGCGAATCACATCGATCGAACCCCACTTCCCAGCTTCCGCCTTTCCATCCTTCAAACCCTTATGGATCATCCGGAAGAGAGATTGAGGCGTATCGTGCGCGAACTGCCTCATAAGATCCGTTCGCTGCGAGTTTTCTTTAGGCAGCCGCTGACCGCTGATGTCGACCGGTTGATCGCCGAGTTTCTTCGACCATCCGACCACCACACCGTCGCTGACGGCGAGGGTGCGTGCCAAGCGTTTTCCGAGAAGCGTCTCGGATTCGTGGCGAAACAGACCGCTGGGACCGCGTGAGATGCGAAACTTGGATTCGACGAACTGGTTTGCGCCTTTCGCGCCGACCCATGTGCGATGGGTCATGTCGATACGCAGCCATTGAGCCCGTTCCAACGCTTCGAGCGGTCGATCGAGGAGGGAGGCCGGATTTGAAGGCAGGGAACGGGCGGCTTCCAGGTCGACCGCGGGCTCGAAGGCGATTTGGCCTTTGAGGAAGTCTAGGCGGAAATCATCGGGGATGGCGCCCGCGCCTAAACAGATCAGGCAAGCTAGCGAAGGAGCCAACACCAAACTCTTTTTGGACATGGCAAGATGTTCCATCTTTGACGAAAGTTCCGTCCGTGGCGCGCCGAATATAGCGATAAGCGACCACGGGATAAAGGGAGATCGGGCCATGAGGCGAAAAGCCGGCGCGCTGATGGTGGCATTTCTGGGCGGATGCGTTTCCCTCGATGGGGGACCCGAAAACGGCGGCGGCGGCATGGCCCCTTGGGCGAAGCCCGGGCGGCCGTCCCCCGTACCGGGAGTTGCTGGTCCGCACGGGGAATCGATCCCGATGGCGGCGCCCTACTCTTACGCTCCCCCCGCGCCGTGGAATGCACGGGCGATGATGAACAGCAGTGTGCCCCTGAGTATGGTCGCTCAGCATCAAGGCGGCCTGATGCCTCCCGCGCCGGGCATGCCGCCGATGGCGATGCCGCCGGGCCTCATTGGTCCTCCGGGGCTTCCTGGGATGCCAGGCATGCCGGGCGGAATGGCCGGTAGGCCTCCGATGGGCGGAATCGCCCCGACGGGCGGCATGAATATGGGCGGCGGCGTAATGCCCGCCTATCTGCCTCCGGGCGGCGCCGCGGGCGGCATTGCCCAGGCTCAATTCACTCAGGGCGGCCCCGGTCTGCCGACGAATTCCGGCATCCGCTTCAATGCCGCTCGCACCCAGGTCCGCTTCGTTCGACCGACGGGCATGAAGGTGCAGTGGTTCACCCGCACGCAGGACGGAAAGTCCGCGTGGTCGAATACGCCGCTCGAAGCGCCGGCTCGCTACAACTTCGCCCAAGGCGCCGTCTATCGCCTGAAGCTGAGCAACATCGAAGGTCAGCCGGGCCGCGAAATCTATCCGACGATGGAGGTCGTCCCCAGCAATCCGAAGACCGAGGCATTCCTCGCCCACAGCGCGGTGCCGATCGAATTCACCAACGAAGACCTGAAGCAAATCGCCGACGGCAACTATGTGGTGAAGGTCATTTACCTACCTGACCCTCAGTTTCAAGATGCGGTTGGTTCGGGGATCGACGAGATCATCTCCACCCGACTCGAACCGGGCGCCGATCCGGTGCAGGAAGCCCTGCGTCGCGGCAGCATCCTGCTCATCGTCCGCATGGGCAACGTGGATCAGGAAGCTCCGAACACTCCGCCGCTCACCGCGCCGACCGCGGGCACGGCTCAACCGGCGCCGAACTTCGGCCCGACCTTCCCGGCTCCTCCGGGATTCCAGGTGCCTTACGGCATGATGCCTCCGGGCTCCGGTCCGGGTATCCCGGCTCCGGGTCTGCCAATGCCGCCTTTCCCGGGCGCGGGCGTGAGGCCGCCGATGCCGAACCTGCCGCCGGGCTTTAATTCAATCGGTTCGCAGCCACCGGGCGTGGTCGTGCCGCCCAAGAGCAATCCGCTGATTCCGCCCGTGGGTCCGGGACCTGGTCCTTTCGATGGCGGCAAGAAGATCAGCGAACCGAGCGCTCCGGTGATTCCGCCTCCGCCAAGCGGAACGCTCAACAATCCCGGCATCGTGCTGCCGCCGCCTTCGATTCCGGGTGCTCCTCCGGGCCTACCTTCGGCTCCGCCGCTGCTGCCTGAATCGAGCGCCCCGAAGGGCCCGTCGCCGATCCGCCCCGCCGCGGACACGACGCCCGCACCGATGCTGCCGCCGCCGAGCCTTCCGGGCGAAAACGCGGCCCCGGCTCCGTCGCTGCCGTTCTCGCCATCGGAGACGAAGCCTGATCCGACCCCGCGTCCGTCGAACCGCGTGAACACGCCACCCACGAGCGATGCGGCCCCGATCCTGCCTCCGCCGTCCGCCCCGGATTTGCCGCCGCCGCCCCCGCTACCCACCACGCGGCCGCCGCAGACGTCGTTTCTGAACTAGTTCCGCAGTTTTGGAACGACAAAACACAGTTTCGGTAGTCGATAAAGCCCAGGGGCGAGCATCAGCGAGCTCCTGGGTTTGCTTCAAGGCGAGGAAAGGTCATGCGGCGTGCGTGGATGCTGATGCTGGCGGTGGGGAGTGCGTCGATCGCTGGCGAAGCGTTCGCGCAGTATCCGCCGCCGGTCGGTTTTCAGCCCGCGCCGATTGTTCCCTACACCGGCCCGCAGCGTCCGCCGCCGGGGCCGGGCGCCATGCAGGTCCCGTTCGGCATGCTGCCGAACCCGCAACCCATGCGACTTCCGCCGCTCATGTATGTGCGGCTCGCGGGGCCGAAGGGGATGAAGGTCACGCTCTTTCGCGGCGAAGCGACGGGGAGAACCTTCGACACGCCCGCTGTCGTCGGCCTCCGTCCGGGTTACGCTTATCGCGTGATGCTCACCGACATTCCGGGGCAGCCGGGCGTCGCGTTCTTCCCGACCATCGAAGCCCGCGGCAGCCTGTTGCTCGCGTCGCCGCTCAATGCTGCCGACTATCCAGCGAGCATCGTGTTTTCTGCGGATGATCTGACGAGCGTCGAAGCAGGCACGCTGCTCACGCGCATGGTCGTCCTCGAACGACCCGACACCGCGATTCCGCGCGACACGACCGCCGACAATCCGATCGAGCTTTCCGTGTCGCCCCTCGTCAACCTTTGGTCTGAGGCCAACGATCGCGGCAAACCGCTGGTCCCCATCCACCTTGGTCAACGCAAAGCCACCGCGGAAGAACTCGCCGCCTCGGCGGTCCCGGGCACCATCCTCTTCCCGGGCGAGAAAAACCTCGCGATGCCGGTGGCGGCGCCGCAGATTCCGTTCGCCTGTTGGCCCGTGCTTGATCCGATCCTTGGCCCGGAGAACGCGAACAACTTCGTGAAAATCCCCGATGGCGGCGATATCGGCGTCCCCGCGGGAATCGATCGCCGAACCGGTCGAATCGTTGGCCTGGATCCGACGGACACGGTTGCGAAATACACCGACAGCAAGGGGCGGGAAAAGCTCGCCGTCTCCAATCGCGTCGGCGTGTGCGTGCCTCGCTACATCCTGCTTCGCCATGAAACGGCGCTCGCGATGCAAGGCTCGCGTCTCACGCCCGGAGCCGCCCGCGTGGCTCACGGTTTCGCGGAGGTGAACTCGAAGAAAACGATCAGCGAAGCGGACCAACGCCTCGCGCTCGAGCAAGCCGGCAACAAGATTCGGCCCTCCGGAGCCGAGAATGTGGTGCTGACGAGCGTGACCGGAAAGGTGCAGAATCTTCGCGTCACCGCGCAGCTCAAGGGCCCCGCCGCCGTCGATGTGTCATGCCCGCCGCCGGAAACGCCCGCCGCCGCCGACCGCCCGCTGCTCATCATCAAGTGGCCCGACAAGCGCGGCGCCAACATCGGCGACCTCGTGACCTTCACGCTGAAATACACGAACCAGGGCGGCCAACCGATCACCAACATCGTGGTGACCGACAGCCTCGCCACCCGCTTTGCCTACGTCGCCGGCAGCACTCGCACCGACCGCGAAGCGACCTTCACCGTGACTCCGAACGAAGCCGGCTCCTCCACGCTCCGCTGGGAATTCCCCGGCTCGCTCCTGCCGAACGAAAGCGGCCTCATCACATTCCAAGTCCGCATCCGCTAACCGCGGAATGTTGGTTCCATTTCTTCGGACTCCTATCCAGTTCGGCGGAACGCATAGAAGGGCAGTCCCTGCATAAGTTCGATGGTTGCGCCGTACGATTCATTTCCATTTTCGCTGCAACGCTCGCTTCGATCGGGTACAACAGGCGGAACCCTTCGGAGATTCGACATGCGCTTTGTCGCGATTCTGGTTGTGCTCGCCTCCATCGCTCCGCTGCAAGCGGACGCACCGAAAGCGAAACGGAAGCCGAATATCGTCTTCATCATTACCGACGATCAGGGTTACGGCGACCTTTCGTGTCACGGCAATCCGATTCTGAAGACACCGAATATCGACAAGCTTTACGCCCGCAGCGTTCGCTTTCGCGACTTCAACGTCAGCCCGACCTGCGCTCCGACTCGGGCTGCGCTGATGACTGGGCGGCATGAGTTCCGCTCCGGCGTCACCCACACCATCAACGAACGCGAGCGCCTCTCGCTGTCCGCCTACACGCTCGCTCAGTTGCTCAAAAGCGTCGGCTATTTCAACGGCATCTTCGGCAAATGGCATCTCGGCGACGAAGCCGCGTATCAGCCGAATCGCCGCGGTTTCGATGAGGTGTTCATCCACGGCACGGGCGGCATCGGGCAGACCTTTCCCGGCAGCGCGGGCGATGCACCAGGGAATAAGTATTTCGACCCCGCCATCCTCCACAACGGCTCGTTCGTGAAGACCAAGGGCTATTGCACCGACATCTTTTTCGATCAGGCGACGCGTTGGATCGATTCGCGCCGCGGCGAGAAGGAACCCTTCCTCTGCTGGATCGCGACCAACGCCCCGCATATGCCGCTCGTCTGCAAAAATGAGGATGAAGAAAAATACGCAGGCAAAACCACTCCCGATGCGGCCAAGTTCTTCGGGATGATCAGCAACATCGACGACAACGTCGGCAAGCTGCTCGCGAAGCTGAAGGAATGGAATCTCGAAGAGGACACCATCGTCGTCTTCATGACCGACAACGGCGGGACTGTTGGCGTCTCGGTCTTCAATGCCGGCATGCGAGGTTCCAAGGTGACGCCCTGGCTCGGCGGCACGCGGGTTCCGTTCTTCTTCTCGTGGCCCGCACGCTATCCGGTTGGCGTGGACGTCGATCGTCTCACTGCGCACGTCGATGTATTCCCGACGTTCGCCGAACTAACCGGAGCTGCGATTCCCGCCGAAGTGAAGCTCGATGGCCGAAGCATGGTGCCGTTGCTGAAGGACAAGAATGCCGAGTGGGCGGATCGAACGCTATTCACGCACGTGGGCCGATGGGCAAAGGGGAAGGCGGCGGAGTCGAAGCATCTCAATTGCAGCGTCCGCACCCCGCAGTATCACTTGGTCCGCGTGGCAGGCGGGAAGAAGCAGGCTTCGCAGTGGGAACTCTTCGACGTGAAGGCCGATCCCGGCGAGAAAACGAACATCCTCGAAAAGCACCCCGACGTCGCGCGAAAGCTTGAAACAGAATACGACCGCTGGTGGCAAGACGTACAACCATCGCTGGTCAACGAGGACGTGGTGGGGCCGAAGTACAACCCGTTTCACGAACTCTACTGGAAGCAGTTCGGCGGCGGGCCGAAACAAGAAAAGTAACCTGCACGGTCATCGGCAGGACGCAGTATCGCCCTGCCGATGCCCCGCATCTATTTCTGCGCGCAAGACGAATCGCTATTCCCCGCTCATGCCTCGGCGGGTTACATCTGCCGCAACATTTCGGTTGCCGCGCATGCGATGATCGCTCCTGCTCCCTGATCGCCGAAGCGAACGGGATCGATCACGAGATCGTAATGGGCGGGGTCGTAAAGATTGCGATTCAGGAACTGCCGACCGAATTGCTGACGTTCCGTATCGAGCCGTCGAACTTGGGCTGCCGCATCGTCCTGCGAAAGTCCATTGGCCCGTTGCGATGCCTTCACCCGCTCGCTGAAATCCGCCCGGAGAAAAACGCGAAGCGTCGAACGAGCCGGGAGCGTATGAGGAGCTCCCCTCCCGACAAAGATGGCATGCTCTTTGGCGGCGATGTTCCAGATCATTCGAAACATGTGGCGAACGTAGCGAGACTCGGTAACTTCGTCGCGCAAGCCGAAGGATCGGGCGAAGTCCGAAAACAGATTGAGCCCGGTTTCGTCGAATTGTCGTAGTCGCTCCGGGCTGGCGCCCAGTTCATCGGCCACTCGATGCAGCAACTCCCGGTCGTACACATGCCAGCCGAGCTGACGATGCAAAGCGCGGACGATCGGTTCGGCTTCAATGCCCCCTGCCGACTGATGGCAATGGACAGCGGAAATGACCGCGGCGATGTGATGCCTGGTTCCAAACGCTCCCGGGCGATGGCGCCTTCGATTCCGGCGAGCGCATGAGCGGTTTCGTCAAGCGACATAGGTACCTCCAAGGTCTGTCTTCCGCCCGGAGGGTTGCAATTCGAATACCGCTTACGGAGAAGAGAACTACGGACGGTTTTCATCGCGATTCAGTTGATACGACTTAATCTTGCGGTCGAGGGTTGATCGTTCGATGGCCAGGATGGCAGCTGCCTGACTCTTGTTCCACTCCGTGTGTTCGAGCGTCGCCAGGATATGCCGCTTCTCGATCTCTTCCAAGGTAACGGGTTCGTAAGCCGGATGGATCGCGGAACCGGTAGCCAGCTCGAGCGACGAAAGCCAGATATCGCTCGGTTCAAGTACTTGCCCCTTGCTAAGGGCGACTGCCCGTTCCACCGCGTTCCGCAGTTCTCGAACATTGCCGGGCCAATCGTACGCTTCCATCTTTTTGAGGGCCGCCGGCGAGAACCCACGAATGCGGCGCCCCGCCTCGCGGACGAATCGCTGCAAGAAATGATTGGCGAGAATGGGGATATCGTCGCGGCGTTCGCGAAGGGGCGGCGCCTGAATCTCGACGACTTGAAGGCGGAAGAACAGGTCGCGGCGAAACTTGCCTTCGGCGATCAATTTCTCGAGCGGCTGATTGGTGGCCGCCACGACGCGGACGTCGGTCTTGATCAGCGTTCCGCCGCCGACCCGTTCGAAGGGATGTCCTTCGAGCACGCGAAGAAGCTTCGCCTGCGTGTTGACCGCCATCTCGCCGATCTCGTCGAGGAAGATCGTGCCGCGATTGGCTGCCTCGAACTTTCCGACCTTCTTTTCCGTCGCGCCGGTAAACGCCCCCTTCTCGTGGCCGAAGAGTTCGCTTTCGAGAAGCGTTTCCGTGATGGCCGCGCAGTTGAGGCATACGAAGGGCCCCGCTTTGCGCGGGCTCGAGTAGTGGATGGCGCGCGCAATCAGCTCTTTTCCCGATCCTGACTCGCCGCGGACCAGAACGGTCGCATTGGTGCTCGCAACACGCGAGATCTGCTCGTGAATGTGGGCGATCGATTGGCTGCTGCCTACCAGCTCCGACTCGACGCCCAGTTGAGTGCGGAGCTGCGCATTCTCTTCCTGAAGGCTCTCTTGCCGCATCAATTGGCCGACGGCAATCGCCAACTGCTTGGATACGGCGACAACGAACTCCAAATCCTCAGCATTCAGCACCTTATGCGGATCGGTGCCGTAAAGGTGAATCAGGCCATGCACCTTCGGCCCGACGATAATCGGAGCGCAGATGAGGCTCGTCGCTCCCAGATGCGTGAGGCTTTCGCGATGCCGCAAATAGCGATCCCGGGCCACGTCTTCCGCGAGCACAGCTTCACGGCTTTGCAGCACTTCGTGCGAAACGAACTCCGAAACGGGCGAATAGAACCGCAGACTGGGGTCTCGGTGACGATTCACCGTAACCTCCAAGTTGCGGCCTTCTTTCAAGGTAAGGATCGCACCGACATCCGCAGCGGGGATCGATTCGAGCAAGCCGTCGAGCACGACCCTCGCCAAGTCTTCGAAGACAGTGGCCGAGCCCATATCGAAGGCGAGACGGTAAAGAAGCGAAAGGTCGCGACTAAGACTCCGCGTCGCCGTCGTCTTTCCACCGACCGTGGTAGTATCTTCTTCGCCGGCCGGAGGCAGCGGCGTCAGAAATCGCGTGTTTCCGAGACGTTTGCGAATCTGCAACGAATCCGCCGGGGCCGGACTGCCGATCTCGGGGAGTTGGTTGAACTCCTCGACGAACACGATATTCGTCCGCCCGATCTGAAATTCGTCAGCGGGGGACAACTCCCATTCGCCATCCGGCGACAATGTCTCGCCACGGACGCGGGTGCCGTTCAAAGACTTGAGATCGCGGAGCCGCCAGTGCCCTTCGGAAAAGCTCACTTCCGCATGTTCGCGAGAAGCAAGTTCGTCCTTCAAAACGATGCGCGACGTGTTCGCTCGGCCCAGCGTATAGCGCTGACCGACTTCCAGGGGATGCACGTCCCCGTACCCGTCGTCGTGACGAAGGACCAGAAAAGGACCGTTCGGTGCGGACTGCATGAGATCTCGAAAGTGCGCATGGATCGAATGCGAATCCAATTTACCATACGCCGACCCGCGTATTGAGGACAGAGAGGCGAGCATTCGCGTCGTGAACCGCGTCCGGAATCGCAAGCTTGGATAAGCGTCAAAATCCACCCGAATTGCCAATCGAATGCGAAGTTCCTCCCATTTGCGCGATAGTGCCTCCTGTATGGATTCCGATGATTGCAGCAGGAGGGCGACATGCGACGTTTCCTGCTGGCGGCAATGGGTCCCATGGTTCTCGCGGGATGCCTGAATCCCCTCTACACTCGCGTTGATCGGCTCAGCGATCAAATGACGGAAATGAGCGCGAAACTTGACGAGACGAATAAGCAACTCGCCCAACTCGAAAAACGATTAGGCGACACCAGCAGCAGCATGAACTCGCTCGGCGGGCTATTCGGTCTTCCGTCGCCGAAAAAATAGGACGCGTACTCTACGCTACATCACTTCCAGCGAGGGTCGCGAGCACGACTGCCGCAGTTTCCACGCGAAGGATGCGCGTTCCCAAACTCACTGCCGACCAACCCGATGCGAGAGCGTCCGCGACTTCCTCGTCCGTAAACCCACCTTCGGGGCCAACCATTCCCGCGATATTCTTCGTCATCGCACTCAATACGGGCTTTGAAATGCCTGGATGGGCGAACCAGCGGGTCCCTTCCGTGACTGATCGGCAGTAGTCGTTCATCTTCTGCGCGTTTCCGATCTCCATCAAAAAACTACGGCCGCATTGTTTGCTGGCCTCGATTACGTACCGCTGCAGCTTCTCGCGTTTCCCCTCCCCCGGAAGCACTACACCGCGGCGACAAATCAGCGGAACGAAACGCGTCACGCCCAATTCCGTCAGCTTTTCGATGAGAAACTGAGCCCGATCCCCCTTCGGCAGCGCGGCGGCGATCTCCACCTTGCGAGGCAACTCGCGATTGGCAGGCGCTGCGGACGTAATATCGAGATCGACCTCGCGTTTGCCGACGGCGACGACGCGGGCGTGGTAATCCAGGCCGTCGCCGTTGAAGAGGCAGACAGCGTCGCCGACGCGGACTCGCGATACCGTCGCAAGATGGCGAGCCTCGGGACCGTCCAGAATAAACGGCCCGACGGCGAGCGGCGAATTGGCATAAAATCTTTCCGACATCTCTGCTACAGTACCGCCGCCCGACCGTCCTGACGAGCGTCAGGCCGCGCGAGAATGGATGCTCGATGCGAGGCGTTTCCATGGACTCCGTGCAGACTTCCCGCTCCGCCCCCGCCCAACCGGCCGCGTCCACCCGTCAGATGCTCGACGAGTTGGACGCTCTGATGGAGCGCATGCTCAGCCTTCCCGTCGCCGACACGGAATCGACCGTCGACGAACCGCCGGCCATGAAGAAGCCGATCGCCGCGAAGCCGCCAACCGCTCCGCCGACACCGTACCCCACAGTCTCCGCGAAGCTGACCGTCATCGAAAGTCCCGAGGGGGATTTCGGCCCCGATTCGCCGGAACCAGACGCACGCGAAGAGCGCGTGACGGTTGCGTTCCCCACGCCGCTGGATCTTCCGCCGATCGAAGAGGAACCTGAGTCGCCCGCAGTGTCCTCGTGGTTCGATCTGCCGAAAGAAGAAGACGAAACTCCACCGGCGCAAGATTGGCCGGAGACGAACGAATCACCTTCCACAACGGAATCGGCCGAGGTTCCCGCTGTTGAGGCGCCGACAGCCGAAACGCCGATAGCTGAGTCGGCGGTTGCGAAATCGCCTGAACCGGAGCTGGAAACTCGTGTCGCGGCATCGTGGCTGGAGAAGCCATCGGGCCTCGAATGGCAGCCGCCGGCATCGTCCAGCTATGCCGAACCAGACTCAATGCTCGCGCCGCCGTTGGAGCCGATTATCGCTCCGCCGCCGTCGCTCGGCATCGAAACGCCGACGGTCCCCAAACCGAAGCTGACGCGCGTCGTTCAGTCGAAGGCAGGGTATCGTCCGCTGCTTCGCCTCAATCGCGGTTTCGACGGCGCAATGGGATGGCTAGGCCCGATCGGGCGATCGCTGCGAGGCAAACAAGGCCGCAACCTGCTCGGCATCACCGGGTTCGGCCTGATGCTCGGCGCGTTGCTTTGGCTGGTCAAGGATTGGATGGGGTGGAACTGGTAGATTCCGCTCGTACAATGCTTGGCACTTGGCGCCGCCGATGTCGTTTTCACCTGCTTGAGCATTGTGAATGAAACAGGAACCTCAGCCCATTTCTTGGTTCGCAGGCTTCCTGACGTTGCTCCTGCCCGGCCTTGGGCACATCTTTCAGGGACGCGTGAGCAAGGGCGTCTTCTTCATGGCATCGCTGCTCGGCCTGTTTCATGTCGGCCAAGCAATGGCGGGATGGCAGGCGGTGTTTCTGCCGCCGATCGAACGGCCTCGACATGCTCCGTTGGATCCTCGTGACCCTTCCGTCGCCGATCGCATCTCGAAACTGCCTTCGGCCTTCTACAATCGGCTTCACTTCGTGGGGCAGATGTGGATCGGACTTCCCGCGTTTCCCGCTTGGCTCCATTACTTCGATGTGCCCGTTCCGCTGGCGAACCGGTTTCCCATGCTGCGCGACTACGAACGGACGCCGGATGAACGCGAATTCAACGACTTCGAACGCATGAGCGACAAGACGCCGTCGCTTGGCCTGATCTACACGGTGATCGCTGGAGCGCTGAATCTGCTGGTCATCTTCGACGCGGTCGCCGGCCCGCTGCCGACGCCAAAACCGCAAACGCCGACGGACGAAGGCAAGAAGGAAGCTGCATCATGAAGTCCGCGTATTCCATTTATCTGCAGCTTCCGCTGGTGCTGGCGCTGATCAGCGTGATCTACAGCGCCACGCGTCACGACGAATGGAACGTGATCCTCGTAGAAGCCTTCCGCTGGGGCGTCCGCATGCTGGGTTTCATGGCATGCGTCGGCCTCGCGATGTACGTGCTGACGCTGATCTGAGTTCCCTGTATTTCGTGGCGACAAGTTCATCGAACTTGTCTGAAGTGGCTTAAAACAGGCACTAAAGCAAGCAAGAAGAAACCCCATCCACGACCATCGAACGGCTGCATGCGCAATGGCTGCCCGTTCACCGATAGGGCGGGCAACGGGTTCTTTCCGAACCGGCCCGCACCAACGCATTTTCGCGAGCTAATCCTTCAACACTCGGATCGCATCGAAGGTGCCGTCACAGAGGTGCAATTCGACCGTTTTGCCGGGAAAGGCATTCATGGCGATGGCTTTGCGGTCGTTTTGAAGCGCGTCGATGAGCCCAGGTTGGCCAAGCACGTTGGGATCGCTGACCATGTGCACCTCGACTACGTCGCCGCGGCGAGCCAGCTTGAAAGAGATGATGGCGTTTCCGTCGATGATCGTGGTGAGGTATTTCGCCAGCCGAGCAGCGTCCTCTTTGTCCGTGGGGGTGGAGTAGAAGACCTCGACCTTCTTTTCCGCGACGCCATAGCGTACATCCCCGCGCGGCGGAATCGCTCGCAGGGTCGCGAGGTGCTCGTCGCATGCGTGCAGTTCGACTGGGGCGCCGTCGAAGACGTCGCGCGAAATGCGGGCCGCGTCGAACGCCAGCTTCTTCATGGTCCCATCGTCCTTCTGGAATTCCTTCTTCACGACCATGCGAAACTGATAAGCGTCCCCCTCCTTCACCAATTGCACCGTTCGCCGATGCGGCGCGTCGCCCCACGCTCCGATGAGATAGTTCGCAAGTTTCTGAGCCTCTTCCTTGGTCGCTTTGCCCTTGTAATGAACGTCGATGGTTCCGCTTGAGACGTTGGGACCGTAACTGCTGCAACCTGAAACCAAGGAAACGACAAGGAGTCCGGCAAGCCAAAAACGCGTCATGAAATTGCTCCAGTTCGAGGCGAATACGCCCCATGATCCACGAAGATCTCGTGCGATGCAACGATCATCAAACGGCTCGGGCAGCGATGAGATACCCGTAACAAGGCCGCGACCATAGTTGCTTTCCTCCGTCGGCGGCGACGCGGACGCAGGTTTCGATGGCGAATTCCGCATCGTTCAGAAGGCGTTTCAATTCTCGTCTCGAAAACAGGTGCATCGGCATTTCGCCCAACCCCTGATGCGGCGGCATGACGAAGTCGCCGAACGCCCCCTGGCCTCGCAGTCGATTGAACGCGCTGCGCCAGAGCAGCCTTCGCCCGCCGCGTGTTCCTAGGTGATACCAAACATTATGGACATGCAGCACGAACAGCCCACCTGGCTTCAGCAGTCGCCGAATCTGAACGAGCGCCCTGCGGCGTTCGGCATCGCCGGCGATCATCCCAAGCGTGTGGAAGAGGCAGGCGGCGTAGTCGAACGAGCCTTCGGCGAAGGCGCGCAGATCGACGAGATTCGCTTTCGCGAATTGAACGCGGGCGCACGCGTCGCGGGCCTTGGCGGCGGCGACGCGGAGCATCTCTTCGGAGAGATCGACGGCCACCGTGAAGAAACCGCGTGCCGCCAGATCGACGGCGAGACGGCCGGTACCGCAACCCAGATCGATGACTCGGCCCGGCGTGGAGAGATGCTCGCGGACAAAAGCAAGATCCGCGGACAACAGCGGCGTGCCGTGCAGTCTGCGGTCGTATTCGTCGGCAATGGCCGGATCGCGAAGGTAGTCCCAAAGCCCGCGCGAAACGCCAGGCGGCAGTTCCCAATCCGCGGGCATGGATTGCTCTCTGTTCGGCATCCTGCTCCCCTCTCCCAGTTCGGGAGAGGGGGAAGAAAGACGCTCTACCGACCGGACCAGTACCGACCTCACGCGGAGCATGAGGACCACTCTGGTCGCCGCGAGGGATTCGACCTACTTAAGGATCTTCACTTCAACCTTTTTGATCGTCACCATCGAGTCCGGGCTCTTCGGAGCGGGGCCGTGTTGTTGGAAGGCGAAGTGGCCTTTCGTGTAGGTATTCTTTTCGTCTTTGTGGTCCACGGTCTTCTTGCCATTGACGAAGATCTGAATGTGGTTGCCCTTCGCGATGACTTCTTGGGTGAACCAGGTATCGGGTTCGACCAACTTCTCGGTGATTTTCGCGAAGTTATAAAGACTACCCGTCTTCTGCGGATCGGGGAAAGTCGAGTTGATCTGAGCTTCGTAGCCCTTCGGGTAGCCGCCGCCGAATGCGGTGCGGAAGTATTGACCAGAGTTTCCCTTATCCGAAATCTTGGCCGTCACGCGGTAGTGGAAGTTCTCGTAGTCGTCCTTCTCTGAGAAGAGATGGCTCACGTTTTTTCCCTTCCCAACAATGCAGCCGTCTTCGACGGACCACATGCCGGGGGCGGAAGGATGCGTCTTCCAACCGGTCAGATCCTTGCCGTTGAATAGTTGGACGAATCCGTCGTCCTTCGCTTCTTGAGCTTGGGTCGGTGCGAACGAAATGCACAGCACCGGAGCGAACATCAACGGCAAAAGCCAACGCTTCATGGCAGATCTCCTGGAAAATCGGGGAAGGCTGACATCGTAGCACCGCCGCCTCCGCATTCAAGCCGCGACTCGACCGGCCGCGCCGACTTTTCCGTCCGCATTACCGAGTCGTCTGCTCGGTTGGAGAAAAACCGGCTGGGCGGAACACGCCGGTTATGCCATCATGCAGAAATCGAGCGCCTTCGTGAGCAGACTCCCATGATGATCCGCATCGCAAGCCTTGTCCTCCTCGTCGTCTCCGCTTCCGGCTCCGTTTTCGCCGATCCCGAAAGCAAACTGCTCGAGCGATTCCGCAAAGAACGCGACGAGCGGCCTCAGGCTTGGAAAGAGCGTATCGACAAAGCGATCGATCTTTCCAAGGAACTCGAAAAGGACCAGCCAGAGCGGGCCGCCGACAGCCTTCGCCGGCTCATTGGCGACGTGTCCGAAGAAAGCACGCTTTCGCTCGACACTCGCCGCGACTTGGCGAAACAGCTCCGCCAACGCCTTGACGACTTGCTTTTTTCCACGCTGCTCGCAATACCGCGTGGGCCCGGCGTCATCGTAGGCAGGCAAGTTCCTCCGGACCCCGAGCGGTTAGACAAGGAAAAGACCGGCGAACCCGCGATTGCCCTTCTCTACGACGGCACGATCTTCCCGTTGAAATCGAACGATGAAACAAGACAGACTGCGGAATTGAACTACATCAGTTCTCGCTGGGTGCTTCTCACCCTCAACTACCGCAAGACTTGGTTTCCGGCGTGGCAGATCAATGCCGTGCATGTGCCGCAAGGAACGTACATCTACGACTACGACTACCTCTACTTCCGATTCGTGAAGAATTCCATGATGGTCGATATGTCGCTCGGCAGTCGCAATATCCTCATCGACGACTACCCGCCGCCTGACGATTCCAGCGCGAAGGAGGCGAATCCGCTCCTCGGTCTAGCGTTTCGCACCTTTCCGGAAACGCTTCGGCCCACGCCCGCCCAGCTGCGACGAGCCATGAAGCATCGAATGGGTTTGGATCGAGACCAATATGTGCCAGATAATATGCTGCTCAACAGGATTTTGAAGTATCGGCCCGACTACGCCTCCGACGCCTTGCTTCGCGCATTACCGAAGGCATCACCTTCCTGGCTCGAAACAGCCCGCCACCTCCATGCGGAATACATCGATGTAGCTCGCGACCGCCGAGAACTCACGGAATTGCAGATGGCAGAGGAGCTTACCGCCCGCATTCGCCGGTCTCATCCGACGATCACTCGGGATGAGGCGGAACGAATGAGTGATGCAATCATCCAGGGGATCGCCAACGACCGTCGATCCCGGCCGCGTTGATTCGGCCGCAGACGTTGACGTCCGCGACAAGCGTCGTAGAATTTCGCAAACCCCCGGGGCCGTAGCTCAACTGGGAGAGCGCAGCGTTCGCAATGCTGAGGTTGAGGGTTCGATCCCCTTCGGCTCCACTGATAACGACTTGCGACTGATGTCGCAAGTCGTTTTGCATTCGGCGGATTTTCCGCAAAACTACCTGTCTTGATTTCCTACCTAGGCGCTGAATCGCCTTTCTTGCCTTTAGCCGCAACTCTCCACCGAGCGTAGTTGCTCTCGCATTCGCGCCGCAGTCGGCGTAGGGAGAACGCCACTGTTACGCACGCAGAACCCACTAATACAAAAAATGCCATACTGCTTCTCAAGCGGAAAGTACGCGTTTGGCTCCCGCTTTGCAAAATGCGGGCCGTGGCGAGTTAACCGTCGATTGCCTCGAACACAGCCTGGACCACGAATATAGGCGACACATGGTGGAGTAAACCTCGTCATTGTGTCTTTCAGAACGATCGATTTTTGCTCAATCGGGCGAGGTCCTCACCAAGGCGGGGTCGGATTCGGCCTCGCGCCGTCGATTCCATTTGAGCCTTCAACGCAAAGCGAGTTCGTGCGTACCATGCATGCGTGGGCATCGTCATTCTCTTTCGCTTCAAACCCTTCTTGAGGCACCGCGATGTTGAAGAAGCTCTTGGTGATCGACGATGAGGAATCGGTTCGGTATTCGATTGAATCGATCTTCGCGTCATCAACGCTCGCGGTTCGCACCGCCAGGAATGCAGCGGAGGGGATGGAGATCGCCGAATCCGATCGTCCAGACGTTATCTTGCTTGATTACCAGCTTCCGGATCGATCAGGCCTCGACGTGATGCGAGATCTGCGTGCAGCCGCGCTCAAAACGCCGGTCATTTTCATTACCGCACAGGGTACGACGCAAACGGCCATCGAGGCGATGAAACTCGGCGCGTTTGAGTATCTCATCAAACCGCTCGACCTCGAACGCCTTGAGCAAGTGATGGATCGAGCCTTCGAAGCCTCACGGCTCATGGCAGTACCGGCAGTGATCCCAGCGGAAGACGCAAGCGATCAGATCATTGGCCGCAGTGTCGTGATGCAGGAGATGTGCAAGCAGATTGGCCGCATCGCTCCCCAAGACGTGAACGTGCTGATTCTTGGCGAGAGCGGCACCGGAAAGGAGTTGGTCGCACGCGGTCTTTACACACACAGCCGGCGTTCCGGCATGCAGTTTCTGGCAATAAACTGCGCGGCCATTCCAGAGACGCTGCTCGAAAGCGAGTTGTTTGGCCATGAGGCCGGAGCCTTCACAGGCGCCCATCGGCGGCGCATCGGAAAGTTCGAGCAGTGTCACGGCGGAACGCTATTTCTGGACGAGATCGGCGACATGTCGCCCGGCGCTCAAGCGAAGCTGCTACGTGTATTGCAAGATCAGCGTTTCGAACGAGTTGGCGGAGGCGAGACCATCGACGTCAAAGTCCGTATTTTTGCCGCGACCAATCAGGACTTGTCGAAGCTTGTCGCCGAAGGCCGATTCCGCAAAGATCTGTATTACCGACTCAATTCGATCACGATTCAGGTTCCCCCGTTGCGGGATCGACTCGAAGACATCTCGGAATTAGCACATTACTTTCTTTTCCGATTCAACCGAGAACTCAACCTTGCTTTCCGGGGATTTGCCCCAGAAACGATCGAGCGTCTGCAAAACTATAGCTGGCCTGGAAACGTGCGCGAACTTCAGGGAACGATCCAGCAAGCGATGTTGAACGCCTCCGGACATCTCATTCTGCCGGAGTTTCTGCCTGCCGCGTTCGATCGCAGCGAGAAAGTACAATCGGCGCCAAGCGATTCCGCCACGGTGGATCTACCGACGATTGTTCGGCAATCCTTGAACGAGCACCAGGGCCATGTGCATGAAGCCGTCATTGCCGCCGTGGAGCGAGTGCTCTTCGTCGAAACGCTGAAGCAGACGCGCGGCAACCAGGCGAAAGCGGCCGAGATGCTTGGGCTGAACCGTGCCACTCTCCGACATCGCCTCCGTGCGTTGAATCTCGGCGTCGATAAGGTACCAACCGAACGAGAATAGCAGAGCAGCTTTTAGCCCCCGCGGACGAAAATCAGCCACCCTTGACGAGCCGAGGACGCAACGATGCGTGTCGCAAGGTGAGAAATCCGTCATTTATCATCCAATTCGCGTTGGTATGCCGAGTGCATTGTTGAGGGCTAATCGCAGCAAGCGTAGAATTGGAGCGGGATTGCATGGTGGTTTGGTGCGGACGATGCGGTGCTCTTCTAGGTGTCCGCGAACCCTACGAGCAGTGGGGCGAGAAATTTGCTCTACGCTGTGAAGCGTGCAAAGACCCTCCTGCCGGGTCTGATCCAGCCCTCGAAACCGATCCGGCTTGTTCTAGCGCCTCTCCCGAGAAACCCTCGAACCGTGCAACAGACTCGCAACGAACCGCAGATCACTAGGCCAGCCCCACCTCAATCCAAAGGTGAACGCGTGGCGAGCGCCGCCAAGCTTCCATTTCGGCTTTCCGTCCTCCTCATCCTCCTTGTCGGGGTGGGAGCCGGCGGATGGGCGTGGAAACATTCGGGGACTCACGCGAAAGGCGAAGTCCCCCGGCCGCAAGCGTCCACCGGCGAGTTTATCACGTCCGAACAAGAGGTTCCTCGTTCCACCGTCGTCCAAACCGTCCATCCCTACCGGAAAGACCGAGCGCGTCGTTACTCAGCCTGGGTCGGTCCACGCTTATCAAGTCGTACATGTCTACGCCAAAGCGTCGGGGTTTTTGAAAACGCAAAATGTCGACATCGGATCGAAAGTCAAGAAAGGCGACGTACTGGCGATCGTGGATATTCCGGAGTTGACTCAATCGCTCGCCAAAGCGAGAGCCGTGCTCGCGCAAGCTGAGGCGCGGGTGGAACAGATGAAATCTCGCGACAAGAGTGCCATCGCGGAGCATGAGGCCGCACTCGCGGGCATTGCACAAGCGGAAGCGAACGAAAAAAGTGCGAGCGCCATGTTGCGATATCGCAACCGTCAGCATACTCGCCTCAAGGAACTTTTCGACTCCCGCAGCATCGACGAACGATTAGTGGACGAAAGCAAGCAGCAATTCGAGGCGGCCGCTGAGGCCGAGCGCGCCGCCACCGCGAATATTGCAACCTCAAAAGCCCAGGCTGCCGCGAAGCAGGCCAAGATACTCGAAGCGCATGCCGATGTTCTCGAGGCGAAAGCCGGTGTGGAGGTTGCGAGAGCGGAAGCGCAAAGGCTCCAAGTGCAAGTCGATTTCGCCACGATCGCAGCCCCATTCGATGGCGTTGTGACCGCTCGCAATATGTTTCCTGGCGACTACGTGCGGGCAGCAAACGAAAGCGGCGGCCAGGCGTTGTTCGTGCTGCAGCGTGTCGATCGAATGCGAGTCGATTGTGAAATTCCGGATCGCGACGTCCCCTATGCCGATGTTGGCGACCCGGCCCTCGTGGAACTGGATGCTCTGCCCACCCGTTCGTTTCCCGCCAAAGTATCGCGATTGGCCGAATCGGAAGATCCGCAGACCCGACTGATGTCGCTGGAAATCGACGTCGCCAATCCTGACGGAATCATTCGGCAAGGAATGTTCGGCAGGGTGCGGATCGTACTGGATCCGCAAGCCTCCGTTCTGTCGATCCTTCCGCTTGCTTGGTGGGTCGATCTCAGGGGAAGGCGACCGCGTATGTCGTTCGCGAAGGCAAGGCGAAATTGACAACGCTACGCGTCGGATCCGACGATGGTGTCCGCATCTCGGTTCTCGAAGGCCTCACGATTCGCGACGAAGTCATCGTCCGGCCCGCCTCGGATCTTTACGAAGGCGTCGAAGTGGAAAGCCAACCGCAAGAATCACCGAATTCGACGAGGAATTAGGCAGCATGCTCGGCGTCATTCGCTTCGCAATCCAGTATTGGCACACCGTTGCCGTGGGAGTGTTGACAGTACTGATCCTCGGCGCGCTCTCCGTAACTTCCATCCCAATCGATATTCTGCCGGTCAACCAAAGCCCTGCTGTCCAAGTCTTGACCTTCTACAGCGGCATGCCGGCGGCGATGGTGGAAAAGAACCTTTCCAACCGCCTCGAGCGCTGGACCGGGCAGGCTGCTGGAACCGCAAAGCAGGAATCTCGTTCCATCGTCGGATGCAGCATCGTCCGTAATTACTACCGCGACGACGTCGATCCGAGCGGCGCGCTCACCCAAGTCGCGTCGCTCGCTTCCGTTGCTGGTCCCTACCTTCCGCCAGGAACGTTGCCGCCGGTCATCTTGCCTTTCGATCCGACCTCCACCACTCCCGTTTGTTTAGTAGCCCTCGACAGCAAGAAGTATCCGGAGTCGATCCTCACGGATACCGGTCGCTTCGAAGTCCGCAACATGATCATGAGCCTACGAGGAGCCGTCGCGCCGGTCGTTTACGGCGGAAAAACGCGAGCAATCCTCGCGTACATGAATCGCGAGCAGATGCAATCGCGCGGGCTCTCGCCGCTCGATTTGATGGCTGCCATCGACAACTTCAACATCTTCATGCCTACAGGCGGAGCCAAAATCGGCGGAACCGACTACGCGCTCGATTCCAACTCGATGTACGACTTGGTCGAGCGGATGGGAGAAATTCCGGTCAAGACCGATGGCCCGAACACGGTGTTCCTGAAGGACGTGGCGGATGCAAAAGACACAAGCCTCGTTCAGGCGAGCGTCGTCCGGGTCAATGGTCTGCGGCAGGTTTACATTCCCGTCTATCGCCAACAAGGCGCCAGCACGCTCTCCGTGGTGGACAACCTTCGCGAGAGCCTGCCCGACTTCAAAGGTCGACTGACCTATGACGACATTGACCTGAAAATGGTGATGGACCAATCGATCTATGTCCGCCATTCGATCCATAGTCTCATCGAAGAAGGCGTGCTCGGCGCGGTGCTATGTTCTCTCGTGATCTTCCTTTTCCTTGGCGAATGGCGGATGACGATTATTGCCGTCGTCACGATCCCCGTATGTGTGATGTTCGCGATGTTGGGATTGAGCCTTACGGGCAACACGATCAATGTCATGACTCTGGCCGGACTCGCGCTCGCGATCGGTCCGCTCGTCGACAGCGCGATCATCTGTCTGGAAAACACGCATCGCCATCTAGGCCTCGGCGCCACGCCGGAGGAAGCAGCCGTATATGGCGCGGGCGAAGTGGCATTACCGGAGATCGTTGCTACCTGCTGCACCCTGCTCGTCCTCGCGCCGTTGGCGTTGATCCCGGGCGTCGGGAAGTTTCTCTTTCGTCCTATGACATGGGCCGTTACCTTCGCGATGCTCTCCGCCCTGCTCTTATCCCGCACACTGGTTCCTGTGCTTTGTCGATTTTGGCTTAAAGGTCACGCACCACGCGAAGGCACTCCGGAACGCCATGACGAAGACTACGAACATCGAAGTACTCACGGAAATGCGGTCCCCCGATCGATCCTGGGGCGAGCGTTCGACGCGTGGGAAGATTTGCTGACACGGTTTTTCGGCTCGTACAGCAAAGTGCTCGCAGTGGTCTTTCGCCGCAAAGGGCTCGTGATTGGAGCCGCGGTATTGCTGCTCGTCGGAGTCGTGATGGGTCTTGGCCCTCGCCTACGCCGCGAGTTCTTCCCCGAGGTGGATGGCGGAGCCTTCGAAATCATCGTACGTGCAAAATCGGGCACTCGCATCGAAGACACCGAACGCCGCGTCGCCGAGGTCGAATCGGTCGTCAAAGAAAAGATCGGACACGAGCTGGAAATCGTGATTTCCGAAATCGGCGTGGTCGCGGACTGGTCCGCGGCCTACACGCCGAATTCAGGCCCCATGGATGCGGTCGTGAAGGTGCAATTGCACCACGATCGCACCCGGTCCGCCCAGGAGTACGCCCAGCTCCTGCGGCGGACCTTTTCCTCTTCTCCGGCGTTCGCAGACCTCGAGTTCTCCTTCGATACCGGCGGCATGATCCGCTCTGCTATGAACGAAGGCAAATCGACGCCGATCAATGTGCAGATTACCGCGAAGAAAGTCGAAAAGGTCTACCCGCTGGCCCAGATGATCCAACGAGCCGCCAAAGACATCAACGGCGTCGTCGATTGCCGCATCGTGCAGCGACTCGATTATCCGCAGTACATCGTCGAAGTGGATCAGGCGAAAGCTTCAAGCGTGGGACTCACGCAGATCGAGATCATGAAGAATCTCGTTGCGGCCATGAACTCGAGCATTCAGTTCAACAAGAAGAATTTCTGGATCGACCCAATCAGCAACAATCAGTACTACGTCGGCGTTTCCTATCCCGAAAGCGATATCAGTTCGCTCGATACGTTGCTCGATATTCCGATCACCGGATCCAAGCAGCAACGCCCCATCCCGCTACGAAACGTCGCCACGCTTCGCCGTACAAGCGTCGCCACGGAATCGTCGCACCGCAATCTTCAGACGACGATCGACATCGGCATGGGAGTGGAAGGTCGCGATCTCGGCAGCGTCTCCGACGACATCAACAAACTTCTAGATCGCTTCGGCCAGCGGGTCAAGGGCGGCGGTTGGAAGTCATATGATCCAGACACCCTGACCTCTGCCGACAAAAAGACGATGGTGGGCAGCACGATCCGCCTCAGCGGCGAATATGGACGCATGCAGGATACGTTCGTGAACCTTGGCATTGGCCTGATTCTGGCCAGCGTGCTGGTTTACTTCCTGATGGTCGCGCTGTTCAAGTCATGGCTCACTCCTCTCGTCATTCTGTCGGCGGTCCCCATCGGCTTGGTGGGCGTCATCGTGATGCTCTACGTCACGAACACGGCGGTCAACGTGCAGTCGCTCTTGGGCGTGATCTTCATGGTGGGCATCGTCGTATCCAACACCGTGCTCATGGTGGACTTCGCGCAACACCTACGTCACACCGAGCACCTCGGCCCCTCCGATGCCATCTTCAAAGCCGCGTCCATTCGCGTCCGGCCGGTCGTGATGACGGCGTTGGCAGCATTCTTCGCGCTGTTGCCGATGGCGCTGGGCCTGGCGCGCGGCAGCGAGGCCAACACGCCCCTGGGGCGGGCCGTGCTCGGCGGATTGCTCGCCGGCCTTGCGACGACGCTTTTCGTCGTGCCCGCTCTCTATGCCCTGGTTGTCCGCGACGATCGCCCGGATGCAAAGCCCGCGATCGAAACCAAACCGGTCCAGTCGTAACGACTGATTCGGTTATTACGCGTCCATCGCTTGCCATCCCATCGCTGTAGCTGAGCGGAGCACCACGATTCGCCGCAGACAGGCCGATAGTGATGATGGCCCGCTGTGCCCAGCGGAATCGCCGCAACAAGGATGATGCGGAGCGCCCATGAGAAGGATCGCCCTCCTTTCGCTCGCGTTGATCGCCGTCGCCATGCCGACGGCATTCGGCCAAGAAAAGAATCCGGCCATCAAGAAGAAAGACATCGGCGACATCAAGCTGTCGCTGGCGCCTTCGCTTGTCTCCACTGAGGGGAATCCCATCACGCTTGACGCGGCTTTGAGGCTTGCAGGCGTTCAGAATCCGGAGATACGTATCGCACGGGAACGGGTGCTCGAAGCACTCGCACTCAGGCAACTGGCTGCCGCTCAGTTTCTGCCAAGCCTCAATGCCGGGGCGAGCGTCGATCACCATGTCGGAACGTTACAAAACTCCAACGGCAATATTCTTAACGTGCATCGCGATTCGCTTTACGTGGGACTTGGATCCAGCGCCGTTTCGAGCGGCACGGTAGCGATTCCCGGAATCGTGTGGAACCTCAATCTCACCGACGTGGCGTTTCGCTCCCTCGCTTCGCGCCAGCGTGTCGCTCAGGCTGAATTCGCCAGCCAAGCGGTTCGCAATGAGATGCTGCTCCGAGTTGCTGCCGCCTATCTCGATCTATTGCGCGCCGAAGGCCGCCGCGCCATCGCCATGAAAATCCGCGAAGACGCAGGAGAAGTCGCCCGAATTACTTCGAACTACGCGAAAACCGGGCAAGGCCGTCTTGCGGACGCTCATCGCGCGGCCACCGAGTTCGAGCAACGCAACAACGAAGTGACCCAAGCCGAAAACGATCTGCAACTCGCTTCCGCCCGTCTCTGCCAACTCCTGAACCTCGATCCCTCCACCCGGCTCGCCCCGGCTGAGGAGCAGATGATTCCTCAGGCCTTGATCCCCGATCCCATTCCGCTCTGCGAACTCTTGGCGATCGCCATCACGCAACGTCCGGAACTCCGTGAGCGGCAGGCCGCGATTCAGGCCGCCATGATCGACCTTCGCGGCGCAAAGATCCTCCCGTTCTCGCCGAACTTGCTCGTCGGCTTCAGCGCTGGAACGTTCGGCGGCGGAGCGACCGGCGCCCCCAATCAGCCGCGTTTCGGCAGCTTCGGCGAACGGAACGACTTCGATGCCGTCGCCTTTTGGACGTTGCGGAACCTTGGCGTCGGCAACTTGGCCCAAATCCGTCTCGCCCAGAGCGGACTGAGGCAGGAACAGTTCCGCGAACTCGAAGTCCTGAACCGTGTGCGTTCCGAGGTCGCATCCGCACATGCTCGCGCTCAGGCTCGCATCGCACAGATGGACACTGCGGAGAAGGCGATCAAACTGAGCCAACAGGCGTTTCAGGAAGACCTGGCCCGCACCAAAAACAACCTCGGACTTCCGATCGAGGTACTCGACAGTCTCCGGCTCCTCGGACGCAGCAGAAACACATATTTCGATGCGATCGTCGACTACAACGCGCCCAGTTCGAATTGTACGTCGCGATCGGTCAGCCTCCCGCCGCTCAACTCGCGCGTCCGGTGTCGGACGCGACGACGCTTCCCGCATCCCAACCGGCATCCAAGTAATCTGGGTCGCACCCAAGGAGTCGCCCCATGCTGCCGCTTCGCGGATGGCCTCTGTACTTCGTGTGCCTTGTCGCGGCATGCGGAACTGTCGTCGCCGACGAAATGCCGATCAGTCGGCCCACGCTCGGATTCGTGGAAGTTCCCGATGCTCCCAAGATCGAACTTCCGCCGCCTCGCGTGGCATTGGCTCCGACGACGGAACAACGCATCAGTCTGGAGGAAGCGCTAAAGCGGGCCGGATTCGCCAATCCGACGATCGCCTTGGCGAACGAAGGCATCGCCGCCGGCGAAGCGTTGCGATTGCAAGCTCGCTCGCTGCTTCTTCCGAATATAGTTGCCGGGCTAAACGTTCGGCTGCATGAAGGCAACCTGCAGACTGCACGCGGCGTCATCTCCAACAATCCGATCAATTCGCTGTTCGTCGGTGCGGGTGCCGAGGCGCGCGGCGGCGGAACGGTCGGCGTCCCCGGCGTCCGAATGATCGCGCATTTAGGCGATGCGCTCCTTGAACCTCGCCTTGCCGAATTGCGGCTATCGGTGCTGCAATCCGATGCGCATGCCATCAGCCGGCGCGTCCTCGCCGACGTGTTGACTCGTTATTTGGAACTGTGCGCGGCGAATGCCCGCCTTGCCGCGTTCCGCGAAACGATCGCGGAATTGCAGGAGATCGTTCGGATCACGCGCAATTTCGCGAAAGCCGGACAAGGTCGCGTGGGCGATGCCGAACGAGCCGAATCCGAACTCCTGTTGCTGACGGCGGAAGAGCAACGGTTGGAAGGGGAGCAAGTGGTCGCGGCCGCCGCGTTAGCGCGCTTGCTTGACATGGAGCCGTCATTCCCGCTGAAACCTGCCGACGACATGCCCCCGATGCTGGAGTGGTTCGACCCCACGCTCAATCTCGATGCCCTCCTTCCGCAAGCCGAGCGGTTGCGTCCTGAGCTGGCATCACGAAGTGCCGCGATCGCATTCGGGCAAACGCGGATCCGCCAAGAACGCCTCCGCCCTTTCCTGCCGACTCTCTCGGTCGGCTACAGTGCCGGCACGTTCGGAGGCGGCGGTTCGGCCACGCCATCAGCGTTCTCCAGTTTCGGCAGCCGCGAAGATTTCGACGCCTATGCCGTATGGACCCTGCGGGGGCTCGGATTAGGAAACCGCGCGGAAGTGCAGCGGGCTCAGGCCCAGACACGCGTCGCGGAGGCACAGTTGGGCGCAAGTGCTCAGCGACGTCCGAAGCGAGACCGCGGCTGCCCTCTCCAACGCCCGATACCGGCTCCAAGAAATGCAGATCGTCCGCCTTCGGCTCGCTCATGCGGCTGAAGCGTACCAGCAAGACTTGCAGCGTACTCGCAATTTGAAGGGACGACCCATCGAAGTGCTCAACAGCGTCAACCTGCTGAATGCCGCTCGCCAAGACTTCGTCGGCGCCATGGCGGGATACAGTCAGGCCCAGGTCGATCTACTCTTCGCCACGGGGAGGGACATGACGCCGACGCCGGACCAACGCCGACCCTCGCCCTGAGTCCAGCGATCAGTTCGGACGCTGCACCGTGAACATGGCCGTGAGCAACGTGATCATCATCGTCACCAGCACGGTGATGAATGTGCCGACACCGATGACCACTTGCAGGCCTTCGTCCGCGCGTCTTGAGTTTCAGAATCTTCGTCGCGATGATGCTCACGACCCAATTCCAGTGCAGCACCAAGTGTTCGATGCCAAGCAACGCGAAGATGCACAGCGCTCGAACTGCACGTTTCGCCACTGATCGTACGACATTCCCCATAGCCGCCACCCGCTCGCCGCCGTGCCCGGCGGGAAGATCACCTGAAGCATCACGCTGAGCCACATGATGAAGATGATCGCGACGAAAAGGGCCGCATCCAGCCAAAAGTTGAGCACAGCGCGCGAGCCTGCCTTCTTCGCCACCTCGGCATGCACTTGCGGCAGATGCTCGTGCGAGACATCCTCGGAGACGCTTGTGGACATCGCATACCCCTGACTGAATTCTGCTTGCCGAATCGTAGTCCGCAAAAGCGACTTTCGTCAACCATGAGCCTGTGCGTTCTCGATCCAGATCCAAAGGAAGGATCAGCGAGCGGGCACTTCAACCCAAAACCAGCCGCGCAAATCCCCTTCTCGGAATCCTGTCGCCTGATCGTTCGGATAGCGTTTCGCCAATGCGTCAAGAACCTCGCCAGACATCCCGCTGTGGTCTCCATGGCATAGCAAACAGGGGGGTTGCAACCGAATCGGCAACAGGGCCGCGAAGTCGCCGCGACCGTTGGCGAGAAACGTCGGCTCCGCGATCCGCTTTTCGACGAGCCCTTTCGCCCACTCCGGCGCTTGATTGTTCGCGTTACGAAGCTTCAAGGCCGTCCTACCTATCCTGACTCGGTTTTCCGTTCCAACTTCCCTTGCGATGCGAGGGGCTTCGTCCTGGCAGACCCCGATTGCATGAGCAGGCCCGCTGCTCAGCTCCTTCATGAGCTTGGCCATCAGTCTCTTGAACATGGTTTCCTTCGCCGCGATCGCCTCCTCTTTCTGCGTCTTTTGCGACGCAGTGAGCGAATCCGACGCGACAGGCTTCCACGATTCATCCGTCGCCGGGCCTTGGGAACAGCCTGCGGTTCCCAATAGCCAGGCAACCAGCACAGCATGCAGCATCGTCGCGAGTTTCATGTGTCTTACCTGAAAACGGTCTACTTCGCGGGAGAAAACCCAGCTTCCACGAGATCGCGGAAGCCTTCCTTGAGCGGCCGAACGTCGTAGCCCATTTTCTTCAATACGTCCGCAGCCTGCAGGCATCGGATCCCGGAACCGCAATGCAGGTAAATGACCTTTTCCTTCGCGGCCACTTTCGCGACATCCTCTGCCTTGGGACTCTTTCGCAGATAGCTCAGCGGAAGCAACCCAGCATCTTTGAGGTGCCCCGAGTCCCATTCCGACTTCTCGCGAACGTCGAGCAGCACTGCGTTGCCGCTGGCGAGCGCCTTCCGAACCGCGTCGACGGAATCGGTCGTGTGGTCAGCCGCAAACAACGAGGGGATCGCTGCAACCAACGCCGCGAACGCAATGAATCTCTTCGACATCGAACGTTCTCCGGGGAATGTCGCCGTCCGCGTTGCTGGAAGCGAAGCAAAGCGAATCAGCGGAACTTGGACTCCTGAACGACTCACTTCTTGGGCAATTCGTGATTCTTCATCACTTCGGCGTGACCATTCGCAAGAAATCGGCTCACGACCTCCGCATGGGCTTGCAGCAGTTTTGCGACGTAGGGATCTTTCGATGTCTCCCGAACCCGCACGCCCTCCGGCGTCTTTTCTTGTTTGAAGACGATCTTCTCGGCATTGTGGAAGATCGCGTCGAAGAGAGGATCACGACGATGAATCGGCCGATTCTCCTCCACCCGTTTCTTCATGGAAGCCACGTGCTCGCGAATCTTTGCCGCAACCGCCGCGTCGTCGGACTCGGTGACGGTTTCCACGCCGTCTTCGAGTTTCTTCACGGTGCGCCGGATCTTCTCGCGATGATCCAGCAGGTAGTGAAACAAATCACGGTCGGCGACAAAGGCCGGATCGTTCGCCTGCTTCCCCTTTCCGAAGGGGGGTTGAGCAACGCTCAAGCCGGCCAACCCGATACACGACGCAAGTGCGAGTATCCATGCAGCTCTCATGACACCCCTCCTTTCGGGGTTTCCGATCCGCCGGTCTTGCCGACATACGCAAGCCAGTAGGTCACCGGAATGACGAACAACGTGAAGAGCGTGGCAGCGAAAAGTCCGAAAATCAGCGACCACCCCAGGCCGGAGAAAATCGGATCGAAGACGATCGGGATGCTCGAAAGCATGGCCGCTCCCGCCGTGAGCAGGATTGGCCGCAGACGCACGACTCGGCTCTCCATGATCGCTTCGAACAGCGTTCGGCCCCGTTTGACGGCCTGCCCGATGAAATCGACGAGGATGATCGAATCGCGGGTCACGATCCCAGCGAGCGCGATCATGCCGATCATCGCCGTGGCAGTGAAGTAGACCGGATCCGCGAAACCTCCCACTTCGCGACCGCTCATCGCGTTAAGCAGCCAAAAGCCTGGCATGACGCCCAGGACAGTGAGCGGAATCGCCATCATCACGATCACGGGGATCAGAAACGATCCGGTCTGAGCGACGAGGATCACGTAGATCATCAAGAGTGCGGCGCCAAATGCGAGGCCAAGGTCGCGGAAGACGTCGAGCGTGATCTTCCATTCGCCCTCGCCGGCGAAGTCGATGCGGATGCCGGAGGGCACGCTCCAACGAATGCCGCTGCCGTTGGCGAAATACGATCGCTCGTTCAACGCTTTCGGCGGCGAAGTCGAAATCAGGCCGCTGCCGATCCGATCGGTGTTTTCCGGCCCCTTCGCCAACTCACGCTGCGGAACACGGTCCACCATGATGTCCGCGATGCACTCGGCAGGTGGTCGGCCCGCGGTCTCTCCGAATATGTAGACGACGCGTTCGAGATTCTTGTGATAGATCGTCGAATGAGCGACCTTCGTCTCCCACCGGCCCAACTCTCCGAGCGGAATGGACTGACCGCGATTGCCTTTCACCGATAGCCGTGCCAGATCGTACTTGCTCGTCCGCAGTTCGCGGGGCAAACGAAGCACCAGCCGCAACGGATAGCGTTCGTTCTCCAACCGAATCGCATCGACATCGGAGCCATTGACCGCAAGCCGAATCGTCGCCGCGAGAGTGTCCACTGAGACGCCAGCGAGTGCCGCTTTCTCCTGATCTGCGACAAAGACCATTTTCTCGACCGGCGCTTCCAGCACCGAATCCACATCCCCCACGCCGGGTTCGCGACGAAATCGCTCCTCCACGGTCTTCGCAGCCGACAGCAACTCCTCGTACGAGTGATCCGGTCGCCCATATACTTCGGCAACAAGAGACGCGAGCACCGGAGGGCCGGGAGGTAGTTCGACGATTTTCAGCACTGCGCCATGTTTCGTCGCCAGGTTCGTGAGGTCATTGCGCACACGCAGCCCGATGGCATGGCTTTGCTGCGGTCGATTCTTCTTCCCAGCGAAATTGACGCGCAATTCACCGAGGTGCGAACCCTGCCGCAGGTAGTAATGCCGCACCAATCCGTTGAAATCGATGGGACTCGCCGTGCCGACGTAGGACGACACATCGACCACTTCCGGAACGGCGGTTAGATAAGTCTCGAATTCCTGCACGACGGCATTGGTTCGTTCCAGCGAGGTTCCTTCGTCCATGTCCAGCACGAGCAGCAGTTCGTTTTTGTTGTCGTAGGGGAGCATTTTGAGCGGCACGGAACGTGTGGCCGCCATGCCCATGGCCGCGAAGGTGAGGCCTGCGATGACCAGCAAAAACAGGGAGGCAGACCACTTCGAGGACAGAAGGGGAGCCATCAAAGGCTTGAAGAACTTGTACAAGCCGGATTTCTTCAGCGCTTCCGGATCGTACGAATCTTCGACCGGACCCGATACGCCAGCCGTCGCGGCATGGTCGGGCTGGGAATGCCCCTTCCGGAGGACGCGATACGCCAGCCACGGCGTGATCGTGAACGCCACGACCATCGACATGAACATGGAGACCGGCACATTCAGCGCCATGGGGGACATGTATGGGCCCATCATGCCGGTGATGAAGAACATCGGCAGAAAGCTGACGATGACGGCCAGCGTCGCGCTGATCAGCGGAGGCCGAATCTCGGCGACGGCTTCCATCACGATTTCAGGCGTCGCCGCTTTTCGATGTTCGAAATGACGTTCGATGTTCTCGACGTCGACAATCGGATCATCGACCAACAAACCCAGGGCCAGAATCAGTGCGAACAACGTCACCCGATTGATGGTGAATCCGAACTGAAGATTGACGGCCAACGTAAGCCCGAACACGACGGGCACCGCAACCGCCACCACGAACGCCGCGCGCCATCCCATGCTCACCGTCAGCAGTGCGACGACGATCAGAATGGCGACGCCCAGAGCTTCCACGAGATCATTCACTTTCTCGTTTGCGGTCAAGCCGTAGTTGCGAGACACGATCATCTCAACATCGTCGGGCACGACTTCGTTGCGAAGTGCTTCGGCCCGCTTCAGCAACTGATCCGCAACCGCGACCGCGTTAGTCCCTTTCTTCTTGGAGAACGCGATCGTCACTGCGGGGATGGAATCGCCTCCACCTTCTTCCGGACGCATTCCCGCGCGCTGCTCGCCCAACACGGTTCCGGCACTGCCATGATGCAGCTCGAAACCGCGCGCGGGCCCCCAACCATGTCGGACGTAGGTCGATACTTCCGCAGGACCGTCTTTCACGGCGGCGATGTCTTTCAGGAACACGGGGCGATCCTGAAAAACGCCGACGACGATTTCCTTCGCATCCTCCGCGCGACGCAGTACCAGGCCTGCTTCGATCGGATTCGATTTGTCGCCGCGGACCAGATCGCCTCCGGGGAGCGTGTAGTGGGCGCCTCGCAGCGCCTTCTCGACTTCCATCGGGCTCAAGCTGTACGCTTCCATCCGATTCGGATCGAGATCGACTCGCACCATGCGTTCCTCGCCGCCGACGATTTGGATTCGGGATACGTCGGGGACAACCGCCAACCGCTGCATCGCTTCTTCAGCAACGCGCCGCAGCAGATGGCTGTCACCCCCTGCCCCTTTCAGCGTCAACGTCACGATCGGCACATCGTCGATCTCGACCGGCTTCATCACCCATCCGCTCACTCCGGAGGGGATGATTTCGAGATTCTCGTTCAGCTTCTTGAAGAGTTTGACGAGGCTTCGCTCGCGATCCTGGCCGACGTAGAAGCGAACCGTGATGATCGCGACATTCTCCTTCGACATGCTGTAGACGTATTCGACGCCGTCGATCTGGTAGAGCAATCGTTCGAGCGGCGTGGAGACCAACTGTTCGACTTCCACGGCGGATTTGCCAGGGAACTGCACGTAGATGTCGGCGAGGGGCACGACGATCTGCGGATCTTCTTCGCGAGGCGTAACCAAAAGGGCCGCCGCTCCCACGATCAGCGAAAAGAGGATCAACATGATCGAAAGATTCGATCGCAAAAAGATCGCGACGATGCCGTTGAGAAAATCGTGCTGAGGGGCATGCGGAGCGTTCTGGCTCATGGCCGGCCCTCCTCATGCGATCCGACGACCAGCTTTTCGCCGGGCCGAGCGCCGGCGAGCACTTCGATCTGTTCGCCGAGCAGCCGTCCCGTGCGAATGCTGCGTCGCATCACCTGCCCATCCTGGAAAACCCGAATCATTTCCAGTTGGCCTACTCGTTGCACGGCGCCGGCCGGCACGACGATGATTTCTTCTTCATCCAGAGGGATCGAGAGCCGGCCGAACATACCGCTGTAGACGCCCGAGGGACAGGGCCCAGTCGCTTTGACGATGAACGATCGGCTCGAAGACTGGGCTTCGGGGACGATTTCGCTGATCGTCGCTTCGCATTCCTGATCCAGCGATTCCAGTCTGCCGGGGACCTTCTGACCCACTTTCAGGCGAAGGGCCAGCGACTCGCGCACGCTGGCGACAAGCTGCATCTTGCCTGGGTTGTAGACCGTTGCCAGCACCTGACCGGGAACTGCGGTGTCGCCCACTTCCGCCTTCTTGTCGACGATGATCCCGGCCATGGGAGATTTGATCGTCGCATAGGAGAGCAAAGCCTGCGATTCCTGCACTCCCTGCGTCGCGCGAGCAAGCTCGGCGTCGGCAGTCCGAAGCGTCGTTCCTGCGCGATCGTATTCGGAGGCGGCGATCGCCTTGCTCAGCCAAAGGCTCTGCGCCCGGTTCATCTCCGAAGCGGCTTGCTCGCGATTCGCCTTGGCAGCCGTCAACGCGGCTTCGGCTTGTTTGAATCTCGCCTGCAGATCCGCATCGTCGAGACGAAACAGCACGTCTCCCTGCTGCACGGGTTGCCCCGCTTTGACGTTGACTTCCACCACGCGTGCAAGGACTCGCGACGCGACCCCCGCCTCATGGACCGCGCGGATCGTTCCAACCGCTGTCTCGTAGCGAGGGCGGCGAATGGAACGAATCTCAGCTAAGTTCAGCGATGTGGGATCGACCTTCGCCCGACCATGTGGTTCGCTGGGAATCTTCCGATGGAATACCCCCGCGAGAAACATCAACGCCAACGTCAGGACAACGATGGTGGCGCCGATGAACAGCGTCTTGCCGATCCAGGCGTTCCCTCGCGTCGGCGAAGGGGCTTGCGAAGTCGCGGACATGGTAGCTCTCCGGTGGTCCGGTCGAGCGGCGATCCCCGAGGGATACGTCACTCGGCGTGATGGAGCCGATAAGTTCGGTAGCCGCCGCTGATGTTGGCGGCGTTTCGAGCAGCGTCGAGAAGAATGCGCGTCGCGATGTATCCGCGCTGACCGACCTGGCAGAAGACGTTCACCTTGCGATCTGCAGGAATTTCACCAAGGCGAGCGCGAAGGTCGTCCACGGGAATGTTGATCGCTCCAGGAATCGTGCCGGCCGCGAACTCCGTTGGCGTGCGGACGTCGAGAAGCAGCGACGTTGCTTCGTCAGGCGACGATGCAGCTTCTACGTCAATTTGCGGGTGATCGCCTCGCAACATACCCGCGGCCACGAACCCGGCCATGTTGACTGGGTCTTTCGCCGATCCGAACTGCGGAGCGTAGCAGAGTTCCGTCTCTTCGAGATCGAAGACGGTCATGCCCGCTTGGATGGCGACGGCGATCACGTCGATCCGCTTATCGACGCCCGCGCCTCCGATTGCCTGCGCTCCCAGGATACGCCCCGACTGCGGATGAAACAACAACTTCAGGCTCATCCCTTCCGCGCCGGGATAATAGCCGGCATGATTGGCGGGATGGATGTAGACCTTCCGATAGGATCGCTTCGCTCGCTTCAGCGTTTTCTCGGAGACGCCCGTCGCAGCGGCGACTTTGCCGAACAGGCCGACGATCGCAGTGCCTTGCGTACCGCGATAGCGCGACGATCGGCCCAACGCATTCTCCGCGGCGATGCGGCCCTGCCGATTTGCGGGTCCGGCGAGCGGAATCTGCGTCGTTTCGCTCGTGACGAAATCCTTTACTTCGATCGCATCGCCGACCGCATAGATATCGGGGTCGCTGGTGCGAAGAAACGCATCCACACGAATGCCGCCACGCGGTCCGACTTCCAAACCAGCTTCGGTCGCGAGCCTGTTCTCCGGCCGAACTCCTACGCCAAGGATCACTAGATCGGCAGAGATCTTCGTGCCCGATTTCAGCGTGACGACGACTCCATTGGAACCTTCGGCAAACGCTTCGGCGGAGTCGCCAAGCCGAACGTGGACCTTCTTCGCGTGCAGCGCCTCCAAAATCGGTGTCGTCATCTCTTTGTCGAAAGGCGGAAGCACTTGGTCCTGCAGTTCGACCAACGTCGTCTCGATACCGCGATGTACCAGGTTCTCGACCAGTTCGAGCCCAATGAACCCGGCTCCGATCATCACGGCGCGCTGTGCGCCTTGATCGATGCGGGCCTTGATGCGATCGACGTCTTGCAGGTTGCGAAGCGTGAAAACGTTCGGT
>JAXMAT010000041.1:0-44903 GCA_046350235.1 Gemmataceae bacterium | reverse complement strand
GTTGCGGAAGCACAACACGCCGTTCGTCGATCTCAACCACGACGAACCGGTAAAACGGCCCAACCTCGGCCAACTCACCGGCCTCGAATCGCTGTATCTTTCGAAGACGATCGCCACGGCCGATGTGGTCATCTCGCTGCCGAAGCTCAAGACGCATCATTGGGCGGGCGCGACGTTGTCCCTGAAGAACCTTTTCGGCACGCTCCCCGGCATCTGCTACGGTTGGCCGAAAAACGAACTCCATTGGCGCGGCATCCAAAACAGCATCGTGGACATCGCCCTCACGCGAACACCTGATCTGGCGATCGTGGACGGCATCGTCGGCATGGAAGGGGACGGTCCGCTCAACGGCACGCCGAAGCACGTCGGCGCGATCGTCATGGGCCACGATCTGGTCGCCGTCGATGCGACCTGCTGCCGGCTAATGAAACTGGACCCGCTGAAAATTCCGTATCTCGTTCTCGGCGAAATGAAACGCCTCGGCCGACTCAAGGAAGCCGAAATCCCGCAACTCGGGGAATCCATCGCATCGCTGGCTACTCGGTTCGAGCAAATCGAGCACTTCAAAGAACTCATGGTCGTCTAGTCCGCCCCCGAGCGGGAGCGAGGGTTGTGGCCGCGAACAACGGCACGGAACCGACCTACGGCAACGATCGGGCTTGGGAAAAGCATCGCCAAACTGGGCGGAGTTTGCGGGTTCTAGGGAAAGTGTCAAGTATTCCGATTGTTCCGGACGATACTGCTGAAGTATCAACCCCTGCGCGGCAGAGACCGCGAGAGGAATCCGGATGCCTCGGACCACGTCTCCTTTTGTACCTTTGCTATTGATGGTCGCGATGGCAGCGACCGTTAGCCTGGGATGCTGTTGTCGCAAGAAGGACACGCTCTGCCCGACTCCTGCTCAAGCAGGATACAACACGCGGGACCTCATCGATCTCACCGCCCAGAAAGAGCAGGATGACCTCGCCCCGCCGAATCAGTTGGTCGCCATCGCCGAACGATTGCGAAAGGAACGCCAAGAAAAACTCCTGGAAATCGCCAAGAAGGAAGGAAAGACACCTGCGAAAAACAAGGACCGCAGCGTCCTCTGCCTCTCCGGCGGCGGCGCCCATGGAGCTTACACCGTCGGCGTCCTCTGCGGATGGACCGAGCGTGGCGATCGGCCTCAGTTCGATGTCGTGACCGGCATCAGCACCGGCGCGTTGATCGCGCCCTTCGCATTTCTTGGGCCGCAATACGACCACGTCATCCGAACGATGTACACGAATACCCGCAAGGAAGAAATATACAGGGCGAAGCCGTTGTCTTTCATTTTCGGAGAAGCGATCGCGGACAATTCGCCGCTGTCAGCTCGCTTGGCGTCGGTCCTGACGCCCGAATTGATGTCGGACCTCGCCATCGCTTACCATGCGGGTCGACGTCTCTACGTCGGAACCACGGAGAACGAAGGCAAACGGTTCGTCGTTTGGGATCTCACCGCCATCGCCGCTCGCGGATGCCCGGGCGATCGCGAACTGATCCACAAGATTTTGATGGGCTCGTCAGCGCCGCCCGGCATCTTTCCTTCATCGAAAATCGAGGTCACGATCGACGGCGTCTGCCACACCGAACGCCATGTGGATGGAGGCGTGTCGCAGGAAGTGTTTTTCCGCCCACCCTATGTACGGCCGGAAGAGCAATCAAACGTCGCGCTTCGCGATCTCGCGGGTGTGACAGTTTACATTATTCTCGCGGGTAAGCTGTATGCAGACCCCGAAGTCATTCGGCCTCGCGGCTATGCTCAGGCAGGCAAAAGCGTTTCGACATTGATTTATGCACAGACTCGCGGCGACGTGCAGCAGCTCTACGCGAAATGCTTGATCGCCGGCATGGAGTTCAACGTCAATGCGATACCGAATACGTTTCAGCTGCCGATCACAAGCGCGCAGATCGATCCCGCTGGCATGACCGCAATCTTCGAGGAGGGCCGACGCGTCATTCAATCGAACGAGGCATGGCGAAAGACACCTCCAGGATTCGAAGCGAACGAGACCACGCTCGCGCGCAGCAGCACCACACTGACGCATATCCCCCGCGGCCCGCTGCTGCCGATCAAAGGTCCGAACAATACGTTCGTGCAACCGCGCGCCGCTGAGTTCGTGCCCACACCGACGCGTTCGGAGCCTGGCAAGAAAGAATAGGATCGCAGTCGCTGCGTCTCGCCAATCCGTTTTCCGCCCTTTTCTCGGCAGCGGTCCCCGGAAACAGAAACTGCGGGATGGCCTTAACGTTCGCCGGCAGCGATACCTTCTCGAGTTCCTTTTTCCGCGTGAACACGCCGTTGGAGTACTTGGAACCGATGTCACTTCCCGTCCATTTCCACTCTCAACCAAGCTCTCGCGTAGCGCCACAGGCGATCGGCGGTGGCGGGCGAAACGTCCAGCGCCTCGGCGGCTTCGTCACCCGACATGCCTGCAAAGAACCGCAGTTCGACCAACCGGGCATGAACCGGTTTGGCCGAGGCGAGCTTTAGGAGCGCCTCGTCGAGAGCGAGCAACTTGTCGTCAGGCAGTGGAACCGCGATGTCCGGCAGTTCCACCTGTTGACCGCCGTCACGTTTGGCCGTGCGTTTGGCTCGGCGCGATCGAGGAGAATTCTCCGCATAGCGGGGGCCGCAGTGCGCAAGAAATGCGTCCGGTTCCGACATTCCATCGAAGCCTGGGCCAGCTTCAACCACGCTTCGTGAACCAGCGCCGTGGCATCCAGGGTGTACCCCGGCTGTTCCGCCGCCAGCTTCGCTGCGGCGAGCTTTCGGAGTTCTTCGTACACCAAAGGCAATAGGTCGCGCGGGGTCACTTCTTCTCTTTCGGCGTCGGCTCAACTTCTTTTCCCGACAAATGCTTGGCGCGCAACTCGCGATATTTCGCCGCATCGTCAGGCTTGTTCGTCATCGAGGACCATTCGATCAAACGATCGAGAGCTAGCGGTATGCTGTCGATGGAGTCCGGCGGGATTTTCTTCTCCCGCGCCTTCAGTCCTTCGTAACCTTTGACCAACAACGGCTCCGCTTCCGCGTACTTTTTCTGGCCCAAGAACGCACCGCCGAGCATCGAATAGGTGTTGAACGTCGGCCATTGATCGGGGATTTGTTTTTCCTGCCTCCCGACGCATTCTTTGAGGATGGTCTCGGCTTCCTGCCATTCGCCCGTTTGCAGCAGGGTCGTGCCGAGCAACATCAAAGGGCCAAGCACGCCCGATTCGTTGGTCTTTCGGTACAGTTCAAGGTTCTTGCGGTAAATATCTCGAGCTTCCGGGAAATTGCGGAGTTTCATGAGCACTGCCGCCAGTTGTCGCTGGGACCAGTCCAGAACCGATCGATTCTCGGCGTTATTGAAATCCTCATCGACCATCGCAGAGCTGATCGCGAGAGCCTGTCGAAACGCTTCGGCGGCTTGTTCCAGCTTTCCGCTCTCTCGACAGGCCTTTCCTAGGTAGTCGAAATCACGACGGAGGTTGTAGTGGTAGGGGTGCATCTTGGATGTTTCCCGGAGCAACGGCGAGCGTAGCCCTACGGCTTCCCGAAAAGCGGCGACAGATTTCTCGTACTCCTTTGCGCCGAAGTAGACGACGCCGACATTGTGGTGCGACCATGCGGCTTGATCCGTGAGCACGAACTTTCTCTCGGGTTCCTTCGCTCGATGAGCCGCGTCCAGTCGGGCGTTCAGCGCGGCCAGATGTGCTTTCACGGCTTGCGTAACATCTCCTAGGCTGCGAAAGGACTCGCCTAGATGATCGTGGAAATTGCCAAGTGCCTCTAAAAGAGATTCGTCGCCGGGAAACTTGGCGATTTCGGCTTCTTGCAGCCGAATCGCCTCCTGCTGATGTTTGACGGCCTCAGCATACTTGTGAGCCGAGCGAGCGGAGTTGGCCAAGCTGGTCAGTACGGACGGCAGAGGGCTCGGTTTCCCTGAGCGAAGATTTGCCGCCAAACTCAAAAAATCCTTACGTTCCGCCAGAGCTATGAATTCCTGCAAACGGTCCATGTCGTCCCAACCGCGGGTAACGGCACGATTCAGGAGTTGCATCGCGCGGTCGCGGAGCTTTTCGGCTTCCGCCGCGTTTGGGGTACGCTGGACGACCATGCTCAGCAAGCTAGCGGCATTCGCCAAGTCGTCCGCTTTGTCGCTGCCCGCCCAAGCGTCGGCGCGAGCAACGGCGACGTCGAGGCGCTTGACGCGGCTTAGTGCGGCTACCCCCCGACGTTGCGCTTCGAGCCCCCAAGGAGCTCTGGGGCCGTAGGTACGACGATCGCCTTCCGTGACGTCAAGCATCGCCGGCCCAGCTTTCGCATGATCCCCGCTGAACCAGTAAGCGTTCGCAAGACCTGAACGGCGGAAGGTGACCTCGGAATGATCAGCTCCGAGGGCTCGACTCAGCCGTTCAATGTCGTCGAGATAAAGCGGTATGGCTTCCTGGTATTTGCGCTGTTCCAGGAGAAGCCCGGCGATGAAATGCCACGTTCCTTCCTGTGGACGCAGTTTCCAGTCCGTCTGCTTCTGTTCGTAGGCGTCGTGGACTTGGCGGTAAATCGTCAGCGCTTCATCGATCTTTCCCGACTGGGTAAGCAAGAGCGCCTTATAAGCTGATATGCTTAACGCTTGTTTCGATGTTGCGCCGCATTTTTCTCGGAGAATGGGGAGGTAATATTCACAGAGCCGCATCGCCTCTTTGGGATCGCGTTGGTGGAGGAGCCATATTCGACTTGAAGCCGCCTCCGCCGTGAGGATGTGATCGTCTCCATGCTTAAGACGGTAAGCCTCGAAAACCTCTCGCGACCACGCGAGCGATTGATCCGAATGAGCGGTCGCGTAGGCGAGTTCCTTCAGCACCTCCAGGGTAGTGGGATCGTCTTTCGGCTTAAGTTTGCGACAAAGTTCGAGCAAGCGGCGTCCCTGCTCCATGGCAGGCTTCATCAATCCGATTTGAAGAAACCCCTTCCCGAGCGCGTAACGAACTTCCAACTCGATCTCGGGCCGGTTTCCGAATTTCTCCCCGATGGTCTTGGCCGCCTCCTCCAGCAGGGTGCGTGCCTTGATATCCGCGGACTGGCCCAATCTCCGGTCGCCAGCGCGGCCGAAAACGTCGTTGGTCATGAAATTCTTCACTGCCTCCGCAATCGCTTTCTCGCGATCGGCCCGCTCCTTTTCGGCAACGGCGGTTTTTCGAGCCTTCTCTTTCTCGTCGCGCTCGGCTTCGGCCGCAAGCCGCTGCTCCGCCTCCCGATCGCGTGCGGCACTGGCTTCCCTCTCCTGCTTTCTCGCCTCGATCAGGCCCCACGTCGTCCCCACGATCCCTGCCACCAGCGCCGTAAGAACTAGACTTGCCGCGACGACTTGCCCCCGGTTGCGGCGGACGAACTTCTGAAATCGGTACCTCGCGCTGGGCGGCCCCGCCTGCACCGGTTCGTGATTCATGAATCGCTCGATGTCCTTCGAGAAGCCCGTCGCCGATTCATACCGCCGTTCGCGTTCCTTGCTGAGAGCTTTCATCACGATCCAGTCAAGTTCGCCCTTCACGAAGCGGCCCAGTTTTGCCGGTTCAATCTGCCGGCTTGCCGCCACGCTTGGCGTGCTGTCCACGGAACTGAGGCGACTACTCGGCGCGGGGGCTTCTTGCTCGCGCACCAGACGCATCAACTCGTCGAATGCGGCCTTTTTCAGCGAATCTCGGGTGATCGGCGTGGTGCCCGTGAGAAGTTCATACAAGATGACGCCGAGGGCATATACGTCCGCTCTCGTGTCCACGTCGATGGCGTTGAAACTCGCCTGCTCCGGCGCCATGTACAGCGGCGTTCCCATTACTGTGCCGAACGCCGTGAACATCGAGTGTTCGGTCAGTTGGAGCCCCGTCGCCTTCGCCAGCCCGAAGTCGATCACCTTCGGCACCGGTTTGCCGTCGTGGCTCTCCACGAGAATGTTTCCCGGCTTCAAGTCGCGGTGGATGATGCCTTTTTGGTGGGCATGCTGCACCGCCGAGCAGATTTGCGTGAACAGGTTGAGCCTATCGGGAATGGTAAGCCGGTGCTGGTCGCAAAAGTCAACCAGTGGGACCCCTTTCACCAGTTCCATCACGAAGTAGGGCGAACCCGTCTCGGTCGTGCCCGCGTCGAGCAACTTGGCGATGTGCGGGTGGTCCATGAGAGCGATGGCTTGTCGCTCCGCCTCGAAGCGTGCAAGTATCGACCTCGAATGGCCCCGTTCGACGCGGATGAGCTTGACCGCGACTTTGCGTTTGACAGGTTCGGTCTGGTCAGCCATCCAGACGGCGCCCATACCACCTTCGCCGATCTGCTGACGAAGTTTGTAACGCCCGGCGATGAGGGCCCCTTCGACTTCATCGGCGGAAGGGGACGGACGGAAGGAGCCGGTGGCAGCTGGGTCGCCGATACCACGGGGTTGGTCCACTGCAACGTCCAGCGGCGAGCGTGAGGCCGAATCGGCCGCCAGGAGGGCCTCGACACGGCCCCGCAATTCCGGTTGCCCGGCGCACTCGCGATCGAGAAAGCCAATTCGCTCGGCTTCGGGTAGGTTTCGAGCTTGGTCGAACAAGGTTTCTTCGGTCATGCTTGTGCTCTCCTACCTCATTAGCGAGATTATCCCTGATCCAGCATCACCAATTCTGATTTTTTCTCCACGCTGCCGTTTACCGCGAATCGGTGCGACGCGACGCCGAAGTCATTCCACGCCCGGACCAGGGCGAGCTTGCCGAACTCGCCGGCCGCGTCGAAATCCGTCCTGTGCCGACTGAGACGCAGAACGCACCGCTGAAGCGGGGTGCCGACCGGCCGACTTGCTGCTGCGGATCAACGAGAACACGAAATCTGCTGGGAGAGAAGCGATGGCTCAATGCGCGCGGCATTACCGGAATTCGAAGCAGGCAACTCGAAGGGCAATTGGTGATGGAGAATGCGGTTCTGAGGGATGCGGGGATGCCGGACGACTTGAACGCGTATTGGGCCGTGCCGAATGAAGGTGAAGTACCTGCCAGCTCGGTGCAGAGGAACTCGAGCAACTTGAGCATACGGGACGTGCAGCGCTGTGTGCTGGAAAGCCGAAGGACGGCGACACCAGGAGTCGCCGTCCTTCGTCAGTTGTCGAAACTCGATCACTGCAGCTTCTGCTTGATCAATTCAATCAGGTTGAACTGCTGAGCGACCAGGTAGATCACCGCGAAGCTACGCCGATCGCGGCGAACATCACCGTGAGCGGGCTCATTCGTTTGTCGGAATCGCGCTTCGGTTCCTCGAAGGCTCCCGGAATCACTCGCCCCTGCGGAGCAGTATCGTGACCGTGCGTTTCGTGCGAGGCGACGGGTTCGGGATGGGCCAGCACGTTCGCGGCCGCAGCGACTGCCTTCCCGGCAGTTGAGGCACAGCGCCGGGCGAGGAGTCTGGGTTGAAAGGTCCGACCATCGTTTGAGGACGAGCGGGCACTCCGGGCTTTCGCACCGGCGAAGCGAACGGCGGATTCGACTTCGGTGGAATTCCGCGCCCACGGGCGTGCCGCAGCCGGACCGGTCGGTCGCGGCGGCAGACCGGGACGTTGCGTCACGGGGCGACGATCCCGTCGGAGCTGCCATCGGCGGTGATTCGAGCGCGGAATCGACACACCCGGAATCGAGCTTGGCCGTGCGGCGGGGCAAACATCGAACTGCGGCCTTGCTGCGCCACCGATTTCGCCGCTTCGACGACTTCATGCGCGCTGCCGAACCGTTGTTCCGGAGATTTCGCATCAGTTTTTCGATGATCGCGGCCAAAGCGTCCGGCACATCCGGGTTGATCTCGCGAATCGGCGTCGGCTGCTCGTTTCTCGATGCGCCATCATCTTTTCGGCAAGCTACGGCCGTCCGGGAACGGATACTGGCTGGTCAGCATGTAGCAGGAGCACGCAACCGAGGCTGCATTGGTCGCCCGCGGTCGCAGGTTGGTCGGGTCCATGATCGTATCTGGCTCGAGCAATCGAGACCCAGGGCGACGGCATTGGGCGGTGGACATCGTATCCACCAGCGACTCGCCTTCGGTTTCAGCCAGCAAGCAGCCGATGCCGAAATCGAGGATGAAGACGTTGTCTTCGCCGCCGATCATGAGGTTGGACGGCTTGATGAGACCGTGGATCAGACCTGGTTTTGGCAGATGTCGAGTGCTTCCGCGATCTGCACGGCGTAGTGAGCGGCTTTCCGTGGATCGATTTTGCCTTGCGATTCCACAAGTTTGTCGAGCCCGGTCCCTTCGACCAGAGGCCATGAGGTAGTGCATGCCGCCGGCGGTTCCCATCGTCAATGAACGGGACCACGCTCGGATGCTTGCAGTACTGCTCGGGAAGGCCCGGACCTTACGACGCGCGGATACGCACGGCTCCACACAAGCGCCGCGGCAGCACCTTGACGGCATACCACTGGTCGTCGGTCTTGGAGTGAGCCTTGTAGACCGTCCCCATGCTGCCGGCGCCGAGGGCGTCCATTAGCGTGAAAGGTCCGAGCACGAAGCCCTGCGTTTTGCCGGCCAGCAGGCGTTCGGCCTGGAAGTCGGTGAGGATGTTTTGAGCGATAAGGAATTGGGCGAGGTCCGGCGGTTCGGCCCGAGGGTTCTTCGAGAGAAACTCGCCGACGATTTGATCGAGCTGACCGCGATCGATGAGGTTGCTGCGGCGCAAATCCCAGACGAACCATTCGCAGGCGCCGAGTTCCGAGGTGACCATGGCAATTCCTTTGGCTGTTTGGGGAGGCAACGCACAGGCGACGGCGGCCGCCGCGGAATGGCGGGATGGCCCGGCCGAGGGAACAAGCGCCCACGAGCGTTTCTCACCTGCAGAAACTGTGGGATACGAAAACAGGCGTGTCAAATTTGCGGGCCGAAAGCAGAGTTCGGATGGCGAATTGAGTGGTCCAATGCCCCCTTTTGGCACGCATGTTCACTGCGTCTTGCCGTGTGTCGTTGAAACTCCGGTTCAGAATCGTGGCGCCTCCGTTTGCATTCGCCATTTCGCTTTGCGATAATCCGACAATCCCGCCTGATTGTTGGAGCGTCACCCCATGCTTACTTGCCATCGCGTCTTTGCAGTAATCCTCGCCGCCGTGTCTCTGAGTGTCGCCCTTGCCCACGCGGAACCGTGGTCGCGCTTCCGCGGCCCCAATGGTTCGGGCGTCAGCGACGACGCGCAGGTTCCCTCGAAGTTCAGCGACAAAGAAAATCTCGCCTGGAAGACGGCAATTCCCGGGGTGGGCGAGGGTAGCCCCATCGTTTGGGAAGATCGCATCTTCCTCCAAAACTCCACGGGTGACGGCGCCAAGCGGAGCGTGCAGTGCCGCAGCCTGAAAAATGGCGAGTTGATTTGGGAATCGTTCATCGATGCCGTACGAGCCAAGACGCATCCGAAGAATTCGATGGCCTCGCAAACGCCCGCGACCGACGGCAAAGCCGTCTACGCAGCGATGTGGGACGGGAAACATGTCTTCCTGAACGCGTATTCGTTCGACAAAGGTGAGAAACTGTGGAGCCATGATTTGGGCGCCTGGGAGAGCCAGCATGGTCCAGGGTCTTCGCCGATCGTGTATAAGGACACCGTTTTCTTCGCCTTCGATATGGATGCGAAAAATTCAACCATGTATGCCTTCGAGGCGAAATCGGGCAAAAAGCTCTGGACGGCCCCGCGCGAGGGATACCGGGCGTCCTACTCGGCGCCGATCATTTTCGAATCAAAGACCGGCCCACAGATGATCATGACCAGCACGACGGCGGTGACCAGCTACGAGTTGGACAGCGGAAGCACCAACTGGAATTGGACGTGGGACTCATACCTCGAAGCAGCCGCTGCGAACCGTTGCCGGCTCCCTCTTGGTCGGCGATAGTGTGATCTCTTTCAGCGGCGATGGCGGCGGCGATCGCCACACCATCGCATTGAAGCTTCCTGAAGCCGCCGGGGCTCGCCCCACACTGACCTGGGAGATTCGCAAAGATTTGCCCTACGTCCCCGGTCCGCTGGCGAAGGATGGCTACATCTACTTCGTCGCCGACAAAGGCTTTGCCGGGTGCTACGACGCGAAGACCGGCGCCAGGAAGTGGTATGAGCGCGTACCCGAGGCCAATTTCACCGCGTCTCCGATCATGGTGGGCGACCGGTTTTACGCGCCGAGCGAGGAAGGCGATATTTACGTCTTCAAAGCCGACGCATCGAAATACCAGCAACTCGCCAAGAACCATGTCGGCGAGCGAATCCGCGCCACGCCAGCAGTCGCCAATGGCAAACTATTGGTCCGCGGTCAGAATCACTTGTACTGCTTCGGCAAATAATTCGATTCCGAGTTGCAGATAGAACATTGAAGAAGCGACCCTTGCGTGCGGTGGAACTCTTTGCCGGCATTGGCGGGTTCCGTCTGGCGTGCGATCGACTTGGCATGAAGACGGTGTGGGCCAACGACCATGCGGCGTTGGCCTCACGCGTTTATCGAGACCGATTCGGCGAAGCAGCATTCGTCGAAGGCGACATCGCGGAATTGCGCGAGCGCATTCCGCGACATGATGTGCTCACTGCGGGATTCCCCTGCCAGCCATTCTCAAGCGCGGGAAAGAAGCGGGGCGTCCGCGATCCGCGCGGCACATTGTTCCAACACATCGTCGAAATCGTCGCTGAACATCGGCCTCGATGGTTCGTGCTCGAAAACGTCAAGCGATTGCTGACGATGGAATACGGCAGCCATTTCGCGACGATCCTCGCGGCCCTTTCCGAACTCGAATATCGCCTCGAATGGCGCCTGCTCAATGCGAAGCATTTCGGCCTGGCGCAGAATCGGGAACGCGTATTCATCGTCGGCTCACGTGATGTGAAGGCAAAGCCGACTCTTGCCGCGACCGAGGAATTGCCGAAAGGCTGGAACGACAGCGATGCATGGGCCGCCATCAGCGACCATAAGAAGCGTTTTCCGACTTGGGGTATCGCGGAGCAGCGTCGATTCGTCGGCTGCAACCCGACCGCTTTCAGCCAAGCGCAAGCGCCCGTAATGCTCGACTCGATTCTGGAATCGGATCCGCCCGCGGCCTGCGATTTCACCGAAACGACGCTTGCTCGGCTGAAGGACAATCGCCCCGTCAATCGCTTCGTGCATGGCGTCGAGATTCTGAGCAATCAGGGCGGCGGTGCCCGCATGGGCTACACCATATTCGGCACCTCGGGCCTCGCGCCGACGCTGACATCGACAGCGAGCCGGCATTACGAACGCTACCGCGTCGGCGACTGCTACCGCCGACTCACGCATCGCGAATATGCGAGGCTGCAAGGTTTTCCGGATGAGCACTGCGATGCGGTTTCGACGTATGACCGATATGCGATTTTCGGAGCTGCGGTACCGCCGCCGATGGTGGAATGGGTGTTGCGGAGGTTGGTCTCTTCTCCGCTCTCCCCCTTGGGGAGAGGGGTTGGGGTTGAAGGGTAAAGCCCCGCGCGGAGATTCGTTCTTGATTTGCGAATGCGAACAAGCGTCCGCACGGGATATCCCCCTCTCCCCTGAGGGGAGAGGGGAGCAAGACAATCAATCCAAGTTCACATCGATCGTATTCTGCCGATTGCCTTTCACTTCGCAAGCGACCATAGACATGTCGGGATCCTGATACTTTTCCGGTAGGATGGATTGCGGGAAATCGAATCGGCCGACGGAGGGGGCGCCGTATCCCTGGGGCGCGAGAGAGGCGACGGTGACACGGTACCAGCCTGCGGAGACGCCGGGATTTTCGCCGGTGTAGAGGCTGAAGGTGCCGTCGTCGCGAATCTTGCCGACGGCGATTTGCCCACGCATGCCGCGACCGGCATCGGGGCTGAAGACGATGACGCCCGATTGGAGCGTGTAGCCTTTATAAGTGACTTTGCCCTGGACCGGGACGAGCGGCCCGCGGCCGCATCCGGCGAGAAAGACGAGGCATCCCAGCCCCAAGAGATATGTGCGCGACATGGCATCCTGCCTTGCGAAGGGCCCGATCCGGGACCGAATCGCCGGAAGCATATCCGAATTGCCCCATTTCGCTCAAGGCCAACGATCAATGCGAATCAATGGGTTTTTGATTTTCGGTTTTCGGCCTTGCTCAGAAAAAACTCAACACGGGCCGCAAGTCCTGTATCCGAAAACCTAAAGCCAAAAACCTAAAACCACTCGCATCTCCCCCGCTTCCTAAACATCGCCTTGATTCGTTCGTTTCGCTTCGCTACAAGGCACGCCTCAATCTTCCGGACGGAACCGGGAGTGGAGATCGAACTGAGCGTCTCTCGCGGGAAGAGGCCGGATGGTTCGATCGCGAATGAGGAGACGCACAGTGAACAAGTTGCTCGCTCTGGTCGCCGCGTTGGCCACCACGCTGGGCTTGGCCTCGCAGGTTCAAGCTCAAACCGGCGCCACCAAAGTCGGTTTCGTCAACATCGGCGTGGTCTTCACCAAGTACGAGAAGGCCAAGGCCTTCAAGTCCGAACTCGAAGGCGCCGTCAAGGAAATCAAGGCCTCGATCGACACGCTCGGCAAGCAGATCATGGCTTGGCAGGAAGAAATGAAGAAGCCGGCCTTCCCCGAAAAGGAACGCGAACGCTACGAAGCCGGCATCCGCAACAACAAGCGCCAAATCGAAGACCTCCAACTCCAGGCGCAGAAGAAAATCGGCAAACGCCAGGAAGAACAGCTCATCGTCATCTACAAGGAAATCGTCGGCGCCACGCAGGGCTTTGCGAGCGCCAATGGCTTCCACGCGATCCTCGCCTTTGGCGATCCAACCGACCAGAACGACCTGTTCAATGTCATGAACATCGACCGCAAGCTGAAGGGCATGGACATGGGCGGCGTCGTGCCGCTGTTCTTCGACCGGTCTCTGGACGTCAGCGAAGCAATCGTCGGAAACCTAAACACTGCATACGGGCGAGCCCCAACTCCAGTGCAGGGCACTCAAACTAGTCTGCCAAAGCAATAAGCTAAATCGATGTGATTTCCCGGCGGCCATGTGCCGCCGGGGTTCGCACGCTCGGGGATTCGAATCGTGAAGCCGATCCGCAAACGTCCGCAACGAACCATCGCCCGGCCGGCCGAAGCCGAGGGAATCGGGTTCATCACTGGCAAACGATCGCCCTCCGCCTTCCTTCCCGCTCCGGCCAATACGGGCGTCGTCTTCGCTCGCACTGGATCTCGGGCCTAACGCCCTGGTCCTCGCCCACATCGACCACGTCACCGGCACTGCTCGCCGTACCACCATCGGCACCTCGCCGATTTCGGTCACGCTTGTCGAACATGTGATGGCCGCCCTTCGCGGCCTGCAGATCGACAACTGCGTCGTCGAACTGGATGGTCCTGAACCCTCCCGGTCTCGATGGCTCCGCTCTCGCCTTCGTGCAGCCGCTCAGCGATGCGGGCCTGGTTCTGCAACCGAAATGAAGACCGTGTATGCCGTCGAGACGACCGTGATGGTCCGCTCCGGCGACGCGACTTTGGCGATTCATCCGCCCAAATCCAACGAATTCCGCATCAGCTACCTGCTCGACGACAAGCGCCGCGTCGCCGATCGTCCGTCAAATTTTCACGGACGACGTGACGCCTGATTCGTTCGTCCGCGCACGCGCCATGTCGGACCTTCCTCCTCGAAGAGGAGGCGGTGATGCTCCAGAAGCAAGGGCCTTGATCGAACACGAAAATCACCGACCTGCTCGTCTTCGGCCCTATGCGGTCCGATCGACAATTTCCGCTCCGCTTCGGCAACGAACCGGCCCGCCACAAAGCACTCGACGTCGTCGGCGATCTCTCCTTGCTCGGCGTGGAAATCGCCGGGCACATCGTCGCTTTCCGCTCGGGGCATGAACTGAACATCGAACTCGTCCGCGCCCTGAGCCAGCAAATGCTGCAGGTGTCCCTTCCACGGAGTCGCCGCAGCCTCTGGGCGATTGGTTCTTGTGGCGACAAGTTTATTAACTTGTCGGATTGAAACATGTAGGTGGTCGGAGCGCAGCGAGACGCAATCTCGTCGCTGGTTGCCCACTGCGACAGGATCCAATGGCGGATCGCCGAACGATGGATGCAGCGAACGACGACATCCTGCAACGGTGCGTCTCGCTACGCTCGACACACCCTACATCGATGGTTTGACGCGACGAAAAGGATCGGACCGGAGAAGCGAAGTCATGCAAACCATTCGGGCGGCTGTCGTCGGCGTCGGACATCTCGGCAAGGAACACGCCCGCATCTTGGCCGGCATCCCCGGCGTCCAACTCGTCGGCGTCGTCGATCCGAATCCTGATCAAGCCAAAGCCATCGCCGATAAGCACGCGACGCAACCGTTCACCGATTTCCGACAACTGCTCGACAAGGTCGATGCCGTCTCCATCGCCGCTCCCACGATTCACCACGCTCGGATCGCGAAAGAGTTTCTCGGACGCGGCATCCATGTCCTCGTCGAAAAGCCGCTCACACCCACGGTCGCGGAAGCGGACATGCTGGTCGATTTGGCCGCCGAGCATGGCTGCGTGTTTCAGGTCGGACACATCGAGCGATTCAACCCCGCCTTTGAAGAACTGCAGCGCCGCCCGCTTCAGCCGAAGCTGATCCGCGCTCAGCGCGTCGGCCCATTCACCGGCCGATCCACCGACATCGGCGTGGTGCTCGACCTGATGATCCATGACCTCGACCTGTTGCTCGCTCTCGTCAAGTCGCCGGTCGCATCGGTCGAAGCGCTCGGCATGACGGTGTTTGGCGGGCATGAAGACATCGCGAATGCACGCCTTCGTTTCGAAAACGGCTGCGTGGCCGAACTGACCGCGAGCCGCGCGAGCCCGACAATGGCTCGCGCGATGCAACTCTGGGGCCCCGAAGGTTTCGCCGATGTCGATTTCGCGAAGCGAACAGTGACGATGGTGCAGCCTTCGGAGGCAGTTCGTTGCAACGGTCTTGATCCAGCCAAACTTGACAAGGATGCTCGCGCGAAGCTGCGCGACGAGTTGTTCACGAAGTACCTGGAAATGACGACGGTGGATGGCCAAGCGAAGGATCAGCTCACCGCCGAGCTATCGCATTTCGCCGACTGCATCCGCACGAAATCGACGCCGCGAGTTTCAGGTGCGGATGGCCGCGACACGGTCGCCATCGCCCAGCGCATTCTGCACGCGATCCGCGACCACGCCTGGAACGGCGTAGGCTCCGGCCCACAAGGCCCACACAACCTGCCCCTACCCCGTGGCCCGCTCTTCCAACACCGTGCCGAAGCTGCGTAACGAAGCATTCCGACCCTTCAGACCGCGCGTCACGACTCCTTCTTCTTTGGCTGCACACAGCGGTCCCTGGATCACTCTGATTTTTCGTTGAATCGCTCCGACCTCTCCCTGCACAATGTCGTGAATCAGTTTCGGGGGGGACGTGTCATGCATGTATGGTTGTGGACCGGGTTATTGAGCTTCGCGACGGCATCGACGGGGCAAGGCATCGATTCGAAGGCGATTCGCCAGCTCGACCTTACGCCGACCGTCAAAAAGGAAGAGCAACTCAAATCGCTTTACGACTTCTACCGCGCAAAGCGCGACCAGGTGCATGCCGAGGATTTGGCAGCATGGCGCAAGGTCGACTCCAAGGAAGCGTGGGAAAAGTTTCGCGACGAACGCATCGCGGCACTCAAGAAATCGCTCGGCTCTGAGCCGTCCGCGTTCAAGTTTCGGATGCACAGCAGCAAGGAGGTCGATGGCGACTCCTATCGCGTGATGAATATCGTCTACGAATCCCGTCCCGATTTTTGGGTGACGGCGAATCTCTATGTGCCGCTCAAGCCGCCGGAAGGTCGGTCGCCAGGCGTGGTGATTGTTCCGAGTCACCACAATCCGAAGGCACAAGGCGAACTGCAGGACATGGGCATGTCGCTTTCGCGGCAGGGCGCCATGGTGCTTGTCCCGGATCAACTCGGGCATGGCGAGCGAAGGCAGCATCCCTTCGATAGCGACAAAGCCTACGAGAAGCCATTCAAAGTCGGCCGGCAGGATTACTGGTTCCGCTACAACTCGGCCATGCAACTCCATGTCGTCGGGGAAAGCCTGATGGGATGGATGGCGAACGACTATAGCCGCGGAATCGACGTGCTCATCCGCATGGGCTGCGATCCGGATCGCATTGCCGTCCTCGGCTCCGTCGCAGGCGGCGGCGATCCGGCGGCAGTGACGGCGGCGATCGATCCGCGCGTGAAGGTCGTCGCGCCGTTCAATTTCGGCGGACCGCAGCCGGAGACGAAGTTTCCGTTGCCGGAAGATGCGGAGGCGGCGTTCAACTACATGGGAGGCGGAAGCTGGGAATCGACTCGCAATCTCATCGATTCAGGCGCCGGCGGTTTCCTGCCCTGGACGATCTGCGCCTCGGTCGCTCCGCGCGGGCTGATTCATTCGCACGAATTCGCCTGGGACAAGGACCGCGATCCCGTGTGGAAGCGATACGAGAAAATCTGGGGGTTCTACGGATCGCCGTTGCTCGCCGCGGCTCATGGCAAGGGAACGCTTCAGGGCAAATATCCGGAATCGACGCACTGCAACAATATCGGCCCCGAGCATCGTGCGATGTTGTATCCATCGCTTGAAAAATGGCTCAAGCTACCCTCGCCGACGCCGGAGTTTTCCAAACGAATGAAGAGCGATGAACTCATCAGCATGTCGCCCGAACTCGCCCAGAAGCTGAAGCCGAAAAAACTGCATCAAGTGCTCACAACGCTCCCCGTCCGAGCGAAGGTAGAACCGCGTACCTTCACTCACGAGCGCATGGCTCCGCCGGTGAAGATGCAGACCACGAAATCGGGCGACGTGCAAATTGCGAAATTCGAAACGACCTCGGAGGGAGGCACGTTGAAGACGCCCGTCGTCTTGCTGACTCCGATCGGCGAACCAAAGAAGCAATGGCCCGTCGTGGTCGCGTTCGCCGCGCGCGGCACTGCGGCGTTCCAGCAATATCGGCCGGATGCGATCGCGGAACTGCTGAAGCAAGGCGTGAGCGTGTGCCTCGCCGATCTGCCGACGACCGGCGACGTCGCGGGTTCGCTGGGTTCCGGCCGAACGAGCGGCCGATCGAGCCTGTCCGCTAGCGCGATGATGCACGGCGATTCGCTGGCGAAATTGCGACTCCGGGCGTTGCATCGCGTCATCGAAGATTTGGAACGCATCGCGATATTCGACAGTCGAAAGATCTCGATCGGACTTTGGGCGGATTCGTTTGCCGGAGGCAACGCACCGGAAGCGAAGGTCGAGGTGCCGATCGATTCCGATCCGACGCCACGCATTGCGGAGCCTGTCGAGGCGACGCTCCCTTTCCGCAACGATTATCCTTGGGGGAAGTCGATTGCCGCGATCTATGTTCGAGGCGGCGTGGTCAGCATGCGTTCGACGCTCGAAAGCCCGTTCATCTACATGCCTCACGACTTGATGGAGCCGCGTTTCCTGCAAGGCGGCGACATTGACGATCGCGCCTCGCAACTCGGAAAACTTCCGTTACGAATGGAGATGCTGGTTGATGGCCGCAATCGCCTGTCGCGCAAGGGGCGATCCTGACGGCATTCCTCAAACGCAAGCTGCGTATCGCGATCAGCAGGAATTGCTTCACCTGTCGGCCATCACCGCCCCGCGGCGGAGTTGGCGGGCTGGTTTCGAGACATGCTCAGGAGCGAAATAGGCCATGAAAAAGCTCGCCCTCGCCTTCACGCTGCTTTTAGGAGCGTCGATGCTGCCGGCGCAGGAACCCGCGAAATATGAAAAGCATGTCTTCGAGAAGGGCGGCCAAAAGCTGCCCTACCGCCTGCTCAAGCCGGCGAAAATCGAGGAAGGCAAGAAGGTCCCGCTCGTGCTCTTCCTCCACGGGGCTGGCGAGCGGGGCGACAACAACGAAGCCCAACTCGTCCACGGCAGCGGGCTCTTCCTGAAGCCGAAGGTACGCGAAGCGTATCCCGCATTCGTGCTGTTTCCGCAGTGCCCCAACAACAAGCGGTGGGTCGAAGTCGATTGGGGCCAAAAGACGACGCACAAGCAACCCGCTGACCCGAGCATGCCGATGGGGCTGACGAAGTTGCTCGTCGATCAGATGCATAAGGAACAGGCGATCGACGGCAAACGCATCTACGTCATGGGGCTGTCCATGGGCGGCTACGGCACCTGGGATTGGGCCGCCCGCTATCCCGAACTGACCGCCGCCATCGCGCCGATCTGCGGCGGAGCCGACGATTCGACGGCGGAAAAGTTGAAGAACATTCCGGTATGGGCATTTCATGGAGCTGACGACACCGTGGTTTGGCCGCAACGAAGCCGATCGATGGTGAATGCGTTGAAGAAGGTCGGCGGCGATGCGAAGCTTACCGAGTATGAAAAGGTCGGTCACGGCTCGTGGGGCCCCGCATTCAACGAACCGGAACTGCTACCGTGGATGTTCTCGCAGAAGAAGCAGTAACGGATGGAATCGCTGCCCATTCCCGTTTCGCTTGAGCGAGAGTTGAAATCCGACACACCGATCCCGGCACGCCCGATGCCCTGGGGTCGGCGTTTCCTCGGCTATCCGCTTTCGACCTGGCTCCTGATCTGCCTCGCCCTCGGTGTGGCGCTGCGCGGATGGCACTTCCTCCGTAATGATCCGATGTGGCACGACGAAGCGGCTCTTGTCGTCAACGTGCTCGAGAAGAGTTACGCCGACATATGGGGCCCGCGGAAGTTCAACGAAACCGGCCCCCCCCTCTTTCTCTGGACCGAGAAAGCGGCTGTCGCGGCGATCGGAGATTCAACCTACGCTCTGCGGCTGATTCCCCTTCTCGCCGGCATCGCGGCACTCTTTGTCTGCGTCCGCGCGCTGCGGCCCATCGCGACGCCCGTAGAACTGCTCGTCTTTGCCCTGATGTTCGGCATCTCCGATCGCTTACTCTGGCATTGCACCGAAGCAAAGATGTACTCGACCGACGCGCTTGTCGCCGCGCTTCTCCTGCTGTTCTTCGTCCGACGCGAGAAAACCGTACCCGACTTCGCGGAAGGCTTGATTCTCGCTGCGGCATCGTCACTGATGTTCTTTTCGTTCCCCGTCGTCTTCGTGCTGCCTGCCTACGGCATCGCTCGATTGCCCACACTATGGCGAAGCCGAAAAGCCGGGGCGTGGGTCGGTATGGTACTGTTCGGCGGCGTGTTTTTCGGATGTTTCGCCCTGCTCGCCGTAGGGCCCGTCGCGGCGATTCGCACGGCCGATTTGGACTTCGGCTGGAGCTACATCTTTCCGGATTGGCAGCGGTGGTGGACCGTGCCCCATGAATTGCTGCGGCGAACCTGGGAAGCGTTTCGCTACACCCTTGAACCGGTGGGCCATGTGCTGATGCCGTTCGCAGTGTGGGGCGGCATCGCACTGAAGCGGCGAGGCCATGGCCCGCTGGCAGCGTTTCTTTGGCTTACGATCGGGTTCAACATCATCGCATGGTTGGCCGGAAAATACCCGCTTGGCCCCACGCGTGTGAACACTTTCCTCGCCCCCGCATGTTTGACGTTGATCGCCGTTGGCGTCGGCGATCTCTTTGAGCGTGTTTTCGTCCGTCTCGGCCCATGGGCCTGGCTGGTTCCGCTGCCGATTCTCGCCGCGATCATTCTCGCAGTCGCATCATTGATCCTTCCCTGGCGCCGATTGCAGATGGATGGTCCTGCGGAATTGGTCCTTTCGCAGCGGACGAGCAAGGAACCCGTGGTCGCGTGGTTTTGGGAACACCACTACTACTTCCGCGAGATCGGCGATTGGCGACGCGATACGCCGCCGAAGATCGACGACCCTGAACTCGAAGGCGTCTGGTATCTGCATCACACGACCGCGAAGCCGCATCATTTGCAAGATCCTTTCTGGCCCGATCTGGTGTTCCGCACGTCCAAAGATTGGACGAGCGAGGTGACGCGATTCCGCGACTACGATGTGTGGCACTTCCGCAGGAAGCCGAAGGAATGAGCGGAGACGCTTGACCGCTACATGGTCGATTCGCTATTTTGTCGCCTCGCTCGAAGATTCAATCTTTGCGAGAGGCTGCCATGAGCCATGGACCGGAACATCAAATCGAACATGCCGAACACGCCGCCCATGCATCGCACAATCCTTTCGACAAACAGGTGACGATCACGATCGCCATCGTCGCCGCTGTCCTCGCTGGAGTGACGATGCTGGGGCACCGCGCCCACAACGACACGTTGCTCCTCCAAGGCGAAGCGCTCAGCCATCAGACGAAAGCCGGCATCGAGCACAATCTCGCTGCCAATCAGTGGGCGAAGTATCAGGCCACGAACATTCGGAGCCATTTCTATCAATCGCTGGCGGAGCAAGCCGAGGCCGGCATGCTCGGGGCGGGCAAGGACGAGAAAAGCAAAGGCGCCGTCGATCGCTGGCGCAGTCAGTTCGAGAAGTACGAGAAGAAAAACCTCCCGGAATCGAAGGATGCCGCCGAGAAGCACGAAGCGAAGGGCGAAGAGCACGCAAAGTCGGCCGAGCTTGCGCTCGGAAAAAGCCATGCGGCTCACGCCAAGTCAGCGCGCTTTGATTTGGGCGAACTGGCGCTGCAATTGGGCGTCGTCCTCTGCTCCCTAGCGATTTTGACGAAAGCACGCTCCTTTTGGTTTCTCGGGATCGCATGTGCCGTCGTCGGCTTTGCTATTGCCATGACTGGTCAATTCGACCTCTTCATCCATCACGCGGTAGGGAACCATTGATCGTCTGGCGTCGTCTGTCGTTTTGTTCCGTTTGCGCCGAACGAACGCGTTCGGCTTCCTTTCCGAATCCTGTCGAAATGCGGGACAATCTCCGCAAAAACTTGCCGAAGACTAGTGAACGAATGCTGGCGTGAACGCCCGTCGTCGGCAATGTTTGGTTGTTGCAGGAGCAAGGTCATTCGGAGCGGATCGCTCCGATCGATGGGAAGGATGCGATCATGCGTACGCCGCGCATTCAGCTTGGGTTGGCGTCGCTGGTGTTGGCTGGGACGCCCCTGGTCGCGCAGGCCCAAATCGGTGGGCCGCCGGTGGATGTCGATTTCGTCTTCCGGTTCAACGTCCGCATCCGTGACGACGGCGCCCAGATGAAGAATACCGCACCCTGGTATTCTTACTTCCCCCACGATCCTCGCCTTCAGACGCAACAGCCGGGAAGCCCCTTCCCGCATTGGCCGCAGCAATTCCCGCCAGCCGAACAGAATAACGCCGGGCAGAATCAATCGATGCGACCCACGCAGCCGGCCCCCGGATTGGTTTGGAATGGCAACGTGAATCAATACCCCAGCTACAGCTATCCAAATCTCCAATTGGTCGCTTACCCCTTTGGGCAGGCGCCTAGTTATTGGTACGGACGATGACGGGTTGGGGTTGGAAGCCCACGAGTCTCCGACTCGTGGGCTTTTTTCATGCGCGTCCGCTGGCATTTGCTCATCGTTCGTAGATCCGCAGCAGCACATGCTCGATGAGCCACAACAGCAGCGCGAGGCTCACGTCGTTGCGGTCATGAGCAGGGTCGAACTCCGAGATTGCGAGACCGACGACTTTTTCCGACCACACGGAATCCAGCAATCGCAGGAACAAGAGCGGCGTGAGGCCGAAGGGCTCCGGTTGCGCGACGGCGGGGAAGTGGGCTCTGTCGAAGACGTCGCTGTCGATGTCGATCACGATGCGTGATGCTGTCTCGCAGCGAGCCTTCAGCTTCGCGATCGTTTCGTCCGGGCGGCAGGCTAGGTCGATCGCGGAATGCGTTTCGACGAACGTCTCCTGGACATGCTTCGGATCGAGCACCTGTTCCCGATGGCCCACATTCACGATAGGCGGCAGCGGCTTGTCGGCGTGCAGCAGAAAGTTGCCATGGCCCAACTCGGTTGCACAGTCGTCGAGGTTGTAGACATCGAGATGAGCATCGAACTGAACGACGAGAGTGTCGGTCCCCGCGAGTTCCTCATACACCGGCAGCACGCCCAGGTGATTGCCGGCGGCCCACAGCAGAAAGTCTTGCTTCGCCCACACGCTCCGTACCGCGTCGCGGGCTCGGGGCAGCCAGTGGACCATGTCCTCCATCGTTTCCAGCAGATGTTCTTCGACGATGACTTGCCGGGCAAAGGCACGTGATCGGTTCGGCGTCTTCTCTTTTCGGGCATCCGCCAGCATTTCGCGAACGGCATCCGCCAAAAGCTCCGCCCCCGCCTGAGTACCGGGGTGGCCGAAGAGGGCGAACGGAAAGAAGTGTGCGTGCGTCTTCATCCGCTCAGTTTCGCCCAGGTTGTTCAAGCGTCAAGCGGCGTTCCCTGGTCCCGTTCATCCTTCATCCTTCATCCCTCATCCCTCATATGCGGAACATTCGGAAGACGTTTCCCGGCTTTCCCAAACTTACGATTCTCTTTGCCGATCCGTTCATCACGCGTGGGTTGTATCATAAAGGCGTCTTGATGCGATCCTTGCACGCTCCAGGGACTGGACATGCATCCATCGATGCTGGCGATTCGCGACTTCTATGTGGCCGACAACGCCGTCGTCGCGGGGAATGTGAACTTCGGGCCGGGGACCAATATTTGGTTCGGCTCGATCCTGCGAGCGGACCTTTCGCCCATCACCATTGGGTCGCGTGTCAACTTCCAGGATGGCTGCATCGTGCACACCGATTCGGACGCGCCTCAAGTCATTGAAGACGGCGTCGTCGTCGGGCATGGAGCGATCCTGCACGGCAGCCGAATCGGACGCGACACGCTGATCGGCATGGGAGCACGCGTGCTTTCCGGCGTCACGATCGGCGAGGAATGCCTGATTGGAGCCGGCGCCGTTGTGGCGGAGGGGCGAACGATCCCACCGCGATCCGTGGTGTTGGGCGTGCCGGGAAAGGTGATCCGTCGCGTGACGGACGAGGAACTGGAGCGGACGCGGACGATCTGCTTCCACTATCTGGAAATGGCACAACGCTACGTGCGCGGAGCCTACCCGCCTCCATGGCTGCGGTAGCGCTTCGCGAGAGGCGGCCGCTGGATTGCCGCATGCCTCTCGACTCTCGGGTACGAGCCCGGAATGGCGATGAACGACTCGGACGAAATCCGCAGCAGCCAAAGCCTTGGCGAAATGCTTATCGCCGCACCGGCCGATCGCCGGGCCGACGTGGACGCCAAGCACGGCATCATCACCGACCTCCTCAAAGAACACGGGTGCGATGGCCTTTTGGTGCTTGATCCTGCGAATTTTTCCTGGCTCACTGCCGGCGGCGTCAGTCGCGGCGTGCTCGATCATGAATCGATGCCTGGCCTGTTCTTCAGCCAAGACGGCCGCTGGCTGCTGAGTTCCAACGTCGATTCGCAGCGACTCTTCGACGAGGAAATCGACGGCCTCGGCTTCCAACTCAAGGAATGGCCCTGGCATTTGGGCCGAGCGCAGCTCGTCAACGATCTGGTCAGCGGACGCAATTTGGCATGCGATACGCCAATCGGCGAAAGCAAACTCGTCGGCGACCGATTGGCTGTGCTGCGTCGCTCGATGACGGACTACGACAAATCGTGCTACCGCGCCCTTGGGCAGATCGTCAGCCATGCGGTCGAAGCCGCGGGGCGAACGCTGATGCAGGGAGACACGGAACGCGAAATCGCCGGCCAGCTCAGCCATCGTCTGCTGCATCGCGGCGCGACGCCGGTGGCATTGACGATCAGCGCCGACAGCCGATCGCGCTACTATCGCCAAGGTTCGTTCACCTCGACAACGGTAAAGAACTCCTGCGTCCTTTCCGTGACTGCCCGCAAGTACGGACTCTGCGCGACCGCGAGCCGAACCGTCTCCTTCGGCCCACCCGAGAATCAGATCCGCCGCGAGCATGATGCGGCTTGCAAGGTGAACGCGACGTACGTCGCCAGCAGTTGGCCCGATTCCGTGCCGCGTCAAATCCTCGCCAGCGGCCTTCGGCATCTATCAACTCATCGGCGCCAGATGCTGATGTGGTATTTGGCATCGCAAGGTTACGTGACGGGCCGGCAACCAGTGGAATGGACGTTCCTTCCCGCCCACGAAGATTTGCTGCAGCCGACCTGGGCCGTGACGTGGAATGTGACGGTCGGCGCCGCCGTGAGCTGCGACACTTTTCTCATCTCCGACGACGGCCCCCGCGCCATCACCACCGCGGAAAGCTGGCCGCTGAAGCGCATCCGCATTCAAGGCGCCGAGTTCGTGCGCCCGGATATTCTCGTCCGCTGAACTTCACCACGATGCGCAAGCGAATGTTCGCAGCTTGCCGAAGAGCATCTTGCACTCTTCCCTCACGACGGACTAGCGTGCAACAATACACCTTCGGGAAAAGGCATCCGGAGGCCGTTGCATGCGTTTCGTCGTCGTTTTATCGCTAATCGAGTTTGCCGCGGGGACGGCGACAGCTCAGCCGAAGAAGGAACTGCTGGCGGATCTCGTTCGTGTCAAGATCGACAAGGGCGTCTCGTTTCTTCGCAACACGCAACGGCCCAACGGTTCGTGGGAAGTGAATCTGCCCTCCGCGGGGATCGAAGGTGGATGGACATCGCTCGCGCTCTTGTCGTTGCTTAATTCCGGCGTGCCGCCGACCGATCCTACCGTTCGTCGCGGGTTGGATTATCTGCGGAAGGTCGAACCCGCGATGGTCTACGTGTCGGCTTTGCAGACGATGGTGTTCGCGGAAGCAGGATTTCAGGAAGACCTGCCGAGGATACGTAAAAACATCAAGTATCTGCTCGATGTGCGCGTGTTCAAAGACAACAAACTCGAAGGCTGGAGCTACAGCGAATCGAAAACGAAATACACCGACAACAGCAATACGCAATACGCCCTGCTCGGGCTCTGGGCGGGCAAGCAAGCGGGGATCGACATCAAGGAAGAGATCTGGGAGTCGATTCGCGATTTCTACCTACGAACCCAAGAGGCCGACGGCGGCTGGGTCTACGCGTCGACGTTGCAAGGCGCCTCGTCGAATACGACGACTCCCACGATGACGACAGCCGGCCTTTGCGGATTGCTCATCGCCGGCATGGAGCTGAACGCGGGCCGTGAGACGCTGCAGCCGGGCGGAGCGAAAAACTGCGGCGATTACAAGGAACAAGCTGGCGTCGCCAAAGCGCTGAGTTGGACCGGCCGCAACTTCCGGCTCGATCTTCCGCAGCGCACCTTCTACCACCTCTATGGCCTCGAACGCACCGGCCGCCTTTCGGGTCTGCGTTTCTTCGGCGACCATGATTGGTATCGCGAGGGCTCGGAATATCTCGTCAAAAATCAGAACGACGACGGCTCCTGGAAATCGGTCGGCGTCTGGGATCAATGGCCCGTCGTCAGCACCAGCTTCGCATTGCTGTTCCTTTCAAAGGGACGCACGCCGGTGTTGGTGAGCAAAGTCGTGCATGGCGATTATCCACGCCGCTTAGGTGACGAAGACTGGAACAACGATCGCAACGACCTCCGCAACATGGTGGCGTTCGCGAGCAACGATCTTCCGCAAGATGCCGTGCTCGCTCAGCAGACGTTCGATATCAAGGCGTGCTGATCTGCTGCCGCAGCAGCGCATGACGACGTGATGGGACGAGGTCGCGCCTGATCTTTGCACCGCCGATCCTTGCGCATCACGGCCGGCAACTGCTGGTGCTGCTGATTCACGAAAACCAGGGCGGCTGATCTGCTGCGCGAGCAGCGTGGAGAGCAGATCATTCTCAGCAGAAGGTGCTGCAGCAGCCTCAAATTCGATCGTGCTTCACGAATTTTAAAGAGATTTTGCCTATACTGACTCCGCGGCGTTTTCCCGTGAGCGCGACATTGATTTGTACCTTGCCGTCTCCCCACAACCGTCTGCTGGCGGCATTCCGATGGCTGCAGCTGACCTGCCTGTCGGCCGTGGTATCCAGCCGTGCCGTTAACGAACAGCCAACGGTGAAGTGATGGCGAAGCGTCGCGGCGTTTTCGCCTGATAATGCGTATCGCGTGCTGGCGCGGTGGCAAACCGTTGCCAGCGGCCTCGCCTTACCAAGATGCAAGTGTCGGGCACGAAGGACGACCTGCCGCGCATCCCGCGCGGCTACCTGAAGGTCGCGCAGCTCAAGCACAAGGGCGATTGGCAACCCGCTCCGCGCGCGATGCGGAACCTCATGGAAAACGTCGCCCAAAACCATGGTGTCGATGTCGCGCTGAAGACGGAGACGGCGAGCTGTTCAGCGAGAACATCGTCGATTTCAAATTCGTCTACGCAGGCTAACGAGTTCGCGTTCGATGCCGAGGAACTGGAATCGCTCCGTTTCAACCTGACGAACGGCGGCCTGTTGTTCGCCGACGCCAGTTGCGGCCGCGAGGCGTTCGATAAGGGATTCCGCAAATTCGCCGAGGCATTACTTCCTGGCAAAAAACTTGAACCGGTCCCGGCGGACGACTTGCTCTTCTCGAAGGATCTGGAACGGCGAAGCGTTGACGGAACGAAACATCCGTCTCCGTCGCGACCTCAGCGGATCGATCCGCAATCAAACGCCGCTTCTGGAAGGCGTCAAAATCGATGGCCGATGGGTGCTGCTCTACAGCAAATACGACATCGGCTGCGCCCTGGAACGCCACCAATCCCCCCGACTGCCGCGGCTATGACCCAGACTCCGCGCTGAAGCTGGCCCGCGCCGCAGTGCTCTATGTCCTTCGGCCTTAGCACGCTTCGCAAGCAAGTGCGAGAAATGAGTCAGTGAGGAGCGATTCATTCAGCAGCGAGAATCTGCGAGCGCTTGCTTGCGCAGCGTGCCACCAACCACCCTATCATTACGGCAACGCTTCACTAGAGGTTCCTCGCCAATGCCGTTCTTTTCGTACCTGTCCACGCTGATCCGAACCGACGACGCGTTGCGGGAAATCGTCGAGCTGGCAAGCGGCGTCGGCCCGATCGACATGGCTTGTGTTTTCTTTTCAGGCGAGCATGCGCCGGAAGCGGCCGACATCGTCGAAAGGTTGCATGAAACGCTGGCGCCGAAAACGCTGATCGGCTGCTCCGGGGAATCGATCGTCGGAAACGAATCGGAGGTCGAGGGCCGCCCTGCCCTCGCGGTCTGGCTTGCTCGCTTCCCCGCGGAAGTTCAGCTCACGCCGTTTCATCTCACGGTCGAACCGACCGGCGACGGCTACACGATTTTGGGTTGGCCTGACGAACTCGACGATGCCGATCCGCGCTCGACGATATTTCTGCTTGGCGAGCCGTTCACGTTTCCGACGGAAGACGCGTTTCGCAATCTCGACGACATCAAGGCCGGTCTGCGCGTCGTCGGCGGCATGGCCAGCGCGGGCCGCGAACCCGGCGTCAATCGCCTGCTGATCGGCGACAAGGTCGTGGGGGACGGCGCCGTCGGCGTGCTCGCACAAGGACCGCTGCGGGTGCGAACAATCGTGTCGCAGGGATGCCGGCCCATCGGCAAGCCGTATGTGGTGACGAAAGCGCAACGCAACCGCATACTCGAACTCGGCGGCAAACCGGCGCTGCCGCAACTGCAGGAACTGTGGCAAGAACTTTCCCCTGCGGATCAGAAACTGGTTCAGCAGGGGCTGCATCTTGGGCGCGTCGTCAACGAGTACCAGGAGACGTTTCGCCGCGGCGACTTCCTGGTCCGCAATGTGATGGGCATTGAACGCGAATCCGGGTCCGTCATCGTCGGCGATCAGGTTCGCGTGGGGCAGACGGTGCAGTTCCATGTCCGCGATGCCGCCGCTGCGGACGAAGATTTGCGGTTGCTGCTCCAAGCCAGTTCGATCGCGGAAGAAGGAAAAGCAGCGGGCGGATTGCTCTTCACCTGCAACGGTCGCGGCAAACGCCTGTTCGGCGAACCGAACCACGATGCGGCCGCAATACGGACGGAATTCGGACCGATCCCGGTCGCCGGCTTCTTCGCGATGGGCGAACTTGGACCGATCGGCGGTCGCAACTTCATTCACGGGTTCACGGCCAGCGCGGTGTTGTTTGACGAATAGGAGTAGGTCGCGTCTCCTCCGTCTTCGACCCGTGGGCCGGTTCGCTCGCTTGCACAAGGCTGAAAGTGCTGCGGGTGCATTGATCCAATCCCGACGCATTGCGTTCGCCGATTGATTCCGCGGAGCGTCGTCATTAGCATGACTCTATGCTGAAAAAGGGCATCCCCGTGTCGCCTGGAATTGCGGTGGCTCGGGCCTGGGTGCTGGACGCTCTGCTCGCCCGGCACGAGCCGAGCCGGCTGGAAGCGGCCGCGGTGTCGGACGAATTGTTACGTTTGGATCGGGCACTCGACGCCGCAAGCCACCAACTCAACGCAATGGCGAAACGGATCGATGAGCAGCTCGGCAGCAAGGAAGCCGCGATCTTCCAGGGGCATCGTCTACTGCTCCGCGATCCGGCCCTGATCGGAAAAGTCAAATCCGCCATCCTGCATCGCCGCATCGACGCTACCTCGGCCCTGCACGAAGTGCTTGAGGAATACGAAAAGCTCTTCAGCCAAATCCCCGATGAATACCTCCGCGAGCGATTGACCGATCTCCGTGACGTAATCGCCCGAGTGACCACACATCTGCTCGATAAGGCGCCGCACCCCGCATGTCTCGATCCGGAAGAGGCGACGATCTTGGTCGCGCCTGAGATCCTCCCGTCGCAAGCCGTGCTGCTCGAAAAGGTGAAGGCTGCCGGCATTCTCGTCGAAGCAGGCGGAACGACGGGACATGCCGCGATTCTGGCGAGGGCGCTCGGTATCCCGACCGTTGCGGGGCTGCATGGCGTTTGCAAGGAGATCCACTCAGGCGACCTGATCGCACTCGATGGCCGTGATGGCCATGTCTACATTCGGCCCGATGCGGAGACGGAGGCGGCGTTCCGCAAATTGCAGCGCGAATTCGTGCTGGTGCGCGACAAGCTCGTCGAAAACCGTGATCTCGAATCGATCACGCCGGACGGCGAAGCCATCGAACTGCTCGCCAACGTCAACGGCCTCGCGGACGCCGAGATGGCGAACCGCACCGGAGCCGTCGGCGTCGGCCTCTATCGAACGGAATACCTATTCCTTACCCATCAAGATGTGCCGGACGAGGAGGAACAGTTCGCGGCTTACAAAGCCGTGATCGAAGCGTCGCCGAATAAACGGGTGACGATCCGCAGCCTCGATCTTGGCGGCGACAAACTGCTCCCCTACTTCGGCCATGAGCGCGAGGCGAACCCGTTCATGGGATGGCGCAGCATTCGGCTCTGCGCGGATTATCCCGATTTTTTCCTGACCCAGTTGCGGGCGATCCTGCGGGCCGCGGCACATGGCAATCTGGTGCAGTTGCTTTTCCCGATGATCGCCACCCTGGAGGAAGTAAGGTTCGTCAAGCGGATGGTGCGGAAGGCGGAGAAGCAACTGACGGCCAGCGGCAAACCATTCGCGGAAGGGTTGAAAATCGGCGCGATGCTCGAGGTTCCCGCTGCCGCCATCAATGTCGATCGCATCCTGCGCGAAGTCGATTTCATCAGCATCGGCTCGAACGATCTCATTCAGTACCTGATGGCCGCCGACCGCGATAATCCGAAGGTGGCGCATCTCTGCGAACCCTTCGATCCGCGATCTGCTGGCATAGCCTGCATCCTGAAAGCATGCGAGAAAGCCGGCAAACCCGCGACGCTCTGCGCGAGATGGCAGCTGCTGCCCACGTTGCTTCCTGCCGCTGTTCGGCCTGGGTCTGCGTCGCTTTTCGATGAGCTCCGCGTTCGTGCCGACGATCAAGGAAATCGTCTGCTGCTCCGCCCAAGACATTCGCCGCCGCGCCGCCCGCGGCGTATTGAAGCGATGCACCCAACCCGAAATCCGCCGATTCTTGACAAAGACAACGAAGACGGTTTGCCCTGACATCACCTTCCTCGACACGCAGAAATGATAACCTTTTCCCCCGCCGGCGAAACAATCGTCCTGGCATTCCAGCGATGGGCGAGGGGAGAGTTGCCCAAAGTGCGGGTGAGGGGGATTGAGAGGCCTTTGCTACACTCCGATCGCATCCACATCACTTTTCCCCATGCCATGCTGGGCTCGCGTTTCTCTTCCATCGCTCGCGGCGTCGCTTCCTTCTGAAACTTCGCACACTCCGCCCGCCATTCCCTACGGGCGCAACGAAGAAACGTGTAACGGCCCGCCCGAAACGCGGAGCGATGACGAAACCACACAAGCACGCCCGCGATGCCGACCAGAAATCGGTGAAGCAACATGCGGCCCGCCACACGCCATTTCGCGTGGCCCATGCGAATGCGTGCGAGCCTCTGAGCGTGAAATCGCAGATGCATCAATTCGTCGCGCAGCAGTTGTTGGCAGATGCGGCGCAGCAGCAGGCAGCGCGTCGCATCGCGAAGGGATCGGTAATACACCGTGCCCACGATCTCGGCCGTCGTCAGCGTCATGATCGCGAACTCGAGGCCGGACCATCGCCGTAGTTTGCGAAACGCGCGATCGAGCCAGGTGGACAAGCGAAGCTCCATGCCGGCTTGCGTGAGGAAACTGCCGAGAAGCCGCGAATGGCGTTGCTCCTCGCGGACGAAGAGCTGCATCGCTTCGACGTAATCGCCGTCACCCGTTTCCGCCGCATACTGCTCCGCTCTCGCCATGAGCCGCGAGCCGTCGGAGGTTTCGCCGAGTTGAAATTCCTGCAGCGAGGGGCCGAGCGAAGCTTTTTCTTCATCGCTCCAGGTAGCGGCTTGTTCCCAGGGCATGGGGAGCAGCACCTCCAAATTGCGTTCGAAATGCTCCGCCCATTCGGCGGACGTTTGCGGGATGTCGGACATCAAAGCCTCCATGTTTCTTCCGGCTCCCCTCTCCCCTCTGGGGAGAGGGGTTGGGGGTGAGGGGCACATCCCTCGCGGCAGTTCGCGTTCGTCCGCCAAGCCCCACCGTAAGCGCAGCGCACGGTGGGGATCTCTCTGCAGGCTGATCCCCAGGGTGCGCTGCGCTTACCCTGGGGCTTGCGGACGATCAACACGCGACAGCTCACTTTGCTTCGCAAAGTGAGCGGTTCGCAAGAAAGCCGCGGAAAAACCGCGGCTTCGCGTTACGCCGCCACTGCGGCGGGCGACATCTGCAGCAACGCTTGATGCACTTCGCGGATCGTTTCTTCGAGGGTCGAAGTCCCGGCCGTTAGGCCGACGTTCTCGAATCCCAGGAACCACGCCGGGTCCAAGTCCGCCGCTTCCTGCACATGAAACGAGGGCAGTCCGCGTTCGCGACAGCGTTGCACCAGTTGACGCGTGTTGTTCGAGTTGCGGCCGCCCACGACGACGACTGCTTCCACCTGGTCGAGCATGCGTTCCAGAGCGTGCAGATGTTCCTTCGTCGGTAGGCAGATCGTGTCGATGAAGCGGATATCGGCATGTGGGTTAAGGCGAGCGATTTGCTTGCGGATCGCGGCGGCGAGCGGTTCGGGCGTCGTCGTCTGGCACATCACGCCGAGCCGATCGCTGGCATACTCCTTCACGTACTCCGGCGTGGGCGCAAGGTCGTAGCTTGTCAAATCCTCGACGATCCCATGCACCTCCACATGCCCCGGCTTGCCGATGACGACGACATGCCGGCCTTCCGCTTGCAGCTTTTGTGCGGCTTCATGGGCGCGAGCGACGAGCGGGCAGGTGGAATCGATCAAGGTCTTGCCGGCGGCTTCCAACCGTTGGCGTTCGCGTTGGCTGATGCCGTGGGCCGTGATGAGCACTTGATCGGTCAGCGGCAGCGATTGCCGGCCTTTTTCGTCCGTCTGACGGAAGCCGCGTCGATCGAGCTTGTGCAGCACTTTTTCGTTGTGCACGAGTTCGCCATGGATGGTGACGCGGTGCGGCTGATCGATCTGATCGATGATCTCGAGCGCATCGCGTACGCCGAAGCACATTCCCAAGACCTCGGCCGTGACGACGTTCATGAGCGTCCCTCTTTCCGCGCGGCCACGATGGCATCCGATGCTTGAAACCGCGAATCCTGAATGTCCTTAACCGCCTGTTCCGCATCGCGTAGCCGGCAAAGCTCGATCCAATCCAACAACAACCCCAACGGCACGGTGACCGGGAGGAGCAACAAGACGGTCCACATCGCTCCCTTGATCGACCCGAACAACGCGTCCAACAGGACTTGATTCAGAGCGATCATGCCCTCGCCTTTCTGCGCGACCCATGCGAGGATCGGATGAAAGAGCACGATAAGGGCGCCCACTACTAGACCGAGCGACGCGCCGCCGAAGACCGCGAATTTCGCGAAACGCGTCGTCCAGAACCACTTCTCGAAATCCGGAGGCAGCGAAGGCGGCAACGGCGTCGCGGGATCGCTGGCTTGCATCGGCATCCTCGCTCCTACTTCTATGTAGCTCTCGCTCCACGAGAGGATAGCGGATGAATCGCACGCGATCGCATGGCAAGCAGCCAGCCCCTCGCGGAGCGAGAGGGCTACATAGAAGCAGCGTACTTGCTTCCGCAAAGTTCACAAATCGAAAAAATCACGCGGGCGAAAATCCTTTGCCGAAGGGCTCCGCCTTCGCCGCCCCCATAGCGTCCGCCACCACGCTTTCCAGCGTTTGGATGTATTCGAGAAAACGCTTACGGCCATCGTCGGTCAGTTGCACGAGCGTTTGCGGGCGGTTGTCCTTGTAGCCCTTCCATATTTGCACGAAGGCCGATTCGCTCAGAATCTGCAGGTGCCGGCTCAGGTTGCCGTCGGTGAGGGCGCAGAGTTCCTTTAGGTCGTTGAAGACCAGGCCGTTCGGATGCGTCGCCAGCGAGGCGAGGATGCCGAGGCGGGCTTTTTCGTGGATGACGCGATCGAGTCCCTCGTAGGAGAATCGGCCCGCTCCATCGGGGGTGCGAATTTTGTCAGTCGCCATGTGGACGCTCCAATGTCCAATACAGAATCGCGGCCGCCAGAAGTTGCCCGATGCCGAACGGGATCGCCATGGCCCAGGGGGACAGCGCATGCGGTCCCTGGGCGAGCGAAAGGCAGCCGACGCCGGCGAGCAGGTAGTAAACGCCGACGAGAAACGTTGGCTTGGGAAGCAGCCGATACGATGCGAAAATGCCGAGCGCAAAGACGATCGACCACAAGCCCGGAAGCATCCACACCGCTTCATGAGCACGAGCAACGATCGCCCAGGTAAGCGCCACGCCGGCCAAGAGGCTAGGCGTGAACTGCTCGACGGCGAGCTTCGCGGAAGGAACGCTGAGCGGCGAATCGGATCGCCGGCAGTACAGCACCATCGCGGCCCCGGTGACGAGGAGGCTGAGGACGGCAGCGAAAATCCACAGCGTGAGATATTGCGAGATGCCGGCGACCGGATCATCGAGCCACCACGCTTGCACGACGGCGGCGAGTATGGCGAGCATGCCTGAAAACGCCACTGGAGCCGCCCGGTAGCCGCGAAACGTCTCCGTCCGCGCCACCTGCTGGCGGATTTCGGCGATTTGGGCCAAAGCCTCGTGCAGATTCATCGCGGCTCCATGGTCGCTCGGATCGAGCAACTTTACGACGCAAAGCTACATGCCGATCGGTCGCGTGTCAAGGAGATTTCCCGGCATTCGCAGCCGCTTGACTCGATCTCCGCACAACCTTAAGACAGTGGTGCCCGTCCGCTTCACCCGGGATGCGTCCGCGATGAACAACAATTTCCAGCTCAAAGTCTTCAGCGGGCGCGGCAATCATTCTCTCGCCGACAAAGTCGCCCAAACGCTCGGAGATCCGCTCGGCAAGCTGACGATTCAGGTCTTCCCCGACGGCGAACTCTTGGCCCGCGTCGAGGAGGATGTTCGCGGGCGTGATGTCTTCGTCGTCCAGCCGACCTGCCATCCGGTCAACGAAAACATCATGGAGCTGTTGATCATTCTCGACAGTTTGAAACGCGCCAGCGCGGGCCGCATCACCATCGTTTGCCCTTACTACGGCTACGCTCGTCAGGATCGCAAAGATCAGGGTCGCGTGCCGATCACCGCGAAGTTGGTAGCCGACCTTTTCCAGACCGCAGGCGCCAATCGCCTGATCGCCCTCGACTTGCACGCGGCCCAGATCCAGGGCTTCTTCAACATCCCCGTGGATCACTTGCACGCAGGGCCGGTCATCAACAAATACATCAAGGGGCTGAATATCCCCTCCGATGACTTGGTCGTCCTCAGCCCCGATGAAGGCAGCATCAAGCGAGCGCTGAAGCATCAGAAAAAGGTCGGCGGTTCGATCGCCATCGTGGACAAACGCCGCTACAGCGCCACCGAAACGCGCCAGGCAAACATCATCGGCGCCCCGCTCAAGGACAAGGTCGCGATCATCTTCGACGACATGATTTCGACCGCGGGCTCCGTCCTCGGCGCCGCCCGCATCGCGAAACAAGCTGGCGCCCGCGACGTCTATGCCTGCGCGACTCACGCCGTTTTGTGCGGCCCCGCGATCGCTAATCTTCGCGACGCTCCACTTACCGAAGTCATCGTCACCGACAGCATCCCACTTACGCCCGAAAAGCAACTCCCCAACATCCACGTCCTCACATCGCCTGCTCCTCGCGGAAGCCATCAAACGCATCCACTTCAACAAGTCGGTGAGCGAATTGTTCGATTGACCGTCCTGCTCCCCTCTCCCCTCTGGGGAGAGGGTTGGGGGTGAGGGGCCGTCCCGTGCTGGCGCCTGATGATTCAACGCGATCCCCACAGGATGCGTGGCGCCCGAATTAGAACCATGTTTCGGAGCCTCCATCACCTCCGCAGTTCACCGCGCCTACCGTGGGGCTTTGGAGCGAAACTAAGGTGATGCACGGGCGAGCCCCTCACCCCCAACCCCTCTCCCAAGCGGGGAGAGGGGAGCAGGACAAAAATCGTTTCCCTTCCGCGTCATCTCACTCTACACTCGTGCGAAACCCGCCCCACCGCTTTTCCTGGAAGGATCTCGTATCCATGAGACGATCGCTTGCTCCCGCGTTGCTCGTGCTCCTCGGCCTTGGACTCACGCTTGCTCAGGCCGGCGGCGACAAGAAGGAGGAGAAGAAGACTCCCGCCAAGAAGGAAGCCCCGAAGCTCCCGCCGAACAAGGGCGAATCGAAGACGATGAAGCTCTTCGACGGCAAAACCCTCGACGGCTGGGTCGGCTATAAGGACCTCTGGTCCGTCGAAGACGGCGTCATCATCGGACGCAACGAGAAGCCGCTCAGCGTCAGCACCTACTTGCTGACGAAAGAGAAATTCACCGACTTCCGCGTCACCTTCGACTTCAAGCTCGCGAAATCCGAGATGCACTCCGGCATCGCATTCTGGGGCCAATATCCGCCGAAGAACACGAAGTTCAAGGACAGCGATCGCTCGGAATTCACCTTCCAGGGTCATCTCGTGATGTTCCCCTCGGGATGGGGCATGTACGATCTTTACCGCCGAAACGGCTTGCCGGTCGACGGCGGTCCTGGGCGCAAGATCAACAAGCAGCACGACTGGAACCACATCGAAGTGCTCGCTCAAGGCAACCGCGTCCGCGTTGCCGGTAATGGCGTCGCGATCGTCGATTGGTACGATCCGCAACCCGACCTGATCCAAGCCTCTCCGCTTGGTCTGCAGCTCCACTCGAACAACGTGCCTCAGGAAGTGCAGTTCAAGAACATCGAGATCGAGACCTTCCCGAAGGAAGATCGCCTGATCACCGTGAAGTAGCCCGAACGCAATCCGCGAATCGAGACGGCTAGGCGCGATGTTGCATCGCGCCCAGCCGTTCCCCGTCATGCTGCGGGGATAACCAAGTTCTCTGGCGGCGATGGCCGAAAATGGAGAAACTTGGGACAGATGGTTCGATCGGTTCATTCGTTCGGACCAAGGTCGTTCCATGAACGCCAAAGTCGATTTGGAACTCGACAGCCGTTTCGACGTGGGCAAGCGGAGACCAACAAGCGAAAACAATGGGCATGCATCTGAAAGCCAGCGGCGCTCGCTCGAAGATTCGGAACGTGCGTCCCATGGCGACTCTCGTCTGCCTCCGCCACTCGCCGCAACAATGCGTCGCCGATTGGAATTTGGCCGCCTGAACACAACCCCCAGCGAAATTGGCTACGCCACCTGACTTGCAAATCTTCGACGTGATTGACGCACGTTTGCGGAGCCGGTAGCTTTGGTTGTAACGCAGTCGCTTCTCTCCGAGTGCTCCCATGCTTGCGTTTCGCTGGACGCTTTCAGCCCTCCTGGTGGTCGCCTTTTCGTACCCCGCCGCGGCCCAGGAAAAGGATGTAGGCAGCGGGGGTTGGCTCAAGCTCTTCGACGGCAAAACCGCTTTCGGTTGGATCGACGAAAGCAAGACGCTGTCGGTCGAAGAGGGAGTTCTCGTCCTGAAGGGCGGACGGGCGACGCATTCGGTTTCGTTTCCCTTCTTCGAACTGGAGGGCGAGTATCAGGTCACCCAGGATTGGCGAAGTGTCGGGTTCCGTCGCGGCGACGTCACTCGCGGAGTGCTGCTGCGTGCCGGCAAGGAGTTTTCTCGATTCCGCCTGCGGTTCTCCGAAACCAAGCTGGAGTTCACCGACGCTCTCGACGGCACGCCTCGAACCGAAACGATGACGCTGCACAAAGAAGAACGACTTTTCGCCGTCGATCTGCATTGCAATAAGGGCCAAACGGTTCGATTCCGTTCGCTGAAGCTGCGGCCTCTCGACATGCAATCGATCTTCAACGGCAAGGATTTGACGGGCTGGAAGGCGTTTCCCGGAAAGAAGTCCACCTTCGAGGTCGAGTCGGGCTTGCTCCGCGTCAAGGATGGGCCCGGCGATCTGCAGACCGAGAAAAAATACGGCGACTTCATCCTGCAACTCGAATGCAAGACGAACGGCAAACATCTCAACAGCGGCGTTTTCTTCCGCTGCCGCGACGGCGAGTATCAAAATGGTTATGAGGCCCAGATCCGCAATCAGTTCACCGAAGGTGCGACCCAGGATTATGTGATCGACGAATATGATCCGATGACCCGCAAGCTGCTCGACAAGAAGAAAATCAAATCAACGGCCGTCGATTTCGGGACCGGAGCGATCTACCGCCGTGTGCCCGCTCGCATCGGTGTGGCGAAGGACGGCGAATGGTTCACGATGACGGTCGCCGCGAGAAGCAACCACCTTGCGACGTGGGTAGACGGCATCATGGTGGCCGACTGGCACGATTGGCGCCCGCTCAGCGACAACGCCCGCACCGGCTGCCGGCTCGAACCGGGCCACATCAGCCTGCAAGGGCATGATCCGACGACCGACCTGAGCTTCCGCAACTTCCGGATCGTTGAATACAAGTAATCCCCCCAAGCCCCACCGTAAGCGCAGCGCACGGTGGGGATCCCGCGATCCCCAGGGTGCGCTGCGCTTACCCTGGGGCTTGGCGGAAAATGTTGAGTTGCCGCAAGGGATGATGCCCTCACCCCCAGCCCCGTCTCCCCAAAGGGGCGAGGGGAGCAAGGAATCAAAAACGCACGTCAAAAGCTTCCGCCCAACGGATGAAGTTGACCCGCGCCAGACGCGCGAGAGTCGAAGTAGCGTTTGCCTGCGAGCACGTCGGTCCATTCTTTTTGCAACGCTACCGCATCGATCGCGGGGATCGTTTTCGCTTTCTCCGAACGCAGCGTCGCTTCGACCCAAGGTTGCAGTTGTCGCATCCATTGCTGTTCAGGGGTCACGAAGCCGATTTTGTCGCGGCGGTCGAGGATCTCGTCGGGGACTAAGCCGCGCATCGCCTCGCGGAAGACGTGTTTGCTCACGCCTTCGTGCGAGATTAGGTAATGCTCCGGCAGACGCAGCAAAAACGACACGAGGCCGGGCGTCAGAAACGGAACCCGACTTTCGATCGAATACGCCATTGAGTTGCGGTCCTCGTAGCGGAGGAGCATCGGCAGGTTGGTCTCGAACATGCTTTGTTCGAGATGCTCCGCGACCGAGCGCGGCGTGGCGGAACCGACGTTCGCTTCGCGCACCTTGCGTTCGCGGAACCACTCCGCTCGCAGCCAATTCGGCATTAGCTCCCGGCCGACCAGCGACATGCCGAGCGATCGCAGTGGGCCGGGCAGAATGCGGGCCATTGCCTGGGCTGCAAATCGCATCGTGCCGCCGGTTCCGGAGAGTCCGCCGGCATTGCGTAGAAAACGCGTCGCATCGATCAGCTTGCCACGCCGAAGCAGCGAGGCGAGGCGGGTCACGTTGTAGAAGCGGTAGCCGCCGAGCATTTCGTCCGCGCCCTGGCCATCGAGCATGACGGGAATCTTGTGCTCGCGCGCGGCGCGAAACACGCGATGTTGGGCGTAGATGCTCGTGCTGCCGAAAGGCTCCCCCTGCACGCGGATCAGGCGATCGAGATCCGCGATCAATTCGTCCGCGGCGGGGCGAACCTTATGCAGGATGGCGCCGCTTCGTTCGGCCGCGAGGTCGATCCAACGCTCCTCGCTCAGCTCGGCCTGTTCGGCGATGTAGCTGAAAGCATGCAGTTGCAGCGAAGGTTCGACTTGCCGCATGCAGGCGACGATCGACGAGGAATCGATGCCCCCCGAAAGCGCCGCTCCGACAGGGACATCGCTCCGCAGATGCAGTCGCACGTTGTCGAGAAACTGTTCGCGTGTCTGCCTCGTCGCTTCGGCGAACGGCATCTCTAACGGCTGCGAGCGATCGAGCTTCCAGTAGGCGACAGGTTCGCCGGTCCACCCGTGGTCTTCGCGAAGCTCCATGCAATGAGCAGGCGGCAGTTGGCGGATGTCGCGAAACAGCGTGGCGGAGCCATGGTCGGTCGTGCCGAAACGCAGATAGTCGAACAAACGTTGCGGCTCGACCTGCCGGGAAACGCCGGGTACTTCGAGCAGCGGGGGCAGTTCGGAGGCGAACGCGAATCCCCGATCCGTGCGAGCGTAAAGCAGCGGCTTGATGCCGAAGAAATCGCGGGCGAGCAGCAATCGCCGTTCATGCGTATCGAGCAGCGCGAACGCGAACATGCCAACCAGCCGCGGCAACGCCGACCTGCCCCAATGGATGAGCGAATGCAGCAGCACTTCCGTGTCGGTCCGCGAGCGGAAGGCGACGCCGAGCTTTTCCAACTCGCTCCGCAATTCCACGTAGTTGTAGATTTCGCCGTTGAAGACGAGATGCCACCGCCCCGTCGGATCGCTGAGAGGTTGCCGGCCCGCATCGGAAAGATCGAGAATGGAAAGCCGACGATGGACGAGAACGACCTGATCCTCGCCGGCCGTCACGCCTTCCTTGCCGACGCGAATGCCTGCGGGGCCAAAGGCGAGCCAGGCGTGATCGTCCGGCCCGCGATGGGCGATCATCGCACCCAGTCGCACCGCGCGCGGAGTCAACTCCGCATCCGGCCGCGTCGAGACTAGTCCCAAGATTCCGCACATTGCCCGGCTTCGCTCCTTGTTCGCCCACACGCCGCAACCGCGTGATTGTGGCGGAAACGCCCGCTGGGTCAAGGCGAGCTTCGCGATTGCAGAACGTCGGACTTACTCGATATGATTCCTGGGACTGGAGTGCGTCGAATGTCGTCACATCAAACGAATGGTCATGCAGACAGCGAAGCGCGTTGGGAGAAACCGTCTTTTCTTCGCCGAGTGCGAATTCGCAACTTCAAGAGCATCGAGTTCTGCGACGTCGAGTTGCAGCCGCTTACGATCATTCTTGGCAAGAATGGTGCTGGAAAAAGCAACTTCTTGGGAGCGATCGAGTTCCTACGGGATATTTTCAAACTTGGCGTAAAAGGCGTATTCGAAGGCCGATTTTACACATGGGAGAGCATTTATCCTCGGAACATTGGATTGGCTGAGTCGGATTCGGTCATGATCGAGGTCGAAGTCGAGATCCAACCAATTCAAGCAGATGAGTCGCTTCGCACGCCGACAATCGAGCAAGAGCACATTGGTCGATTCACGCTTTGGTTTCGACGAAGAGACGAAGTTCCGGTCATAGAACGCGAGCGTTTCACCGTAATGTCGAACGGCCGTCGGATTGCGCAATATCAGGTCGCCGACGGAAAGCTTGATGAAGAGAACACCGCGTTTCCCGCGTCATTCCGGCTTCCCGAAAAGGCTGTACTCGATGCGCTGCGCCACCCGGATTTCCCTTTACTTGGGCTTCTGAAGGCGCCCATCTGCAACGAAACTGCAAATTCGCTGCAAGCGATGGCATTCTACAATTTCATACCCGCAACTCTTCGAGCACTTTACGCACCGACTCATGGTTTGCTGCTTGATAAGCCCGGCAGAAATATTCCGAGCGTACTGCGAGAAATGCAACGAAACGCTCCAGAACGATTCGACCGCCTTCTCAACTACCTACGGCTAATCGTTCCCGAAATCGGTGAAGTGTTCTCCTGCGAAGTGGGCGCCTACGAAACAACGCGCTTCACGATGAAAGACAGCCGACTAAACGAACTCGCGAGTTTCGAAGCTGCAAGCATGTCGGATGGAACTCTCCGAGCACTCGGTAGTCTGGCTGCGGTTCTCCAGCAGCCGCGACCAGGTTTCGAGCCGAGTTTGGTGGCTATCGAGGAACCTGAAACATCGCTTCATCCTGAGGCGGTTCGATTGCTGTTCGACGCATTAGACGAGGCCACGCAACATACCCAGGTCTTGCTGACGGCCCACAACGCGGATTTGTTGACGAGCCGGGATATCTCTCCTGCCCAAGTCCTGTTAGCCGTTCGACGCGATGGAAAATCCGTTATCGCCCCGCTGGACGCGTCCAGCCGCGAAATACTCTCGCAAGAACTGTATTCGCTATCCGAATTGCAACGAATGGATCAGCTCGAACTGGACGAATCCGACCTGCGGCGTCAGTTCGATTCAGCGAACCAGGACGCCGCCTGATGCGATTGCATGTTGTCGTCATTGTCGAAGGCCATGGCGACAGCGCCGCGATTCGCTTGCTCCTGGAACGCATTTGGTACGAGGAATTGGGCGGCGAGTTCATCAAGGTTGTTCCATGGAGGGCTACGCAAGGGGAGATCCGACATCCGGACCTTAGTCGCCGCGTATTCGAAGCAGCATCCATTAAGCTTCATGCCAACCGCACCAACGAGGATCGGCGATTGCTGCTGATCTTGATGGATTCCGAGGGCGAGGAGTGCCCACTCGAAGCGGCGCCCGAATACATCCGTCGAGCCAATGTAGTCCGGTCGGATATGGAAGTTGCATGCGTTCTCGCGAATCCGATGTTCGAGACTTGGTTCGCCGCAGCGGCAGATTCGCTCCGAGGCATCAATGGGCTTCCTCAGGATCTTGAGAAACCCGAAGATCCCGAAGGCAATCAACTCGGCAAGCGTTGGGTGAAAGCGAGCCTTTGCCGAAAGTACAAGGAACGACATGATCAGCCTGCCTTCGTAAGAAGCATGAGCTTATCTGAATGTCGAGCTTCGTCCCGGTCGTTCCGCAAGCTTTTCGACGAACTGAAGCGGCGGATTTAGATTCGCTGCATCAATTTCTGTTGCTCCAAACTGCCGATTCCGTTTATGTTGTCGCCGTGGGACCAGGATCGGTCCCTAGCCCTGCCAAGGATGCGAACATGTCGGGCGAATTCGACGCCGCGGCGATTTCCCTCATTCAGCATGTGCTGGAACTGCACGCACGCTTGCAGTCGCAGCCACGCCTCCCCTACGACATCGAACACGCCCGGCTCAAGCAACGGCTGTTGGATGATTTTCGCGGCGAGGGCGTCTTTCGTCTCGCTCGCTACGCCATCGTCTGCTGGATCGACGAGCTGTTTCTCGATTCCTCCTGGTCCAAAGCCTGGCGTCGGCAGACGCTGGAAGCCAGCCTGTATGGTGCCGACGAAGGGGCGAACCGTTTCTGGACGCTGGCGCATCAAGCGACCCGCACCGGGCCGCGCGAAATGCGTGAGCTGCTTCGCTGGCTGGTTCTCCTCGGCTTCCGCGGCTCGCTTCGCGACAAAGAGGACGAAGTGGCTGCCTGGCTCGAATCGATGCCGCCAATAGATCGCCCGATGCCTCGGATGGACAACGATGCGAGCACCTTTCATGTCGTACCGCCGAGCGTGCCGCTCGAAGGTCGGCGAACGCTGCGACGCTGGTTGACGGTTGCGGGAGCGGGGTTGGCGGTGGTGGCGCCGGTCATGGGATTTTTGGCTGCACGACACTGGTTGCCGTAGCGATCGCCAGGAAGTCGGTTGGGAGTGAATCGCATGGATGCGTTTTGGTCGCTCGCGTTTCCGCCGATGTGCCGTCGTCCCAGCTGGTTGAGATTCGGGCATCCTTTGGTTGCAGCATGCGTCCTCTTCACGATCTACTTGCTGCAAGCTCGACTGAATCTCGATCGCTTCCTCCGCTCCCCTTGGCCGCAACTGCATCCATATTGGCTTGCGACGTTCGCTGCCCTGCTCTATCTGGGGGCTCGTCTGCTGGTTCGCCTCAATTTGTGGACCATCGACGCAGATGAGGATGCAACCCCTGCGGGGTGGGACGAAGCGTGGACTGCGGCGACGATGGCGTTGGGCCGCTCGAGTGCGGCCTGGCAGTCTCGGCCGATGTATCTCGCGGTGGGCGAAACTTCAGCTTCGCTGGAACACTTGATTTCGGCCGGCTTTCGACCAGTTCCTGAACAGGCCCCGGTTGGAATCTCCTTTCGTGTCTGGACTCGCGAGGATGCCATCGTGGTATGCATGGCAGAGCGTGACCACGAAGGCGCGGGCGATCGCAGCCAGCGGTTCGCGTCCTTGGTGCGGATGATGGCACGCCGAACCGATCCGCGTCTGCCGTTTCTCGGCATCATCGCTTTTCTCACGTTGAATCGCTTGCCAACGCTCGACGAAGCGAAAGCGACAGGCGACCAGCTTCGCAACGACGTGCAGTGCGTGACGGACGCCGTCGGACAGGATGCGCCCATGGTCGTCCTTGTGCTCGACGCCGAACGACTACCGGGCTTCGAGGCGTGGGCCGCAGCACAGACCGATGAACATCGGATGTGGGGGGTAAGGTTCGCAGCGGCGAACGACGCGTATCCACTCGAACCGAGCTTGGAAATGGCTAACGCCGTCCAGGCGTTTTGCAACGTCGAGGGACCCAACGAGATCCGTTCCGCACTCGCCTGGAGCAGCACGAAGTCATCCGGAAGACGCAACCGCGAGTTGTTTCGTTTGGCGGGTGCCCTCGCGAATGTCGGCCCTCGTTTGGCATCGTTCGTCAAGCAAATGACGTGTGCGGAAACCTCCGACCCGCCGCCGCTCCTTGGCCTGTATCTTTCGGGGACTCGAGCGGAGCCCGGATCAACCGCATTCCTGAGCGGCATCACGCAGGTGCTTGCGCAAGGTCGCGAGCATGCGGGGTGGACGTATCGAACGATCGAAGCGGATTGGACTTTCCGTCGCCTGACGCGTTGGGCGATGAGCGGGATGGGAGCGGCCGCCGTGGTGGTCGTGGCTGCGGGTCTGTGGACCTTGCGTCGTTTCTGACGAAGGAGCCGCGCACGTGGGAAGTGGTCCTCAGCGTCTGAGCAAGGACCGAATCCAATGTGCGCGGCTCTATTGGAAGGTAACGCGCAGAAACCGGGGAGAACGCCCAAGGGCCCGTTCCCCTTCGCAGCAAGCCGGTTACTTGCGATGACGAATCTTGGCACGCATGCGGCGCTTCTTACGACCCACCTTGCGACGACCACTGCCGCGACGCCTTCCCATATGACCTATCTCCGACAAACGTCTGACTTGGAACCGAGGTCTCTTGTTGTAGCCGAGCATTGCTTCCGCGGCAACCCGGATCGGATGCGGACGAAGCAGTTTCCGAAAAACAACCGAGCGGGAAACGTGGACGCTTCCCGCTCTCGGAATTTCGCACCAGTCTATCGGCGAGCGGTCAACGAGCCACCGGAAGCGAAATCGATTTCGACGTTCTTCCCCGCGGCGAACTGGACCTGGCGCTGTTCCGACGCCATCCTGCCGTCCCGTTCCACTTCGATGCGGACGGTGTAGGCATATTCAAGGCCGGGTTGCAGGTTCGGCACGTTGAACGTGCGGACTTCGCCCTCAAGCGGGCAGGCGACATCGTCCACCCACAACTTGGCGTTTTCAGGAACGCGGATCGTCACTTTCGCCTGAGCCGAAAGGCCCGCCGGAGGCGGGGGCGGCACGTCGAGTTTCGGATTGAGGCCCGGGATCGGCGGGGGCAACGGGTTGTTCGGCATCGACTTCTTCTCGCGAACGCTCTTGAGGGCGTCGCGAACCGCTTGCTTTTCCGCTTCGGTCGAAGGCGTCAGCGTCGGATCGGTCGAGACAGGGCTCGTCATAGTCGAAGGGACTACCGTCTCCGTCGACGAACCATAGATGACGTTGGTCGGCACTGACTGGACCACGACATGGCCCGTGGCGAAAGACATCGAGCATCCGTAGCAACCGGTGCTCACCGGAGTCGAGACGAAGCAGCCGGAGCAAGGGGACCATGCTCCGCAGCAAACGCTGGCCGAACAGCCGCCGCAGACGACATGGGCGTAGGAGGGGACGCTGCAAGTCCAGCATGCGCTGCATCCATAGCAACCGCAAGAGACATATCCGCTGCAGCCGCAACCGCTGCAGGAACTGCTGTATGCGGCACGTCGCTGGTGCATACGGTGGAGGAAGCAGAACGACTGCGTCTGGGCATCCACAGAGACCAATGCGGTCATCAAGACGGCGTACATGGATCGGGTACCTCCTAGAGACATCCGTTCTTGGGGGGGAGCGCATAAGATACGCGCCCTGAAATGGGGTGTCAAAGGCAAGTTGGGCCGTTTCCACAGTTCGGCAGAACTGGGTCGATTTTTCCGATACAGCCGACACGCTCCGCCCTGGAGGCGGCATTACGCAAGGGCTTCAACGAGCGCCCGCATCTCGTCTTGAATGTCGGAAAATTGGGGGACGGAATTCTGTTCGTAGACCTGATTCAGCCCAATGCCCGGCAGATGCTTGCCCATGAGAATGCGAGGGCAGACGGTCAGGTCG
>JAXMAT010000040.1:0-46816 GCA_046350235.1 Gemmataceae bacterium | reverse complement strand
TGAACCCCGTCAGGTCCAAGTCGATGCCGGCCTGCGACAGCTCCATTAGCTCGGCGGTGAGCTTGTCGTCGTCCCATTCGCTCAGTTGGGCGGTTTTGTTGTCGGCCAACCTGTACGCTTTCAACTGTTCTGGCGAAAGCCCCGTCGCGACGTGCACGGGAACCGTCTCAAGACCGAGCTTCTGTGCCGCAAGCAATCGCGTGTGGCCGACGACGACCACGTTTTCTTCATCGACGACAAGCGGCTGTCGAAATCCAAATTCTTGGATCGACCGTGCCACGGCGTCGACTGCCGCTTCGTTGTGTCGTGGGTTGTTGGGGTACGGCTTCAACTCGCCGGGTCTCCGCTGTTCGACGTACATGGCGATTCTCCTGGTTGGGTTACCGAACTCGTCCGCCCCGCCGCGAAGGCTTGCTGCCTTTGGGCCACAAACTCCGCATTCTTGACCGCTTCCTTCGCCTTCCATTCGGCCTGCATCTGCTGCACTTCGATCTCTGCCTTCGACTGCACGAATCGATTGCCCGGCACCTTCAGGCCGCGTCGATGCGCCTCTTCGGCCGTCAGCCCCTTCTCAGCCAACCACGCACGCATCCGATCCCACTCCTCCATGATGGGCTGGATGCCGGGCCATTCCAGCTCGGCTGGCTTTGGGCACCGCTTCTCGGCCTTCAATAGCCGCTGCTTGATCGCCATGGCAAATTCCCCCAGGCGACAAGCTTAACGAATGCTGGAAGTCCGACGGCCTCAGCGCGTCGGTTTTCTTGCGAAGTTGGGAATCCATGTCGTGGGGAATTCGGGGACGCACATGACGCCGGCCAGTCGGCACATGGCCTCGCGGACCTTCGGGTTGCCCAAGGCCGCGGCGATGGCTTCCGTGCTCCTCCGCATCGGGTTGTCGCAGGGAGGCGGCGGAGGAAGAGGGATCGTGGCCAGTTCGGCCAGGATCGGAGCCACAGCGGGGTGCTGCGTCCACGAGCTATCGACGGGCTCGGGGATCGCCTGGGCGGCGAGGTGTTCGAGGCGGGCAAGGCGGGATCGAGGAGGCATGGCGGGCACCTGGGATGGAGGTGCCTCGAAGATACCATGGGGGGCAAGCGATCCTGAGGTGCGAGCGACGCGACCGTTGGCCCGCCGACATCGTCATGCAGGCCATGTCGCGTCACGAGATCGTCATCGGGCTTCGCATCGGTTCGCACTCCGTCGCATTGCTTTGCAGGCTGAATGACGCGATGACGCGAATGACGATCTTTCCGCTACTTCTGGAGAACAGAAGGTGAAGGAATGGCTGCCGCAGTTGTAGCTTTCACGAGCGTCTGCAAGCTGGCACGCACGGCTTCGGGAAGCGTTGACCATTGGGCCACGATAGCCGCCAGATCGGGGGGAAGCGGATCTTTCTCGATCGACGGCACCACAGGCGGCACCCCGCCATCGGCCTCTCGCCGCAAGTCCTTTGCACCGTTTGTCTTTACGCAAACCTGGCAGCGGATTGCAAATCCGCCACCCCCGGTTCAAATCCGGGAGGGGCCTCTTTTTCTCCCATCATGCTTTTGTTCTCCGCTGTTTGTCCCATCTCCTTTCGAAAAGGCTACCTTCCCCGCAGACTTGTCGTGTCGCGACGGCATGCGAGGTTCACATTGAAGCGTTCTTGCATTGAAGCGGCATCCGGAGCGTAAAGCGGGCGCCTCCTTCAACGAGATTGGTCGCTTCGATCGTTCCGCCGTGTTCCTGCATGATCTTTTTCGAGAGAAACAATCCAAGGCCGGTGCCGTTGGCCTTGGTCGTGGCGAAGGGCGTGAAAAGGCGTTCCTGAATCGACGGCGCGATGCCCGGTCCCGTATCGGTCACGTGGATCTCCAAATCGCCATCGGGCGACGTCGCGATTTCCGTCGCCAACTCGCCGCGGTCCGGCATCGCATCGATCGCGTTGAGCAGCAGATTGACCAGCACCGAAGTAAACTGCGCCGGATCGACGATCGCGGTCATCGGCTCGGAGGGTTGACGGTTGGAGGTCTCGATGTGTTGCTGAACGCACCGAAAGCGGACGAGATCCCACGCTTGATCGACCAAGTGACCGACGTCGCAGGGCTGAGGATGCGGTTCGGGCAAGCGGGCGAAGTCAAGCAACGTCTGAACTGCATGCTCCATGCGTTTCACCTCGCGGCTGATCATCCGCAGGTCCGGTTCGGCAAGTGATCGTCGCCCTGCGGGACGCAGCGCCGCTTCGACCAGCAGTTTGATGCCGGTAAGCGGATTGCGGATTTCGTGCGCGACTCCCGCGGCGAGTTGTCCGACCTGAGAAAGCTGCTCGGCGCGAAGCAACTCTCTTTGCTGCTGATGCATCAGCTGCGTCGCCTGTTCAATGCGATGCATCACTTGCTGGATTTGGCTTTCGAGATTCTCCAGATCCCCGTCGGCGGTAACGTCGATGGACCCGAGATCGCGGTCAAGTTGCCGGGCCATGCCGCGTACTTGGACGCTCAGGCGATAGATCGATTGACGCAATCCGCGTGCGATGGCGAAACCGGCGATCAATCCAGCTACCGGCCCGACGACGCCGAGAAAGAGCATGGCGAGGAACGCCTCACGCGACACCGATCGATTCCGCTCTGCCCGCTCCGAAAGGTTGTTGCGGTTGAAGGCGAACAGTTCGCGGCACGGATCGACGACCGCTCGGACAGGATGCGAATCGACCGCTCGTATCACGTCGGCCAGACTCATATGCTTGCTGCTGTCGCGAAGTTCCGCCTGATCCTCTTTGTACGCCAAATACCCGGACTCGATCTGCGTTGCGAGATGAAGCTCTTCCGGGGAAACACTGTTTGCGACGGCAAGCTTCATGGCGTGCTCGAATCGCGTTTCCGTCTCTTCGATTTTCTTGAGCCTTTCCGGTTTACCGTCGAGTTGGAACAGTAGGTTGTGGAATCGCAACTGCCGAACTTGGATCTCCAACTCTTGTGCCGCCTCGAGACTGACGACGTTCTCCGAGAGAATCTTGGCGGACGTAGTCTGAAGCGAATACAGGTACCGCAAGCTCAACGCGCTGCCGCCGAGCAGCAGGGCGCCGACGAGGATGGAAGGAGTGACGACCCGTAGGGAAAGGCTTCGCATGGGCGTTGCTGCTTGGGTGGGAAGAATCTCACGCGTCAGCGGGACCTCTTCAGAATAGCGTCTTGGCACTTCCGCCAGCAAAGGCATGGCGGCCTAAAGCGGATTTGCATGAAACGATGAAACGGCGAAATGCCGGTTTTGGGTTCACCTCGCCTGTTCGTTCAAGTAAGATCATGGATCATGCCTTCTCGTGCCTCTTTCAGGAATTCAGCCCATGCGTTTCGGATCGAAGCTTGCTCGACGGGAGTTCCTGGCTGCCGGCGCCCTCGGTCTGGGCGGAATGGCGCTGCCCGATCTGTTGAAGGCACGTGCTATCGCTCAGGCGAACGGCAACCGGTCGGACGACGACACGTCGGTCATCTTCGTTTGGCTCCCCGGCGGTCCGCCGCACATCGACATGTACGATATGAAGCCGGACGCGCCCGAAGAGATTCGCGGCATCTTTCGGCCGATTCGATCCAATGTCCCCGGCATCGACGTCTGCGAACTCATGCCTCGGCATGCGGCCATTGCAGACAAGTTCGCAGTCATCCGTTCGATTTCGCACGCCTTCGCGGACCATGGTGGCGGACATAAGCGGATGATGACGGGCCGCATCCCGGCCACGCCCGTCGATACGGTCAATGATGCGCCAGCCACAACCACTATCGTCGCCAAGTGCCGCGAGCATGTGGATCGCGGCCTGCCGAACACGGTGTCGCTGAATCCTGGCGGCCGCATCGGAGACGTGTTCGCCCAAGGCGCCGCATATCTCGGCACGTCGTTCACGCCGCTCTATGTGGTCGGCGACCCTTCCGCCCCCAACTTCGCGCTACCTGGCCTAACGCCGAATGCGGCCCTGACCGCTTCAGGCAACGAACGTCAGCAATTGCTGCGCGCGTTCGACACGGTGAACCGCCGCATCGACGCGTCGGGTCAGATGGAATCGATGGACCGCTTCCATCAGCGCAGCCTGTCGATGCTGACGACCGATCGCGCTCGCCGTGCATTCGATTTGTCCGGGGAAAGCCCCTCGGTTCGCGATCGTTATGGCCGGCATTGTTGGGGCCAACGCGCCCTGATGGCGCGTCGCCTTGTCGAAGCCGGAGTGAGTTTCGTCACGGTGATCATGGAGAACCCGTACCAGTCCGGCATTCAGCATCTCAAGCAGGGCGTCTACAACTGGGACTCCCACGCGGTTAATTGCCACATCTGGGACGACCTGGAAGCTCGGCTGCCGATCTACGACCAAGCGGTAACGGCTCTGATCGAGGACGTCTATCAACGCGGCATGGACAAGAAGACGCTGATCGTCGTCACCGGAGAATTCGGGAGAACGCCTCGCTTGGAGCGGTCCATCGGATCGCAGACCGGCGTGATGCAACCCGGCCGCGACCATTGGCCTCAGGCGATGTCGATGATCCTCGCCGGTGGCGGCATCAAGACGGGCCAAATCGTGGGTTCGACGAACTCGCGAGGCGAACATCCCAAGGATCGCCCGCTGAAGCCCGAACATCTCTGGGCAACCGTCTATCGCCACCTCGGCATCGACCCGGCGATGTCGTTCCTCGACACGACAGGCCGACCGATGCCGATCCTGGCCGACGGCGAGCCGATCGCCGAACTCTTCTGATTTGTCGCCCGCAAGCGACCTACGGCAAAGGGGGCTCGTCTCGGCGGACGAGCCCCCTTGCGTTTGGCATGAAGACGACGTTCGCCGCCGCATGAGCCAATAGGCTCCATTCTTTGTCGCCCGCTGTGCGAAGTAGCCCACAGGCAGCCTCGGCAAAATCCCCAATCCGCACCTTGCGATGTCGTCATCTCTGTTTGTAAGTCGCATCCGCCACGTTGCATATCGCGTCGAACCACATCACCTGCACGCACGGTACGCAAATCGCATTCGCATCATGCGAATGCCAGGAACGCCCATTCGGATTGCGCAGCCACTTCGAGCACCGAAGGAGGTTCTCTCATGTTTTGCGCACATCGTTCGCCCCCACGATTCTCCATTCGACAGCGAGCGCGGCGGATCGCCATTTTCCTGGTCGTCGCCGCTCTGCTTCTGAACGCAGCGACGGCGGATGCCGGGACTGGGAAAGTTGTGGGCCGCGCCACCTACGAGAAGGTGCCGTTCCGCGACAAAGCGGGGAAGTTAGGTCTGCAAACCAACCACCCCGAGATCAAACCGATCGTCGGAGCCAAAGTGCAACTTCGAGCCGTGGACGGCAACAAAATCCTTGGGGTCGCGACGTTCACCGCGGCGGACGGCGGCTTCCAAATCCCGTGGCAAGTCGACCAGTCGACGCGTGCGTATGTGGAACTGCTTGCCGCTTCCCAACATGTCTCCGTCGTCAACAACCGATCGCCGAGCGAAGTCTACCGGATGGCGACGCCGGAATTCGTGCTCGATGCAACCGACATCCAACTGGAAACGCCGCTCCTGGCCAGAGACTCCGCCAACATCGCCGGCGCATTCAACATTCTGGAATGCGTCCGCCGCGCCGATGACTTTCTGCAAAAGGAAGGCGGAGTCAAGGCCGAGGACCTGCTGCGCAATCCGATCACGGTGCGATGGACGACCGGATTCAATGGGCCGCCAGGCGCGAATTGGATCACCCACTTCTCGCGCAAGGACAACTCCGCATTCATCTACGGCGATCGATCCGTCGACAGCGACGAGTTCGACGACTTCGTCATCCTGCATGAGTACGGCCACTTCGTGGCGTCGGTCTTTTCGTCGATCCAGGACTCGCCTGGCTTCAACCACCATCCGGGCTGCAAGTTGGATCCTCGCGTCGCATGGAGCGAAGGATGGGCCACTTTCTTCACCTCCGCCGTGCTCAACGATCCTCGCTACGTGGACACGGTCACCGTCAAGGGCGAACAGGTGGGTGGAGGCCACGACCTGGATGATTTCCGCCGAGGCAGCTTCGGCAAACGTCCCCGCAGCTACGACATCGGCAAATTCGGCGGCTATTGGGACGAACACACCGTCGCATGCACCCTCTGGGCCTTGTTCGACGCCCGCCCCTCCAGGCCTGCGCGGCATATGGCGGTAGGTTTCGGCCCGATTTGGCAGATCGTGACGGAAGGAATGCACGATCGGCGGCATGTGACGTTGATCGACTTCTGCGACCTGTTCGTCGAGCGCAACAAGAGCAACGCGGAACTCGTGAAGGGATTCGTCGAACTGCTCGCCGAACGAAACATCACGTATCGCCCCGGCGCCGTCCCTTCCGTCGATGTCCCCTACATTCGTCCGTTGCTCGTCGGCGCTCCGCAAGAAGGGGAAGTGAATTCGCTGCTTGGAATGAGCGCTCCCAACATTACCGACCGGTATTTCCACTTGAAGTCCTCGGCGATCTACACATTTCAGCTCGACAAAAAGGCCAAGGTGAAATTCCACATGGAGATCAAGGACAGCGACACCCCTGAAACCGCGGACTTGGATCTTTGGCTTTACCAGAAGCGTTCCGAAGGATTCGCTTCCCAAGCGGTAAATGGCGTCGGCGACACCGAAACCATCATTCAAGATTTGGCCCCCGGACTCTACTACATCGAAGTGAAGGCGTTTGGAGCAAGTTCCGGCCGATTTCGTTTGACGGCCACGTTCGCCGCCGACGGAATCAAGCCGAACCTTGGCCCGAGCGGTTCCGGTGGAATTGGAGCCGAACTGCAAGATATCCGCGACCGGCAAACACCGGTTGACCGGAAACTTCCATAAAGGGCTCGAAAGGAGCACGCCATGCGAATTCGACTTTTGATCGCGGCCCTGTTGGTCGCATTCATTGCGCAAGCGAACGGATTCGCCCAGCCCCCGGCAAAGGAGGCGACGCCAGGATCGCTCACAACCGAAACGCTAAAGCAGATGCTGCAAGACTTGGGCTATGAGCCGTATGCGAGCAGCCCGACCGCCACTTGGTTTCGAGTGACCATCAACCGCGAGAACTTCAAAAGCGTGTTTTCGGTGTCGATTTCCGGAGGTGGAGGAACCTCCATTTGGTTCGAGTCGAAAGCAAATGTCGATTTCGAGAAAATTCCTGGTCCCGCGTTGCGGAAGCTGCTGATGCTCAATGAAGAATTGGGGCCGACCTATTTTTCGATCGATACGAAACGCAAAGCGATTCTTCTGAACAACAATTTGCCGAACCGCGACTGGACGAATGCCCGCATGCGTAAGGAACTCGAGTCGTTCGCCGACGTCATCCGCCGGACTTGGCCTTCGTGGAACCCGGATGCAATGGTGCCGATCGTGATCGCAGACAGTGAAGAAGCCAAAGCCGACAGGGAGAAGCTCCAGGGCGAATGGAAAGCGGTCGCCGTGGAAAGCAGCGGCCGCCGTTCCACGGACGAACTAACCGCAAAGTTGGCGATCTCCTTTCAATTCAAGGGAACGAAGGTCAGCATGAAAACCAGTTCGCAGCAAGAATCGTACTACGTCCGATTGGACCCAACGAAATCGCCGCGAGAGATGGAGTTTCAGAACGAAAAAAGCAGGCTGTTAGTCATCTATCGCCTGGCCGAAGATCGCTTGACAGTCAATTACTGCGAAGCGAGCCGCCCCACCGGGTTCGAGACGGCGCCAGGTGATCAATGCATCATGATCGTCTTGGAACGCGTGAAGTAACGACCGTGTCTCTCGGCTTCCGCACCTGTGAATAGCGCGCCGGACAAACGCAAGCGGAGGATGGAGGGATGCGTCGTGTTCGAATCGATGCGCGGAAAGGGGGCATTGCAGCGAACCGCACGATACCAATCCAGCGACGCTGTGAAAGCCTGCTGCGGGATTGCTGGAGGATAGCGATTGACTGCCACCATCGTGGGAGAAGGGGCCAAGCCGCCCCAAGTTCCAAGCGAGCCGGAAAAATCAGCACCGATGCTCGAAGCGTCGGCGACCGATGATCTGAAATTCTCATGAAAAATCGAAGGGAGCAAGCCATGCGAATGCGAGCGCTGATTTCGGCAATGTTCGTCGGATTGATTGTGCAAACGCACGGATTTGCGCAACCCGCGGCCAAGGAACCGCCTCCAGGATCGCTCACGACCGAATCCTTGAAGAAAATGCTGCAAGACTTGGGCTATGAGCCGTATGCGAGCAGCCCGACCGCCACCTGGTTTCGGGTGACCATCACCCGCGAGAACTTCAACAGCGTGTTTTCGGTGTCGATTTCCGGAGGTGGAGGAACCTCCATTTGGTTCGAGTCGCAAGCAAATGTCGATCTCGAGAAAATACCTGGTCCCGCGTTGCTGAAGCTGCTCACGCTCAACGAAGAAATAGGTCCGTCCTATTTTTCGATCGATGCGAAACGCAAAGCAATTCTTCTGAACAACAATTTGCCGAACCGCGACTGGACGAATGCCCGAATGCGCAAAAACCTCGACGCGTTCGCCGATCTCGTTCGCCGAACCTGGCCTTCGTGGAACCCCGCTGCGATTGTGCCGATCGTGGTTACCGACAGCGAAGAAGCAAAATCCGAACGGCAGAAGTTTCAGGGCGAATGGAAAGTCGTCAACCAAGAAACGAGTGGTCGCCGTTCTACCGATGACGAAATCGCCAAGCGAGGAGTTTCCCTTCATTTCAAGGGAACGAAGGCGATCTTCAAAGGCACTTCAGGTTCGGACCTGGAATTCTCATTCCACCTCGACCCGACAAAATCGCCGCGGGAGATGGAGCTTCAGAGCCCAACGGGCAAACTTTTAGTCATCTATCGCTTCGCCGACGATCGACTCACGATCAATTATTGCGATGTCCGTCGCCCGACTCAGTTTGAGACAGCGCCGGGAGATCAATGCACGAAGATCGTCATGGAACGCGTGAAATAGCAGAATCATCCCTTCCTGCCTGTGTTGTCCATGGACAACACAGGCAGCGGAAGAAAGCCCAGGCATCGCTTGAAACACCCTAGGAACAGTGCGGCTCATTTCGGCGACCGCACTGTTCTCAACTTCCATGCATTCATGGATATGCTCGGCGGCGTATCTTTCCCGATTTTGGCATCTCTTGTGCAGTCGAGGTCTCGCTCCCTTGCTGGGATTTGGTGCTGCATCGTATAGTTGACGCACGATCCGTATGGTCGCAGTTCCTTCGCCTGAGGGTGTACTTGGGTATTTCCGCTTCGCCCAAGCGGTTTCGTGTCTTGGTGGTGGACGACCATCAGGATGGAGCTGATTCGTTGGCTTTGTTCGTGCGTTCCGTGGGCTATGAAGTCCGCGTCGCGTACGACGGTCCATCGGGCCTCCAAATCGCACGCGACTTTATGCCGCGATTGCGTCGCATTTCCGACATCGACATGCCGGGCATGGACGGGTGCGCGCTGGCTCGATTGCTTCGCAGCGAGCAGGTCGGCGTGAAATTGGTGGCGATCAGCGGACGAGTGGAGGAAATGGAAGCCGAGATTGCCGAGGCGGGATTCGACGAACGCCTCCGCAAGCCGGCGGATTTGTCGATCGTGAAGGAGATCCTAACCATGATGGAACATATCAAAGACCTTGCGAGTCAAACTCGAGAACTAGCCCGACAGAACGTCGCCCTCGCCAGCGACGCCAAACAGATTCTGCAAGATGTCCGCGAGGATGTGAAGGAAGTGAAGCAGGAGTTGAAGGACACGAAGCTGCAGGTCCAAGAACTTCAATCGGAAGTCAAGGAACTCAAGAAAGAGAAGAGATCCTAGACGCCTCGGCCAAGTTGCGTTGCATGCGACGGCCGGAAACGCTTTGGTTGCCGGCTACCTCACCTGCCACTTCTCGTCGAAAATACCGATTACTTTCGGCTCGGCGTTTTGCGGGTTCGCCTCGCTGGGAGCGAGCTTCAGCAGCGCGTAATCGCCCAATCGCGGGAAGAGAAATGCGTTCGTCGATTTGAATTCCTTTTCCTTGAACGTATGCCCGCTGTTCAGCACCACGTAGCGTTTGGGATTGAGCGGGTTGGGGTAGATCAAGACCGGCACATGGTCGGCGGCGTTCTCCTTCATGCCGGCCATCGCCACCGTGTCGCGCGTCCACGTCAGCGGCAGCTTCGGCAGTATTTTGGCGATCAGGCTGTTTGAAGACGGGTCGCCGAAGAGAATGAGGTTTTTGTTCGCGATGTCGTCTTCCGTCACCTCGGCATCTTTCTTCATCGGCAGGTCGCCGTGAAGATACTTCGACCATTCGTAGTTGAAGCGAGACAATTCCATCGTGGAGTAGGCGGCGGTGGCATCATGCCAGCCGGTACCGCTGCCGCGAACGCAGAGAAATGCGTCGGCAAACGCTTCATCGATCGGGCCAGTCAGGCCGACCACTTTTTCCAGTCCCTCTGACGCCGTGTTGCCGCCGACCACCCATTGCTTGCCCCGTTGCTCCAAAACGATAGCTTGCCCGACCTGACCGAGCGAACGCACGGGAATCTCTAGGGTAGCGCCGTCGATCTTGATGCGAACGATCGGGCCGACGTCGCTAGCGAGTTTTACCTTCAGCATGCGGATATTGCCGGTCTGGAGATCGTACTGTTTGTCGGCGTAGCGTGCGATCACCTTCGTCTCGCTGTAATGGCGATGCAATCGAAGAATTTCGATCCATTCGCAGGTGGAGTATTTCAGCGTCCAGGTGGTGAATCGAACTTCAGTTGGATAGGCGGGCCTTCCTTTGGCCGCGTGCTCCGCCCACATCGCTTCGGCTTTCTTGAAATACTCAGGCAAGAACGTGTGCTTGGTCTTCGGCGCGATCCAATGCGTCATGTGCGAGGACAGGTCGAGCGCCTTCAGACGTTTCTCGATATGGTCCGCTGCCAATTTCTGCGGATCGTCGGCGCCGGAGTACGCAATGACCGGGACCATGAACGCATTGCCGGCATAGTCGACGGCATCGTAAATGTGCAGGCATTCGTCCCACGCCTTGGGGCGTTCTTTCGCGAGACCGGCGGTTGCGGAAAAGCCGGCTCCGGGGCCGATGGCGCACCAACGATCGGGATATTGCAGTCCGAGGTGCCAGGCGCCGGCTCCGCCCATGGAGAACCCGCGGAGGACGATCTTGCGGCGATCGAGAAACGCTTCCCGCCCCGCTGCCTTTTCGCGAGCGAAGAAATCCTCGAGGGCCTCGAACACATCCGTCTCGCCTGCCCAGCGATAAGCATTATTGCCGCGGCCGAAGACGTCGAGTTGGAGATACGGTTCTTTGCCCGCGGCCTTGTCGGCAGCGCCACGCAACCACGCGGTTTCGGTAAGCAGGTCGTTGCGGCCGTGGAGCACGATGTCGAGCCGCCAAGTCTTCTTGTCCTTGCCGAATTCCGCCGGAGTGCTGACGATGTAAGGCTGCACCGAGCCGTCGATCCGCGAGCGATACGCCCGCACCGAACGCATACCGGGCCGATCGTAGGTCGCGGCCTTTTCCGCAACGGCAGCCGCGCGTTTGCGGCCTAGCACCAGCACCTCGAAGGTCCACTTCACGCTGTCGGTGAAGTGAAAATCGTTGTTGCGCAGCATGATTTTCGCTGCTCGAGCATACACCTCCACGTCGCGCACGGCCGCGTCCGGCGCCTTACCCTTTCGCAATCCGTCGATCGCGTCGTTCAACTCCGCGATCTTTGCCTCGATCTTGATTCGGGTTTCTTTGTCAGGAGGAAACCCGCCCGGCGTCCCCGTTTTCTGGGCGTGTGCCGAAGGTTGCACGGCAAGCCAACAGACCATTGCGGCGAAAAGAACCGGTCGCATGTCGAGCCTCCACGGGATTCGCAGCACGATACCACGAACGCACGCGGCAGCCAAAGGGAAACGCATCCATGCTTTGCGGCGATTGGCCCTCTTAGGGGCGGGACAGGCTGCGACGCGAAATCCATGCGGGCTCAGTCACGAAAGCACGCACGAAACCGGTTGAGTCCTCATCGGTCGATCCACCTCCCGAAAACTTCATATTCCATTGGAAGACGGGAAGCGGTTCAGGTACACTCGTGAGCATGCAGGAATCTCCAGTCGGCGCAGGCCGGGAGCGATGATAATGAGCGATAATTTGATGCGGTTTCTCTGTCCGTGCGGCAGTCGCCTGCGCTCTCCTGCCGGCAGCGAAGGACGCAAGGTCGCATGCAAGAAATGCGGCAAATCGCTGCGCATCCCGAAGGTTCCGGCAGGCGAATCGCTGCCTACCGCGTCGATCTGGACGGAAACGCACCGGCCGACACACGCTGCGACCACCGCTCCAGCAATGACCACGGAACCGCCGAAGTCCGGGATTTCCTGGCAGACGGCGAGTTTGTTCGCAGGCGTCGGTTTGGTCATCGTGGTCGGCATCGTAGTTCCGTTGGTCTTCATCATTCCGAATTTGAAGAACGAAGAAACGAAGAAATTCGACCCGCCCGCGACGATCGCACAGGTCGCCCCGAAGCCCGCCGTCATCGTCCCACCACAACCGCCGGAACCGCCGGGGCCGATCCCGCAACCCAATCTGCCTGTCGAGGTCGTCACGCCGAAAAAAATCGTCGAGCCGGAGCCAACGCCGATGGCGCCGAAGGAGACCGGCAGCGAGCGCCCGATCACGCCGCCGAAATCGGATCCACCGCTCGCGAAGACGGATCCTGGAATTACTCGTGCGGCGCTGGAATTCGTCGAGGATAAGATGTTCGTGCGGGTGCCGACGGAAGTCGCCAAGGTGATCGAAGCGGTGATTCCGTATCAGGTGCGGCGCATCAAGGTCGAGCAGAAGGCGCCTCGCAAGATGCAACTCGCCGTGTCCCCCGCCGGCTCCGACAACATGGCGGAAGTGCTGCGAAAGCTGAGTATCCCCTTCGACGACTATGCGAACGCCTTCGGCAAGGACGTTTCGTTCGAACGCCTGCAAAACTACGACGTGATTTTCCTCAACTGCGGCGGCCAATTCTCGACGCCGGAAGACCTGCGGAAATACGTCGCCAACGGCGGCACGCTCTACGCCTCGGATCTGCAATTCGAGAATGTGAAGGCCATGTTCTCCGGAAAACCGGGCGCACCGATCAAAAACTTCATCCCTCCCCAAAACGCGAACACAGGGTTTTCCGGCATCGTCCAAAAACTGCAGGCCCGCGTCACCGATCCATCGCTCCGCGGCTACCTCGGCGTGGACAGCATCAGCCTAAACTTCAATGCGCCCAGCTGGCAGGCGGCCGTATTGAACATGCCGAAGCAAACGAAATACCTCGAAGGCGAACCGATCAACGACATGAACGGCGCCTTCGCTGGAGGAGGATTGGACCCCTTCGGAGGTCTGCCCCCAGGCGCCGACATGCCCGCGATGCAGGAAACCAACGGCATCCTTCGGCGAACCGACACGGTCGACGCCAAGACGAAGAAGCCGTACAAGGCGTTTCCCATCACGATGAAGGCGAATCTTCCCTACCGCATTGAAGTGACCAGCGGCGAGTTCGATCCGGTGCTCCGGCTCAACGATCTCGCGGGCAAAACGATTGCCGAAGCATCCGCGGAACAGGATGGCGCCGCCGTCGTCACCTACACGCCGAAGAAGAGCGGCGCCTTTCGTCTGATCGTCACGACGAAGGACAAAGTCGGCCCCTTCCAGATGGTAAGCGAAATGACTGGCGACCCACTCGACATGCCTGCCCCGCAACCCAAGGGAAAGGGAGCGAAGACGCTGCCGTTGCTGGTGAAATTCCCGTATGAAAAGGGAACGGTGATCTTCACGTCGTTTCACAATTCGACGCAGGCTCTGAATGGCTTGGAGAAGAAACTTCTCGATTATCTCGTGTTTTCCACCCTGACGGCGAAAACGGATAACCGCGTGACCGACGTGATGGAAGGCGTGGGCTTCGAATTGCAGAGCCGGCAAGCGGCACAACTTTCAACCGGCGGCGACTCGCCTACCTACGAAGTGGAACATCAAGGCGGAGCATTGCAACTTGCCGTAGGCTTCGAGAATGCCGGAGCCAAGATGCGAATCACGGTGACTCCGCCAAGCGGGCAGAAGATCGTTCAGGAGGAGACAACGACGTTTCTCCTCGAGATCCCGAATGCTCCCCGCGGCGCCTGGCGCTATTCGCTCACGTCCGTCGAAAGTCCGTTCCCCAATTTCCCCGTCGTCCTCGGCGTGGCGAAGGGCAAATAGTCGCCGAGCATTTTCCGTGTGTTGCAGTCAGCAAACGAAAAGGGCACAGACTTCCAAGAAGCTATGCCCTTGTCTCACTTCTCTGCTGCCATCATTAGAAACTGGTCAACGACGTTTCCATCGTCTCTTGAACGGGGTGACATTTTCGTGACTCGCCCGGCACCACGTCGAACGTGCCTTCGATCGGGTGGTACATCGCCTGAAAATCGCATTGCTGGCAGAAGTAGGTGACGGAGCAACCGTGCGTGCAAAAAGAAAGCACGTACGACTCGCCGCACCACGGACATCCTTGATGATTGGCGACGTACGAGCGTTCCGCTTCAAGGAACCAGCCTTCGGAAGATCGTACGGAACGGGCAATCGCTGCCATGGGTGAGCGTCCTTGGGTGCCGAACAATGGTGCTTTGGGGCGTCCAACTTTAGCACCGGATTCGCCTAAAGCAAAAAATCCTGAGGTTTTCCCGGAAAAATCGTTACCTTCATTCGACCTTAGCAAAAGGAAACGGCCCGCTTGGGGGAAGCGGGCCGTTGCGAGCGGTCGGGGGATCGTTGGGGGAAAATCGCTGCGATCGGTCCTCGGCACGGGGGAAGGCGCCGAAGGGTCGCGGTCCATACGGGGCACGGCGGAGCGGCGGGGGATGCGATTCTGGGAGCTCAGCATTTCGCTCAGCCGCGCCTCGTGCGGACCGCGAAGTGGAAACTAAGCGTTGGAAGAGTCGGCTCCTTCCAGAATCTCGGCCTTCACCCGCTGGGTGAGAGCGAGGACATACGCCATGTCGCGAAGGGTCGCTTCGGTGTCTTTCCGCATGCGGGCGGCTGCTTTCAACATGGGGTTGCTGAAAGCGGCTTCGATCCGATTCTCCGGGAGGTAGGAGCTGATGCGGTTCATGGCGGTGTCCTGTGTAAGTTGGCCTTGACTTCGACGGAACTTACTTAAGCACCGGCCATGCCGAAAGAGCCGTTTGGTCATTGGATTACGTCAAGTCGCAACCGCCACATCAGTTGCGGAATAGGCAATCTGCTGAAACATTTCCGAATCGGCGACATGCGAGGATTGCGGACCTGGAACTCGCGGTCATTTTTGCAATCCCGATTTGCAAAAACGACGAACCGTGTCTGAGCTTGACTGGCCGTTCTTACAAGCGAGGAGCGACAAGCCGAAACGCGCCGGCCGAAGAATTTTGCGAAGTGGGAACAAGAGGTGATGTCACTCACCGAACAAGCCAATCTATGTGCACCTTTCCCAATTCCCGCACTGGCTCGCGTTGAGCATGGCGACGCAACCTTGCGATTTGCTTGACTAACCGGCCTTCACGCACTCCACGCATTCGCATTGTTGCCTCAGGAAGTCGAGCGTGAAGATGCCCGCGTCGTGGCCGTCGCTCCAGGTGATCTTGTACGCGTAAAAGCCAACCGGCGCGATAGCGATCGGTTGCAGCGGCGCCATTTCGGACGGCTTGAGCACACGGAAGGGGTCGGGCGGAGCTTCGCGCTCCTCGCGGCAACCGGCGCACGGGCATTCGTTTCGCAGTTTCGCCCAGCGGATGCGACCGTGATGCCCATCGTTCCATTCGATGCGCAGCGCGTTGTCCCCTTCTTTGGCAAGCGAAGTCGGGCGCAGAGACGGGCTGATCGATGCCATGATGCGGTATCCCAATCGGTGTTCGTTGCTTTCTAATTATAGGAACGCACGTCGGGCCGCTGAGTTCGACGCAATGCGTCACGTCGAAGTGCCGGCAATGCGCACCAAGCCTTGCAAACCGATTTTCCGCAGAATAATATGGCGAAATCTCCATCGTTTCCGCTTCGAGGTCCGACATGTCTTCGGCGGTCGTTGCTTGGTGCGTCTTTCTCTCCGGCGCATCGGTGGGGGACGTCGATTTCTTCGAGAAGAAGATCCGGCCTGTCCTGGTCGAACATTGCTACAGCTGCCATTCGCCCGAAGGCAAAATTCGCGGCAGTCTCCGCGTGGACCATCGCGAGGCATTGCTCGAAGGCGGCGATACGCGAGCCGCTGTCGTCCCCGGCCATCCCGAGAAAAGCCTCCTCATCGACGCGCTGCGATCGACCGGCGACCTCAAGATGCCGCCCAAGCAAAAGCTGCCCGATGCGGTAATCGCGGACTTCGAACGCTGGATCAAGCAAGGGGCGGTCGATCCGCGCACTCCGGCGGTCGCGGCGAAGGGGAAAGAAAAAAGTAAAGTTCCCACCGTGGAAGAAGGCCGAGGCTTTTGGTCGTTCCAGCCTCCCAAGAAGCCGCCGGTTCCCCAGGTTCGGCAGAAGGATTGGGCGGAGAACGAGATCGATGCCTACATCCTCGCCCAACTGGAAGCAAAGAACCTGAAACCCGCCCCTGATGCGGAGCCGCGGGTGCTTATCCGACGCCTTTACCTGGGCCTCACTGGACTGCCTCCCACGCCGGAAGAGATCGAGGCTTTCGAGAAGGCTTCCCAGGCGAACACCAAGCAAGCGATTCAGGACGTCGTCGATCGTCTGCTCGTTTCCCCGCGGTTCGGCGAACGCATGGGCCGGCACTGGCTGGACGTCGCTCGCTACGCGGAATCGCTGACGCTTCGCGGCTTCGTCCTCAAGGAAGCGTGGCGGTATCGCGATTACGTCATTGAAACGTTCAACAAAGATGTGGCTCTTGATCGCTTCATCCGCGAACAACTCGCTGGCGATCTCATGTCGGCGGACGATCCCGCGGAGCGTCGCCGGCAGATTGTGGCGACGGCATTCCTCGCGATGGGAAACAACAACCTCGAGGAGCAGGACCGCAAGCAACTCCAAATGGACCTGATCGACGAACAACTCGACACGCTCGGCAAAGCGTTTTTGGGGCAGACGATCAGCTGCGCCCGCTGCCATGATCACAAGTTCGACCCGATCCCGACCCGCGATTACTACGCGCTGGCCGGCATCTTGCAAAACGTCCGCACGCTCACGCCGGAGGGGAACCTCAACAAGTGGATCGAGGTGCCGCTCCCTTCCATGAACGGCAACGACGAGGAAATCCGCAAGCACGAACAAGCGATCGCCAAGCTGCAAGCGGAAATCGACAGCATGAAGGCGACGCTCGCCAAGGCGACTGCGAAGTCGGCCGATCCCAAGAAGCCGCGTGCGGTCTCCGCGGACTCGCTGGTCGGAGTCGTCGTCGATGATTCGCAGGCGATGAAAGTGGGCGAGTGGAAGCACTCGACATTCTCTGGCTTCTACGTTGGCGCCGGTTATGTGCACGACGACGCCAAGGGGCAGGGGGAGAAGACGCTCACCTTCCAGCCGAAACTGCCGGAGAGCGGCATGTACGAGGTGCGATTCGCATATTCGCCGGGCGGCAATCGGGCCGGCGAAGTGGAAATCACCGTCTTCAGCGAAGACGGCGAGACGCTGGTGAAAGTCAACGAGCAACAGCCGCCGCCGATCGACGGCCTCTTCGTCTCGCTCGGGGAGTTCCGCTTCGACAAGGGGGGCCAAAGCCATGTCGTCGTGTCGAACGCAAATGCGAAGGGGCATGTGATCGCGGATGCCGTCGTCTACATTCCCATCGACAAGGCGAAAGTCGCGACCGCCCCAACCGGCGACAAGAAGCCGTTGGAACCGAAAGCAGAGAAGAAGACGGCGGGGAAGGACGAGGCGCGTCTCAAGTCGCTGGAAGCAGAAATGAAGAAGCTGCAGGCGAGCGGCCCGCGTCGCGATGTGGCCCTCAGCTTCCACGAAGAAAAGAAGATGGCGAATGCCCGCATCCACATTCGCGGCAACATCAAGAATTTGGGCGACGAAGTCCCGCGCGGCTTCCTCCAAGTGGCGACCCGCGGACCCGCTCCGAAAATCCCTGCGGACCAATCGGGCCGCAAGCAGTTGGCCGAGTGGATGACGTCGCCCGACAACCCTCTCACCGCCCGCGTCATGGTCAATCGGCTTTGGCTTTGGACCTTCGGCGAAGGCCTGGTACGGACGCCGGACAATTTCGGCGTCACCGGCGAACGTCCCACGCATCCGGAACTGCTCGACTATCTCACGACGCGGTTCGTCGACGAGGGCTGGTCGGCCAAAAAGACGATCCGCATGCTGGTCATGTCGCGGACCTACCGTCAAGCTTCCGCGAACGCCAAGACTACCGCGGCCGACCCGGAAAATCGCCTCTGGGGCCGAATGAGCCGGCGTCGCCTGGATGCAGAGGTTATCCGCGACGCGATGCTTGCCGTCAGCGGTCAGCTCAAACTGGACACGTCCGGACCGTCGTTCACGAATGTGTCGGCTGATTACAATTACGTACACAAAGATACGTGTCGCAGCGTCTACATCCCAGTCTTCCGCAATGCGCTGCCCGACGTCTTCGAGGCGTTCGATTTCGCGGACCCGAGCATGACCGTCGGCAAGCGAAATGCGAGCACCGTGTCGCCGCAGGCGTTGTTCATGTTGAACAACCCGTTCGTGCTGCAGCAAGCGAAGGTCGCGGCTCAACGCATGTTGGCGGAGAAGAACTTCGACGATGCGGCACGCATCACGCTGGCGTATCGCAGAACGCTAGGCCGAATGCCCACGGATGCGGAACGTCGACTTGCGACGGAATACTTGGCGGAAGCCGATCCCGCCCGACGCGAGGAGGCGTGGGCCCGCTTCATGCAGACGCTGTTTGCGTCGATCGACTTCCGGTTTGTGAATTGACTCGGCTCCCTCGCCCCTTTGGGGAGAGGGGTGGGGGGGTGAGGGGTGACGCCCTCAAGAAGACTCATTCACCCCGCCAAGCCCCACCGTATGCCGCCGCACGGTGGGGATCCGTCGTAAAATCCCCACCGGTGCGCTGCGCTTACGGTGGGGCTTGGCGGTCGTGATGAAGTTGGTGCACGGGCGAAGCCCCTCACTCCCCGGCCCTCTCCCCAAAGGGGCGAGGGGAGGAAGATTAGGACAAGGACAACGACGATGACGCAATCGATGACTCGCCGGGGCGCCATGAAGACGGCCGCATGCGGATTCGGCTGGCTCGCCGCCGCCGCGATGGCGGCACAAAAATCGACGGCGGCGAATCCGCTCGCGGCTCGTGCTCCGCATTTTCCCGCCAAGGCGAAACGCGTCATCTTCCTCTTCATGCAGGGCGGCGTGAGCCATGTCGATTCGTTCGACCGCAAGCCGTTGCTGGTCCGCGAAGACGGCAAGGCGATGAACTTCGACGATCCACGCGTGCTCGCTCAGACCGGACGTCGCGGCAGCAATCAACGCGTGATGAAGAACCTTTGGAACTTCCGCCAATACGGCGAATCGGGCCGTTGGGTTTCGGATTTGTTCCCGGAAATCGCCAAGCACTCCGACGATCTTTGCAGCATTCACTCGCTGCATACCGAAGGCGTCGCCCATGGCCCGGCCACGCTGTTTCTGCATTGCGGTTCCACCAACTTCATTCGTCCATCCGTCGGTTCGTGGGCCCTCTATGGCCTGGGTACGGAGAACGAAAACCTCCCCGGCTTCGTGTCGCTGGCTCCCTCGACCGGCAACGGCGGGCCTCGTAACTACGGCAACGCGTGTCTCCCCGCAACGTTTCAAGGCACCGCGGTCGGTAAGGTCGGCGCCTCAGTCGATGCGACCGGCATCCGCGATCTGCGAAACCCCGCACCCATTGCTGCCCAGCGCCGCCAGCTGGACCTGTTGCAAGCGATGAATGCGGAGCAGACGAAACAGGCTTCGGGCGATGCCGAATTCGAGGCAGTCGTCAACTCCTATGAACTCGCCTGGCGCATGCAGCGCAACGCTCCCGACATCCTCGACCTCTCCGGCGAAACGGCGGAGACGCTGCGGCTTTACGGCGTCGGCAATTCCGCGACCGACCGCTTCGGCCGACAGTGCCTCATCGCACGCCGCATGTGTGAGGCGGGCGTCCGCTACATCCAAGTCAACCACGGCGACAACAGCGCCAATCCGGTGTGGGATCAGCACTCGAATATGCCGAAGCATGAGGAATTGGCTCGCAACGTCGATCAGCCGATCGCCGCCCTATTGACCGATTTGAAGCGTCGCGGGTTGCTCGAAGATACCCTCGTATGGTGGGGATCGGAGTTCGGCCGAACGCCTTATGCCCAGGGGAACGGCACCGGTCGCGACCATAACCCCGGCGGTTTCACCATGTGGCTCGCCGGCGGCGGCGTAAAGCCCGGCTTCTCTTTCGGCGCGACGGATGAGTTCGGTTTCCAGGCCGTGGAGAACAAGGTGCACATGCACGACATGCATGCGACCATTCTCCATCTACTGGGCCTGGACCATGAAAAGCTGACCTACCGCTACGCGGGCCGCGACTTCCGCCTCACCGACGTGCATGGCCACGTCGTGCGCGACATCGTTGGCTAGGCAGAAGTTTGCAGCGACTCGGGAGAAAGTCGGTGCATCAGTCGACTTTCTTGCCCTGGTGACTGGTCTCTGCTTCCGTGAGAAAGCCCCAACGCAGTGCCTGGTCTTGCACGTAGTTCTTGCCGAGCGTCAGCGCGGTGACGGCTTTCGCCATCTCGTAGCCGAGGTAGAACGCATGCGAGGCGTCGAACTCCGCGCGTTCGCGCATCGCGGCGAACAGGGCGAATGGATCGCGGCCCCGGAGGTGCATATCGGCGTTCATCGCGTGAATCTCGCCGCGTTCGGCGAACACGCGGATGTTCTTGTCGGCGATTTGTGCGGCCAACTCCGCGAACGCCGCATCGCCGAACTCGCGAAGCTTGGAATCGCGCAGCAGCACGATATCGGGATCCAGCTTCTTCGGGATCGTCTTCTGCAGGACAGCGTGATGCATCACGCGGCGAAGCAGGTCGATCTCGCGAACCGATGATCTGGACCAGTTCGCGACCTCAGTCGTCAGCACGCTGCGAATGCCGGCCTCCTGGCAGAAGCCGATCAACATCGCATTGACGCCGGCGGAATCCACTTCGGTGAGTTCGGTGAGATTGCCGATCCCCATCATGATCTCGGCCTGCGGCCAGCGACGCCGAGCTTCGAGATAACGGCCCAGCGATGAAGCAAAGCCGAAGCCGATGGGTTCGAGAATCGGGTCGATGCGGTGGCGAACCTTCGCGGCGTCGAGATACGCCATCGTCTCTTCGAGGCCGCCCATCGTGGCGATGTCGTCGGGCACGACGACCACCTCGGCCCCCCAATCGCGGGCGGCCTCGCGGTTCGTGCGGTTGACGCTCAGCACCAACTCCGCGCCGGCACGGCATGCGTCGGCTGCTTCATGCGGGTCGAAGGTGTCGATCGACAGTCGCAGCCCCAGATCGCGCAGACGCCGTACCGCATCGCCCACGTCGCTCCAGCGCGAGCCGGGCATGCAACCGAGGTCGATCAGGTCAGCGCCGTCCGCTTTCGCTTTTTGTGCTTGAGCGATCAATGCATCGATATCAAGTTTGGGGGCGTGGTTGATCTCGGCGAGGATCTGAATGTCGAAGGCGCCATAGCCCTCACGCGTCGCCGCCGATTTGCCGAAATATTCGGGCAATTCACGCAAGTCTTTCGGCCCGCGTTCCACTGAGACGTTCGGCAATGCCTCTTGCAACGGGTCGAGCGGACCATTGCACAGGCCAGGGAAAATGGCTCGTTCGATACCCGTCGTCGGAGGGAGATGGCGGGCGATCCAATCGGTGGACGCCAGCGCGACGACGGTGATCGGCAGGACGGCGACTTCATACTCGAAACCAGCCCGCGGCGCGAGTTCGTCAAGCACGCGCCGCAGCGACGGTTCCGCCAATTTTCCGGTGATGAAGAGCAATCGCGGCATCGCGGACCAACAAGATGCCGATCGGCATGGAACGATCGGTTGCGGCTATCTTACTCGATGCCGTGCGGTTGCACTTACACGGGCCTCGCTTCGATGACACTGACTTCCGTCCGCGTGGGAACGACTTTTTCCAGGCGGAAGCCGGCCTTCTCGAGCAGCGTGCGGAACTCAGCCTCGGTCCGCTCCTGTCCGCCAGGGAGAACGAGCATGTTGAGATCGAGGAACTTGCCCCAGCTCGGCATGTTGCCTGGTTGGATGACGCACTCGATGACGATCAACCGACCCGAATTCGGAATCGCCTTGCGGATATGGCCCAAGATCGTGCCGCACTGCTCGTCGGTCCAATCATGGAGGATATGCCGCATCATGTAGGCATCGCCGCCGGATGCAGTCCCTTCATAGAAGTTGCCTGGTTCGCACCGAACGCGATCGGCAACGCCCTGCCCTCGCAGCACGTCCTTCGCACGCTCCACGACTTGAGGCAGATCGAAAAGAATGCCCTTCATGCCGGGATATTTACGCAGCACGGCAGAAAGCAAGGAGCCGTTGCCGCCGCCCACATCGACGAGCGTCTGGATGCCCGAGAAGTCGTAGGCATCCACCATCGCGGGCGTTTCCGGGCCATGAATGCCGGTCATGGCCGCATCGAAAATCTTCGCCTGTTCCGGCTGCTCGCCGAGATACTGGAAGATCGGTTTGCCGTAGATGCGGTCGAAGGCAGGTTCGCCGGTGCGGACACTGTGTTCGAGTTGACCCCAGGAGGCGTAGTGCTCGTCTCCCATCATGATCGCCGGCGCCCGCATCGAGCCGAGTTCGTCAGTCAATTGTTCGGCGAGCGGAGTCAGAGCGAATCCGCCATCCGCTTCCTCGGCAAATACCTCGACGCTGGCGAGCGCACGCAGCAGCCGATAGAGCGGCCGAACCTGAGCGCCCGACTTGGCGGCGAGGTCCGCCGGCGTGCGAATGCCCGCCTTGATGTGGTCGGCGATTTTGAGTTTCGCGGCCACGTAGATCGCTTGCGAAATCCAGTAACCCGTGCACATTTGCAGCATGCGAATGCGAGGAGAAAGTGCTTCAGACATTGTGGGCGCTCCAAGAGGCGATGAGCCGCGACCTTGCGGTTCAAGGGCGAAAGTCTACAGGGATCGCCAAGCATGGCAAGCTGAACCGCGAACGCGTCACAAAAGCGACGGACTAGCAGAGGAGTTGGGCGATGAGTCCGTTTCCAGGCATGAATCCGTATCTCGAAAATCCCGCGCCCTGTCGCGAACCGCTCGGGCCGGTCGCTATCATGGGTCGATTCGCCCAATATCGCGATTTGGTTTTCATCGCGAATCGATTTTGTGTCCGGTTTTCCCGACGACTGCGATTCCTTGGTTGAAGACTGCAAAGACGAACCTCAACCAACCCGAAGGAATATCGCCATGATCCACCGCATGCTTCTCTCCGCTGCCGCTATGGCCCTCGTCGCTCCTCTGGCGACGGCACAATTCAAGAAAGTCCCGAGTTCCGGCAGTTCGCCGACGCAGTCGGGAACGAAGCCGTCTCCGATCCAAATCTCAAGTTCCACGTTCAAACCTGCCGGCGGATTTGCCGGCGGAAAAATCAATCCGCTGCCCAAGCCAAGCGTTCCGTCCGTCCCGCCGAAGATCGGGCTGGCCAATCCGCTGGCCGGCAATCCCAAGCCGAATCCGCCTGGCGTCAACGTGACGATCAACGGAGGCAATAACGGCGGTCTGAGCGGCAGTCTCGTCATCGGCGGAAAACCACCCAAGCCGAATGGCCCTGGCAGCCCCAAGCCCAATGGACCTGGAGTGAACGTTACGGTCAACGGGAATAGCGGCGGCAACAACGGCGGGTTCAACGGCAGCATCACCATCGGCGGAAATCCGTTTAAACCGAATCCCGGAAATGGCGGCAACGGAGGCAACGGTGGGAATGGCGGCGGCCTAAACGGCGGCGGGCCGAACATCAACATCGTCATTAAAGGTCTCGGGAAAAAGGGCGGCCTCGTGAATGGCGGTTCGATCCCCTTCATCCCGCCACTTCACCCGCTGCGTCCGAGCGTTCTTGTCTTGCAGCCGAGCACGATTCCGGTCCTCGAATACCCGACCGAAACGGTGGTTGTGCAACCGCAGACGGTGATCGAACCCGCGACGGTGGTTCGTCCTTCGCTCTACACCCCCCAGGGCGGCAGCGACATTCAAAACGAGCCCCAGGCCGGAACGGAAGAATCAGACGCTCCCGAGTTCGCTCTGAAGATTACCGACGTGGGCGCCGGAAGCGCCGCGGAGAAGGCCGGGCTGAAATCGGGCGACATACTGGTGTACTTCAACGGACAACGCGTCGCGTCCTTCGATCAACTGGTCGAAGCCGTCTCGCAAACGCAGGGCACGACGGAAGCGGTCGTCGTCGTCGCCAGCACTGGCCAGCCCGCCCGGGCTCGCGTGACGCCGATCCAAGGACGCGTCGGCCTCTCCGTCGAGCCGGTTCGCCTCGACTAAGATGGAATGCTGACGCAGCAGAACAAGGGACGCCGAGCATGGTTGCGCGGCTCTTGCGCAAAAAAGAAACCAGGTCGACGCTGTCCCCCAACAAGCGGTCGACCTGGTCGTCGGCAAGAAGGACTTGCCGGGTGCCTGACGTCACTTCGTATTTGATTGGCGCGGTTCGCTTTCCTCGCGGTCCAGGTCGTCCCAGAGTTCCATCGAAATCTTTCGCGCGTTTCGGTCGTTCACTTCTTCAGCCGACCAGCGGCGCGTCGGGCCTGCGGTCTTGCCTTCGGACGCTGCGGGCGGAGCCTTGGGAAGCACTCCGTCGGGAATCGTCACGCAGCCGAAAAGGCCGGCGGTCAGGAGGGCGATCGCGATCGTTCGCATGGTTAGTCCCTCCGCAGCGATGCTTGGCCCGTGGGCTGCAATTCGCCGATGCGCGGGCCGCCTTGCGGAGCCTGCCGGGTGATCTGTTCTTCCAGCGAACGCTCTTCTTCAGGCAGCGTCCGATCGGTGATGCCGAGGCGTCGCTTGTAGGTTTCGTACACGCGTTGATCGAGTTGGTCGGCCTGTCGGATGAGTTCCGGGTCGTTGTTTCGCTCGGCGATTTCCCGCAGCTTCAACACGACGGCGGATCGCTCGGCGAATTCCTTGCGGGCTCGCTCCTGCCGAAGACGAGCAAGCTCTTCGGGCGAAGGCCCGACAGGCTTCTTCTCGGCGGGTTCTTCTTGCTTGGGTTTGGAGAACATCCGCGTGAACCAGTTGTCGGCTCGAGCGATTGGCGTCAGACCGAAGCCGACGACAAGCGCGCACGCGGCGCAAACAGGCAGGTGGAGTCGCATGAGCCTTCCCCCGAGTGACGCCTGAGCCGGGTGTCGCGTGCTTTCCCCAAAGCACGCCGGCCGTCGCGTCGCGTCCATCCTTGGAACGAGGGGGCTTATGCCGCAGAAGAGAGGAGTTGTCTAGAGGGAAAAATGCGACGCGTCGCTCATGCCGCTTCGGGGACGATGCGGTCTTCGGGCGGCGTCATCGGCAGCTTGACGGTGAACTTCGAACCTTTGCCGACGATGCTTTCGACGCGGATGCGTCCATGATGCTGCTCGATGATCTGCCGGCACACGCTCAGGCCCAGTCCGCTGCCGCCATGGCCGTCGGCATCGGGTTCCTTGGTCGTGAAGAACGGATCGAAAATGAGCCGCAGCTTTTCAGGCGGGATGCCGGCCCCGGTATCGCAGACATGGATCTCGGCCATCTGAGTCCGAGCGTTTTCGCGGACGTCGATGGTGATACGACCGCCACGCGGCATCGCTTGCCGAGCGTTGATGATGAGGTTCAGCAAAATCTGCTGAATCTGCTGTGCGACGACGGGCGCTTTGGGACGGCAGGTGAACTTGCGTTCGACATGCACCTGATGCTTCGAGAGATCTTTCTCGCAAAGAAGCAGCGTGTCTTCGACGAGCGCGACCAAATCCGTGAATTCGCGGCGAATCGCCTGATTGCGGGTGAAGCCGAGCATGCTGCTCACGATCGATGCGGCGCGCTGGCTGCCTTTGAGCACTTTTTCCAGGCACTCAAGCCGCGACTGCTCGGTGGCGGTGGGGCGCAGGCCGAGCTTCGCGTAATTGAGGATCGTCGTGAGGATGTTGTTGAACTCATGGGCGACGCTGGAGGCCAGCGTACCCACGCTGCTGAGGCGTTGGGCTCGCTGCAGCTGAGCACGCAGCAAGTCGGCTTCCGTAGCAGGTGACAGCAGGGTTTCCTCGCCGATCATTCCAGACTCCGCAGCTCTAGGTCGAGGCGTCGGGATCGCATCTCGCGAAATCGCGAGTCGAGAGTTTCGCCGACAGAGAAAGATATCGGCCGCATCGGACAGTTTCCTTCATCGGAAGTGCATGTCATTTCAAGTGTTAAGAGCGACTCTTCTCGCGAGACAGGGGGCTTGAGCGGCCGAGGCAGGAGACTGCGACAAGGCGAAAAGTCAGCATTCCATGAGATGAGGAAACTGGGGCAATCTTGCTGCGGCAGACGGGAGAAAGGAGGGCGACGCGCGAAGCCTTCGCAACATCTCCAGCAGGTAGAAAGGAGGCGCTAACTTTCTCGTATTCCCTACAGCCCGCCAATTCGGAAAACTCGGCCGCTTCCATTTGCTTCGCGAACGAACGCATCCTAGCTTTGTTCGTCCTCGACTTTTGGGGAGAAGAAGAGGACTTCGGGGCCGTGCGGCAGAGAGGGGATTGCTGACGGCCCGTCAAAGCGAATCAGGCCCGCGAAATCGCAAGGTTTCGCGGGCCTGTTCCTTTGGGTCGGCTCCACGGCCGTTGCGGCGTTTTCGTATCAATTCTCTATTTTCTCTTTTCAACTTTCTTGCGCCGCGCGTCATTCGTCATTTACAATACTCCTCATTCCCGCGCGGACTTCGAGCACGGCTCGTTCGTCTAGTCATCATCGATCGGATTTCATCAGTCAGGGCCCTCCCATGGCAAGCGAGTTCGTCTGCCCGAAGTGCGAGGCGACGCTGCGACGAGCGGGGCCGCCGGCTCCGTAGCAAACGCGTGAAATGTCCTCATTGCTCCGAAGTCGTCACCGTTCCTGAAAAGGAGACGGCGGTGCGATCGGGAAAGTCGGCTCCCGCACCTGCCGTCGCTCCGCCCAAAGAGAAGAGCAAACGGCCTCGCGATGAGGACGACGAGCAATGATCGCCCGCGCCGCAAACGCGTCGAGGAAGACGACGATGCGGACGATGAAGACGATCGCCCCAAGTCGAAGAAAAAGAAGAAGGCGAAATCCGGCGGCGGCAAAGGCCTGATGATCGGCCTGATTATCGGTGGAGCGTGCTGCTCGGCGGCGGCGGGCTTGCCTGTACTTTCTCCTCGGCAGCAGCAACCCGCTGGTCATGTATGTCCGCGGCCCCATGCAAATTCGCACCGAATTCACCTCGGGCGGCCGCATGTCGTCGCGTTTCACGATGACGCAGCAACCGCCCGCGATCCCCGGCATGCCGGCCATGACGATTCCGCCCTCTTTTCGATCAACGGCACCTACAAGATCAAAGGCACGATGGTCGAAATCAACATCCCGGAAGAAGAAGTAAATCGTGCCGTGGAAGAAATGAAACAGGGACTGCTCCCCGCGATCCGCGGATTCGTCAATCCGCGCCAAATGGGCTACCATGCCCCGCACCAGCGTCGAGCCTTTCCGCCGCGACGGCGACACGCTTCACCTCGGCGGTACGCAGATGCGGCGAGTGAAATGAGTCATTCCGAGGACGGCGGGCGCGGTCTCGCTCGTTGTCCGTCGACGCGCGGCATGAACTTCTTCAAGAGCAATCTGACGAATTGTTCGAGCAGGTCCACCATCTCGGTGCCGGCGATCGTCACCACCAGTTCGACGGCTGCGGCGCTGCTCGATGCGTTCCACGAAGTGGGCGATGCCGAAGGGCGTGAGCGGGCCGCCCACGCCTTGCAGCGCGAGAGGAGTTCGTCGATTTCTTCGGACGAGAGCGTGCGGGCGCGGTCAGGTTGCGTTCGAGCCAGGTCCAGCAACCGGCTGCATCGCGATCTCGTAACGGCACCTCCGGCGTCGGCGCCGACATGCGTCGCAGCAACGTCTCCAGGCAAAGCTGCGATCGCAGCTCATGCACCGACAGGCCCAAGCGCCTGAGCACACGCCTGCACCGTCACCTGCAATCGCCGGACATTCCCTGCAAGATGTGGCGAGCCGTGAGCCGATGCAGTTGGGCTCGGCGGGCGAAATCTTCCTGATTCCAGCCGCGTTCCTCCACGAGACAGGTAATCTTCGCGGGAGGCCGGTATCGGAAGTCGCCAACGGCTCCTGCATGATCGTGACGGCGGACTGGCAAGCGTACCAACCCTGCGCCCAGGGTGAACGAAGGAACTGGGATTCAGCCAGGATCTGATCCCAGGAGCTCACTTCGTTCGCCCGTGGGCTTGCGTGGACACTTCAATCAACGCGCTTGGCATGTTTCTTCAGACCAACCCACCGTCCAGTGATAAATGGAGGATGGTCTCGCCATGGCCCAAAGACGTGTGAGTTCATGTCCTGACTTTTCTCTGCCGTTGACCAGTTCCTCGCCATCCAGCCCTAAAGCGACGAAGGGCGAGGGAACGTTCGCCCCCATGACGCGTGCCGAGATGCAGGCACGCGGGTGGGGATCAGCGCAGGATGTCGTCTTCGTCACCATCACCGGCGATGCCTACATCGATCATCCGTCGTTTGCGATGGCGATCCTTCATCGCGTGCTCGAACAGGCGGGTCCCGCGTCGCCATCTTGAGCCAACCGGATTGGAAAACCGCGGAACCGTGGCGGCAGTTCGGCAGGCCGAGACTCTTCTTCGCCATCTCGCCGGCAACATGGACTCGATGATCAACCACTACACCGCCAACAAAGTCCGCAACGACGACGCCTACTCCCCGGCGGCCGCATCATTTGCGTCCCATCGCGCCACGCCCTCTATTGCCATTCGCCTGGGAAGCTGCTCGGCGTGCTGACGATGCGTGGGGGGCGTTGAAGCATCGCTCCGCCGGCTCGCCCATTACGACTACTGAGCGACACCGTCCGTAAGTCCATCCTGCTCGACGCGAAGGCGGACCTGTCGTCCATGGCATGGGGGAGAAGCTGATCGTCGAGATCGCGCAGCGATTGGCCGCGGGGAAGACGGTGAAGGACCTGGCGACCTCGATGGCGTCGCCTATGGTTGGGGCGAAAGAAGCCGCCGGCTTTCGACGTCAGCCGCGCTCGGCAGGCAGCGTTCGTGATCGCGCCAGGTCCAACGAAGGCCTTTTCGCCGATCTCGCGGACATGCCTGCCGAGGCGCGGTGCATTGCTCATGTCGTCGAAAGGGGCCTGCTGCCGACGTTCGGAGAGGCCACTGCCGGGGCACGCGGACCTTCGCCAGCGCGACCCGCATCATCCACATCAACACCAACTGCTCAACGCCTGCACGTCATCCAGTACTACGACCGCCAGGCCGCGCCTGGCCACGCCTCCGCTCGGCCGCTCGCTCCGCCGGAGATGGATCGCATCTACGATCTTCCGTACACGCGTAAACCGCATCCTTCCCTACAAGGAACCGATCCCCGCAAGTAGACATCAGCGATTCGGTCACCATCATGCGAGGCTGCTTCGGCGGCTGCACCTTCTGCTCGATCACCATTGCCCATCAGGGCCGCATCATCCAGTCGCGTTCGCAGGAATCGATCCTCCGCGAAGTGAAATCGATGTCGGCCGATCCCGAGTTCGGCGTGGATCGACTACGACATCGGCGGACCAACGGCCAACAGGACGACGCGGTTGCACCGCCCTGAGCAAGCTGGGGCGTGCAACCGCTTCCCTGCGTGTGCATCCCACCATCTGCAAACTGCTCGGCTACGACCACGCCCCGCCGACTAACTGATGAAGCGGACCCGCGAAACGCCCGGCATTCGCAAGGCGTTCGTCGCTTCCGGCATCCGCATGGACCTGGCCCAAAAGGACCCTGCGCCCCGCGACCTCGCCGCCCATCACGTCGGCGGCCATTTGAAAGTCGCTCCCGAGCACACCGATCCCGACGTGCTGGAGCTGATGAAGAAGCCGGCCAACGTCAACTTCGAGGGTTTCGCCCGTGCATTCAAAAAGGCGAGCACGGATGCCGGCAAACCCAAGCAGTATATTGTTCCCTACTACATCGCCAGCCACCCCGGCAGCGACGTGCACGCGATGATCGACCTCGCCCTCTTCCTCAAACGCAACGGCTACAAGCCCGACCAAGTCCAGGATTTCATCCCCGCCCCGTTCGACATTGCGACCTGCATGTACTACACGGGCATCGATCCGTTTACGAAAACAGAAGTACACATCTCGAAAGCTCTCCGCGATCGCCGCATGCAGCGGGCGCTGTTGCAGTATTTCAAACCGGAAAACTGGTTCGAGGTCCGCAATGCCCTGATCGAAGCGGGTCGAGCCGACCTCATCGGCAACGGCTGCGACGCGCTCATCTCCGCCAACCCGCCGCGCGAAGCGATCGACCAGCGACGGCAGCGTGCCAACGACGCGGACCACTACCACGCCGTCGCCAACCCCGCGAAGGGCGAACGTAAGCCCCCCACCAAAGGCTACCGCCCTGGCCGCAAAACCCAACAACGACGGCAAGGGAAGTAGCCGGCATCCCCGCATTCGGCGACCGTCGAATGGAGCCTCCCACGAAGTAAGCGGTGCGACCTGGCCGCTCGCGGAAAAATACTACGGCTCGCATGGCATGATGCGAAATCCGCTTACTGCGTGCGCGGCTCCTTCTCGTCGCCCGCTTCGGAAACGGTAGGCTAATCGCTTGTGCGGGTGGGCCGCGAAGCAACTCTCCATGTGCCATTTCTTTTGCAGTTTCGGAGGGACGAACCATGAGAAGCATAGCCGTCGTCGTGTTGGGTCTTTGCGCGGTTGCGGGACGGGCGCAGGAGGGGGCGGCGTGGCCGCAGTTTCATGGACCGAATGGCTCGGGCGTGGCGGAAGGGCAGAAGCCGCCGGTGGAGTTTGGGCCGAACAAAAACCTCAAATGGAAGGTGAAGGCGCCAAGCGGACTTTCGTCGCCGATCGTCGTGGGGGACAAGCTGGTCATCACCGCGTTCGAAGACGGCAAGCTCTACACCATCGCGTATGGACGGGCCACGGGGAAGGAAGCGTGGCGTCAGCATGCCCCGGCCAAGAAAATCGAGGGCTATTTCAAAAAGGGGGGCAGCCCAGCCCAGTCCACCCCGACCACCGACGGCACGCGCATCTATTCCTTCTTCGGCTCATGCGGCCTCTTCTGCTACGACCTGGCCGGCAAGGAACTGTGGCGTTACGAGATGCCGACCGCGGTGACGAGCGGCAACTTCGGGACGGGTTCGTCGCCGGTAGTAGCGGACGGGTTGGTGGTTGTGGTTCGCGATGAGCTGAAGGGCTCGAAGATTCTCGCCCTCGATTCGGCGACGGGCGAACTTCGTTGGCAGAAGGCGCGGTTATCGCCCAGTTCGTTCACCACGCCTGTCGTGTTTGGGACGGGGGCGGAGAAGCAGGTGGTTGTCGCAAGCCATGCACGGATGATTGCGTATGACCTCAAGACCGGCGCCGAGAAGTGGTTCGTGACCGGCACCGCGTCCGGTCCATGTGCGACGCCTGTGGTGGCGGACGGCATGATCTATTTCGCCGGCTGGTCGCCCGGACCGGACGACGAGATGAAGATGCCGACTTTCGAGGGACTGCTCAAGCAACTCGACAAGAACAAGGACGGGGCCCTTGAACAGAGCGAGATGGCCAAGACGCCGTTTGAGGATTTCTTCGAAGCGTGGGACACGAACAAGGACGGCAAGGTCACGCGCGACGAATGGGATGGCCTCACCAAGTTCATGGAAGAAGGAAAGACGGGAGCCCTGGCGGTGAAGGGCGGCGGTCAAGGGGACGTGACGAAGACCCACGTGCTCTGGAAAAAGACGAAGGGCATTCCGCAAGTCCTGTCCGGGATCGTCTACCAGGGCCAGTATGTGATGGCCAAAGACGGCGGCCTGTTGACGGCGTATAAGACATCCGGTGAACCCGTTTACCTACAGGAGCGGACATTGCCGGCCGGCCCCTATTGGGCATCGCCGGTTGCCGCGAACGGGCACATCTACTTCACGTCCTACACCGATGGCGCCGTCACCGTCCTGAAAGCCGGCGCGTCATCGCCGGAAGTGGCGGCGCATAATCCGGGCCTCGGCGAAACCGCGGGCGCCACGCCGGCGATCGCGGACGACACGCTGTATCTGCGGACGCAGGGGCACTGGTATGCGTTCTCGGAGAAGAAGTAGGTTCATGATCGGCGTCCGAAGCGTGCCTGTCATTCGGGCAGGCACGCTTCGGCGTCGCGGATCGCTCACTTCCTCGTCTGGAACAAATCAATCATCGCCTTCCCCATCGCTTCGCCGACATCCATGTAGACTTCCGCATTGCCGCCGTAGTGGCCGTTGCCGCTGCCACCTTGGGCCATGGGATGGGTGTAGACGGTGGCGACATTTCCTTTGAACTCGGGATACTTCCCGTTGGCGCCGTCCACGGCGAGATGGGCGTTGAGAATCAGCTCTTCGTTGCCGCCGATTCCCTTGCGGGCTTCGCCCAACGTGCCCAGCACGAATTTCGCGTTCGGAGAGTTGAAGTCTTTGCGGAGCGACTTGATGAACTGGACGAGGTTCTTTTCGTAGTGTTCCGCATGCACGGCATCGCCCAAGTCGCGTTCGCCTTGCCAGAAGAAGAAGCCCGCGACCTCCGCTTTGCTGGCGCCGGGATAATACTTGCCGAGATCCGCCAAAGCCTTCTTCGCGTCGGCAGTGTCTTCGTCGTAGTTCTTGCCCGCATACCAATCGATGGGTTGCTTGGTCTTGGGATTGACCCATGGCGGAGGTTCCGTCGCCTTGCCTTTGGCGGGATCCGCTTCCCAGAACGGCGGTTTTTCCTTGTACCCGGCGTAGACGTAGGTCTTCTCGACTCCGGCTTTGTCTTTCTTGACCGCCGTGAAACGTTCGCTGCCGGGGGGCAGCAGATCCCAGCCCAGGCCGCGGTTGCCGATGCAGCTCTTGAGGATCATCACCGGCTCCTCAAACGCATCGCCCAGTTTGTAGCCGATGCCGAATTCCGGCCCGATGGTTTTGCCTTTGACGGTCAACCAGTCGTTATTCAGCAGGCCTTTCCCCTGCATGAATTGCACGAATCGGACATCCTGTCGCACGGTCCATTTGCCGTCGGCATCGGCGAGGTAGCCGTATTTCTTCTTTTCCTTGACGGCCGTTTCCAAGACGGCCTTCTTGCCCAAGCCGACCATGTTGGACTGGCCCATCAAGATGAACACCTTGACCGGCTTCGACGTGTCCGCGGACTTCGAGCCGTTGTCAGACGACTGCCCCATGGCAGCCATCGCGGCGGCAACGACCGCAGCCATGCTGTAGATGCAATGCTTCATGTGCGATGTTTCCCATCGAATGGTTGATGATGAACGAATGGCGTTACTTCGCTGGCGTGATCGTAAGGTCTCTCAGCGCAAAGCTCGTGGTCGGCCTCGAAAAACTGAGCGTGTTCTTTCCTTGAACGAGTTCGACCTCTACCGGTTCGGTTCGTTGCCAGGAGCCGAGCGTGAACGGAACAGCCATATCGATCGGGCCTTTAGCGTTCGAAGTCACTTGGCTGCGGGTATCGGCATGAACCGTGACGACACGCGCCGAGAGCAGGTATTTGCCGGACTTCGCAACATGGATGTCGCAGGCGAAAGGTCCGCTGCAGATCATCTGCTGTCCGCCCAGAAAACTCTTCACGAGCTGGTTTCCGCCGCCGCAAGCTGCCGCGGGTACAGTAATGACGCCATCCTTGTCGATGACGGTTTTTTTGTCCGCTTCGGCAACAACCGCTTTCTCGACCGCCCTTCCCTTCGCGGCCGCCGATTCGTCCGCTTCGGCGAGGTCGGCTCCCAGAGCGGCAAGTTCGGCCGGCTTGGCCTCGGCGACGATCGTTTTCTTCTCGTACAGCGCCAGATTGTTCCACAGGCCGCCGCTCCCGTACTTCGTGCTGTCGCACTTCGGTTCCGACAGGCAATCTCCGACCCACTGAGCGCGTAGGACTTTCCAGTACGCATCGGGTTGCTTCCTTGCCTGCGTTTCCAAGATGAAGTCCGCGCCCGTGCGCCGATGATCGAGACGATCTTCGCTCCAACTGAACTGCCAGCCCGCGCCCAAGTTGACGACCCAGCCCGAAGGCGTCCAGCGGCCGATCGCCGCGTGTTTCGGCTGTCCGACGCCCCAAGTCGGCAGACCGAAACTCTTCACGATGAAACGTCCGAAGAAGGCACGCCGACCGCAGACGCCCCCCTCTTTGATGACGTTCTGGAAAAACTCCAGGGAATCATCGTCCTTCAAGAACTGAGAATTCCGATACGCGACATCGGTACGGACGACGCCCGAATAGCGCCAGCCATAGTTGGAATTGAAGATGTGGTCGGGGCGATAGTTTCGCAGCATTTCGCGGCCCCAAGCCAAGACGTGATCCGGGGCATCGCTGTTCACGATCATGCGGCATTCCCAGGCCGTCATTTTTTCGAAGGCCGGATCCAGTTCCCCGTCGAGGTGCGCTTTTTCATAGTGCAGATAACGTTTCACCGGATCGACGAAGGAGGGAGTATCGGTCTTGGCGGCCGCATTCCGCTGCGGAATGGGCACGGCATGCGCCAGCGCCGTGCCGAGCGCCAGCCGATGGAAGATGCCCTTGGCAGCGCGTGAGCTGGCTTTTCGGATGTCGGCGTAAATCTGCATCGCTTGCCCGTAGGCGCCGCCTCGGGCGCCGCCGGCTTCGAGCATCTCCTTCATGAGTTCGGCATCGGTCAGGAGTTGCTCGACGAGGGCTTCCTGCGCCTTGCCCTGCTGCGCGAATTCCGCCAACCCCCTGGGCGTCGCTTGGGCGAGCACGGCACACTTCGTCAGTTTCGCGTCGAGTTTGTCGCTTGCGAGGAACTGATTCGCCTCCGCCAGAATCGCCTTGGCGGTCGCCAATTCGTTGGATGTCGCTCGGGCCAGGGCCGCTTGAGTCTCTTGTTTCGCCTTCGCGAACTTGGGCTCGTCCGCTTTCGCCTTGTCGTAGGCATCCTGACGCTCTTTGAGAGCTTTGAGGCCAGCTTCTTTGTCGGCCTGCCACTTGGCCAACTCTTTGTTCGCCGCCGCACGTTCGGCTTCGGTGCTCGCCTTCTTCAGCAATTGTTCCGCGCGGGCAATGCCTTTCGCGGCTCCGCCCAGCCACTTCCCGTTGGCGTGGTCCACCAGAGCCTTGGCCGTGCCAATCTTGTCCATGCGTTGCTGTGCCGCGTTCGCTTCCGCCATCGCCTTCTTGACGGCTTCGCGTGCCGCCTGATAGGCGACCTTCTTCGTCTCGCTCACTTCCGGCAGCGCCTTGCTGATTTCCGATTGCAATGTGCCGAGCGTTTCCGCATATCGCATCCGGAGTGCCTCTCCCCCCGCGGTCAGCGTTGTTGGAGGCGCGGTCTCCTTTTCCGCTGCGGAGACCATCGGCAACATCATCGCCAACGTCGCCAGCACGGCTCCGATGCAAAAGGCCTTGCTCATGGGAATTCCCGTTTGGATCGTTGATTCTCGGCGAACTTTCGCGATCGTCCCTGGAGATTATAATTTCGTCGTATAACGCTTTCGGGAAAAAAGGTAACGATTCAGAGAATAGCCGCCATGGCACGAAGTCCTCGCCGCGTTGCTTTGATGCTCGACCTTCAGTGGCCGTACAAACGGCATTCGGAGATATTTGCCGGCATTCAGCGCTACGCCGAACAACACGGTTGGGTCTCCATCATCGACGAATTCGCGCACGACACGCTTCGTCGTCAACGGAGCCAATCGGATCGTTATGACGGCGTTGTGGCGAGAGCGAATCACCAACTCGCGCGGCTCGCCGTCAAACGGGGTGTGCCGGTCGTGAACGTATGGCCGAGTTCCCCCGCCCGACGCCTCTTGCCTGGCGTCTTTCCGGACTCGACGGCTGCGGGCCGACTGCTTGCGGAGCACTTGATTGCCCGCGGCTTCCGTACGTTCGCCACCCTGACGTCCCCGCAAAACGTCGACAACGACTTGGAGGTGAAGGAGTTTTCTCGGCTAGTTCTGGAAGCTGGTTTCGCGTGTAAGTCCGAATTGGTTCCCCAGGACCCTTACCGCGACGTTCGCCATTGGCGGAAGACGGAGCGTCTGATCTCGGATTCGATGGACGCATGGACTCCTCCCATCGGCGTCTATGTGGGGCAGGAAGTGTGCGGCCGACTCGTGGTGCAATTGAGCCACCGGCGCGGCTGGCGCATTCCGGAAGATGTGGCCATCATCGCGGGAAAGAATCAAGAGGCGCTTTGCGAGCAGCCTCGCCCTTCGCTCACGAGCCTCGAGATCGGGTATGATCGCATCGGATTTGCCGCCGCGGTGTTGCTCGATAGTCTCATGAACGGGCAGAAGGCCCCCGCGGAGCCGATACGTTTGCCGCCTCAGGGCTTGATCGTCCGCGAATCCACCGACTTCTTCGCCGTCGACAACGACCTGGTGGCATCCTCGCTCGCATTTATTTCGGCGAACAGCCATCGCCAGATCGGTCCCATCGAAGTCGCGCGTGCCGTCGGCGCCGAGACGCGAACGCTTCAAAACTACTTCCGGAAATACGTGCGACGTCCGATCGGCGCTGAGATTCGCCGAGTGCGCATCGAGCGGGCGAAGCGGGAACTGACCCAGAGCGACCGAACGCTGAGCGCGATCGCCCTTGCTGCCGGATTCGGCGGCATCCAGCGACTGTACGAAGTGTTCCGACGCGAACTGGGAGTTTCCCCCGGAGAATATCGAATGCAACGTCAGGCACGGAGCGGCCAGTAAAATCGGGTTCTGAAGGCATGCATTCCATGGACCATCGCCATGTTCGTTCCTTCCATGTTCCAGATGTCGGACCCCACGGAGTTGCACGCGTTCATGCGGTTGCATGGTTTCGCCATTCTTGTCACCCATGGCACGAGCGGCATGGTCGCGACGCACCTGCCGTTGCACTTCGACGCCAGCGCTGGGCCGCATGGAGCATTGCTCGGGCATATGGCTCGAGCGAATCCGCAATGGCGAGATATTGCCGGCGAGGCCATGGCGATCTTTTCCGGGCCTCACGCGTACATTTCGCCCACGTGGTACGAGACTCCCGGCAATGTGCCGACGTGGAATTACGTGGCGGTGCATGCCTACGGGAACCTGCAAATCATCGAAGACAACAAGAGCCTGCACGACATCCTGACCCGTACGGCATCCTTCTACGAGCAGGGAATGCCGAAGCCTTGGTCGTACGACATAGGCGACCCGGGCATCGTCGGCTTTCGCATCGAGATCAGCCGCTTGGAAGGGAAGGCAAAGCTAAACCAAAACCATCCCGAGGAACGCCGCTTGAAGGTCATCAGGGCACTGGAGGTCCAGCACAGCGAGAATTCCCAATCCGTGGCCAAGCTGATGGCTGCGCGCTGAAAGCACATTAAGCTGACATGCAACCCGTCATGACCAGCATGAAACGGCAAACCCCTCCCCTGACGGCCCGAATCGCATCATGACGACAACCAGTCCCTCGGTCGGCCGAACCCAAACCATCATTGCTCTTGGGGCGGTCCTCGCCATCGTCACGCATCTCGTTTGGCGTTGGCTCGGAGAGCCGACTAGCGATGCCCCGATCTACCTGGCGGACATTCCGCTTCTTGCAGTACTCGCCTTCGGCGGCGGCTGGCTCGTTGTCGGATTGCTCGTCCGCGTCGTCCGCGGGGAGTTCGGCTCGGATCTGTTGGCCGGCATCTCGATCGTCACCTCGGTCTTTCTCGGCGAATATCTGGCCGGCACGCTGGTCGTGCTGATGCTTTCCGGCGGCGAGTCGCTCGAAGCCTACGCCGTGCGCCGGGCCTCGTCGGCGCTCGATGCGCTTGCCCGGCGCATGCCGTCGGTCGCCCACCGCAATCGTGACGGCACTCTCGCCGACGTTCCGCTCGCGGAAGTCATCGTCGGCGATCTCGTGGTGGTGTTCCCGCACGAAACCTGCCCAGTTGACGGGACCGTGACCGAAGGACATGGCACGATGGATGAGTCGTATCTGACCGGAGAACCCTTCCTGTTGGCGAAGGCGCCCGGTTCGGCCGTGCTTTCCGGCGCGGTCAATGGAGATTCGGCCCTGACCATTCGCACCGAGCAACTGCCGGCCGACTCCCGTTACGAAAAGATCATGCGCGTGATGCGGGAATCGGAGCAGCGCCGGCCACGACTGCGCCGACTCGGCGACATGCTCGGCGCGTGGTATACCCCGTTTGCCGTTTCGATCGCCCTGGCTGCATGGTTGGCCAGCGGCAATCCGATCCGGTTCCTCGCGGTGTTGGTCGTGGCGACTCCGTGCCCTTTGCTGATTGCAATTCCTGTTGCCATCATCGGCGCCGTCTCCTTGGCGGCCCGAAGAGGAATCGTGATCAAGGACCCCGCCGTCTTGGAAGTCGTCGACTCATGCCGTGCAGCCATTTTCGACAAAACGGGGACGCTGACGTATGGCCGGCCCGCGTTGGTCGAACTGATTCCCGCGAAGGAGTTCGCTTCCGATGAAGTGCTACGCCTGCTCGCGAGCTTGGAGCGGTACTCGCGCCACCCGCTGGCCGGAGCCATCATGGATGCTGCCAGTGCCGCCCGTCTACCGTTGGCGGAACCAGCCCAAGTTGCCGAACGCCCCGGTCAGGGCTTGGTTGGCGTCGTCGGCGGTCGCACCGTTCGGGTGACCGGGCGCAGCAAATTGGAGAAAAGCGAACCGGAGGTAGCCATGCTGCTGCCGCCGACAATCGGAGGTTTGGAATGTGTCGTCCTCATCGATGATCGCCTTGCCGGTACGGCTCGCTTCCGAGATCGACCTCGCGCTGATGGACGAGAGTTCATCCAACATCTCGGCGCGAAGCACAACTTCGATCGCGTCCTGCTCGTTTCCGGCGACCGCGAAAGTGAGGTTCGGTATCTTGCCGAGGCGGTAGGGATCACGGAAATCTACGCCGGGCAAAGTCCTGAGCAGAAAGTCGAGATCGCTCGCCGTGAAACCGCATTGACGAAGACGGTGTTTCTTGGAGACGGGATCAACGACGCCCCTGCCCTCGCCGCATGCACGGTCGGCCTGGCCTTCGGCCAAAACAGCGACGTCACTGCCGAAGCCGCCGGCGCAGTGATCTTGGACGCGGACCTCAAGCGAGTCGACGAGTTTCTTCATATCAGCCAACGGCTGCGAGCCATCGCACTGCAAAGCGCCGTTGGCGGCATTGCCCTAAGCATTGGAGGGATGGTGCTGGCCGCGATGGGGTTGCTGCCCCCGGTTGCCGGGGCAATTGCCCAAGAGGTGATCGACGTGCTGGCTGTCTTGAACGCCCTCCGCGTCGGCTTCCCGCCGAAATCGCTCACTGATTATTGACGCAACGCTTTTGGGTGAGCGTCATGTAAGTGGGTAGATTTCACGCCGCCATGGCCCAAAAAGCTTCCCATTGGTCGGTGTCGCTGCGGTACAAGGCGCGGAGGTGGGCGATTGCGTCGGAGCCTTGTTCACCCTGCGCATTCCGCCCATGCACAGTCGCTGGTTGACGACTGTCTTGCAGGCGGACTCGATGGCGCCCGTCGCGATCTGCCATCCGTACTTCAGGTACTCGGGGTACTTCATTCGCTCGACATTGCCGCGTAGGTAGTTCAAGCTCCGCTCGTATTCGGCCTTGGTCTCGTCGCTCATCTTCTTCACGTCCAACTTCTCAAGCATCTTGACCACCCGGGCGCCTCCTGCATGCTTGAGCGAGTGACACCAGGCCGACAGCAGTTTCTCGCCCGCTGCGCCCGGCCGCCACGACTTGGCCAAAGCCGCCAAGTAGCCGACCGCGTGCTGAAAGTCGAGGATCTTGACGGCCAACGGGAAGTGCACGTCGAAGAACTCCTCCAGTCCGGCGCCCTCCGTCGCTCAGGGCGATCCATTGCTGGGCCTGATCCATTCCCACTTGGGCCGCCTGCTTCCGCATCGCCTCGCCCAATTCGCCAAGCGTGTACAGTCCCGCCAAGTAGCGAACCCCGTCGCAGGGCTTGGACAAGGCCTCCTCGTCTTCGGAGCGAGGCTGGGGGTTGAAGACCATGCCCACATTCACCATGCGGCCTTCGACCTTCGATCCCTCGGGGCCTTGCATCAGCACTCCCGTCGCGTCCAAACTCACGTACGCGCAGGTTTTCCCCGTGCGGTCCTTGTTCCAAGCCCATTCCTTTTTGGGGCCGAAGGTCTTCCCCTCTTTGATCAGACGGCCCAACCGCATGCCGGCGGACTCCGCCGTCCGCTCCACCGTCGATTCGCTCAAACGCAGGCCGGCCAGCTTGCGGAGCGTGAGGTCGGCCGCCTTGCCGAAGCTCTCCTGAATGCCCGCCAGCGAGGTCACCTCTTGAGCAGCCGGCGTCAGGCGTTCGTTCGCAAGCGACAGCGTCTTGTCCCAAGGCACCTGACCTTGGCTGCATTGCGAGCAGTGGTAGTAGCCACGCCACAGACGCAAGTCTCCCACAAGACTGACGACCGTCTTCTTTCGATAACCGACGAAACGCGCCGACTCGCGGCAGTGAGGACAGCTCATGCTCGACCCTTGGTACCCCCTTTTTTCCGCTCGTTGACGGCGGTTTCGAGGGCGTGGGCGGCAAGACGGTGCGCTCGATCGCGCACCTGAAATTCGCTTTGGCCCAGAAGCTCCCGATCCGGCTTGGACACCATGATCCGAGCCATGGCCAGCACTTCCTCGCGTGCTTTGGTCAGAATCAGTTCCGCCAAACGCCGCGCTTCGGCCTCTTGCTCAGGGGTAAGAACGACGCCTGCATCCAAGCCCTTCATGACGCGACTCCTGCTCGTGAAATGGCCCCGCTTGCGCCCATCCCTTCATCTTTCTTCTCCACACCGGGCATTGCCAGAAATTTTCCACCTACTTTCCAGCTGCTCACCCAACGCTTTTCAGTCGCTCGTTTGCGCCTATCACTGCACTTTCGGACAAGTTACAATGTCTGGCGTTCCACGTACCCGCCTTTGAATTTCAACCCCACGTTCGCAAGGTGTTTGATGAGACGATTTCTTTCGCTCGCTGCGCTCCTTTGGTGCGCCGCGGTCGGCTCGGCCCAGACGGAATGGGCCGGGGCCAAATGGATTTGGGATCAGCCTGACGCCGAATCGCAACCGCAGACCAACGACACCCGTTACGTTCGCCGAACCTTCGAGGTGAAGGGCGACGTCGCCAAGGCGGATCTCCGCATCACCTGCGACAACGAATATGTCGCCTACGTCAACGGCAAGAAAATCGGCGGCGATGCCGAGTGGAACACGATCGAAGTCTACGACGTCGCCAAGCATCTGGTCGCCGGTAAGAACATGCTCGCGATCGAAGCCCGCAATCATGGCGGCGTGGCCGGCCTCATCGCGGCGCTGCATGTCCGCACGAAGGACAAGAAAGACCTCTATGTCGTTACCGATACCAAGTGCAAGATCACGCAACTCAAGGACGCCAACTGGCTGACCACCGATCTTGACGATGCCGCCTGGGCGAATGCTGCGGTGCTCGGCGAACCGGGCATTGGGCCCTGGAACCTCACCGGCGGCACGGTCACGGCCGGCGGCAAGAAGACCGGCGGATTCGATTTCCCGGCCGTCGATCCGAAGGTCAAGGATCGCCAGAAGCCGGAAGATCAGACCAAGAACTTTATCCTCCCCGAAGGGTTCGTGGCTGAACTGGTCGCGGGCGATCCGCTCGTCATCAACCCGGTGACGATTATGACGGACGACAAGGGCCGGCTGCTCGTCAGCGAAAGCCACACCTATCGCTACGGTCCCAGCGGTTCGCCGGTGAAGCCCTTCCGCAATCCCGTCGTTCGCCTTGATCCGGACGGCAAAGGAAGCTTCACGCGAACGCTGATTGCCGACGGCTTCGACGACCCTGTCATGGGCATCGCCATCAAGGGCGACAAGCTTTGGCTGGCTGCGAACAACTACCTGTACACCTACGACTACCCCGACCAAGGCCCGGCCACGAACAAGAAGATGATCCTCCAGGACAAGAACAAAGCCTGGAATCCCTTCGGCATGTTCGTCCTCGAATGGGGCCCGGACGGGCTGCTCTACCTGAGCGTCGGCGATCACAAGATCGCGCTCGAAGGACCGGACGGCAAGATGACGGGCCGAGGCAACTCCGGCATCGTCGTTCGCATGAAGCCGGACGGCACCAAGATGGAACGAATGGCGAACGGCTTCCGCGTCCCCTACTCGTTCGAGTACGACCCCTTCGGCCAAATGTGGCTTCTGTCGAACGGCGAAGGCAACCCGAACCGCTTCGCCCGCATCCTCGATGGCGTCGATTTCCACTGCTATAGCCGCGGCAATGTGGACAACAATTGGCTCGCCGGCAACAGCCCGTTGGCCCCGCCGGTCAACGAGCTTGCATCGCGGCGCCCATACGCAACTGATGCGCTACTACGGCGGCGCCTATCCGGCAGCGTATGAAGGCAGCCTCCTTTTCTGTAACTGGGGCGGCCACGGCTATCCAGGGCTCAATCGCGGTATCTTCCGCTGGGTGCCCGACGAACGCAACGACATCAAGAACAAGGAACCGTTCGTCCTTTGCAGCGACCCGTATTTCCGTCCGGCCCACATCTGCCTCGATCCGCAGGGCAACCTGCTGATCGCGGACTGGTATGGCCGCGACGACGAAAGCGACATGACAGGCCGCATCTGGCGCATCAAGTACGTCGGCAAGGATGCACCGGTTTCGCAACCGGTCGCACTTGATGGCAAGACGCAACTGGGTCTCGTCGTCGGCGCCCTGGGTTCGCCTTCGATCCGCACACGCGAAGCGGCGATGGCCCAAATCCTCGAACGTGGCGACGGCACGCTGCCTAGCTTGGCCGAGCATGCGGCGAAGGCGAAGGAACCGATCGGCGCCGCCAACGCGATGTGGGCGGCTCTGCGGTTGGGCAGCAAGGACAGCCCCGCCGCGATCGCTTCCGGCGCCAAGCATGCCGATTGGCGTGTGCGTCGGCTCGCGGTCAACATTCTCCGGAAGCACAACCTGCCCGGAGCCGCCGACCTCGCGAAGGTGCTCGCGCAGGACAGCGATCCCGCCGTGCGTCTTGAAGCGGCCATCGCTCGGGCGACGCCGGAGGAAGTGCGTGGAGCAGTCCTTGATGCACTCGAGGCGGGCGCCGCGAAGGATCAGCATCTTCGTTACGAAGCCGCCTTCCACCTCGCGAAGAACGGCGACGAAGCGACCTACGCGAAACTGCTTGCCTCCGAAGACGAGAACCTCCGCCTCGCGGGCTTGATCGCTATCGATATCGCGGGGCATGAGGATTTCGCGTCGAAGAAGGCGGGAGTCGCCGCCCTTGCGAAAGCGATCGAAACGCCGAGCAAGCTGGATCTGACGAACGCGTTGCAAGTCGTTCATCTCGTCGGCGACGCCTCGGTGGTCCCGAGCCTCGGCAAGATGCTGGGCCGCGACGACCTCCCCGCCGCCGCCATGGCGAAGGGGTTGACGCTGATGAAGTCGAAGGGCGGAGCGTTCTCGAAGAACCTCACCGGCCCCGCCGTCAAGCGCTTCCTGGATGGCGTGCAGAAGGGGAGCATCCCGCTGACGACCACGGCCGACCAACTCCTCGTTCTCGAGTTCCTCGAAAACGAAGGTCCGACCGATTTCGCGGTGAAACATGTGTCGAGCCAGATCCTGTCCGGCCATCCGACCGTGAAGCCGTCGGCCCACCTGTTGGCTCGCAAGTTCGGTGCGAAGGCGAACGGCATTTCCGATTCGCTGTGGAACGGCGTGTTGCAACCGAAGGCGAAGCTCGACGACGCCATCGACAACATCACGACGCTAACGGTGGTCGAAGCGAAGCCGAACGTTTCCAAATGGGAGAAGCTGCTCGCCAGCGATGACGCGAACCGCCGCACCGACGCGGTCCGCGCCTTCCGCGCCTTCAAGGGGAAACCCGAGATGCTGAAGCTGCTTTCGGACAAGGCGAACGACCTAGTCAAGTCCGATGCATCGCTCAAGGACGAAGTGGCTGCCGTGTTCCGCGACCTCGGCGTCGCCGCGACGAACCTGCCGGCGGTCAAGGAAGACAAGACGACATTGACGCAGGCCGCGCTGGAAGGCTTCAAGCTTACCGCAGCCGAGAAGGCGAATCGCGCCGTGTTGGGCCGAGCGGTCTTCGAGCGGTCCGCATGCGTGAAGTGCCACACCTCCGCCACGGCGACGACGCCGCTTGCTCCGTCGCTCAAGGGCATCGCTGCCCAGAAGGCGGATTACCTGATCGAGTCGATCCTGTTCCCGTCGAAGATCATCAAGACCGGATTCGAAACCGAAGTCTTGATCACCAAGGCGGGCCAATCGCACAGCGGCCTGGTGAAGGAAGAAGGAAACAACTTCCGCGTGCTCAACCTCGATAAGGATGTCGTCGTCCCGAAGTCCGAGGTGGAGGAACGCACCAAGCAAAAGCTGTCGATCATGCCGGAAGGCCAGGAGGCACAGATGAGCCGACGCGAGTTCGTCGATCTCATCCTGTATCTCTCGACGCTGAAGTAAGTTGCCCGTATCGCATGCAACGCAAAACGCACCCGGTATTTGCCGGGTGCGTTCTTTTGTTCTCCGCTTGCGCGTCTGCGATTTCAAAAGGCGTGCCGGTTCGCTATGCCGCAAGCAAGGATACCGTTATCGCAACAGAGAGACGGGCTCGACCTGCCGCAATGCTCGAAGCGCCAGCAGTCCGGACAAGAGAGCCATGATCATGGTGATGATCGTGGACGCGACGATGAGCCACCAGGGCAGAATGATCTTCGCCCCAATCTCGGCCGCGAGCCGAGCGATCAAAAACACCGATGGGATCGCAAACACGATCCCCGCGGCGCCGACCCAGAACGACTGCGACAGCACTGCCATCGACATGCGCCAGCGCGGAATGCCCAGCGCACGCAACACGGCGAATTCCTTCAGCGATGCCAGCGTGGCGGCTTTGAGCGTTTGGTAGGTGACGACGGTGCCGACCAGCAGGCCGAGAAAGGCCGCAAGACTGAGGGCGACGCCCGCTTTGGTTTTCGTCAACCAGTGCCAACGGCTACGAAACGAAAAATCCTCCGCGGTGAACGCCGACACTTTCATCGGATAGTTGCGGAGGCGTTCCACGACTTTCGGAGCATCGGCGGAGTTGTAGCACTTGGCCAGCAAGAACGTCACTTGGTTCGGCGGCGGCCGCAACAGCGTCTTCGCGGTGTCCACCGAACAGAACACATACGGACCCGCCAAACTCTTTAGCCCGGATACCGTCCCCATCACTCGGACCCGGCGACCTACCACTTCCGCCGTATCGCCGACTTTCGCGATGCCAAGTCGCTCGAACTCGCTTTCGTCGATAATGACGGCCCCAGGCTCCGCGAGAGCGCTCGATGTGCCGGGGTCAATTGCTTGAGCGCGCCCGAGCGAGTCTTCCTGCAACCGAGAACCGATGACGATGCAAAGCTCCATGCCGCCGGTCGGCTTGCTCCAGTACGCGAAGCCTTCCATGTACGGTTCGATGCGTTCGATCTCCGGCCCAGCGAGATAAGCAAGCCATGGCTCAGGAATAGGCCGACCCAAATCGACGCTGGGCACTTCCGGATGGCCTACCCAGATGTCGGCCTTCGACATGTCGATCGGGATGGAGGTGATCGAAAACAGGCCGAGCAACAGGCCGCATTGCAACGCGATCAACAGTGCGCTGAAGGCAACCGCGAGGACGCCAGGAAAGAATCGTTGGCGTTCATACCAAAGCGTGGCAAGGGCGTACGACATACGGCACATTGTAGCGATGCCGAATGCCGTACGCCCTTGCGAAGACGCGGAAGCGATGCCCTACCAATTCGGTCGAAACTCGTGGGGATCGCCAGTCAGCTGCGTCCACATCTGTTGCTGTTCGGCCGAAAGCATCTGCAGAAATCGCTCACGGCTTGCACGACGCTGAGCCGTGAACTCGCGATTGCTTTCCTCCGAAGCGATTGCTGCAGGTCGAACGCCGCCGTTGTTTTCCGCTGTCGCTTTTTCGATCGCGGCCCTTTGAGCGGGCGTCAGTCGAAGGCGGTCCTGCATGTCGGATTCGGCAAGCACGAACCAGCCCGGATAACGCGGATCGTTCGGCCCCGCATTCTTCGGCTTAATGGAAGCCAGCGTGATTGCCGGTTTGGTTTCGGCCGCCGGTTCGGCGCTCGGCATCACGATTCGCCGCACCGGAAGCGGCGGAGCCACCGACGCGATGGCCGCATTGACCGCGTAATTCATGTCGGTGACGACCTGCGCCGCCGGCAACCCGACAGGAACGATGGCCCGGTCGATCGCAAACGGAGAGACGACGGACGACAACGTCGTACCCGGCATGTATCGTGGTTCCGCAACCGGGGAACCGGCCGCATCAATGACCATTCGTCGAGCCAGCAAATCGTAGGCATCAATGACGACGAACACTTGATTCGCGGGCGCCGGATTCACCACCAGCGGCGGCAGAATATCTCGACTGAAACTGACCGACCGAAACGGCGGAAGCACCGGGTTATAGGGCACGAACTGAACCTGAGCTTGAGCCATCGAAGGCGCCAGGAAGCTTAGGCAGCAAAGTTTCATGAAAGTTCGCATCGATGCAATTCCTCAAAGGGGAAGCCTCCAGCATCCATGCGTCGCCTCGGCAGGTCAAGGAGAAAGCAAACGCCGCGCCACGGCAAAGTCTGCCGGTCGTAACCGTCCGTTCAGATCGGCCTGACTGAAAAGACGCGGCCGCCCTCATTTTTGCCCGTTGCCGCAGCGAACCCGAGATGTAGAATTGGAATCAGAAGTGTAGGTAA
>JAXMAT010000039.1:0-49448 GCA_046350235.1 Gemmataceae bacterium | reverse complement strand
TTCGCCGTGGGAGCGACCCAGGGGTTCATCTATGTGCGAGCCGAGTATCCGCTGGCCGTCGCCCGGCTGCGGAAAGCCATTCAGCAAGCGACTCGCCTTGGCGTGCTCGGCGCGGGTATTTTCGGCAGCGGCGTGGACTTCAAGGTCGAGATTCGCATCGGGGCCGGCGCGTTCGTCTGCGGCGAAGAAACGGCCCTGATTGCTTCCGTTGAAGGGAAACGCGGCATTCCGCGCCCGCGGCCGCCCTATCCTGCTGAGAAAGGCCTTTGGGAACAACCGACGCTGATCAACAACGTCGAAACATTCGCGAATGTGCCGACGATCCTGCGCCGCGGCTCGTCCTGGTTCGCTTCCATCGGCACCGAGCGAAGCAAGGGCACGAAGGTATTTTCACTGACCGGCAAGGTACGCAACTCGGGTCTCATCGAAGTGCCGATGGGCACACCGATGCGTTACATCGTCGATGCAATGGGTGGCGGCGTCGCGGAAGGGCGAGTGAAAGCGGTGCAGACTGGCGGGCCATCGGGCGGATGCATTCCCACGGAGCATCTCGACGTCCCGGTCGATTACGAATCGCTGACGAAGCTCGGTTCCATCATGGGTTCCGGCGGCATGATCGTGATGGACCAGGACACCAACATGGTGGAAGTCGCCCGGTTCTTCATGGAATTCTGCATGGACGAATCGTGCGGCAAATGTATCCCGTGCCGAGCGGGAACGGTTCAGATGCATGGCCTGCTCGACCGCCTCGCACGCAAACGCGGCGTCCGCGCCGACCTCGATCGCTTGGTGCAACTGTGCCATATGACGCAGGAAACCAGCCTCTGCGGCCTCGGTCAAACCGCCGCGAATCCGGTGCTCAGCACCTTGCGGTATTTCAAGCATGAGTACGAATCGCTGCTGCAACCGACGGCTCCGCGCGGGCCGCGATCTTTGCCGATGATTTCGTAACCGCGGGGCTCGTCGCCTTTCTCTCCTCTCCCGCCGGGAGAGGGGCCGGGGGTGAGGGCACTTGATGCTGAGGCTCGCGAAACAAATCGGCATCACCCCACCCCTCTCCCGGAGGGAGAGGAAGTAAATTGCTCAGCCAGGAGTTCGCGGATGTCCGTCGTCACGCTTACGATCAACGACCACCCGGTCAGCGCCGCCGCTGACGCGACGCTGCTCGCCGTGGCGAAGGAGGCGGGCGTGCAGATTCCTACGCTTTGCCACCTCGACGGCGTCTCCGACGTCGGCGCCTGCCGGTTGTGTTTGGTGGAAGTGGAGGGTTCGACGAAGCTGCAAGCCGCCTGCGTGACCAAGGTCGCGGAAGGCATGCGGATTCGCACCCATACGGAGAAACTGGTCGAATACCGCAAGATGATTATCGAACTGCTTCTTGCGGAAGGGAACCACGTCTGCTCCGTCTGCGTCGCGAACGGGCACTGCGAGCTGCAAGACCATGCCGCGGGTATGGGCGTGGATCACGTCCGATTCGACTACCAGACTCCCCAACGCGAAGTGGATGTTTCGCACGATCGCTACGGCGTCGACCACAACCGCTGCATCCTTTGCACGCGTTGCATTCGGGTATGCGACGAGATCGAAGGGGCGCACACCTGGGACATGTCAGGCCGCGGTCATGGCAGCAAGGTCGTGACCGACATGAATCAGCCATGGGGCGAAGCCGATAGCTGCACGTCCTGCGGCAAATGCGTGCAAGCCTGTCCGACGGGCGCCCTCTTCCGCCATGGGGCGACCGTGGCCGAGATGGAAAAAGACAAGGCCAAGCTGAACTTCCTGATGCAGGCGCGGGAGAAGAAACAATGGGGCGTCTGAGATTCGCCACTGTTTGGCTTGGCGGCTGCTCCGGCTGCCATATGTCGTTCCTCGATCTCGACGAATGGCTTTTCGATCTGGCGCAGAAGGTCGATGTCGTCTTCACTCCCGTGGCCGATATCGCTGAATACCCCGGAGAACGTCGACCTCGCTCTCGTCGAAGGAGCCGTCGCGAATGTCGAAAACGAGGAGATGCTCCTCCGCGTTCGTGAACGCACGAAGACCCTGGTCGCACTGGGCGATCAGTCGCGGTGACGGGAAACGTGACTGCCCTGCGAAATCCGCTCGGCGTCGCGCTCGAAGTGCTGAAGCCGGTCTATCTGGAAAAAGGCGACCTCAACCCGCGGATTCCGAACGATCAAGAAATCGTCCCGATCTTGCTGGATCGTGTGATGCCGATCCATGCGGTGGTTCCCGTCGATCATTTCCTGCCCGGTTGCCCGCCTTCGGCCAAAGTCATTCGAGCGGCCTTGGAAGCACTCCTTGAAGGTCGGAAGCCGGAATTGGAATGGACGGATCGGAGGTTCGGATGACACGCCGTATCGTCATCGATCCAGTATCGCGGATCGAAGGACACGCGAAGATCAGCATTTTTCTCGACGAGAACGATGTGGTTTCGGACGCGCGATTCCATGTCACGGAGTTTCGCGGCTTCGAGCGATTCTGCGAAGGCCGGCCCTTTCAGGAGATGCCCGGGCTCAGCGCTCGCATCTGCGGCATTTGTCCGGTAAGCCATATTTTGGCGTCGTCGAAAGCGGGCGACATGCTGCTGGCCGTGCAACCTCCGCCGGCGGCGACCAAGCTGCGACGGATCATGAACTGGGGACAGATTCTTCAATCGCATGCACTCAGCTTCTTCCATCTGAGCGGCCCCGATCTGCTGCTCGGCTGGGAATCGGAACCCGCGACGCGCAACGTCTTCGGCCTTATCGGAAAACATCCGGATATCGCCCGGCAAGGCATTCGCCTGCGCCAGTTCGGCCAGGAGATCATCGAAGGACTCGGCGGTCGCAAGATTCACCCGGCGTGGAGCGTCCCCGGCGGCGTGCGTGAGCCGCTTTCAGTCGAACTTCGCGACCGCTTCCTCGGCTGGCTGCCCGAATCGTTCAAGGCCGTCGCCGACGCGCTCGCGTTCTTCAAAAGCTTCCTCGATTCGCATCGCGAAGAGGCCGAGACGTTCGGGAATTTTCCCAGCCTCCACATGGGACTCGTGCAGCACGATGGAACTTGGGAAACTTCCAACGGACTGCTTCGCATCGCCGATCAGGATGGCACGATCCTCGTCGATGAACCGGACCCGCTGAACTACCAGAAGCACATCGGCGAAGCAGTAGAACATGACTCGTATCTGAAATCGCCGTATTATCGACCCGCCGGTTATCCGAACGGCGTCTATCGCGTCGGCCCCTTGGCGCGACTCAATATCTGCGAGCGGATGGGCGTGCCTCGTGCGGAAAAAGAACTAACCGAGTTCCGGCAGCGTGCGGGTCGCGTGGCCGCGTCGTCGTTCCAGTATCACTACGCTCGGCTTGTCGAGATGCTCGCGTGCCTTGAGAATTTGGAGCGATTGCTCGCGGATCCCGATATCCTCAGCGATCATTGCCGTGCGGAAGCGGGGCTCAATCGCTACGAAGGAGTCGGCATCAGCGAGGCGCCGCGAGGAACGCTGTTTCATCATTACAAGGTCGATGATCAGGGGCGCCTCGTCAGCATCAACCTCGTCATCGCGACCGGCCAAAACGCACTGGCGATGAACCGAACGATCACTCAGATCGCGAAGAAATATATTCGCGGCGCGAAGATTTCCGAACCGGTGCTGAACCGCGTGGAAGCCGGCATCCGCGCGTTCGATCCGTGCCTGAGTTGCTCGACGCATGCATGGGGAAAAATGCCGTTGCAGGTGCAGCTCATCCGAGCCGACGGCGCGATCGCCGACGAAGTGCGGCGAGGATAACCAATGTGCTGGCTCGTCATCGGCATCGGCAACACGCTTCGCCGCGATGACGGCCTGGGGCCGTGGATTGCGGAGCGAATCGGCCTCATGGCGATTCCGGGCGTCAGCATTCGTTCGGTGCACCAGTTGACGCCGGAACTTGCGGCGGAAATCGGCGAGCACGATCGCGTTTTGTTCGTCGATGCCTGCGAAGCAGGGGACGAGAACTCCATCCTCGAAATCTTCCCGTCCGCGGCCCCAAATCGTCTGGGCCACGTGCTGTCGCCCGAACATCTTCTGGCTATCAGCGAACGTCTCGGCGTGCGGCGACCACGTGCCTGGATGGCGACGGCAGCAGGAAGCGACTTCGACTTCGGCGAAGGCCTCTCCGCATCCGCGAGGCAGCATTCTGAAGCGTTGATTCCGAAGATTCGAAGCTGGTTGAGCGAGCCGTCGGAATGCACGAAGTCGGCTTAATCATGACCGCCATTGAGATGGCGACGGCTTTCGCACGCGAGCAAGGCGCGACGACCATCCATCGCATCGTGCTCCGCGTAGGGGCGTATTCGGGAGTCGATCCGGAGGCACTGGCATTCGCGTTCGATGCGGCGTCCGCGGATACGCCGGCACGCCATGCGAAGTTGGAAATCGAGCCAATTCCGGCCCGGTGCTGGTGTCTTCGCTGCCGCACGGAGTTCGCGCCGCCGGGCCCGTCGTTCGTCTGTCCCAAGTGCGGCGCCGTGGATCCGGAAATGTCGCAGGGCGGCGAGTTGGAATTGGCGACGTTGGAGGTTTCTTGACATGCAATCCGCCCAGACCTCGACGCCGAAAACCTTGCATGTGCAGCAACGTCTGCTCGGCAAAAACGCCGAGATCGCATGCAAAAATCGCGAGGCGTTGCATGCTCGCGGCATCTTCACGCTCAACGTGCTTTCCTCCCCAGGCGCCGGAAAGACCGCACTTTTTGGAACGCTTGCTGGAACATCGCGGGCGCGGGTATCGGCATCATCGTCGGCGATTTGGCTACCGACAACGACGCACGCCGGTTAAGCCGATTCGGATCCCGCGTTATTCAGGTGACGACCGGCAACATCTGCCATCTGGAGGCCGACATGATCGATCGCGCGAGTCGCGAGATGGATCTAAGCGGCCTTGAGATGCTGATCATCGAAAACGTCGGCAATCTTGTGTGCCCCGCCGGCTACGATCTCGGCGAAGACCTTCGCGTGGTCCTTGTCAGCGTGACCGAAGGAGAGGACAAGCCGCTCAAGTATCCCTCCATTTTCAAGACGGCCGATGTGGTGCTGATCACGAAAAACGACCTCATCCCGCATCTCGAGTTCGATTGCGAAAAACTCGAAGCGAACATCCGCGAGGTTTCTCCCCGAGCCGAGATCCTTCGCGTATCCGCCAAGACGGGAGCAGGGATGGCCGAATTGCACAGGTTTCTGGAGAACCGAAAAACCCATGTCGGCGCCGCCCGCTAACACGCCAGGCGACATCATCGCACGCCGGCTCCGCGTCGCTGGGCACGTGCAGGGGGTAGGGTTTCGTCCTTTCGTCAAACGCCTAGCTGACGAACTTGGCCTGGGAGGCCATGTCGCTAACGACAGTGACGGCGTCTTCATTGCCGTCGAAGGCGCCCCATTGAATGTCGATGCGTTCTCGAGGCGACTTACGCAGGAAGCGCCTACGTCTTCACTCATCGAAGCGATGCTTGCCGAACCCGGCCAAGTTGAGAACCATGCACGCTTCGAAATCGCACCTTCGCAAACAAGCGGCGGCGCTTGCCGCGTACGCATTCCGCCCGATCGGGCCATGTGTGCCGCATGCAGAGACGAAATTCACGATCGCTCCGATCGCCGTCACGGCTACCACTTCACAAGTTGCACCGTTTGCGGACCGCGGTATACGTTGCTCGCACGCATGCCGTACCATCGGGCGAACACCGCCATGGCGGAATTCCCTCTATGCTCGGATTGCAAAGCTGAGTTCGAAAGTTCGACCAACCGGCGTCATCACGCGGAGGTAATGGCATGCCCATGGTGCGGGCCCCATCTCTGGTTCGAGGATCTTCGCACATCGGTTGTGCGGGAAGGCGAAGATGCCATCCGCCACGCAGCGGAAGCTTTGAATCGAGGCGAGATCGTCGCCTTGAAAGGCCTCGGCGGATTTCAGTTGCTGACCCGCGCAGACGATTCCGCGGCAGTCTCACGGCTACGCCTCCGCAAGCATCGCCCTAGCAAACCGCTCGCCGTCATGGTCCGCTCGTTGGCCGACGCATCCAGGCATGCTCCAATGGGGATCGTGGAACAGGAGGTCCTCAGTAGCGATGAGAATCCAATCCTGTTGCTTTCGCGTCGGCCTGACGCACCGTTCGCGTGGGAAATCGCTCCGCATCTCGATCATGTCGGGTTCATGCTCCCGACATCGCCCTTGCACTGCATGTTGCTGGAAAGCGTTACCTTTCCGGTCGTCGCGACAAGTTGCAATCGGGGCGAGGAACCGATTCTTGCGGAGGAAGCTACGCCGCCGGATCTGGCTGGGCTTGCGGACGTGGTGCTCCAGCACAACCGTCCCATCCTTCGCAGGCTCGACGATTCCGTCGTCCGCATCATCGATGGAATACCGAGCGTGATCCGATTGGCACGGGGTTTCGCGCCCTTGCCGTTGAGGAATCTGGAACGCTGGATCGAGCGACTTGAATCTCGGCCCGAAAGAGGCGTCGCGGCCCTAGGCGGCCAGCAAAAGAACGCGATCGCATTTTGGACAGGAGCCCAGGCCGTGCTCGGCCCGCATGTCGGCGACCTGGAGGGAAGTCGTACCTTCGCTGCGTGGCGGCATCATCTTGATGAGATCGCACACCTCTATGGCTTCACGTTCCATACGTTGGTCGTCGACGGGCATCCCGACTATGCGGCGACTCGCTGGGCCGAAGCATCTGGATTGCCGGTCGAGTACGTAGCACACCACCACGCTCATGCCGTAGCCGCCATGGTGGAGCACGATTTGCTGCACCGTCAGGTTTTGGCACTCGCCTGGGACGGAACCGGGTTCGGTTCCGACGACACACTATGGGGCGGCGAGTGCCTTCGCACAACACTGACCCACTTCGATCGCGTTGCCACGCTCCGACCCATTCCGCTCCCTGGCGGCGAGGTGGCGATACGCCAACCTTGGCGGATCGCTGCCGCGCTCGTTCATGCAGCAGGCGGCTCGGTGCACCAACATCTCAACGCGGACGTGTCGACAAAGTACATCGACGCGACGCTCCAACTTTTGGAGCATCGCGTGCAATGTCCTTCTGCCACCAGTATGGGCCGTTTGTTCGACGGAGTCGCCAGCATCATTCTGGGCGCAAGCGAGGTTTCCTATGAAGGCGAGGCGGCAGCATGGCTGGAATCCGCGGCCGATCCGAAGGTGGATTTGGATTATCCGGTCGCTTTGGAAGCGACAGGTGGAATTCTCTGTTGGGACTGGCGACCGACGGTGCGAGCGATCGTAGCGGACCATGAAAGTCCGTCGTCGGTCCGCGCAGCCCGCTTTCACAACTCGATCGCGCGGTGGGCGCAAGCTGTGGCGAAAGCATACCCTGAACAAGATGTCGTTTGTTCAGGAGGTTGTTTCCAAAACGCACTCCTGACCGAACGCGTCCGTCGAGCATTGGAAGCCGTCGGCAAACGCGTTCATCGGCCAGGTCTGATTCCCGTCAACGACGGAGGTCTCGCTGCGGGACAACTCGCGGTGGCCTTGGGGCGATGGGCCGCGAAACGCTGATCCTTTAGAGGATGAAACATGTGCCTAGGCATACCGGGGCGAATCGTCGAAGTCGCGAGCTCCTTATCCGACCAACTGGAGACGGCGACCGTTGCTTTCGGCGGCTTGAAGCGTCCGATTTGCGTTGCGTTGGTGCCTGACCTGCGGCCCGGCGATTATGTTTTGGTTCACGCCGGCATCGCCATCGAAAAGATCGACGAAAAGCAAGCCGCCGAAATGCTTGCCTATTTGCAGGCGATTTCTGACGGCGAGCTATCCGAGCTGACTCAGGGAGAGATGTCGCCATGAAGCATCTCGATGAATACCGCGATGCCCGCCTTGCGAAACGATTGTTATCCGGCATCGCGAAGATCGTGCGGAGCCCGCATACGGTGATGGAAGTGTGCGGCGGCCAAACGCACACCCTCGTCCGCAGCGGCATTCTGGATCAACTGCCGGAAAACCTGAAAGTGGTGCATGGTCCGGGCTGCCCGGTATGCGTCACGCCAATGGAAGAAATCGACGAAGCGCTCGAACTTGCCGCGCGACCGGAAGTTCGATTCTGCTCGTTCGGGGATATGCTCCGCGTACCCGGTTCGCGGACGGACCTTTCGACCATTCGTTCTCAAGGTGGGGATGTCCGTATCGTCTATTCCCCTTTGGATGCCCTTGAAATGGCGCGGCGAGACCGCGATCGGCAGGTCGTATTCTTCGCAGTCGGTTTCGAGACCACCGCCCCGGCCACCGCTCTCGCCGTCTGGCAGGCGAAACGCGAAGGTTTGACCAACTTTTCGCTTCTCGTTTCGCATGTCCTTGTTCCGCCCGCGTTGGAGAGAATCGCCGGCAACCCAAACTCGAAAGTCCAAGGCTTCCTCGCCGCAGGTCATGTCTGCACCGTGGTGGGTTTCGAAGACTACGAGACGCTTGCTTCGCACTATCGGATTCCGATTGTCGTGACGGGATTCGAACCGGTCGATTTGCTGCAAGGGTTGTGGATGCTCGCCCGGCAACTCGAACAAGGTCGATACGAGCTTGAAAATCAATATGCACGGGTGGTTCGACGGAATGGGAACATGCGAGCGCGGGACCTACTCGCCGAGGTGTATGAAGTTTGCGATCGCCCCTGGCGTGGTCTAGGGATCCTGCCGAGGAGCGGCCTTCGCTTGACCGCGGCGTATCGCGAGTTCGATGCGCGCAGCAAATTCGGGATCACGGGCAGCGTTTCGGCGGAGCCGACGGAGTGCCGCAGCGGCGATGTGTTGCAGGGGCTGCTATCCCCGATCGACTGCCCTTCGTTCGGCCTCGCATGCACGCCCGATACTCCGCTTGGAGCGCCGATGGTTTCAAGCGAAGGAGCATGTGCGGCCTATTTCCATCATCGTCGGCAACGCCGAGAGTTGGCAGTGGTCTAGGAAGAGGGACTGAGGTGAGTCACGGGTCCGAATCGCTTCTGCCGTTGTCCTGTCCTTCGCCGTTGCCCGCGGTGAACCGGATCGTGCTCGCACATGGAGAAGGAGCGCGCCTTTCGCGTCGGTTGATCCGAAACGAACTCCTTGCAGTCCTCGGAAACGAACACCTCAATCCGCTTGGCGACGGCGCCCTTCTTCCGGCGATCGAAGGTCCGCTCGTCATGACGACCGACAGTTCCGTCGTGAGCCCGCTGTTCTTTCCCGGCGGCGATATTGGACAACTGGCCGTCCACAGCGCCATCAACGACCTCGCCGTCTGCGGAGCGGATCCGCGTTACTTGAGCTTGGCCTTCATCCTCGAAGAAGGCCTGGAGATGGCGACGCTTCGATCCATCGTGCAGAGCATCGGTCGGGCTCTGAAGGACTGCAACGTGCCGGTAGTCACGGGGGACACCAAGGTCGTGCCGCGCGGAGCGGTCGATCAAATATTCATCAATGTGACTGGGATCGGCCAGCAACGACCAGGCATCGAGTTGGGGCCCCACCGAGTTCGTCCCGGCGACCAAATCCTGGTGAGCGGCACCATCGGCGACCACGGGCTTACGATTCTTTCCGCGCGGAATCGCCTTGAGTTCGAAGGATTGGCGAGCGACACGGCTCCCATCCATGGATTAGTCGATTCGCTACTTCGATCCAACGCCGATATTCGTTTCCTTCGAGATCCGACGCGGGGCGGTGTGGCGGGGGTGCTGCACGAATTGCTGGAGCAGATGTCGGGGGAAATCTGTCTGGATGAATCGGCGTTGCCTTTGTCGGAAGCCGGTCGCGGAGCCAGCGAATTGCTTGGCCTGGATCCCTGGTTCATAGCGAATGAAGGAAAGCTTGTCATCGTCGTTGCTGCCGATGATGTCGACCGAGCCCTGACGTCGCTGCGGCGCCATCCCCTCGGCAAGCAAGCCGCCCGTATCGGCGAAGTCCGCGCAGGCTCCACGAATCACGTCGTCGTGAAAGGCATTCTTGGCATCGAACGCATTCTGACCGAGCCGGCGGGTGCGCCGCTGCCTCGGATTTGCTGACCGTCGAAGCGTTGGAACGCGTCGGAAAAACTCGGGCGAAGACGCTCATCGCACCGGTGCGTTCCAGATACGAACCGTCTGGTCCCAACTGACGGACGCCAGTCGCTCGCCGTTGGGACTGAATGCGATTGCGGAAACCGACTGACGATGGCCGCGCAACGTCAGCGTTTCTTGGCCGGTAGCGGGGTCCCAAAGCTTGACGGTGCCGTCCTCGCTCGCCGATGCGATACGCTTGCCGTCCGGGCTGAATATCGCGCAGCGAACGCCGTGCGTGTGTCCCCGAAGCGTTACGACAAGCTTTTCGGTTGCGGCGTCCCAAACTTTGACCGACCGATCGGCGGATGCGGTGGCGAACAGAGTGCCCTTGGGCGCGAAGGCGACCGCATGGATCGGTCCGTCGTGCAGTCCGCGAAAGGTAGAGCCTTCTCCCGTTTCGACGTTCCAAAGCCGAACGGTCCGATCGGCCGAGGACGTTGCCACGCGTTTGCCGTCGGCTTGAAACGAAACGCCGAGCACTTCGTCTTCATGGCCGGAAAGCACCATCGGCGCGGAATCGCTGCGAGCGTTCCAGATCTTCGCAAGTTTGTCGGAGCCGGCCGAAGCGATTCGCTCTCCGGCGGGATCGCTCGCGACGGCACGCACCCATGAGTCATGGGCTTTGATGCTCCGCGTCGGATTCCCTCCAAGATCGCAAAAATGGATCATGCCGTCATCGCCGCCGATCACCCAAGTTCGCATTTTCGCCGCAAACGCGATGCTTCGGAGAGATCCATCCGACACGCGAACATGCCGAGTCTTGGATGAATCCGCCATATTCCACAGATTGAGTTGCCGATCCGCGTCGACCGCGGCCACGGTGTTCATATCCGAGCCGAAAGCGACTGCAAGCAGCGGCGCTTGCGCTTGAAACTCAGGAGCATCGCGAAGGTCGATTTGAAAGTCGACGGACGCCAACAACTGCCCGTCCGGGCTGAATGCAATGGTTCGGACTCGGTTCGCTTCGCCAGGCCATGCTTTCAGGATCTTTCGCGTGGACAGATCGAACACGGTGACGCTGTGGTCTTGCGAAGAAACCGCCAATCGCAGGCCGTCGGGGCTGAATGCGAGCATGCGGGCAGGACTTGTCAGTCCTTCCAAGAGATACCTGGACTTTCCGTCGTTGGCCGACGAAATGCGGATGGTGCGATCCCACGCCGCCGACGCGAGGACTTCGCCGTCCGGACTGAATGCGACCGAGGAAACCCAATGGCCGTGTTCCAGCGGGGCAAGGACCGGCGAACGTGTGGCGATATCGAACACCCGCACGGTGCGATCCAGGCTGGCCGTCGCAATGCGTTTCCCGTCAGGCGAAAACGCGACATCCGTGGCGGGATGAAGGTGAACAGCGAAGGATGCGAGTTCCGATCCCTGGTCCAGGTCCCAAATCTTCACCGATCCGTCATCGCTTGCGGAGGCGATCTGCTTTCCGTCGCGCCGAAAGGCAACTTGGTTGACTCCATGTTGATGGCGAGCGAACACGCGAATCGGCATGACTTCGGCGGAGTTTGCATCATAGATATGGATCGCGCCGTCTTCGCCGCCTGACGCCAGCAGATCGCCCTTCGGACTGAATGCCACCGCGCGAACCGGAGAGCGATGGCTCTTCAAAAAGCGAAACCGCTGCGGCCCCACGGCGTCCGGGTTCCACAGAACGACCGACCCATCGCCGCTCACCGAAGCCAGTTCTCTCCCCTGGGGCGGCCGAAACGCGACGGCTCGAAGCAGTTGGGCATGCCCTTGGAGTGCCAGCGTCTCCATGCGAAAGAGTTGATCGAGGTAATGCCACTCGAAGCCTCGCAAATCGACGCCGCGATGGTTTTCGGGCAGCTGCCGATCCAAGAGTTCACGAAGGCGCCCGCGTTTGGCTTCATGCCATGCTTCCTGCGCCAATTTCATTTCCGATGCATAAAGCGTGCGGGTCGATTCGTCGAGCCGGCGATTCGCCTCATCCGTCGCGGCATCAGCCTTGTGCTTCGCGTCATTGGCGTCCCGTTCGTTCGCTTCGGCCACTCCGCGAAGGCTCTCGGCGCGCAGCCAAAGCCCAAACATACCGAAGAAACCGCCGACCACGACGACGACGAGCGTCGCGAGCAGCGATGCCACCGCCGGACGTCGGCGAGACCACTTCCAAGAGCGTTCCGCGAGCCCGACGGGGCGTGCGTGGATCGGTTCGTTGCGGAGGTAACGATCCAGATCCTCCGCCAATTCGCCGGCCGAAGCATAGCGCTTGCGTGCGTCTTTCTGCAAGCACTTGAGCGCGATCGTCTCGAGATCTCGGGGCACGCCTGGCTGCAGTCTGCTCGGCGGGACCGGATCGTTGCCACGTACCTGCTGCAGCGTGTCGAGGACGGATTGCCCCACGAAAGGGGGCCGCCCCGTCAGCAGGTGGTAGAGGAGCGCTCCTAGCGCGTAGATATCGACGGCGGGGCCGAGTTCGCTGCTGCGCCCCTCTGCCTGCTCTGGAGCCATATAGCTTGGAGTGCCGAGAATCGAGCCGTCCCCGGTCCGCACGGAGGCTCCTTCGCCTATGTGCTTGGCGAGGCCGTAGTCCGTTATTTTCGGTATGCCGTCTTTCGTCAGCAAAATGTTGCCGGGCTTCAAATCCCGGTGCAAGATTCCCTGCTGATGCGCGTAGGCAATGGCGCGGGCGAGCGAGGCAGTGACTTCCGCGGCCTTCTGGGACGTAAACGGCTTGTTTTCGATTTGCCCAGCGAGCGTTCCGCCGTCGACATACTCCAAGGAAAAGTAGGGATGCCCTTCCGAGGCGCCTACTTCGTAGATCTGCACGATGTTGGGATGATGCAGCTTCGCAACGGCTTCGGCTTCCGCTTGAAACCGCATGCGGTCGTCGAAACTGGCATGGTGCGCCGCCAAGATCATTTTCAAGGCCGTGAGTCGATTCAAGCCCCGCTGGCGCGCCTTGTAGACGACCCCCATCCCCCCGCGACCGAGCACCTCCAGAATGTCGTAACCCCTCACACGAATCTTCGACACATCGGAGTCGTCGCGAAACGCTTCACGCACCGTTTCGCCGTCGGCGGGCAACGAGGACCCCTCGGCTACAACCGTCTTGTCCGTCTCGTGCGAAACTCGCGGCGGTTCGGGCCCCATTGCGACGGTTGCGTCGATGCCGGAAGGACGCGGCAATGCATGGTCCGTCGGGTTCGTCTGATCCAAGAGGCTACCGACGGGGGCTGCCCGCAATTTCGATGTCGGATCGTCTGCGAAAGCGTCGAACGCTTCGGCAGACGGCGGCTGTGCGTCCGGAAGCTCGAACAATCTTGCAGCGTCCGAGCCCAACGAAGTAGCGTCGCCGCACACCGGACAGGTGGCGGGAGCTGGTTGATTCGCGGTAGTCCATGAATGCCCCTTAGGGCAACGCCGTAGTTCAGCCATGCAAGGTGCCTCGGCGCGGGGTCATCCTCATTATGGCACGTGTACCTCACGCAGCAATTGAGCGGTAGGTGATTTTTTCAATAGAAGCGATATTTCCGAAAAAAGCCGGTTTGCCTTGACCGGCGTTCACGTCTCCTTGCCAAGGTAACTGCATATTTATTTGCCGCCACGGAACTTTCCGCCCAAGATGGTGTCTAAATTCCATACGGCCCTCGCCCCGAAAAGGTCACTTCCATGAAACGGCTGCTTGCATTGGGTCTCGCTGCGCTAGCGATCCTGGCTGTGCTCTGCTCCGAGGACGCCTTCGCACAGAAGAAAGACAAAAAAGGAGCCGCGAAATCGACGCAGTATCCCGCGGAGGCGAAGGACTACGTTGCTCTTCAGACCGTGAAAGAAATTTCAGGCACTGTCCAGGGGACAGACGCCAAATCGATCACTCTCCGCATCGATATCCCGCACTACGAAAAGAATCCCAACTACAAGCCGCCGGCCAACAACGGCAACAACACGGCGATGAATCAGATCAATCAGCACTCGAACCGCATCGCCCAGCTTCAGCAGCAGATTGCGGCATCGAAAACGGCTCAGCAGCGAAATCAACACATTCAACAGCTTAATCACGAAAAAAATTTGCTGAACCAAGCGGTGGCCCGCATGCAGCAGCAACAGGCGAAGGCGGCCAACAACAACAATCCAAACTCCCAACCCTTCAAAGTGGTGAACGATCACAAGGACTTCGATCTTGATTTCACCGAGAAAGTCGTGATCCGCAAAATGTTTCTCGAGACCGGATACGACGACAAAGGCAACTTGATCGAATACACGAAAGACAAAATCGCCAAACTCAAAGGCGACAACCCGAATCTTCCCGGCTACACGGCGAAATTCGACGACATCCAACCAGGCATGGTCGCGAAGCTCATGCTGGTTTCGCCCAAGAACGCAGGCAAAACCGACCCCAAGGCTAAAGACGACGACAACTTGGTCGGCGCAGTCGAACGGCCCACCGTCCGCATGGTCATTCTTTTGGCCGAAAAAGCGAACATGCCGAGCGGAACGCCGAATCCAAAGGGAAAATAAACGAAGAACAAGCATGCGAAACACCCAGCGATGCGATCGCTGGGTGTTTCTCGTTTCCAAGCATTTTCCGGTAAATTGATTTCCAATGCTGCATTATCGAACGTGCGGCTCGATGGCTCCAGCCGGTGGAACGTCGCCCGCGGGGCCGACAGGATTCACAGGAGCTTCCGCAGCAACGGGCTTGGTCGAATCGAAGAGCGTCCACATCACGACAGCGATCACGTAGACGCCGGCATAGAGAGAGAAGTTGATCTTCCATGCGGGCTCGCTGGCGTTGAGGTACGCCTCGAGATTGTCCCTTTTGCTGATCCCGGCCGTGTACAGATTGAGAACATAGCCGGTGACGATGTTCGCGAGGAAGCCGCCGAGGTTGCCGATCGTGTTCATGCAGCCTGCAACGATGCCGGAGTAGCGTCGGCCGATATCCAGGCAGCTCGCCCAGGCGGCTCCCATCGTCATGTCGTTCCAGAACGTCGCAATCGTGATGCAGATGATGAACATCCACGGATTTTCTTGCCGAACGCGAAGAACATGCCGCCAAGTAGAACACCGCGCACAGCCCATGTCCCATCACACCGAAAAGGCGACGGCCCCACTTGCGATTGCCTGTGCGTCGGATGAAAGTGTCGGTGAGCAACCCGCCGAAAAGGCACGCTGCAGCGCCGGCGAGCAGGGGAAGACCAGCCATCAGCGTGAACGTCCACCAGGATCCGCTAAACTTCGCCCCTTTGGTTACATGGAAGTTCTCTTCGAGGAAACCGGGGAGGAACGTAATGTTGAAGTACCAACCGAAGCTCGCGCAGGCGTACATGATGCAAAGGAACCAGAGGTTCGGACTGGTGACGATTTTGCCCCACGGCACGGTCAACTTTTCGTCCGTGTGGTCGCTGTCCTTGCGGATCAGGTGGAGTTCCGCTTGATTGACTCCCGCTTTGTCCTCCGGCCGATCGCGATACCAGAGCCAGAAGAAAAGGCACCACACCGCGCCGATGCTGCCGAAGATCCAGAAGGTGTGGCGCCAATGGTTCACCGTCGTGCCGTCGGAGAGCGTCTCGGTCGTGATAAGGGCCAGGACGATGAGCGGCGTGACGCCGCCGGCGAATCGTCCCGCCATCCAGACTGCTCCTTTCGCGGAGCCTCGCTCTTCGAAAGGAAACCAGTTATGGAACGCACGGGCGATGTTCGGGTAAGCGCCCGCCTCGCCGATGCCGAACAGGAATCGGATGACGAGGAGGACCCAAAATGCGACGAGCGGGCGCGGTCGGCATCGGATACACGAGGCCGGTGAGGACCGTGAACACCGACCACCACAGCACGATGCGGATCAGCGTATTGCGTGCGCCGAAGCGATCGCCGAGCCAGCCCGTAGGTACTTCGAAGGCGGCATAAGCGAGCGTGAATGCGCCGAAGAGCCAGCCTTTCTGCGAATCGGTGAGGCCGAACTCTCTCTGGATATCCGGCATCACCGTCCCCATGCAGACTCGATCGAGGTAGGTGATCATGGACAGGGCGGCGCAAAAGCCGAGCACGCCGTAGCGAACGCGCGTCGGCCTTTCTGGCGAGACCGGTGAGTTCATTCGAAATATCCAGGGAGAGAATGCACGGCAGGTGGGGGCCATGCTAACCGCGTTTGACACGAGGTTCAAGCGTTGAGACAGGTTCTATGCCCCGCTTGCAGCCATGGCCGATGGAAATCATCCCATCCGCCAAGGCGCAAGCGGCGATAAGCCATTCCGATTCGCTAGGCGGACACGTAGGGCAACACATACGGCCCCTTCGGGATCACCGCGACGCGGGCGGTCGGGCCGTATTCCTTCAGCGAATCGGCCACTGCTTGCTCCACGCTGGGCACATGTTCCACATGGCATTTCCGCAGCGTCTCGGTCGATAGCCCTTGGGTCACGACCTTCACCTTGCATCGCTTGAAGACTTTGACGAACTCTTCAAGCTGCCATTGATCCATCACGAAATAATCCTTACCCATGATGCGAGCAAGGAACTGGTGCAGGTCGGGGTTGTCGTCGATGAGATGCGTGAACTCGGGGCTGCCGACGCCTTCGGTCAAGCTCGCGGCGAGGATGATCGTGCCACCTTGCTTCACGATCGGCAGGCAGCCAGTGAGGCCCTTGATCGCTTGATACCACGTCGTATCGAGCGGGTAGCCGGCACACGAAGTCACGACGATCGGCATCGGTTCGGGCACGCCGACGCGGACGACCTGTTCGCAGAAGCGCACGCCGACCATCCACGCTTCGACCATGTCGCCGGCGCCGACCCACGTCACTCGGCGTTGGCCGTCGATGCAGACGTTGACGATGAAATCGCAGCCCGCCATTTTCGCGATGCGCGTGTTCTCTTCGTGCACCGGGTTGCCGTCGAGGTAGCCGCAGTCGGCTTTCGGATGTTCGAGGAACTTCGGACCGTGCCAGATCTTCACTGTTTCCAGAGCCGCGATGCCGGGGCAGATCACCTTGCGGCCGCCGCTATATCCCGCCATCAAATGCGGTTCGATCAGACCGGTCGTGATCTTGAGGTCCGCCTCGCAATAGCGTTTGTCGATCCAGGCGGGGACGCCGTTCGGCGTGGTGCCGAGATAGGTATGCTCTTCGAGACGTTTGCCGTAATGGTTTTCGATGCGGTAGTTCTTCATGATCTCCGCGCCGACCATCTCCTCCATCTCGGCGCCTTCGTTGGGCCGATGCAGGCCGGTCGCATTGAGGATCACGATTTGATCGCGCGGAATGCCGGCCGCTTCCAGAGTGCGGAGCATCGGCGGCAGGATGAGCTTGTTGGGCACCGGACGTGTGATGTCGCAGATGACGATGCACGCGCTTTTGCGGCCCTTCGCAAGCTCCGCGAGCGGCGGCGTGCCGACCGGATTCGCCATCGCCGCCTCGATCGCCTCCTGCGGATTGGCCAGAGGTTCCGCTGGCCGAATCGCGAGCGGCCCGACCACATTCTGATCCGGCAACTCGACTTCCAATCCCGTCCGGCCGTAGTCCAACTTGATCTTCATGCGTTTCTCGATGCGTGCGTGAACGACTGCGAAGCCAATGCTTGGATTTTACCAAATGAAGGCTCAGCGAAGAAAAATGACGAATGACGAAATACCCAATGACGAAAGAATGACGAAGCACGAATGACGAATGGGCTCGCTGAAACGGGATCTCCGCCCGGCGCCCTTCGTTATTGGTCATTCGGAATTCTTTCGTCATTGGGTGTTTCGTCATTCGTCATTTTCTCCTCAGAGCATCCCAACAGATACTCGCCTTCGGCGTCATTTGTGCAAGTTCATAAACTTGCAACCACGAAAGGCAGGGAACGATGTCGAACGATGCGACGCCGCAGGATGTGAAACGCTATCAGCGGCAGAAGCTGCTTGCGATGATGGGCGGGACGGTTCTTTCGCTGGTTTTGCTGACGATGCTCGCGTTTTTCGTTCTGCCGAACCTGAGTCCCCACATCAAAGAGTCGGTCGGGCCGAACGCATGGCTGCAACCTCGTCGCCGCGGCGGCGTTTTGCGTGTTCTGCCTCGAAATCGGCACGTTGCCGATCGACTTCTGGAGCAGCTACGTCGTCGAACATCAGCATGGGCTCAGCAATCAGACGCTGCGCGGATGGTTCGGCAAACGCGTGAAGGGCTGGATCGTCGGCGCGATTCTCGGTCTGCTGCTTCTTAGCGGGCTATACGTAATTTTGTGGGCAACGGGCAAGGCGTGGTGGATTTGGGCGACCGCCGGTTGGTTGGGGGCGACGCTGATCTTGGGCCGCATCCTGCCGATCGTGATTCTGCCGATCTTCTACAAGGTGGTGCCGCTCGTAAACTCCGACCTGCTCAATCGTTTCCGCAAACTGGCGGAGGGCACCACCCTTTCCGTCGAAGGCGTCTACCGCCTTGATCTGAGTGCGGAGACGAAAAAGGCAAATGCCGCCCTTGCGGGCCTGGGGCGTAGCCGACGTGTGTTGCTCGGCGACACGCTGCTCGCGGATTTTTCGCCGGAGGAAATCGAAGTCGTCTTCGCCCACGAACTGGGCCATCATGTGCATGGCCATCTCGTCAAATCGATCGTGCTCAACGTCTTCACTTCGATCCTCGCCTTTTGGCTGATCGATGCGACGATGGGTCGCGTCACCCCGGCCCTCGGCTTCGACGGCGTCGGCGATCCCACCGCCCTCCCCTTGCTCCTCTGGGTTCTCGCTCTCTTCGGCCTCGCTCTCAGCCCGTTGCAAAACGCGATCAGCCGACGGCATGAATTTCAGAGCGACGCCTATGCGTTGCAGCGAACGCAAAATCGCGAAGCATTCCGCACGGCATTCGAGAAGCTTGCTCGGATGAACAAATCGGACCCGAATCCGCACCCGTTGGTCGAATGGCTCTTCTACGACCACCCTGCGATTGGCCGGCGATTGGCCGCTATCGACGTGAAGCTTTCCGCCAGCCACATGAATCGTTGCAGGGTGTGAATCGAACGAAGTGAGACGCACCGTTGCTGGTTCCCGGGTTCGCAAGCATCCAGTTTCGAGCGATCGAAGCTGAATGCAAGGTGCCCTGGAACCAGCAACGGTGCGTCTCACTTCGTTCGACACACCCTACTTGTTCAAAACGTTAGTTGCTTCCCTTCGGCATCGCGGGGCTGCCGCCGGGCATGCCGGGACCGCTTCCTGGCAACGTCGCGCCGACGTTCTTCGCTTCCTGCACCCGATCGTGCCACTGATTGACGCGGTCTTGGCGTTCCTTGCCGGCGGGCAAATCAGGGTTGCCGTCGATGCGCGAATTGCGAACGATCAGCTTGCCGTTAGGGCCGAGGATCAGCACATCGACCGCAGATTCGTCCTTGACGTTCGGATAGCCTGGAAGCGTCGCGAAGCGATGTTCCTGCTTGCCGCCATCGAAATCAACCAGCATCGGCGGCGGGAAGGCCGCGATGAAATCGATCGGGATGCCCGATCGAGCCAAATCCTTTTGGCTGGCCGGCAACTTCTTGACTTGGGGCGGAGCCGAGTACTTGATCTCGAACGCCTGCTTCGCCTTGCTCCACTCCGGCACTTCCACCATCACGGACAATCGGCCGATCGGTTCTCCGCGGCGGACGAGCAGTCGTTCCGCAATTGCCCAGTCTCCGATGATGTGGAACAGGCCCTGCGGATCGGTGAACTGATCGATCCAGCGGTGAATCTGCACCGCAACTGTTTCCCCCTTGGATACCTCGTAGTTCGAGCCGCCTTGCAGCTTTTGCGAGGGCATTTGATCGACGGCGTAGAACTGATGCTCGCCAGGGATGGTCGCATCGGGCGTGATCTGCCAATCGGATGGCTGCAGATCCTTGAACTCAGCGAGCGCGGCATACGCCACGAACTGCTTTTTGCCGTAGTTCGGATTCGCAAGGCGCACCTGAATGCGGTAGCGGTAGGTCTTGCCTGGATGAACGTCCGGATCGAAGAAACGGACCATCGCGTCCTGCAACTTCAACTTGCGGGGCGATCCCGCCATGCCGATGCCTGGGTTCATGGGGATCGAACCGGTACCGGTACCTTCCGCGTCGCCCTTCGGAGCCTTCTCCTCGAAGAGATCCCACGGAGCGATAATGCCCTTGCCCGGCATATTGGCGGCTCCGCCGGAACCGCTTTCTCCTCCTGTCGCGAGAGGCGGCTGCTGCGTCATGCCGGGGATGAAGTTGCCGGTCTGCTTCTTATCCTCCGGCTCGGGAGCGATGCCGAACGGGTCGAAGGGATAAATGTTTCCCTCGAGTTTGTCCTTCAAGGGCTTCATGTCGCGGGGCAGTTTATTCCAGCCCATATTCTTGAACGTCAATTCGGGGCCCGCCGGCGCGCCCGTGCCGACTCCCGAACCGGGATTAGTGCCGACGCCTGGAAGTTTCACTCCCGGCATGCCTACGCCGGGCATTCCCACCGCGGGCCCGCCGATCGGAGGCCCCTTGCGAGGACCAGGGCCGAGGTCGCTCCCCATCGGGCCGCCTGCAAGCTCCTCCAACGGAGCGGGTTCCATGCCGCGGAGGCCTGGCTTCGGATACTTTCCGTATGCCAATTGCGGCAAGGGCGTCACGAGTCCGGGATGCATATACATCGCGAATTGCTGATAAGCGGCAGTGTCGTAGACCGCTTCGCGAAGCACCTCTTTGACGGCTCGAGACATGTCCGCCTTGCCCTTCACCGGATCCGTCGAAAGAATGCGTGCCCACGGCGTCGTCTTGCCGTCGGAGGCGACTTCGCATCGTTCGACATTGATGCCTTGAAACTTCGGCAGCAGATCGCGATTCATCGGCGCGAAGAGTTCGTCGAGGGTCATGTTCATCGCTTGAGCGTAGAGCACGACTTGATCCTGTAGCGGGAACGTGGCCGACACGACGTTCATGCGGATCGGCTTGGCGATGATCGCCGGCTGCACCGAGCCTTTTCCGCCCGCCATGCCGCCGCCAGCGGGAGGAGATGTGACGGGAGGTTGCCCAGCGCCCCCCGCGCCAGCCGCATTCGCTTCGGCAACAACCGTGAGGCCGTTTTTGGCCGGGTCGATTTCATAGGCGAAGTAAAGGCCGCGCACGTAGTCGACCTTCATCGAGTCTTCGCCCACGATCGCGGGGCGCACGGGCAACACGCCCGGCGTCATCCGCTTCTTCTTCGGCACGTCCGGCAGATAAGTGAACGGCGTGACGGCAAACGTCGAAAGACGGTCCAGCCAAGCAATCACTTTGCCGTCGCCAGCGTCTTTTTGCTTGAGATCCTCTTCCGAAAGTTGCGCTCCTTGAACGGCGGAGCGAATCGAATTCGCTTTCGATTTCAGGGCCGAAACGTGCCCCGATGCGGATTGTCCCATGGCGGACATCGCTCCCAAACCGACGAGCGCCGTCATGACGAGGAGACAGACGCCGAGTCCGAGCTTCTCCCCTTTTTCGAAGAGGAACGATTTGACCTTCGCAAGATCGGGCTTTTTGGCCATGACACGTCCCTTGATGGTAAAGCGACTCGGGGAATTCGAAAAACGCTACTTGGGCATCGGCATCGGTGCAACAGGGGGATTGCCGGGAGCCCCCGCAGCGGGCGGCGAGCCACTGGGGGCCGCGCCAGGCGTTTCAACACCCTTCTTGGGATATCGTTCGTAAATCGTCATGAACCCGTAGATCACGATCTCGAAATTGGATTCGAGTTCGTCTGATCCACCCGCATTCGGGTCGTTCGGCTGCCCGGAAGGCATGCCGGATGGAGAACCGGGGGGCATTCCAGGCGGCATCCCCGGAGGCATCGGAAACGGTCTTGGACCACCTGGCATCGGCAAGGGGCCTTCGCCGCTTCCCATTGGATTGATTCCGCCCGGTTGCAGAATGGGACGCATGCTCCCCGGATAGTGGTTCAACAGCACCTGGGTGGTGAGGAACCGGAATTTCGAGTTGTTGAACGCGGCCTGCACGCGATCGAGGTGATCCTGATCCACAATCATCGAGACGGCGATCGGTAGCCGACGATATTGATCATTCACTTCGGTGTAACGTTTCGGGTTGAACCCATTCGGGGTCAATGCCACGCCCGCGAGCCCGCCGACGCCGTCCCCGCCGGCGCCAGGATTTCCCATCGGGCCCGGCGGCAATCCGCCTGGGGCCATCCCAGGAGGACCGCCCGGAGGAGCATCTTTGGGGGGAGCGTTCGGATCGACCGGCGGTTCGCGATACGGCTTCAGCGGGGTGCCCGCGTGACGATGGCCGAGCGCATCGGGCACGCCGAAGACGACGTTGTCGATCCGCTTCACCGCAGCCGTATCCCACGTCAGCACCTGTTCGACCGAGTAGATCCCGGTACGAGGAATTTTCGGCAGGTCGATGACGATGGTGCGGGCCACGTTAGGGTTTTTCGTCAGCGGATCGTTCGGTTCCAGCGGTTCTCCGCCGACGAGCACCTTTTCGACGTCGAAGGACTTGTGGAACTTGATTTTGAACGACACATCGAGCCGTTGCCGGCGGTTTTGGCGATTTTTGATCGTCACTTCCAGCTTGTCGGATGCCAGCAGTTTGAGGTCGAGTTCGAAGTAGGCGTTCTTGAACTGGTAGTTTTTGTTGAGGCCTTCGCCACCCTTGCCGTCGCACTTCCCAACGTAGTCGTTGGCGACGCGGACCATGCGGAAGACTTCACGCTGGATCCACAGATCTTCTTGCGCCAGCCACGCTTCTTCCGAGATGTCGAAGTCGAGCTTCCATTCGTCCGGCTTGAACCAGAGGAAGGAAGTTTTGGCGGTGGGAAGGTCGCCTTTGGCGGCCGGCATCCATCCCTTGAATTGCACGACTCCTTCGCCGGAAGGCAACAAAGGTTCGACGCTTTCGATGATGGGGCTGGCTTGTTTCAGATAGGCAGGAGCATATGCGGCGCGCTGCTCAGTGTCGGTCAGCTTGTCGTAGAAGTATCGGGTCGCGTAGTAGGTAACGGACACCGGCTGGCCGCGCGGGATTTCGTTGAAGTAGCCCTTGCGGTCCTTCATTTCGACACGGAACTCGGGCGTACGGTAGAACTTCTCGGTTTTGCCGTCATTGCCCTTCACCAACACCCAGTCTTTGAACAGGTCCGAAACAACTCCGTGATAGAGATTCGGCGTATCGGCCGGACCATCCTTCTTGTCTCCCTCCGCTGCAGGCGGTGCGGCGGCCGGAGCTTCCAGCACATTCATGCTGACGGCGAACTTGCCGGCGCTGAAGTTGTAAGTGTCTTCGACGCGGTCAGGCCACGTGAAGAGCGGTTCTTGGGTCTTGTAGTTGACTTCCCACGCCGTGACTTCCTTCTTCTTCAGCTTGCCCGCTTCCTCCTGCAACTTGCCGTTCGTTTCCTCGTTCGCCAAAACCGGCGGTGCGCCGATCTTGCTTGCAGCGTCGATCTTCTTGCGTTCCGGCGCGATCACGCCGTTGACGACCGTCCAGAGCACCAGCATGACGACCAGCGTCAGCGGCACTTGGACGAGGAGCAGAAACCAGAACTTATGTTTCTTCAGAGCGTCTTTATCGAACTTCATGGCGTTCGTTCCGAATGCTGTCGCAGTGAGAATCCTGAGCCGCTTGTTTCCGGTGTGCCGTCAGCCGGCGAGCGTGACTAGTCCTTCTTCGCCTCGGCGGCCGGTGCGTCGGTGATGCCGGGAGCCGGCTCTTTCCAAATGAAGAGAAGGACGAACTCCCAGCGGGGCGTCTTCGGCACGGCGCTGGCCGGAGTGCCGACGTCTTTCTTCAACGGATCTTTCGGATCAGCCATCGGTGGCGGCGGGACATCGCGACCGCCGGGCATCACGCCAGCAGGAGATCCGCCGACTCCGGAAGAAGGGCCGCCAGCGCGGATCGCCTGGCCGGCATTCTCGCCGATCGGCTTCCAGGCCGCGCGAGCCGCGGGATTCGGCCCGGCTGCCGCGGAATCGACGCCCGGCGCGCCAGGAGCAGTCGGCGCGCCCGGAGGCGCGCCTGGCGGCATGCCCGGTGAACCAGACGGATCGCCCGGACCGCCCGCTGCGGTGGCGGGCGAGAGCAGCTTAGGCAAATAGCTGATGGAAATGTGTTGGAATTGGCCGGGGATGGGGTTGTTGACCTTCTCGTTCTTGTAAATGAAAAGGTAGCTGACGTTCTTGCGGGCGACGTCGGTCATCTCCTTGGTCAGCTTGGTCCCCACCTTCTCAGGGAACATCAGATTTTCCTTGAGCGTGTTGTCGATGAACTCTTCACCATCCTTATGGTAAGTATAACCACGCACCTCAACGACCCAGCACTTCTGAGGGATCTTGTCTTTCCCTTCGTCCTTGGTCGCGACCTCGACGACCGTCTGCTTTTCCTGAAAGGTCATGGCTCGCAACACGGGCGTGTCTTTCTGGATGTTCTTGAAGTAGCTCGGCACATCCTCCGTATACATCGCGGAGATGCCTTCGACGCTGATCTGAATCAGGTCCCGCTTGATGAACTCCTCCGCTTCCGCGACGACCGTCGGATTGGCGTTCGGGTCCGGCTTCGCGTATCGTTTCTTCTCGAGCATCATAAACGCCTTGCGGGCGTCGGCTGTGTCGTATTGATTCTTCACACGGACATTGCGCTCGGAGAGTTGCGTCAGGCGCTCGCCATTGGGCAACGGCAACGCGAGGTTCACATACTCCGTCATCAACTGCCAGTTGAACCGCTCTTCCACGCCGCCTTGCAGCAGACGTAGAACTTCATCGCTCTTCTTCATCTCCTCAAGAATCGAAGTACGCTTGGCAGCAAATTGGTCGGCAGTGGCTTTCTCCTGCTCGACTTCCTTGATGGCCGCCTTGATGGCCGGATTGCTGACGGCGCTGTGGGCGACGCTCTGGAAATAGGTGAGGCACACCGCTGCGAGCAGCAGAGCGGCTGCCGCCATCACCGCCCACGGCTTTTTGCCGCGGACGATGCGTTCCATGCGGACTTCGTAGGGGAGCAGATTCGTTTGCAGCCGTGCCTTTTTCAAACCCTGCAATGCCAGGCCATACGCGGCGGCGAAGCTCATCACGTTTTCGGTGAATTGCGGGGCCGCCGTCACTTCCTCGCCCGAGACTCGCTCGAACGACGCGACTTTGCGGACTTCGAGCTGCAGTTTTTCCTGCAGGTACTTTTGCAAACCCGGCAAGCGAAACGCATTGCCCAGGCCCACCATGTACTGAATCTCGGCATCACGGTGGGTATTGGTGAAATACCCGAGCGACCGCTGCACTTCGCCGACGAAATCGTTGAGAACCGTGCGGAGCGACGCGAGAATTTTCTTGAGGTCCGGCGACTTGGCCGCGTTTCGCTTCAGGTGTTCCGCCTTGGCGAAGGTAAGCTTCAGATCCTTCGTCAGGGCGCGGGTGAAGTGGTTGCCGCCGAGCGGAATCGAAGCGCTGCCAGATGATTTTGCCGCCATCGGTGATGACGAGGTTGCTGTTGTCGGTGCCGATATCGAGCGCGACGACGCACTGCTTTCCGCTCGAATTCTGCCCTTCGCCAGCCGCATCCGCGTCTTGGCCGAGCAGATCGTAGGCGACGTAGTTGCACAGCGCGAGAGGCGTCATCTGCACGACGTGGACTTCGACGTTGACGTCCTTGAACTGCGTCAGCGCCCGATTGACCATGTCGCGCTTGATGGCGAACAGGCCGATTTCGGTTTCGAGCGCCAAGCCATCGGTCACTTCGCCGGAGCCGATCTTCTGGAAGTCCCAAACGACTTCTTCGAGCGGAAACGGAATCTGCTGCTTCGCCTCGAACTTCACGATATCGGCGATTTCTTTTCTTCGACCGGCGGCAGCTTCACGAAGCGAGCCAGACCGCTTTGGCCCGAATCGAGATGACGACCATGTCCCCCTTCAGCGTGTTGCGCGAGAGGAACTGCTGGAGGGCTTCGCCGTGAGCGTGGTCGGGGTCCGCATCCGGCTGGCTCAGAATCTTGGGATGCTCGATGTAATCGAACGCGGTGGCTTTGATCTCGCCGTCAACCACCTGGAGGCGAACCGCCTTGAGGGCGCACTGGCCCAAATCAATACCCCAGACGCCTGGTTGGGGAGCCGCCATAGCGCTATCTCCGAGTGAGGTGCGTACGTACGTGGCGAACGGACTGAAGACGGGATTTCGTCGCAACCATCCTTCACCAAATTATCGACCAGCACGCCGTTTGTCAACAACTCCCAGCCGGAACGTGATTTCGGAGCATTTCGATTCGCCGATCGAACGGCGAATTCCGGGTTGCGATCGCTAGCAGGCTGCGGAAAAACTGCTGTTCAAGCGGTTTTGAGTCTTTTCGTCGGTGGCCGTCACTCCATGTTGATCTTTCAGCTTCGCCGCGCTTTCACATCAGTCTTGCTTATGCGGGCTTCAGCGTCCGCAACCGCACCAGGTTGTACGCCGCGGCCCCGATCTGCAACATCTGCTCGAGTTTCCACCGCCCCACCCATCGGCTCCGGCCCAGCTTCGCTACCGACTTCAACCATCCGAATCCTTCCTCCACTTTCTTGCGGCACCGCGCTGGCTTGTACGCCCGAGTTCGCATCCTCCGCCGCATGCGTCGCCGCACGGATGCCGGGAATTCGTTTGCTCTGCCCCGGCGGCGGTTCGCGGGTCGACCGTCTTTCACCAGCGGCACGTGCGGTTCGACCCCGATCCATTCCAACACCCGAAAGAATTCGCCATCGTCGAAGCCCTTGTCCGCCCCCAGCGTCGCTGGCTGACCCCATGCGTGGCGTGCAGATCGAGCAGCATGTTGACCGCCGCGAGCGTTCCGCCTTGCCGCTGGCCTCCGCCCGGACCGTCACGATCAACCCGTGCCGGTTCTCGGCGAGCACGTGCCCCATGTGCGAGAGCTTGGCCTCCTGACCGCTGGACTTGCGGTAGAGCTTTGCCTCTGGATCGGTCTTGCTCTGATGGGTCTCATTGTCGCTTCTGGCCGCGGAAATCCACGGCGGCGTTGCAGGGCTTGAAGCCGTTGGCGTCGCCCGAGTCGTCGCCCGAGTCGCCCGAGTCGTCGCCCGTACTGTTCTTCGACCGGAAGCTTTTGGCACTCGCCAGACTCTCGATGAGCGTGCCATCGACGCTGAAGTGCCGCTGCACAAGCCGGCCGTATCGCCTCGGCCACCACCGCGTCGAAGAACGACTGCGTCAAAGATGCTCATCGAGACGCGGGCGGTTCTGCCGAAGCTGGTGGCGTCGAAGGCGTCGTCGCTGGGCTGCGGTCCAAAAACCACCGGAACAGCAAATCGGTGTCGATGCGTTCGCACAACTGCCGTTCGCTGCGGATCGAGTACAGGCACTGCAGCAACGCCTTGAGCAGACGTTCGGGCGGAACTCGGCCGTCCGGTGCAGGTACGCGGCGGCGAAGCGATCGCTCATCCCGGCGAGGATGCGGTCGGTGCGACGCTTGATGTCCCGCAGCGGGTGGTCGGGCCGGATGCGGCCTCGACGCAGAAGGTGTGGAACAAGGGCGGTTGCTCGTCAACGGTGCCACGCATGGCGACTCTCCGCGGTTGCCGAGAGTGTAGCGCATCGAACACCGCTTGCAACAGCCGTTTTTCCGCAGCCTGCTAGTTGTCTTGCTTCGCTGCAACCGTGCGCCGCAATATTGCTCAACCTTTAGGACGCCACTATCCGCCCGTATACTTAATCGATCCATGAGAGAGTCTTCATCTTTCACCACAAACCAAGTGTTCATGATCCGCTGCAGGGATAAGACTCTTCCGCCCCGATAATCCGTAGGATCGATCCCAGCGTCACCGTAATGCCGACACGTGGAAAAAAATCGGCCGAAGACGAGGGTTTCGACATGCTCCGAACAGCACTCGCATCGGTTTTCACGATCCTGCTAGCGTCCAACGCGCGAGCCGAGCCAGGTTCGCTTCAGGATGTTCGCAAGCATTTGGTCTTCGATTCACGCGTCGTTGATCGGGTGGTGGACGCTCAGTTGGTCCTCGGCAAACCCGAGAAGCATCCGAACAACCCTCTGCTGGTCGCGGATCGACCCTGGGAAAATTCGCTGAACAATTTGTACGCCAACGTCGCCTTCGATCCGGGGGCCAAACATTACAAGATGTGGTACGGCTGCGTCCTCGCGGACAAGGACGCCATCGCGAAGATGGACCCGCCTCGAACCGTGCATGACGTCGGTTGGTACGAATTGCTGGCGACCAGCGACAACGGCATTTCCTGGAAACGGTACGAGGTAGGCCAACATGCGTTCGCAGGATCGAAAGCGAACAACGCCGTCGTCCGCGATACGCCTAATGTCGGTGTTTTCCGCGACACGAATCCGAAATGCCCGCCGGATCGGCAGTTCAAGATGATCTACGACGTGGGCCTCGGGAAGATGCGCGTCCGCTTTTCTCCCGACGGCGTGCAATGGTCGGAACCGATCGAGCCGAAAGGCTTCGGCCTGCGCACCGGCGATACGCACAACAACGCATGGTGGGACGAACGTTTGGGTAAATACGTCGCAATCACACGTTTTGTCCTGGGCGAACGCCTTGTCGCTCGCGCGGAAAGCGACGACTTCATCAATTGGACCAATGAACGCCTCGCCCTCCGCTCCACCATCGACGAAGGCAAAGCCCGCCAAACCTACTGCATGCCCGCGTTTGCCTACGGCAACGCTTACCTCGGCTTCCTCATGATGTACAACGTCGCCGGCGACAAGACGGTCGATTGCGAACTCGCGTGGAGCCCCGACACGATCACTTGGCATCGCATCAAGCCTGGCTCATCGCTGATACCGCGCGGCGAAGGCAAGGCTTACGATTCGAAATGCATCTACGCAGCCGCTAATCCGCCGATCGTGAACGATGGAAAGCTCCACGTCTACTACGGCGGAAGCGGTTTCCCGCACATCGGCTGGAAACGCCATTGCCTGCCTTGCCTTGCGACCTTTCGCATGGATGGATTCGCCGGACTTCGGCCGGAGGCTGGAAAAGCCGCCACGATCACGACGCATCCGATGCGCTGGACCGACGACGAACTTCGCATCAGCGCCGACATCGAGTCCGGCGGTTCGCTGCAGATCATCGCCGAAGCCGAAGGAAAGGAATTTGCCCGCACAAAACCGATCACGGAAAACGCCTCGAATGCGAGGGTGGAATGGGAGCGAGGGGCCGACGAACTGAAGCGAGTCAAGGCTTTCATGCGCCTGCGATTCGAGATGAAGTCGGCGACGCTTTATGCCTTTCGAGGCCCGGAAATGCTGCCGACTGATGCGAAGCCGATCGCGGCGAAACGCGTCCCCTGGGAAGAGCGATTCCCCGGCAAAGGGAAACCGGTCGTCATGAAAGCCGCGACGTTCGACCGCGACGCGGAGCGTTGGTCGGCGATCGACGCCGTGTCCCATGCGGACGGTTTCGTTCGCGTCCATCGCAAGGGCGGGCAGCCCTATCTCATGGCCGACGCCAAGGCGAGCCAGGGAAATTTCGTCGGCGATTGGCAGAAAACCTTCGGCGGAACCGGCGTCCGAATCTCCTTCAAAGTGCGGGCGGAAAAGCCGGGCGCGACGTCGCGCGTCGAAATCTTCGCCAAAGACATCGCGCAGTGGTCTTTCGATCGGCTGCCGAAAGCGTCCTCGGATTGGCAAACGGTTTCCACTACCCTTCGTTTCGACTGGACCGACTCCGAAGCGGAAGCCGCCGGGTGGCGGAAGGCGATTCACGCCTTCTCCTGGCACGATACGGTGACGCATGTGGGGCGTTTGGTCCTCGCCGCGAATCTCGCGAGCGACGGCGACGCCTTCGATATCGACGACGTTCGCATCGAAACAATCTACGAGTGACTCGCGTTCGTTGGATTCCCTCACATCGGCTGCTAAACTAGCGGTGCAGCCGCATGCTTTTCGCGTGTTTGGGCGGCATGGATGCGAATATGAGTGCGATGGACGACGAATTCGAGCGGGAATCCGCCTTGCAGGTCTACCTGCTGGGCTCGCTCGATTTCGATGCCGCCTTGTTGCTGCAACGACGCCTGCACTACGACGTTTCGGGCGACCGCAGTCAGGCGGCCCTGATTCTCTGTGAACATTCGCCGATCATTACGGTTGGTAGACAGGGGAGCCGAACGCATTTGCGGTTCGATGTCGAGGATTACGCCCATCGCGGGCTGCCTTCGCGCTGGGTAAGCCGGGGCGGCGGATGTTGGCTGCATCTGCCGGGGCAGTTGGCCGTGTATCCGATTTTGCCGCTCGACCGCCTGCGTCTCACGATCCCCGAATACTTGCAACGGCTCGCCGAGGTCTTCGTCAAAACGCTCGACGACTTCAGCGTCCGCTCAGCCGTCCATGTGGGCGAAGGCGGCGTCTGGGTCGGCCCTCGCCCGATCGCGGCCCTGGGAATTTCCGTCCGCTCACAAGTGACGATGCATGGCGCCTGCTTCAACATCAACCCGGACCTCGTGCCATATCGCCGCGTGCGGAGCATGCCGAGTTCGGATGAAGGAATGTCGTCGCTGGAACGTGAACGCCGCGGCCCCGCCCGCCCTGCCCTGGTCCGCGAACGGCTGATCGAACATTTCCAAACCGTGTTCGGCTTCCGCGAAAGCGTCGCGTTCTCGGAACACCCGATTATTCGGGGGCAGTCGCGACGACTGGCAGCACCCGCATAAAGCCCAGGGGGCGACCGAAGAAGCTCTGGTTCCGCGAGCCGCTCGAATCTCGCGAGATAAGATAGTCGCTGGTTGGACCCGGAGCTCCTCGGTCGCCCCTGGGCTTTGAAAGGACCGTTGAAAATGCTCTCGTTGCCGATGGCCGGTTCCGAACCTGCGCAGGAGCCGAAACGGCGGTTGCCGTCGTGGCTGAAACCGCCGCTGCCGGTGGGCAACGAGAATTTCTTTACGCACAACCTCCTGCGTGAGTTGAAGCTCGAAACCGTCTGCGAAAACGCCCGCTGCCCCAATCGGCCCGAATGCTACTGCGCCGCACCGCGACCTTCATGATCATGGGCAACGTCTGCACCCGCCCCTGCGGCTTCTGCAGCGTTCCTCGCGGCGAACCGGAACCGCTCGAAACCGACGAACCCGAACGCGTGGCCGAGGCGTCGTATCGGCTGGGCCTCAAACACGTCGTCATCACCTCGGTCACGCGCGACGACCTACCGGATGGCGGCGCCGAGCATTTCCGCCGTTGCGTGGTCGCCGTACGCGAGCGGACGGGTGCGGTCGTCGAGGTGCTTACGCCCGATTTCATGGGGGACAAGGCCGCCATCGATTGCGTACTGTCGTCTCGCCCCGCGGTCTTCAATCACAACACCGAGACCGTTCCTCGCTTCTACAAGAAAGTCCGTGGCCGAGCGGACTATCAGCGAACGCTCGATCTCCTCGACTATGTCAAGAAGCAATCGCCAGAAACGACGACGAAGACGGGCCTGATGCTGGGCTTAGGCGAGACTCGCGAGGAGCTGCTCGAAGTGCTGGCCGACATTCGCCGGACGAACTGCGACATGCTGACGCTGGGCCAATATCTGACACCGACGCTGAAGCATGTGCCGGTCGTCCGCTATCTTCCGCCCGAAGAATTCGACGAACTAAAAGTCATCGCTCAGAAGCTTGGCTTCCAGCATGTGTCGAGCGGCCCGTTCGTCCGATCGAGCTATCACGCGGACGAACAGATCCATGCGTAGGCCGGTCGTGATGCCCGACCTCGGCGTTCCGGGCGCGAAAGTGAGCGTCTGGTTCGTCCGCCCCGGCGAACGCCTACGCGAAGGCGAACGCCTCGTCGAAATCCTCGCCGGTTCCGCCGCCGTGGATATCCCATCGCCCGCCGACGGCATCTTGGTCCAGCGCTTGGTCGAAATCGATCAATCCGTCGTTGCGGGGCAAACGTTAGGATTCGTAGACGACGCGATATAGGGTGTGTCGAGCGCAGCGAGACGCAACGTCGCTGAATCCACCGACGACACGCCTGCATCTGCCGTTGAGCAAGAAACTAATCTTCCCGCCGCAACCTGTAACGGTGCGTCTCGCTGCGCTCGACACACCCTACCTCTTACTTGCGGATGCCCAACTGCCGGCCGACGATTTCCGGCAGATACTTCACGGGCAGCGTCCCATGGGAAAGCACGGCTTCGTGGAATGTGCCCAGCTCGAATTTCTCCTTCAGTTCATTCTGCACCTGCCGACGCAGGCGTTGGAATGCCATGCGGCCCACGAAATACGTCGATAGTTGCGCGGAGCTTTGCTTGGCGCGGATCACCTTCAGCACCGCTTCGCCTTCGGATTGATAGGCCCTCACCACGAGCAAATGCATGGCTTGTTCATCGGTCATGTCGGTGCAATGCATGCGGTAATCGAGGATCGCATTCGCGACGGCTCGCAGGTACCACTTGAGTTGGTTCAGGCGAAATGCGAGTTCTTCGCCGCCGAAACCTTCATCCGCCATCACGCCTTCCGTGTAGACCGCCCAGCCTTCGGCGAAGACTCCGGACCAGAGCACTTTGCGGATCAGCGACGGATGGCGGTTCGAGTATTCGAGCTGCACATAATGCCCGGGATAGGCCTCATGGATCGTGAGGATTTGAAGCATGTGGCGGTTGTATTCACGCATGAAGCTTTTCGCTCGCTTCGCATCCCATTCGCGCGGCGGCGGGCTGATCGCGTAATAGCTCGACGCCTTCGGATCGAGCGGCGGCGCGGGGTTCAGATACGCAATCGAATTGCCTCGCTGAAATTCAGGCATTTCGACGATGCGGCAACGATCCGGTTCCGGCAGCGTCAGGATTTTCTTCTCGCGGATGAAGTTCTTGATTTTTCCCGCCATCGTCGTCGCATCCTTGACAAGCTCTTCGGGCTTGCCGTGCTCGTCGCTGACAACGTCAAGCACCTTCTTTATGACGAGGCGTTTGCCGTCGATGTCGTCGGGCGGCATCGGCTGCTTCGGGAAATGTTTGTGCCAAAGTTGGCGGGCGATCACGTACATCTCGCCTTCGACGCGGTCCATCTCCGCTTCCGCATCGGCGAGAACCTGGCTCGCAGTCACGCCCGCATCGAGTTCGAGTTGCAGCTTCTGGTCGAACTTTTCCTTACCGAGCCGCCAATCGCCTTTCGCATTCGGCAGCACTTCGGTTTCGAGAATCTTCTGATACTCCTTGAGCACCGGCACCACTTTGTCGCATGCCGGCTTGAGCGTGCTGAGCATCGGCGTTTCGTCGGCGAGTTCGTAGATGCCGCTTTCGTAAAACGCGATCGCGCCTTTGTTCTGCTTGATCGCCGTTTCCAGAATCACCTTCGGCGGGCTCTTGAGCGTCTTCTTCGCCGCTTCGATCACCTTCGGGATTTGCCGAATGCGTTCGGAGGCATTGCGAAGATTCGTCGCTTTTGGTTCGGTCGATTGAGCGAGGAGGAGATAGACGCTCTCCGTCGCGTAGTCGTTGTAGACGCGTGGGTCATCCTCGAAGGGCCGCGTGTTTTCGATGAGCCAAAGGTCACGCTTCAGGCTGTGGCGAAAGATCTCGAAGTCGATCTGACCGGAACGCGAGAGCTTGTCGTAGCTGACCAACTTCGGCAACTCATCGAACATTTTCCGAGTCCGAGCCTTTCCCGCCGCTCGTGCTTCGGGAGACACGTCGTCGAGCAGGTGGTCGAAGCGATGATCGCCATTCCGCGTCGCTTCGAGCGGCCGCTTCTTGAACTCCTCGTCCAGGTAGGTTTTGAAGATCGCTTCAAGCTTTTTGTCTTCGGCATTGGGTTCGTCCGCACGGAGGGCGGATAGAAGTGGAAACAGGGCGAGAACCGCGAGCAGCCAACGGGCGCATGAGAACTCCTGACGGAGAGAATTTGCGAAGGGGGAGGACCTGACCTATGCTTCTCTACCCGAAACCCAAGGAAAGGTCATGCGAAATCGCTTCTTCGCTTTGTTTCTGGGACTTCTGCTCGCTCCCGCCGCGGACCTGCGCGGCCTGACGGCCGAACGGCGGCTGCAGGAGCGGTCGCTCCGAAACCCACCGCTGAACAGATGCACACGCAAAATTTGATGACCGGCCTAATCGTCGGAGGCGGGGTTCTCGCGCGTTCTGCTGGAGCCGCCGGGAAAGTCGCGCTCGATATGGCCGCCTTTCGGCAGGGAATGGATCGTCCGAAAAAGCCCTGGGAACGGGAACCCGATCAGTTCGGCAACACGCATTAACGGCCGGCCCGGCTCTGGTCGCCCTTCCAATATCCGATCAAATCCATGCGGGTGACGATCCCCGCGACCTGCGACTTTTCCATCGCCAAAACGCCCGTGTGCCCCGAGAGGAGCATGCGATACGCTTCATCGAGATGCGTGCCCACATCGAGCGTGGGCAGCGGCCGAGCCATGATCTCGCTGACGGTGACGTGGTGCGGGTCGCCATGATCATGGAGCACGCGTGCGAGAGTCACTTCCTGCACGCTGCCTACCGGTTTTCCCTGGTCGAGCACCGGCAATTGCGAGATGCCGCTCGTCTGCATCATCTCGATCGCATCCGCCGCAGTCGCGTCGGGACCGATGGTGATGAGGTGCCGTTCGCCACGTTTATGGCAACAGATCGCCGACAGTGTGGGGCGATTCCGGCGTCCACTGAAGATTGTTGGCCGCAAGCTGCAGGCGTCGTCGAACATTTTGCTCATGTAATTACGGCCCGTGTCGGCGCAGAGGACGACGATGAGGTCGTCTTTGGTGAGCCGTTGGGCGTATTTCAAAGCCGCCGCCATCGCGGTGCCGCATGACCCGCCGACGAGCAGACCTTCGCGCCTCGCCATCTCCCGAGCAGTATGAAACGACTCGGCATCGCTGACGCGGACCCAGTCGTCCACGATTTGGCCGTTGAACGTTTTGGGCACGAAATCTTCCCCAATACCTTCGACCTTCCAACCTTTCGGCGCACCGCCGGAAAGGACCGAACCTTCCGGATCGGCTCCGACGACCTTGATCTCGGGATTGCGTTCCTTGAGATACCGGCCCACGCCTGAAATGGTTCCCCCCGTGCCGATGCCGCCGACGAGCACGGTGACTTTGCCGTCGGACTGGTCCCAAATTTCGGGGCCGGTGGTGTGGTAGTGGATTTCCGGATTCGAGAGATTCGCGAACTGATTCGGCCGCCATGCGCCAGGAATTTCCCGGGACAGGCGATCGGCGACCCCGTTGTAGCTTTCGGGCGAATCGGGAGGCACGGCTGTCGGAGTGATGACGACCTCGGCCCCATATGCCTTAAGCAGCGCGATCTTTTCGTTGCTCATTTTGTCAGGCAACACGAAGATGCAGCGGTAGCCGCGCACCGCCGCCACCATCGCCAGGCCGACGCCGGTATTGCCCGCGGTCGCTTCGATGATGGTGCCGCCGGGGCGAAGCCAGCCGCGTTTTTCCGCATCCGCGATCATGGCGACAGCAACCCGGTCCTTGGTGCTGCCGCCGGGATTCATCGCTTCCACTTTCGCCGCGATCGTGGGAGCGAGGCCCGCCCCCAATCGACGAATGCGAACCAAGGGGGTGTGTCCGACGGATTGAAGAATCGAATCCTGCATACTCGCCTCCATGGCAGGTGTTGCCTCCTCCATCATACCGTTTTGGGAACGGGGACATGGCGGGTGATCGTTTGACGCATGACCCGAAACCTCAAACGCTTGGGTAGCAAAATACCTTGAAGCTAGCGATGGCGTGCCATGCTTGTGCGGATCCTTGCAGGGGCCAGGCACGGCCCACTTCCACCGCACAAGCATGCCCCCCGACGGCACGCTGCATGCGGGCGGGGTATGCTTCGCCGGTGGAAGCGGATAGGGTGGAGAGCCAGCAAGGATCCGTCATACGCTTTGCACACGCATTTTGCCCCATTTGCCGGCACGAGCGATTTGGCCTGGACCGCGCGGCGGCAATTGGGTACACCCCACATTCCATGATGGAGAGGCGGCGAACTGGTCGATGAAGCGACCAGGGGGCGTTCCGCCCGGATTCAGGAGGGATCGACATGCGCAATCTACTCGCCATGGGCGCCGCCGGACTTCTCGTGTTTGCAGGACTCGGGTGGTACCTCGACTGGTATCGGCTGCAAACGTCCACGACTTCTGACGGCAAACGCCACTTCTCGCTCGACGTGGACACCAACAAGGTGGAAACCGACGTCAAAAACAAAGTCAACGATTACCTGCAGAAAAACACCCAAGGGCAGTGGACGCCGACTGCCGCGCCCGGTTCCGGCGGCCTGATCCCGGCGCCGCAAGGATTTACGACTCCGACGGCTCAGACGCAGCCGAACGCTTCGCAAGGCTTCAGCGTGAACGTGCGTCCGTTCGATAACGGGCCCAACGTGCAATTCAACGTCGATCCGCGATCGTTCCTGCCGTCGGCTCCCGGATCGAACCCCGGCGTGCTTCCGCCGCCGCGATAATTCGCGGGTGAAATAGATTTCAGCACGCTGCGCGAGCGAGTGCCGGCGGCCGGTTCCCGGAGGTGATTGGATTCGCCCGCGGGACCCGGTCGCCGTCACTTTGCGCAGCGTGCTTACTGCCGACATTGCAGATGCTCCGATCGATGGGACAATGGACCTGGCACATCGTCCGTTCACGTCCCATCTTCGGAGCACATCTCATGTCTACCGCGATCAAAGACACCTCCGTGTTCAATCGCCTCGCCGAGTTCTTCTGCGACGAGCCCAAAGTCAACGAGGATTCCCAGCGCACTCCCGGCGGCACCTTCCGCAACGGCAATCGCGGCGGGCCGGGCAACCCGTATGCGCGCCGCGTGGCGAAACTCCGCCAAGCCGTCATGGAGGAATGCACCGAGGACGACCTGCGCGAAGTCACGCGTTCAATGATCAACCTCGCAAAACGTGGCGACAAAGCCGCGGCGAAACTCGTTTACCAATATGCGCTCGGCAAGCCGGATAAGCAGATCGACCCTGACCGCATCGACGAACATGAGTTGAGCGTGCTCAAAGGCGTGTCCGTTCCGCCCGCGCTCTTGGATGCGATGCTCTCCGCCGTTCCCGCGGACACGGCGAATCGCCTGGCTCAAAACATGTGGCCCGCGCTGATGCAGGTATTGGCGAAGCAATTGGATGAACAAATCGTCGCGACACAGGAACTGCGGAAGCAAATCGACGAGGACGACGAAGCCTGGGAAGCATTGCCCGCGGAGGAACGTTTGCGGCAGTACCAGCAATTAAAGCTCACGCCGTCGCCGGAACTCGTCGAAGAGGCGGCGAAGGAACGGGCCGCGCGCGAGGCGAAGGAAAAAGACCAGGCGGCACCGTCACCAAACGGTGTTTCGCAGGAGAAGACGGCGACCGGCTCCGCAGGTCCAAAGGCGGCCGATGTCGTGTCGCCGCCGTCACCAAACGGCTTTTGCGTCTGCCCGCCTTGCGGCAACTCCCTATTCGACCGAGCGGGGAAGCACATTCCCGCAGTTGACGAGCCTTCTCGAGACCGCAAGTAGCTGACTTTTGACTGAGATAAGAACAAATATGCATGATCGACATCGTGCGTCCCGTCCGGGGTGCGCTCTGGACCTACTCGACAAACTCCGCGTTCACCGGATTGGGGATGATCCCGGCCTTGTGGGCTTCGCTAAGCAGGCGTGCGATCGCTTCCCTTCCGCGGGGGCCGTAATCGAGCGTCCAATCGTTGACGTACATGCCGACGAACTTGTCCGCGAGGTCGCGGTCCATGTCACGCGCGTAGTTGAGGGCGTAAGTCAGCGCGTCCTGCCGATGATCCAGACTGTACTGGATGCTTTGCTTGATCAGTCGGCTGATGTTCTTCATCGTCTCGGCGCCGAGATCCTTACGGACGACGTTCCCGCCGAGCGGCAGCGGCAGACCGGTCTGTTCCTGCCACCACACGCCCAGGTCGACGACCAGGTGCAATCCCTGGTTTCGGAAGGTGAGCTGCCCTTCGTGAATGATGAGCCCTGCATCGAACTTGCCCGAAGCGACCGCATCGATGATCTGATCGAACGGCACGATGTCGTAGGTGACATGCGAACCGAGCAATAGCTTGAGGGCGAGGAAGGCCGTGGTCAGCGTGCCAGGGACCGCGATCTTCACGCTGCGGACTTCATCGATGGTCATCGGCTTGCGGGCGATGACCATGGGGCCGTACTTGTCCCCCATGCTGCATCCCGAGGGCAGCAGCGCGTATTTGTCCATCAGAAACGCGTAGGCATGAATGCTGACGGCCGATACTTCCAGTTCGCCGCGCATGGCTCGTCGGTTGAGCGTTTCGATGTCCTGGAGTTCGTGACGAAACGTGAGATCGCCGGTGTCGATCTTGTCGTGGGCCAGGGCGTAGAACATGAACGCGTCGTCGGGATCGGGGCTATGGCCGACCGTGATAAGCCGTTTCGTCATCGCAACCTCAGGAGAAGACGCCGCCGTTTTCGAGCGGGTATTGTACGATCCGAACCGCAGTGGGAATGGCGGGATAACATCCCCTGATCGGAAGCAAGAAACGCGACTGACGAACCGAGAACCGAGATATCGGAGCACGAGGATCGGAAATCGGAGATCCGAGAGCAGGGTGTTGTCCTCTCCGATCCTCGTTCTCCGATCTCGGTTCTCGGTTCGTCATCGGCATGCTCGCTCTCGCCAAACCCTGGATTCGGCTTGCCTTTCCCCTAAACTAAGCCTCCCCGCCCATGGGAGCGTTCGTCGAGCTTTCGACGCGTCATCGGTTATTTCGAGTTAAGGAGCAGGCCATGCCCTCCATGAAAATGCGCGACGTCAAGATCGGCGAAGCCATCATGTACAACAACGAAGTGTGGGTCATCTTCGACCGCCACGAACAGACCCGCGGCAATCTTCGCACCTATTGGCAGATCAAGCTCAAGCACCTCGAACGCGGCAGCGTCGTCGAACAGCGATTCTCGCCCGACGACGTCGTCGAGAAGATCCATCTCAACCGCGAAGAGTGGGAATACCTCTATCGCGACGGCGACATGTTCGTCTTCATGAACCCGACGAGCTACGAGCAGGTCTACGTCAACACGCACATGATCCCCGAAGTCCAGCACGGCTACATGGTGCCGAACCTGCGGATCGTCCTGCTCAAGATCGAAGACAAGGTCGTGCAGGTGGAAATGCCGCAGATGATCGAAGTGGAAGTGACCGACGCGCCGGAAGCCGCCCGCGGCGACACGGCGACTTCGGTGACGAAACTCGCCACGATCGAAACCGGCGCCCAGGTCCGCGTTCCGGGCCACATCAAGAAGGGTGACCGCATCAAGATCCGTTGCGAAGACGGCGAATTCAAAGGCCGCGTGTAAGCGGATCGCAGCCGATGCGAAAAAACGCGGAGATGCGTCTCCGCGTTTTTTCACGCGCCTCTTGAGCTGCGGCAATGGTCGTCGGGACGCTCACCGAAATCGATTGGTGAAGGGCTCCGCCGGCGTCGGTCCCGTTCGCAGCAGCACAGGATCGCGGTCGCTGCGGTAGCGGCTCTTCTCGTAGAACGGCATCGCTTCCGGCGTCCACTCGCGGAGGTCTGCCGAACGCCGGTTGCTGCTAGGGTGCGTGGACATGAACTCGGGCGGCCTACCCGCACTCTTCGAAGCCTCTTGCATCCGCACCCAAAAACGTGCGGCCTCATGCGGGTCATAGCCTGCAGCCGCCATGAGGTAGAGGCCGATACGGTCGGCCTCGGATTCGTGGCTGCGGCTGAATGGGAGCAGGATGCCGAAGTTCGCTCCGGCTCCCAAAATCGCCTGCATCTGCATCTGCTTTTCCGGCGGCAGATCGGCGAACGCCGCAGTCAGTCCTACGCGCCCCACATCCACCATTTTTTGCTGCGCCATTCGCTCGGCCCCATGATGCGCTAGGGCGTGGGCGATCTCATGTCCCATGACCGTTGCAAGTCCCGATTCCGTTTTGCAGACCGGCAGGATGCCGGTGTAGACGACGACCTTACCCCCCGGCAGGCAGAAGGCATTGAGTTGCTTGCTGGCGACGACGCGGAACTCCCATTTGAAATTCTGCTTCGTCAACTTGGTCGCTTTGAGGAGGTTCGGATCATTGCTGACAGCCGCGATGCGTTCGCCGATGCGGCGAACCGTTTCGAGTTCCGATCCGCCGACGAGATTGGAGCGGTTCTCGGCAAGCACTTGTTGAAACGCCTGGGCCCCGAGCGAGGCCTCTTCCTGGGGGCTCAGGGCAACGACTTGGCGTCGACCGAACGGCCCTTCCTGGCAGCCGCGAATCGCCATCATTGCGATGGGAATCAGGGCAATGATGATCGGCGCGAGTCGCGACAGATTGGGGCCGCGTCGCTCGCCGTAGTATCCGCTCGCCATGGACCTTTTCCTCGTGTGCACCGGGCGTCGTCCGACATTCTAGGCACTCGCTCGAAATTCGAAACGAGCGATGGGTGCGATCAAGGAGGTGCGGCGATCCGATCTGCGGTGATTCGGAAGCCAATTGCTACAGTAACCGCATGATCCTCGAAGGCATCGTCACCACCCTGGCGCCGGATGGTTCGCTCAACATCGCTCCCATGGGGCCGATCGTCGATGCCGACATGCGCCGCCTGGTTCTGCGTCCGTTCAAGTCGGCGCAGACTTATCGCAATCTCAAGGACCATGGCGAAGGGGTGTTTCACGTCACGGACGATGTGCTGCTGCTCGCTCAAGCGGCCGTCGGGGAAGTCCAACCATTGCCTGAGGTGGAGCGAGCGACGTACATCCTGGGCTATATGCTCTCGGACGCCGCTCGATTCTACGAGTTTCGCGTGACGAGGGTCGACGATTCGCAGGATCGCACTTCCATCGAAGCCGAGGTGGTCCACTCCGGCAACCGACGCGATCTTTTCGGCTTCAATCGCGCGAAGCATGCGGTGTTGGAAGCTGCGATTCTCGCGACACGGACGGCGCTGATCCCGCTTGAAGAAATCGAATCGGAGTTTCGCAAACTGAGAACGATCGTGGAAAAGACCGGCGGCCCGCAGGAGCATGCGGCCTTTCGGCATTTGGAAGAGCATGTACGCAGGCAGAAACCGAACTGAAAGGTTGATACGTCGTTAGGTGCAAAAACCCAGGAGCGTGCCGGCTCGGCCCCTGGGTTCATGCGACGGTCGATCGTCAAATCGCTTGATCGCCGCCAAATGAGATGCGGCCTTTCTTGTGTCCGACGCGGTCGATGGTGTGATCGAGCGTGTTCTCCAGCTTTTCCACCGCTCCGTCGATGGCTTGCTCGAGAGTGGAGCCGCGGTGGTGGACGGCAATGGGTTGCAACCCCGCAAGCCGCGCTTCAATGGTGCAACGCTTGTCGTTGTCCCCCTTCTTCTCGGTGCTGTTCTCGTCAGCCAGGTATGCCTCGACGCGGATCACTTGGTCGCCGAAACGTTCAAGGGATCCTTCAAGTTGCGTTTGGACGAACTGAGCGAGCCGGGCATCGCCTTGGATGTGATTATCGGTATGGACTTGTACGAGCATGGTTGCTTCCTTCCGTAAGGTTCGGCAAATTCGCCGGTGGGAAGGAAGCAACTCTTGGGCCGTCTCGAGAGGCGAATCCGAGGCACTTAAATCTGTCCGTCCTTGGCCATTTGATGGAAGCAATGCGTGATGGCGTCGCGGTTTTTGAGCAGCCACTGAACGTTCGGTTCGTGGTTCATGGCCTTGCGGATCGCTTTGGCGATGGCTTCCCGGTGTGTGCGGAATAGCACATCGTGGTCGATCGCCTCCTTGGTCACGCTTGGATCGAGCCAGATGGAAGCGATGATGCCGAGGTCGTTGGCTTTGTTCTTCGGAATGTCGCCCGATTCGACCGCATCGAGCACGCCGTTCGCCACGGCGGCTTGTACGGTGCCCATGAGAATGTTCGTATACTTCTCGTCCTTCACGGTCACCTTGCTGACCATGACGGTGACGGGACGGACTTGCACGTCGCAATTCAAAAGGGCAAACACTTTCGAGTGCCCCTTCGATTGGTCGCCCATCAGGTTGGCGATGGCGTATCCGACGGGGCCGTCGAGTTCGCCGATGACGACTTCCGGTTCGGCGGCCGACCACGCCTGATCGGCTTCGACGAGCGCCTCGCCGGTACGGAGGACGATACGTTCTTTTTTGGTCGATCTCTTCTTCGCCATGATGCACTCCTCGTTTCTGCGGTGGATCGTCTTCATTGTGCGGAGAAACGAACGAACGCCGAGGGGTCTCGGCGTTGGATGCTGGTTCACTCCGCACGGCGACGTTCAGGAACGGTTTCTCTCACGCGGTCGATTGCGGCGTCGGGCGATGCACCAAGCGTCGAACGCCACGAGCGGCGAGGCTCGCAAGACTGGACGCCCAATCGTGTTGTGCGTCGATCAGCGGAGGACGCGTGTCTTGCAGATTGGGGCGGAACGTCATGAGCAGGATCAGCGGCAAATACCAGAGCACATAGACCCCCCCCTGGTCGCCGTACCACAGCTGGATGCCGACGAACACCGCCGCGGTCAATGCGAGCAGGTGTGCGAGGTTTTTCGGAGCCGGCCAAAACGGCGTCAGCAACACGAAGGCGAAGAAGGCGATGAACACCGGCAGGCGATAGAAGCCGTGGATGCCGGTCCAGAATCCTTCGCCCGTCGGCGCTTTCCAAGGCTGCCACGCCGCTTGTCGCAGCGTCTGCCGCCAAACGGATTCAAGTTCGTTTTCAAGATGCAGCGCAAGCAACACCAAGCCGATGGTGATCGCTGCGGTCATGAAGTAGAAGAACGCGAAACGCCCCGCGCCACGTCGCCAGTAGAAACCGATCCACGCCGGTGCGACGAGAGCGGGAAAATAGGCCGCTCCGGTCGCCATACCGAGGAAAATGGCCGAGAGGCTCGGAACGCGCAAAAACACGAACGCCCATACAACCAGCGCGCTGGGCAAAACATGATGCACTTGTCCGACGTAGATACCGGTGTAGGGCAACAGCAAATAGAGCGATGCGGCCGCCATGCCGGAGGCGGCATTGCCGAAATGGATGCGTCCGATCAGCATCAGGCCGAGCACCACCATGAGGTGGCACGCGACGGCGAAGCCACGCGTCATCCACCACGGGGGCATGACCCATTTGCGAGCGAGGCCGAACCATGCGCTTTCGGGGCCGATTTGTCCCTTCGCGGGCGTCACTTCCTCGCGAGGTCTGCTGCTGCCGATCGGTTCCGTCGATTCTTCTTGTCGGAATGCGACTGCGGTGAGGCATGCCATCAGGGCGATCGACATCCACGCGAGCCCGCCGAATTCCAAATTCGGCCCCAACGCGGGGCGTTGCACGATCGCCAAATCAACTAAACAGCGGAGGAAAAAGTAAGCGGAGCCGCACAGCAGCCAGAGATATCCGATCCAGCGCCAACGAGCAGGATCAGCGCCAAATCGAACGTGTGCCGTGAAATCAGCGAGTGCGGCAGGCATTCCGGGCATCGTCATATTCGCGACAAGCGCGGCGGCCTGCTGCGGCGGAACGTGCGCGGACGCTTGCGGCATTTGCTTGGCCGCGTTGACAAGCAACAAACCCGGGACCAGAAGAAAGAGCATCACGAGGTCCCAGTTGCGGATGGTGAAGACCCTTCCGAACTTGAAGAACAACGCGATCGCGAGCAGAAACGAAAAGTAGAACCACGTGGTGGCGTTGGGCAGGTTGAAGTCGAGAAAAACCCGCACCGAGCCGAACATGATCGCGGCTCCAAGGGAGAGGGCGTCGAACGCTGGGGTTGGAGATGATTATAGAATCGCAATCCGCGGTTCGCGAGGGAGGTTTTGTCTTCTTCTGAACAAATGCTTAGGATGCGTCACATCTCAGGGAGGCGAACGATCACAATGATGCCGATGCCGGCGAGGCCGAGGACGCCGAGCTTCCATTCGAAGGGGAGCGACGAGAAGACGAGCGTTAGCGTGACCATGATCGCGACCAAGGCGGCCGCACGCCATTTGGTGCGTCGCTTGATGCGGCGATGATGTTTCCAATCGCGAAGGATCGGGCCGACGAAACGCGAACGCAGCAGGGCATCGTTCAACCGAGGCGAGGAGCGGACCAGAAAGAAACTGGTCAGCAGAAGAAACGGTGTGGTCGGCACGCCGGGGAGCAGCACGCCGATGATGGCGAGCAATAGGAAAACGCCAGCGAGAAGCAGGTAGACGGCGCGCAACGGCCAGGGCAACGTTCGCTCCGCGGACGCGATGGACGGCTCCACCGCGAGCGACATCGCCTCCACGCGTTCCTGTTCTTCGGCAATCGCCATGACTCTCTCCGGTCCATTTGATGGTATACGGAAGAGCGTCCCCGAAGAATGCCGGGTTTGGGGGGAGCCGCGACTTTTAGGAAGGGGCCAGCAGGTTCCCGGAACACGAGGCAACCAGCATTCGCCGATTTGGTTACTACACGCTTTGGGAATCTGCTGGCCGCTCACTTACAGTCGCGGCTCGGCATTCACTCCAGCTTGAGCCCATACGCCCAAATGCATGCGAGCGGGACCGCGGGCCACATCATGAGTGCGAGAGCGAGCATGTGGGTCCAGGGTTGCTTCCAGCGCGTGATCCAGCCGACGACCCAGATGCCGAAGGCGATCGCACCGAAGGCGAGCATGGCGATGGAATAAACGAGGAGCACCATCCGTTTCGCTTCATCCGATTTGAGCGCCTCCGGCATCGCGCCGGCGGCTCGCCAGACGGTCCAAAGGATGAGGACGAGGATGCCGAGCCAGGCGAAGCCGAACAGCCATTCGCCGGCAGTGATCGGGTGATTGCGGCCTAGAATCCGCTGATTCGTGTAGTAGATGGGCCACATTGCGATGATGCCGGATGGCAGCAGCAAGGCAAACGGCAATGCCCGCATCAGCGCGACGAGAGCCGCCGACGGTTGGCCGACCGGCAGATGCACGACGGCGCCAATCGATTCGGCTACCCACGCGGAAAGGCAGGCACCGGCCAGGATGCAGAGAAAATCGAACGTCCGCGGCCGGGCAACGCGGCGAAGCGTCGGTTGCGGTTTGGCGGGGGAACGATAGTTCGGCGCCGTCGGCTGCGTCTCCATATCGCCGATGCTACACGATTCGAAGCAGGCAGGCGAGCGGCCGCCTCCATTGTGTTTCTCCCCTTTATCCTTGGGCAAGCAGCTGAATCATTGCAGCGAGTCATTGCACGAACGGCGGCGTGCCATGCTTGTGCGGATCCCGGCGAGGGTCAGATTCAATCCGTTTCCACCGCACAAGCATGCCCCCATGCGAGACGCCGTATCTGGCAAGGGGCATGCTGCTGCACGCATAACTGCTTCCGTAGAAGATGCTGTGTGATGTTTCCGGGAGAGGGGAGCAAGACTCGCTTTTGCATCCTGGCGATCCATATCTTCCGTCGCTCGCCTTACAATAGAACCGCATGACCCGCTACTTACTTGGCATCGATCTCGGCACCACCAACAGCGCCGTAGCCTACCTCGATCTGCAGGCACGCACTCCGCGCATCGAAGCGTTTAAGGTGCCGCAGCTCATCGCTCCGGGCGAAACCGCTCCGCGCGAGCTGTTGCCTTCGTTTCTCTATCTGCCGGGCTCGCACGATCTGCCTGGCGGCGCCACCGCGCTGCCGTGGGACAAGGAAGCGACCAGCGTCGTCGGCGAGTTCGCCCGCAATCATGGCTCGCGGATTCCGGGCCGGTTGGTCGCCTCCGCCAAGTCGTGGCTGAGCCATGCCGGCGTCGATCGCTCCGCGCCGCTGTTGCCCTGGAGTGCTCCGCCGGATGTGCAACGCATCTCGCCGGTCGAAGCCTCGACACGCTACATGCGGCATATGGCCGATGCGTGGAACTTCGTCATGGCGGCGAAGAATCCCGATTATCGCTTCGAGAAGCAGAAGATCGTCCTCACCGTTCCCGCCTCGTTCGACGACGTCGCACGTACGCTGACCGTCGAAGCGGCACGAAAGGCGGGCATCGAAGATCTCACGCTTCTCGAAGAACCGCAGGCCGCGTTTTATTGCTGGCTCGCGACGCATTCCGCCGAAGAGGCGGCCCGCATCATGCCGGGCGATTTCTGCCTCGTCGTCGATGTCGGCGGCGGCACCACCGACTTCAGCCTGATTCAAGCGACCGAAGATCAAGGGCTGCTCGGCTTCCTGCGACAAGCCGTCGGCGACCACCTGCTCCTTGGCGGCGACAACATGGACCTCGCGCTCGCGAAGTTCGTGGAGACGAAGCTGCCCGCCGCAGGCAAGCTCGACGCCGCGCAGTACGGCATGCTCACGCAGGCGGCCCGGCAGGGGAAGGAAGCGCTCCTCGTCCCGCATCCGCCCGCCGCGCATACCGTCGCTATTATGGGGCGTGGCCGACAGGTCATCGGCGGTTCGCTGCATGCATCGCTGACGCCGGACGATGTGCGCCGCATTTTGATGGACGGATTCTTTCCGATCGTGCCGCTTGATGCGGAACCTGCTCGCGGCGCACGATCGGGCCTGCATGAGATGGGTCTGCCCTACGTTGCCGATCCCGCCATCTCGAAGCACCTCGCCAGCTTTTTGCGTCGTCATTTGGAGAAAGACGGAACCACGGCGGCGCCGCGTGCGATCCTCTTTAACGGAGGCGTGTTTACTCCCGCGGCCCTGCGCGATCGCGTCGTGGAAACGCTGCATGGTTGGTTCGACAAGCCGGAAAAGCCATGGAAGCCCTTGGTCCTGACGAACCCTTCGCTCGATCTCGCGGTCGCTTGGGGGGCAGCACATTTCGGTTGGCTGAAACACACCGGCGGGCGACGCATCGGCGGCGGCATTGCGCGGTCCTACTACCTCGGCGTCGGCGGCGATGCAACCGCGGCCGACAAAACGACCGTCCTCTGCGTGGTGCCGCAACATCTGGAAGAAGGGACCGAGATCGCCCTCGACAAACCCGAGTTGGAACTCGCCCTCGGCCAACCGGTGCTGTTTCCGCTCTATTCGTCCACCGTCCGCGGAGGCGACAAGGCGGGGCAGTTGCTCGATGTCGCGCCGAACAAACTGCTGCATCTGCCGCCGCTGCACACGGTCCTCCGCGGCGGGAAGCGGAGCGGTGCGAAGAGCGTGCCCGTGACGCTCGCCGCTCGCTGCACCGAGATCGGCACGCTCGAGCTTTTCTGCGTCGCCAAAGACGGCGGCAATCGCTGGCGGCTCGAGTTCAACGTCCGTGACATCGTTCGCGAACCGGGTGAGGACGACCTGGGCTCGCAAGCAAAAGCTCCTGTCGTGGCCGATGTGTTTCCCGAAGGTCTGGTGCAGGCCGCCGGTTCGCTGATTCGCGCGACCTACAAGGGCGAACCCGATGCCCCGCCGCCGAACCAACTGACGAAGGCGATCGAAGCCGCCCTGGAAGCGTCTCGCGACAAATGGCCCTCGAGCCTGTGCCGTCGCGTCTGGGATTTCCTGCTGGAAGTGGCGGATCAGCGTCGCAATTCGCCGGGCCATCTCGCTCGTTGGTACAACCTCGTCGGCTTCTGCCTTCGGCCCGGTTTCAGCGATCCGCTCGACAAATTCCGCGTGGAAACGCTGTGGAAAACGATCCACGCTCCGGTCAAAGGCGCGAATACCATCGGACCGCCGGAAGGGGGGGCCGACTTCTGGATCATGTGGCGTCGCGTCGCGGGAGGCGTGAGCACCTCGCTGCAAAACACGCTGATGCAACGGGTGCGATCTGTCCTGCCGTACGCCGAAAGGCAAGAAGTGGTCGCCAAGCCGCAGCCCAACGAATGGTCGGAAATGTGGCGAGCGGCCGCGAGTTTGAGCGCGTCGATCTGAAGACGAAAGAACAGCTTCACGGCGCAGCCGCCTTTTTGAAGATCGCGAAACGCAGCCCGGTTCTGCCGCATGTCTTCGCCCGCTACCCGGCTCGGCTCCCGCGTTCTTCATGTATTCGCTCAATGCTGCTGCATCCGCAGCTGTGGTGCAACACCGGATTTACGATGCTCGCCGACTTTGCCCCGGCCAACGACAGCGAACGCTTGAGTTGGGCATTCTCCCTCGCCCAACTCGCCCGCCGGTCCGGCCAACGCGCCATCGACGTGGACGACGCCCACCGCGACAAAGTGCTGTCGATCCTCCGCAGCCAAACCGTCCCGGGCCATTGGGTCAAGATGGTCGAAGAGGTCGCGGAACTGGAAGCGGACGAACAGAGCCAAATGTTCGGCGAAGCCCTCCCCATCGGCCTTCGGCTGATTCGTTCTGCCGAATAAGCGAAACCCTTCTATGCATCCACTCGACCTCGAAGTGCGGCAGACGGCGGATCGGGGACGCGGGCTATTCGCCACGCGGCCGATCGCGGCGGGGACGCTGCTGATGGAGATGAAGGGGTGGCTCTCGCCGGGAAACTCGCTCGATGATTCGTGGCTTTGCCTGCAAGTCGATCACGACCTTTGGCTCTGCTCGCATGGCGATTTGCTCGACGATTGCGGCAACCACTCCTGTGATCCGAATGCCGGCTTTGTCGATGGGCGAACCGTGCTCTTCGCGTTGCGAGATATCGACGCGGGAGAAGAGATCACGTGGGACTATTCGACGTCGCTTTCGGAAGCGGGATGGACGTTGGAATGCCGATGTGGGTCGCCGAAATGCCGCAGGACGGTTCGCGGCTGGCATGAGCTGACCAACGAAGAACGCGATCGGCTTAGGCCGATCGCGCTCCGGTATCTGCGTTCTATGTAGCCCTCTCTCTCCGCGAGAGGTAAGCGGATGAATGCCATGCGATCGCATGACTTAATGCCGCCAACCTCTCGCGGAGCGAGAGGGCTACATAGGTTACTCGACCAGCTGCAATTCCGGTCGGGCGGCGGCTTGGGTGACGCCGTTGCCGCCTTCGAGGCTGGCGAGCAGGTCACGGGCGCCCTCATGGTTCGGATTCGCATGCAATGCTGCAGTCAGTTGCTGCCGAGCGGCGGCGTCTTGATTCAAGTGCAGCATCATCCGGGCCACCGTGTAGTGAGCTGTGGCTGGGCCCATGCTGCGGGCGAGATGCGGCATCGCCTGGTCGAATTGGCCCATCCGGGCCATCGTCAGACCGAGTTGCGTCTGAGCGCGGCGGTTCTCGGGATCCAGTTCAAGCGCCTTGTTCAGATCGCGAATGGCTTCGGGGAATTGCTTGCTGCGATTGTGGATTCGGGCCGATTCGACCCAGAAGCCAGCTTCCTTCGGATACGTGGCGATACCACGTTGAATCATTTCGCGGGCCTTCGCCACATCGCCCTGGTGGGCGTAAATGCGAATTAATCCCGTGTACGCATCCAAATTCTTTTCGTCGAGCTTGAGGGCTTCCTGATAAAGCACTCGGGACTGGTCGCGAACCTTGAATTGCAGATCGGGATCCTTCTCGAGCTTTTCGGCTTCCCGTTCCTTCATCGCCGCCATAGCGACGACGGTACTCGACTTGGGGAGCCGTTTCCCGCCATGGGCGGGATCCTCTGGAAAGGTGGATTGAGGAAGCGACGACAACTCCGCAGGCGAAGCTTGCGGCGTCGCCGGCGGAGGCGTGGTGGAACTGGAATTCGTGTGGACGCAGCCCGCGCCGGCCAGGAATAGGCCTAAGACGCAAGCGAGGGTCGTTCGACCATCCATGATCG
>JAXMAT010000038.1:0-49470 GCA_046350235.1 Gemmataceae bacterium | reverse complement strand
CCAAACCGGAAGCACCTCCGTCGTTCGCTCGATGACCGGGTGCCGTAAGGACGGCAGCGAATTAGCAATGGACGTATCGGTCGGCGCCTTCCACTTTCTGGGGCGTCGCGCGTTCACCGCCGTCGTCCGCGACACGACGGATCGCCGACGGTTGGAGGACGAACTGCAGCGTCGCGTCAATGAGCTGGCGATCACGGATAAGCGCAAGGATGAGTTTCTCGCGATGCTCGCTCATGAGCTGCGCAATCCGCTGGCTCCGATCAAGAATTCGCTGCACATTCTCAAGGTGAAGCAGGGCGATTGGAATGTCGTCGCCAATGTCCGCGCGATGATGGAACGCCAAGTCACGCATCTGCATCGCCTGGTGGACGACCTCCTCGATGTGGGCCGAATCACGCAAGGAAAGGTGAAGCTGAAGCTGGAACGGATCGATTTCGCCAGCGTCGTCCGCGACTGCGTGCAGGATCGGAAATCGGATTTCGATGCCGCGAAACTTCACCTAGGGCTCGACGTGCCGCCCGCGCCGATCTGGGTCAACGGCGATTCGACTCGGCTGACGCAAGTCGTCGAAAATTTCCTTACCAACGCCCTCAAATTCACGAACGCCGGCGGCGATGTGTTCGTTCGCGTCTGGGCCGATGCGAAGCACGCGAGGCTTTCCGTGACCGACACGGGCATCGGCATCGAACCGGAAACGCTGCCGACGATTTTCGATGTTTTCGCCCAGGCGGACAAAACGCTCGACCGAAGCCGCGGCGGCATGGGCCTGGGTTTGGCGGTGGTGAAGGGCCTGATTGGATTACACGGCGGATCCGTGGAAGCACGCAGCGAAGGATTGGGTCATGGCGCCGAAATGCGTGTGGAACTCCCGCTCGAAAGCGATGCCCCCGCCGTGCAGGAATCAAAGCAATCGCATCGTCCTTCGGGACAGCGCCGCCGCGTGCTCATCATCGAAGACAACATCGACTCGGCGGCCACCTTGCGGTTGTTGCTCGAAGTCTCCGGCTTCGAAGTGCAACTCGCTCACACGGGTCCCGCCGGCATCCAGACCGCAAGGGCATGGAAGCCGGAGGTGGTCGTCTGCGATATCGGCCTGCCGATCATGGACGGTTTCGTGGTCGCCCAAACGCTCCGCGCCGATGCCGCCACGAAGCACCTTCGCCTGGTGGCGCTGACGGGATATGGACAGAAAGAAGATGTCATCCGCGCCCGCGAAGCAGGATTCGACGACCACATCGTGAAGCCCGCGGACCCCGAAGTCCTTCTCGCCGCATTGGCGAAGTAATTGGTTTTTAGAATGTGTTCACGCGATCAATGAGACCTCGCTTGAGCGGGACCGCCGGTTCCATTTGGCGAACGAATTCGCGAAGGGGTCGTATCGGAAGGGCCTTAGCCGAATCGGGTTACAACTCGATGTGGTTCCATTTCGGTTCCATTTGCTCTCCGCCCATATCCGAGCAGAAAACCGCACGTCAAGGCGGGCTGAAATCAAGGCGCTTACGTTCTCACGCATCGTGTCGCAGTTGCGAACTCAACGCAGGAGTGCAGGAGGCATCAATTTCAACCGCGATCCGCGGCGGGTCCAGATCGGGAATCAGGCCGCTTCGCATTTGGTGCTTCAATATTTCCCAAGTAAATCCGAAGCAAGCAACACTCAATGGCGTGATCAGAATTCCGAGCAAAACGGCAACCATGAGAAAGACGCCCGTCATTTCTTTGACGGACGCATGATTGAGCAGCCGTGCTCTGGGAGGATCCCCAAGTTCGACAGACAGCAGAAGGATTGCCAGAAGGGCCAATATTTCGGTGAGAATCGCAACGTACCAAATGATCGGCAATGCTCCCGCTCCCACGGATCGAGCCCTCCGCTGAAGGTAGAAGCCGAATAAGCACATCCAGGTGGAAAGGGAGGCGCCAAGGCAAAGCGCCAGCCACATTCCGACAGACTGAGTTGCAACGGAAAAGACCAGGACGAGTATGGAGATAAGCCATGCGCCCTTGGAGCCTAACAAGTCAACCGAATAAAGGCCTTTTTCCGCGAGGCTAAAGTTGCGCAATGCAGCGGATACGAACAGTCCGCCCGTCGCGAGAGTGCAGACAGTCAGAGTGATCATCAAATTCCGATCCCACATCGTGAGCAGGGTTCCTGCCTGCCCAATCAGCGCGACCAGGCTCGCTATCAGCATTTCGCCGAAACCACGCCGCAACGCAATGGCTCAGCGATGCTCGGGTCGCCAGGGTTCATCGCAGAGGATGTATCGAGCTGGCGCCATCCAGAGCCTTCAAGTGTGCACAAACGGGCGTTTGTTGACGTCGAATGTGAAGATTCGGCAAATCTCGGAGGTCGCCACTGGCTAATTGCAAATCGCTAGCTCAAACTTGCCGATTTTTTGAAACAGCTGGTTGGTAACGGTGAGAGAGCAGCCGAGGATCGTTCGCCGCGCAATTTTCACAATATCGAAAATAACCAAACCGCGTCGCCGATGCAAAGTCCGTGGAAACGCTTGTGAATCGTTCGCCCGCATTCAGAGTCCACACGGTCCGACCGAGGGTCTCAACATCTTTCCGAACGCGATGTCCGCAATCCGTCGCTGTGGGACAACGCTGTTGCAATCGCCTTGGAGACCTTCGGTCGGGCCATGTGGAGCGGTCGGAGACCGCTCCACAACGGCGAACACTTGCTTGCGCGGCGTGCTAACTACGCCCGGGCTTTCGCCCTTCGCGATGCTGGATCGCAGCCTGAACGAACGAGCGAAACAGCGGGTGCGACTTCGTCGGCTTCGACTTGAACTCGGGGTGGCATTGCACCGCGAGGAACCAAGGGTGGTCGCGTAACTCGACCACTTCGGCGAGTTGTCCGTTCGGACTGGTGCCCGTCACCATCAGGCCCTTCTCGGCGAACATCTCTCGGTAGCGATTGTTGAACTCGTAGCGATGCCGATGCCGTTCGTGGACGAGCATCGCCTGATAGGCCTGATGCGCCTTGCTTCCCTCGGCCAACACCTGCGGATACGACCCGAGCCGCATTGTGCCGCCTTTGTCGGTGATCGAGTATTGCTCATCCAGCATGCACACGACCGGGTCCGGCGTATTGCGATCGAACTCGGTGCTGTTGGCTTCGCGTAGGCCCACGACGTTGCGAGCGAACTCGATCACGGCACACTGCAGTCCGAGGCAGATGCCGAAGAATGGCACCTTCTTTTCACGCGCCCAGCGGATAGCTTCGATCTTTCCCTGGCTGCCGCGGTAATCGAAACCGCCGGGAATCAGGATGCCGTCGAACCCGCTGAGGGCCTGGTCGGCGCCGTCGCGTTCCACGTCTTCCGCTTCGATCTTCCGCAGGATCACCTGCGCTTGATTCGCGATGCCGGCAGGCTCGAGCGACTCGTAGATCGACTTGTAGGCGTCAGCATGACGAATGTACTTGCCGATGACGCCGATGGTCAGCTCATGTTGCGGATTGCGGATGCGATGCAGCAGGTTGCGCCAATCGTCGATCTCAAGCGGCTTGGCTCGGAGGTTGAGCTTGTCCACGATCAGGTCGTCGATCTTGTTCTGCACCAGGCTGATCGGCACCTCGTAGATGCTGAATTCCTTGTCGCGTTCTTCGATGACTGCCTTCGATTCGACGTTGCAGAAGAGGGCGATCTTGTCGATCTCTTCCTTCGCGATCGCCCGTTCGGTTCGGCAGATGAGAATGTCGGGCTGGATGCCGATTTGGCGAAGCCGTTCGACGGAGTGCTGCGTCGGCTTCGTCTTCATTTCGCCGGCGGCTTTGAGATACGGGATCAACGTGAGGTGGATGTAGAGGACGTTTTGCTTGCCGACATCGAGGGCGAATTGACGGATCGCCTCGAGGAACGGCAGTCCTTCGATGTCGCCGACGGTTCCGCCCACTTCGGTGATGACGACATCCACATCGTCGTCCGCAAGCTTGCGAATCGCGGCCTTGATCTCATCGGTCACATGGGGAATGACCTGGACGGTGCGGCCCAGGTAATCGCCCTTGCGTTCCTTCTGGATGACGGAAAGGTAGATCTTGCCGGTCGTGAAATTGCAGTCGCGCGTCAGCGGAGCGTTGGTGAATCGTTCGTAATGCCCCAGGTCGAGATCGGTCTCGGCCCCGTCGTCGAGCACGTAGACTTCGCCGTGCTGATAGGGGCTCATGGTGCCGGGATCGACGTTGATGTAGGGATCGAATTTTTGGAGGCGGACCCGCAATCCGCGGTGTTCGAGAGCATGCCGATGGAGGCAATGTCAGCCCCTTGCCCAGCGAACTCACGACCCTGCCTGTCACGAAAATATGCTTCACACGCCAACCTCGCCGAAGAAAACGAAAGAGGACAGGTCTATCTTATGAGGGGGGCGAGAGGGGACAGGAAGAACGTCGAAGGACGAAGGAGGAAAGGGAGGCGACGAGCGTTTCAATCCGCTCGCTTTCGGCCCAGAGTGACCACATGGCCTCCAGCGAAGCAGCAGGGCGCATCGAGAGGAATCGCATGCACGGAGCCGTCGGCGAAGAGCCCGTGAGCGGAACGCGGATGGTGCCTGCCAAATTGCCCTTCGGGGCCGACGTATGGGAGAATACCAGGTCGCAGTCCCTTCACCGTCGAAGGCCCGCCCGCCGTCCACGGCCCGCCTTCGGACACTTCCAGAATCGCGAGCTGTTTCCATTCCACGGGTGATATCGGTGAGTTTCGCGCTCGTAACCGGAGAATCCGGCGTTTTCATGGTCCAAAGGAAGCGTTGCCGCATCGACGCCGAGGCCGGCCACACCGACATAGTGAGTTACTCCGGGCAAGTTAGGGCCGAGGGCGCTGCTCATTCTTCGGACACAGGAATAGCAACAATCTCCAAGAATCAACTCGGTATTCTTCTTGGCCTTGAGGACCATACATCCGTAGCCTGGTTCGTGCCGGATTGTTTCGCGGCGTCCCATGGCTGCTCTGGGTCGAGCAACTGCAGCCCGCAACTTTCGAGATAGGGCTTAATCGCGGGTATCCAGCCGAATCGCTTCTCGGGGGAAAGGTGTGGCGCCTTGCAGGTTCCGACAGGGCAATACTTGTACGCCGTGATAGCCGTGAATGGCAAGTCCGAGTTGCTTGAGATTGTTCCGACATTGGCGCAGGCTGCGGCTTGCCGCGTGCGTTGGATCCAGACGAATCCCAGCTTCGCCGACGACGGCGACCAGAACAACCAACCCCAGAATTCGGATCGCTGCCGTATGCGTCGCCTCTTTCGACCTGAATATCAGGACCTTCGGCGTTTCGCGGGTTCGGCCGATGGCCGTCGGCCAGCATTCTTGCGAAGCGGGAGAACGAGAAGGAGGATCGAGCAGACGACGATCCCGACGAGGCTGATGCCGAAGGCGAGTATGGCAATGAGGACGAGTATCGGATTCGCGACGAATTCGCTCACTTGGTCCTCCACGATCTTGGGTGCATTGCTCGAGCGACATCGTAGCAGGCTGGCAATCCGGGTCACGCGAAACCTAGAATGGGGCATCCGAATAATCTCCTCGCCATCGGTTGCCTATGCGTTTGGCTCTTTGCTGTTCGTTTCAGGAGCAGCCGATCAAGTTCGTCAACACGACCGCCACTGCGGCGCTTCGTCTGCCGCGCGCGGAATCGCTGGCGAAAATTTCTACGCTTTGCTTGGCGAACACCGACTCGCCGCAGGGCGCGCTTGCGTATTGCGTGGAGCAAGGCATCGGCGGGTTTCGGATCAACAGCCAAATTCTGCCGCTGAAGACGCATCCGGGGGCAGGATACGACATCGCCGACCTGCCCCATGCGGAGCAGATCGTCGCGAAGTTTCGGGCGTGCGGCGCCTTCGCTCAGCAGAACAACCTGCGGCTCAGCTTTCACCCGGATCAGTTCGTCGTGCTCAATTCCGCTCGGCCCGAAGTGGTGGCCGCCTCGATCGCGGAAATCGAATATCAGGCCGAGGTGGCCGATTGGGTGGGCGCGGATGTCGTCAACATTCATGGCGGCGGAGCTTTTGGAGACAAGCTCACTGCGTTGCAGACGCTTCGCCGTGCCTTCGATCGCCTCTCGCCACGCGCTCGCGAAAAGTTGACGCTGGAGAACGACGACAAGATCTACACGCCCGCCGACCTGCTTCCGATTTGCCGTGAGGCGGGAGTTCCGCTCGTCTTTGATGTCCACCATCATCGCTGCCTGAAAGACGGCATGTCGATCGACGAAGCGACGTCCGCCGCCATCGAAACCTGGAACCGCGAACCGATGTTTCACATCTCCAGCCCGCTCGAAGGCTGGGACGGCCCACAACCTTTGCGGCATCACGATTACATCGACATAAATGACTTCCCGAAAACATGGCGAACGCTGGATGCGACGATCGAAGTGGAAGCGAAAGCGAAGGAACTCGCGGTGATCGCACTGCGTGACGCGCTAGCCGCAAAGCCCAAGTCGAAGTCGAAGACCCGTCGAGCCTAAGCCGACATGCGCCTGGTCAGATCCTCGAGCTGTCGCCGCATTTCGTCAGCCGCGAGGTGGACGCTTTGGCCGTGTCCCGGCAGGACCCACTGGAAGCGGTAATCGAGCAAGCGGCGCATCGATGCAGTTTGCTTGGGCCAGGAGTGCCAGCAGTAATCCTGATAGGCGTCCAGCTTTTTGCCGTCGCGGTCGAAGTGCAGGTGGTCGCCGGTGAAAAGGTAACGATCCTTCACGAGCAACACGCAATGGCCCGACGTGTGTCCTGGCGTCGGAATCGCAACGAAGCCGGGCGCCAGTTCGCGCGGTTCATCGCCGTCTAGCACGATCTCGGCTCCGGGCTGCGATGCGGCTTCATTTAGATGGATGATCCGCCGAGCGCCGAATCGCTCTGCGTATTTCTCCGCATCAGCGACGTCGTCACGATGAGTCAGGAAGACGCGGGAGATGCCCCCCAGCGACTCGAGCTTGCGTACCAGTTGCGGCAGAAACTTCGGCGAATCGATCAGCCAGTTTCCGTCCGCATGCTGCACGAACCAACTGTTTCCGCCAAATGATTTCCGAGAATTGAAACCGCAGAAGTAGACCGGCCCTTCGATCGGCAGCGGAAAATCCGCCATCACGCTGCGTGGATCGTCGTTGCCAACGCAGCCGATCGAACCCGTCGGACACGACACCAACGCATGCAATGCCGTTCGCCGATCCGCGGCCGACTCGGGTTGCCGATGCACGAACGCGTGGCCATATCCCTCGGCAAACGTCCGAGGCGCGATCTGTCGGCAAGTATCGCAATCGATGCAGGTCGAATCGACGAAATAATCGCCGGGCACATTATCCGAGACGCGTTTGGCGAGGTTCGCCATGGCGTTTGCTCCTCGAAGGACGGAGGATCGCCGCGAACCATTCTACGCGATCGAACATGCGGGTTTACTTCGACAGACACCGAGCGAGTTCTTGTTCGATCTCGAGAGGAATATGCAGTCCCCACCCCGTGTACGCACATCGCAGAACGCCTTCGCCGTCGAGCAGCACCAGGCGCGGCGTGGCATCGACGCCAAAGGTGATGTGCATGCCGTTACCGTCAAGCACCGGAAATGGCAGTTTCATCTCCGCTTGCTGCTGTTGTGCAAGTTTCGGGTCGTTGGTCGCGGCCATGGCCATTAAACGTATTTTGTCTCCGTGATCGCCATGCAACTTGACTGCGAAACGAAGAACATCGCGACTCGATTCGGCGGAGGGGTTGTAGAAGAATACCAACACAGGACGCCCAAGCATCCGAGACAATCGCAACGTCTCGCGACTGCCGAAGTCCGTAGTGACGAAATCTGGAGCCTTTTGGCCCACGGCGATCGCCGAGATCATGCCCTCCTTGGGATCGACCGCATCTTCGGGCGGAATCTCCCCCTTTTTCGCAGCGATCAATCGAGTTTCGAGCGACTGGATGGCTTTGCGATAAGGGGTCGGCGCCGCATGTTCCATGTGGTAGGAGACGCGTTTCAGCAACGAGTCGATCTGGTGTTTGCTTTGGCCAGGCTGCTTGAGCAGCGATTGTGCGTCGTCTTGGAATTTTTTGGCCGTGAGGATTTCTTTTTTGCGATCGTCGAACAACTTCCCCGGGGAGCGGAGCGGGCTGTCCAGTTCGAAGCGAGCGATTGACCGACTAGTCGGTTCGCGACGGGCCGGATCACGCTTCTCAATCGTCCGCTCGATCTTGCAGGCGACGCCCATCTGCTGCGAAAGCCAAACGACGTCGCGGCGACGCCATGCGGTTTGATCCGCTCGTGGGCGGTCCCAATCTTCCGATTGCTGTTGCCCGATGAGCTTGACGCAGGCCATTCCGCTCGCGACTTCCGTGCCCAACACCTGCCAAGTGCGGGGAAGGTGGCCTTCTTCGGCGGATTCCCAAAAACTGTTTTTGCCTACGCGAGTCGTTGGCGCTTCGACAAACCAATTCGCTTCAATCGTTGAAGGCCCAGTGAGCATCGGCGTTTTCGGCAGAGTCGCACCTTGAACACGCCCTTGCGCACCGACCTTCGCAAAATCGAGCCGGACCGAGGACGGCGCGCGGCGAGGTTCCCCTTCTTGCGATTTTTGACGTACGACCGTCATGATGGCGAGGTCCCAACTCTTGCCGGTCCCCTCGAGTACGAGTACGGTGGATTCCACGCGCCAGGTGCGTTGAAATTGCACGCTAGGAAGAAGAGACTCTTCAACGACATCGCCGGAATAGGCGAGTTCGAGTCCAGGCGAAAGACGCGGCGACAGCATCCACTCGGCAGAAGTGCCGGGTTGGCCGACGGCAAGCGACAGCATCAGAAGCAGGGAGGAAGTCTGCATGGACATCCCGTCCGTGAAGCCTTGATTCGTCCTTGAACCAAGTCCGCCCAATCAAGGGCGTGTGCCGAGTATACCGATTCCTTTCGAACCCACAAGCGAGGTTTGGCTGCGTACCTTCCGTGGACAGCGAAAAGTTCGCTATTGTGAAGAAACTTTCGCTCAAAAAGCTACTCCCAGCCGAGCGTTTTGCGCAAATCCTCCAGCCCCCCAGCCAAGGCAGCGTCCAAATTAGGTGCGATGCCCTGGCTTTCGATTCGCATCGCGTTCTCGGTCTGACGGATCGCACAGCTGAAAGCGTTGCCCGCGGGCACCGGATTGAGCTTGTAATGCGGCTTGCCGTCGAAAATGACATACCAAGTGCGGCCGTCGCTGCCGAGTTTCAGCAAGCCGCCACGTTGCGTAAGCCATTGGGGAGCATTCATCGTCATACCTCGTAGTTCGCTTGACAGCAAATGTATCAAACCGAGGGTGACTCGATGAGAGCGAAATCGAGGTGGTCCCGGCGACCGACGTACCAATCCATCGACGACTTCGCAACGGGAAGGTCTGAATGCTCCTTGTCGATGGATTGAAGGTGGAAATCGCCATTTTGGAAAACCCAAATGTTAGGCGAATGCGGATCCAAGATCGCGAGGTGAGCCCAGCCGTTTTTCAAGATTCGCCCCACGTTCGCATCTCGTTCCATGATGCTCTTCATTCGCGCCACCGTGGTTTCGATGACGAAGAGGAGCCGAAGCGGTTCGTGAATCTCGACGCTCTGCCAAGGCAACCCCTGCCGGAGGTCGCTCGCCGCACCGTCCATGACGCCCAAAAGTCCGGTGACGTTGTGAGGCAACTTGGTGCCGCTCCCCCAACCAGGCGAATCAATGGCGGAAAATGTGTACTCTAGATTGATCCCCTGGCAAACTGGGACAACCGGAGCCAGAATGCGAGCGAGAATGTTGGAATACTCATCGTCCTGTGTCGGATCGTACGATTGCTGAAAGCACCTGCGGTCCATGTAGAGGTTTCGCAGGCGATCACGACGGCCGACGAAGCACAAGGCGTTGGACGCATTGCCGAATTCCGGCCTGGTTTAGGCCAAATCCGCCGCCGCGAATATGAACGTGTTTGATGGCTACCGTGAGGCTAAGCGTCAAAGGGCGGACTCGAAACGCGCCGGCAGCGTTCGTGCGCTGCGAGCAAAGGCGGGCAGACACGCCAGACATTTCTTGAAATCCTTTTCGTAGGATCTCGGCAAATGCTCGAGATCCGAAAAACGTCATGGTATCGGTGCAAGTGTTGTGCGCATTCCTCAGGGAAATGCGTCGACCGAGGATTGCCAAGCCGCGAACCGCCAAGATTTCGCGGACGCGAACATCGTTGAGCATCGCCGCGAAACGCACGGGCATTCGGTCCGCCCGCATTGCCGGTACGCGCCGCAATCGTATGCGGATTTGTGCGGATTGTTCAGACACGCCGATCCATGACCGGCGAAAATCACCAGCCTCGCGGGCAAGTCAGACCGATGCCCGCAGGACTCGCTCGCCGATATTCGCCATCTCTTCGAGGGAGAAGCCTAATTCTTCGCACTTCGGACCCGGCTGTTCGCTACCTTCCCAGAAGTCGGCCGCGTGATGCGGGGCGGTTTCGAGGCAACTGCGAGCAGCCGTCATCAGCCGCGAAGTCCATCGAGGAAAATCGCGAGCCACCAGCGGAATGCTCGTAAGCAATCCGGCGATGCTCGAAAGAATGGTAGCCGGAAGCGAACGATCGACTGCCGACATTGAACGTGTTGACGGTGCTGCCGAGCAATTGACGGGTTTTCGCCCGCCTCTTGTGGTCTTCGATCAGCGAGAAGGAGTTTCTTCGGTTACCCAATGCTTGGGCCGAACGACTATAGGGCACAGGGCGGAGAAGTGGGCGTCCGCTGCGCACGGTAGTAGATGGGTACGTTGAAGAAGCCGGCAGTGCTGTAGGTCTCTACGTCTGGACATGTTTCCTCGAGATGGCCGCATCGATTCCTCGCGGGTATCGATGCAGAAAACGGCCTGGAACCTCGCAGTTTTCATCGCTCGCCGGAAATGCCGCCCGTGAGGCGATCGGGCAAGCTTGCCCTTGCACTTGTACCGGTGCTCTAGGGCGAGATGAAAGATTTTGCGTCGCTCGACCTCATTGAAGGACTCGATCTCTTCGATCAGCATCACGTCCATTCTCGAATGGACAAATCGTTCAACTTCGATGGCGCCCTGCCCAAGGGCTTGCGCAGAAGTTGGAACAGGTAAAGACTCGTTGGATTTTGCTGTGTTTGGCGCCGACGGACCCCCTGCCGCCCCAGCAAGTCTGACGTAGATCGGAGGGCGGCCCGCCATACCCCAGGTCTCACAGCCAAGTGGGTGAGCCAGCCGCTCCAAAATGAGCCGAACAGCAAGAAACTCCGTCAAAGTGCCTGGCGGACAGGCGAACGGCACACGGTCGGGGCGGACCTCCATTTGGCGAATGATGCTCGCGCGCCCCCGCCCCGCAGGCCAGGGGCGTAGCCGGCAAGAATCGTTGGCGGCTCTTCCTCGCAAATCCCGAGCAGGGTGAGCGAATCGGCGATTCCCAGCGGACTGTGGCCAAGCGATTCTTGTCGTTTCAATTCTCATCACCAATCCCACGACGCCACCAATCCGGAAGCGGCTCGGTGCTGATAGAGCGTCGAAAAGGCCTTGAAAAGCCGCCCTCGCCCCGGGCATATGCCAATGCAGCACGCCCTGATCGACAAATACCGCACAGAATTTGACCAGCACTTCGTGGACGAGACGATCCGAATCGGCCCCGGTCGCCAAGAGCAGCGCATCACGCGGACGTACGGGCAATGACCGCTCTGGCTTGATTCGCCGCGGAAGTTTGTCAATTTCCTTGGGTGCAAACCTGCCACAGCGTCTGCAACGAATATGCCTCCCAAGTTGCTTCGATCCTCGACTCCTGGCTGGAATCTTCCTTTCCTCGAAGCAACGCCGTCAGCACCGGAGGCATTGGCGAAAACACATCACCTCCGCACCGAATCGACATTGAGCTTCGGCAACTCGCCGGACTCGTCTTTGGGGCGAACCATGTCTCGCGTTGCCCAGCGTTTTGTCCGCAACGATCTTCTTGCGATTCGCTTGTAGTACGTCGCTGCGGAAGGTTTGCAGCGATTCTCTTCAGCCATGCCATTGCAACTCGGCATCGGGCCCGAACATGACCGGAGTGCGAAGCATCGCGAGCCGCAACTCAAGGCGTGTGGTCAGGCCATCGATTTTGTCCCAGGCCGACCCGCCGAGCGATTCCTCGGTAGCGCGAACGTAAATCGACGAGTTGGATGCGGTTCTCGTCGAACTCCTTCCGATGGCGAGCTTCGGCGGAGGAACGGCTGGCACACCCGAACAGCCTAGAACCCTGGACGACGGCCTCCTCGAAGGCAATCTCGAACGCATGCAAGGATTAAGAAAGACAAACGAACTGATCGGTCCTTCCGCCGGCAGGAGTTGCGCCGAAGCATTCAACGGTATCTGCGAAGGCGCGTAAGTCGATGTCCGGGTACGCCTCTTTGACGTCGAGGAATGGAGAAAGTGTTGCGTTTCAGGTCCACCGCGGGTGCGGAAGAGCGGCAAGCATGGGTCGGAAATCCAGGCGGGTGCGGCGTGAACCCTGGTCCACTCGGGCGAATGGACCTGCTTAAGCAAAACGCGCACCCACTTGGTCGCCGACGTGCTTACGTTAGCGTAACATCCACTCCGTTTGGAGCTACGGTTGCCCTTTTTGCATTCAATCCAACAACTTACGTCGCCTCAACCATGGGCATGCCCACATCCAGTCATAGGTCATAAAATCTATTGTTTTGCGAAAGATCAAAGTTATTGCGACCGCCCTGGCTTCGCGTCAGCCACAAAGGACGGCGATCGACCACCAAGAAATAGGCGTGCCCTGGCAAGCATACGGCACGCAAATGCTGCGTGTTTTTATCTATCAACGTCATCGCGCGGGCAATCGTTGGCTTGAAGCCGTCGAGACAGATCGCTCCCGGCCTTACCGGCTGCCGCTGCGGAAGAAAATGGCCATTCGGCGTTTGCTCCGGATTGCGCGTCGGTTCCGCATTTACGATTTCGGGTTCCGTCGCGGAGCAGTCAGCGATGCAATTGAAAATGGGATGGCTCTCGAGATCGATCGACGAAAAGACATGAGCGAGTCAACCATCCGACGACGTTTCAATTCCATTGCCATAATGTTTCGAGCAACCGCAAGGTCGGCAGCGTGGTCTTCACGTTCCGCGTGAGGTCAGCGACGACGTGTTCCTGCATGTACCATTTTGCGGAAACAGGCCAATCGAAACCATTAAGCATCTTACCCTGCAACCTGCCTATACTCGAATAGACTCGTCGCCACGAAAACAAAAAGCTGAAGCCAATCGGCTCCAGCTTGTCTGAGGTTCGCTTCGAATCGCGGCATTAGAAACCGCCAGGGCCCTGCGGGAGGATGGCCATCAGCTTTTCGAAGTTGTCCTGCGTGATTTCCGCACGCAGGGTGACGCGGTCGCCGGAGTCGGCGATGCGAACGGTGTTGAGCACGTCCACGGCCGGTTGAAGCTTCTGGTCTTCTTTCGCCTTTTGGCCCGCCATGCCCTTAATGAAGAGCACGCCGACGTTACCCATCGCGGCCATCTTCTTGGCCGAGTCGCCGTCCTTCGCGATGAGGGTGCCGGCGATTTCGATGTTCTTGCCGAGCGTCACCGACAGACTGATCGCATCGATCTGCTTGAGGGTGTCCACCGCGTCCTGGTTCGGCGGAATCGGGGCTTCCTTGAGGCCGTTGTTCAGCACGTTGCTGGTGAGGGCGATCGACAAGCTCTGTTTGCCGGTGACGGTGGGGAGAATGGCCTTGAAGGCACCGTTGAGCTTCGAGGTCTTGCCGCCGCCGAGGCGGGAAATGCCGTCGGCGAGGCCTTCCTTGTTCGAAGCAGCGACCATCGTCGAAGGACTGATCAGGCTGGCGAACACGGTCTTTTCGCCGTTCGGCGTGATTTCGAAGACCGTCTTGCCGCCGATCTTGTGGACTTTCAGCGCATCGCCGTTGTCTTTGGCGGCGTCTTCGGCGGCGGAATTGAACTTCTCGATGTCGAACTTGCCTTCGATGACGATGAAGCCGCTATCCAGGTCCTTGGCCGCTGGGCCGGCAATGGTGACCGAGTGGAGGTCCTTCATCGGGTCGAAACCGGCTTTTTCCAGGTATTTCTTGGCCGGCGATTCGTCGATCTTCGACTTCGCCTGCTCCATCGCCTTTTCGATGACAGCCTTGTTGGCCTTGGCGAATTCCGATTCCATCATCTGCTTGAGATTCGAAGAGATCACCACTTCCGTATCGTTCGGCAGGATCTTCGGATCCACCGCCCGGGCGGTCGAGGCGGACAAGCTCAGAGCGAGCAAGCAGCCCGCGAACGCGATACGACGCAACAACATGCCATTCTCCTTGGACAGAGTTCACCCAACGGCGACGCCCCGACGGCGGACCGATTGCGATCGCAAGACATCCCCACGGGGATTTCTGCATCCTATGAACCGCATGGGAATCGGATGCAGAGATTACCCGCGGAACGCCAGAAGGTTTCACGATCGGATCCGGTCATGTCATCTTCGCAAGGACTGCTTCCATGCGATCAAAATTCTCTTCATTCGCCGGAACAACGATCGCCCGCAACTGTTCGCACGTCGCGGCGGACTGAAACGTCATGCGGAAAGTCACCTTCGTCTGATCGCCATCCCTATCGAAGGTGGCCGTCACGCGAAACTCCGGTTTGGAAACATGATCAAGCACGATCCGCTCCGGCGCATTCAGCTCCACGAAAACGTTATGGTTCTGGTAGTCCACCCCATTCGGCCCATGCATGATGAACTTCCACTGCCCGCCCGGTTTCGGATCGAATTCATGGAAGGTATTGGTGAATCCTAACGGCCCCCACCATTGCTTGATCTGTTCCGCTTCCGTCCACGCCCGGTAAACTTTCTCGCGCGGAACGTTCAGCACGCGCATCGTCACAATCTCGTGATCTTCGGTCGGGACGGTTCGTTCGTTCATCGTCATCTTTCCGCCAAGCCTACCGTAAGCACAGGGCACAGTGGGGATCGAAGTGCCCGTTCGCGCGATCTGACCATACGACGGGCTTGCGATTGCGAGCACTACGCAACCCGGCAAATCACGCACTTCAGATAGTTCGTCTCCGGGCAGGTCGCCGACACAGGATGATCGGCGGACGGGCCACGCATTTCAAGTACCTGGATGTTGCGTTTGCTCTCGGCTGCATGCTGGCCGAGCAAATCGAGCAGATGCTGCATCGTGATCAGGCCCGAACAGCAACTTACCGCGAGGATGCCGTCCGGTTCGAGCAACTTCAGGGCTTGCGTCTGCAACCGCCGATAGCCACGCAGCGCCTCGTCCACGGCATTGCCGGAACGTGCGAATTTGGGCGGGTCGAGCGAAATGACGCCGTACTTCGCGCCGGCCGCCACTTCGCGATCCAGAAATTGAAAGACATCCGATTTTTCGACGCGGATGTTGTCGAGTCCATTCAGTGCGATGTTGTCTCGCACCAGCGACGCGGCCGCCTCGGATCCATCGACGCATACGACCTCGCTCGCCCCTGCTTTGCGGGCATGCAGGCCGAATCCGCCGGAATACGAAAAGGCATCCAGAAACCTGCGTCCGCGTGCCAGCTGAGCGACAGAAACCCGGTTGTCGCGCTGATCGAGATAGAAGCCCGTCTTTTGGCCTTCCGTCAGATGCACGCGGAATTTGACGCCATGATCTTCGATGACGATCGGCTCGTTCGGAATGGTTCCGAGCAGCAGGCTATCCTGCAATTCGAGCCCTTCGAGCTGACCGATGCCGCGTTCGGTGCGGAGATAGATGCCCTCAGCCCCCGTCAACTCTTGAAGCATCGCGGCAAATCGACCACGCCGTTCCGCTAACGCTAGGCTGGTGAATTGCACGACGAGCCAGCGGTCGTACTGATCGACGACCATGCCCGATATGCCGTCCGATTCGCTGAAGACGAGTCGGCTCCCCCGCCCTGCCCCGCCAACATGCAGCACCTCGCGGCGAAGCCGAATCGCAACTTCGAGGCGCAAGCGGAAGAAGGCATCGTCGAGTCGTGGGGGTTGGGGCCCACGAATAGAGACGAACGCGTAGCTTGCTGTTTGAATTGTAGAGCCCACGAGCGACGAAATGGCCCGCGGCACTGGAAAGAGGTCCACCTCGCCGCCATCCTTGGGATCTCCCTCGGTGCGTTCGATCGCACCCGGAAAAACCCATGGATGCATGCCGTAAAACGGCCGAGCACGCTTCGGCTTCAGAATCACTCGCGGAAGAGGCATATCTCGCTTCGTGGAAACAAGCCCATCAACTTTTTTTAAGTGTTTTTACTTAACATTGCGAACCAATTCCGACAATTCTAGATAAACTTGTCGCCACGAAAGGCGCTATCGGGCTTGCACGCCTTCGATGTAGGCGAGAGTTTGCTCGAGCGGATCTTTTTCGGCACGAGCCTTGAGGGCGGATTTCACTCGGATCAGCAACTCCGCCTTATTCACCGGTTTCGTGAGAAAATCCGAAGTCCCGACGTCCACAGCCCGTTCGATGTCCGCCTTCTGATCGAGCGCGGTAACCATGAACACGACGATGTCGCGCGTGACCGGGTCCGCTTTGAGCCGCTTGCAGACTTCGAAGCCGCTGATCTTGGGCATCATGACGTCGAGCAAAACCAGGTCCGGTTTGAATTCGCGAACTTTGCGCAGCGCTTCGTCGCCGTCACCGGCGATTTCGACATCGTAGTCCGTCCCCGCAAGATACGCCTCCAAAAGCTCAGCGCCCTGCGGCTCGTCGTCCACCACCAGAATCTTGGGTCGATCCGTCTGCGACATAATCCCACCTGTGTTCGATCCTTCGATCAATTCCCTTGGACGCGACGCCCTTGTTTCACTGCGGCACGTTTCTTCTTAGCGTCGATTCGGCGTTCTTTCGAGCCCCGAGTTGGCTTCGTCGCTTTGCGGGCCTTCGGCGCATGGCGGGCGTCTTCAACGATAGCCGCGAGCTTTTCGATGCAGTCCTGACGATTGCGGTCTTGATCGCGGAATCGTTGCGACGTAATCGTCAACGTGCCGTCCGAATTGAAGAATCGGGCATGGCGAAGGGCGAGTCGAATTTTCACGTAATCGGGGATCTGCGTGCTGCCTTGCACCTTCCAGGTCAGCGACGCCTTGGACGCCACTTTGTTGACATTCTGCCCTCCGGGTCCTCCCGATCGAGCAAACTTCCAATCGTATTCGCCGTCGAGCAGACGCAGAGTGGGGTCAATCTCAATCATGACGGCTTCTCGTGCAAACGGACCTGAGCCATGGGTTAGTGTACGGGAAAGCTCGCTTGAACCGAAACGCATTCATGCCGTCCGTGAAATTCTTTCCGAATCCGAGGCTGAATATCAAGGCAAGCCTTCGATTGTCGCCGCCTTCGCGGCCTGCTACAGTACGCTTCCTCAAACCACTGCGGCCTCGTGGAAACCCCACCCATGATGCGTCGTTCGCTCGGACTTTTTCTGGTCCTCCTGGTCCCGCTCACCGCGTTCGGCCAAGAGCCGTTCGTCCTCAAAGACGGCGACCGCGTCATCTTCCTGGGCAACGGCGTCATCGAGCAGGAGCACGCCTTCGGCCACCTCGAAACCCGGCTCACCCGGCGTTGGCCGAAAGCGAACCGTGACCTTCCGCAACATGGGCTGGGCGACACCGTCCGGGCCTCGCCCGCACCAGCGGCTTCCAACAACCGACGGCTTCGCCCGCCTTCTCAATGAAGTGAAGCAGATGAAGCCGACCGTGATCTTCGTGGGTTATGGGCTCAACGAATCATTCGCCGGCGAGAAAGGCTTGGCGAGTTTCATCCGCGATTATCGGAAACTGTTGGAGCAACTCGACCCGTTGAAAGCGCGGCTGGTGCTGCTATCGCCGACGTGGCATGAGGACCTCGGGCGCCCTTTTCCGGATCCAGCGCAACATAACAGGGATATCGAGAAATACAACGAAGCGATTTACCAGATCGCAGGGGAACGAAAAGCAAACTACGCCGAAGCGTCCGGCCCGCTGCGCGAATCCAAGAAATCCCCGCTGACGACCAACGGCATCCAACTCAACGACGCGGGTTACTCGGTGATGGCCTGGGCGGTCGAGCATGCGCTCGGCATTGATCCGGCGCCTTGGAACCTCGAGATTGGCCCGCAAGGCGTGTCGCCGAAAGGCTTCGAGGTGAAGCAGACGACGCAGATTGCGGACGGCTGGAAGATCGTCATCACCGATGAAGTCGTCCGCGTTCCCGGCGAGGCGCTTCGCTTCAGATGGAGCAACGTGAAAGACGGAAACTATTCGATCGCCTTCGACGGCAAGGTTGCTGGGACCTACTCGTCGGCGAAACTCGCGAACGGTGTGATCGTCGAAGGCCCGACCGCATGTCCCGAAGGAGAAAAGCTCCGCCAAGCGATCGTCAAGAAAGGCGAACTCTTCTACCGCCGTTGGCGGCCGTTCAACGATCACTCGCGGCATTGGGGCTTCATCGGCGGCGACTTCAAGCTTTACGACGACGAAATCGCGGCCCTCGAAAAGCAGATCGCGGAACTCCGCGTGCCGCGTGAACGCGTCATCGAAATTCGGGCGGTGAAAGGGGGCGATCGATGAATCTTACAAACACTGCAATCGTGACCCCAAGCCCCAGGGTAAGCGCAGCGCACCCTGGGGATCCAGCCAGGAAATGCCATCCGCATCCCGAAATCCTGGCAGCCGCGTGGGGCCGCTCCCTCACCCCCAACCCCTCTCCCCGAGGGGGAGGGGAGCAGACGCAGCCTGCAGATCGCCCGGCAGCGGTTCTTCTTTTCTCGCCGCGCGCTCCATGCCCAGCCCGAGATGAGCGATGATCCGGCGGTGCTGCTGAAATTGACGCAACTGCCGAAAACTACGAGATGCAACTCGTCGGCCTTGAGCCGGATGTCGTCAATCCCATTCAGATCAACTTCGATCCGCAGGGCCGGCTTTGGGTGCTTTGCGTGCCAGGGTATCCGCGGGTCTGCCAGGGCGATCGCCTCGGGATTATGTCGTGGTGCTCGAAGATTTCGGCGGAATGGGCGGGCGAAAGGTCCGCAAAGTCGTCGAAGGCCTGATGGTTCCGCCGGTATGATGCCGGGCGATGGCGTCTACATGGGCAGGGCGAAAACCACTTGCACTTCCGCGAGCACGGCGCAGCAAGTTCAGCTTGATAATATCGTCCTCACCGGCTTCGTAACAACGCGCTTGCACATCACACGCTCAACACGTTTCGCTGGGGCCCGGAGGAGACCTCTATTTCAACCAGGGCGTCTGTCCGCAGCACCGTGGAAACTCCGTATAGCCCACGCAAGCACTTCGGCAGCGCCATCGGCAACTGCGAACCGATCGCCCGAGCTCAGGTCTTCGACCGGTGATCTCGCCGAACAACACCTGGGGCCATGATTTCGACGCATGAGGCCGAGCGTTCTCGCCAGCGCTGTGCAGCGCCCTCAAGCAGGTGCTCCCTGATTCGCCGCTGCAGCAAACGAGCGAACCGAGCGTCATTCCCCGCTCAAGATCACTCAGTGGGAGCGGGGCGACATTGCCGGGCTGGAAATCGTCGGCGGTCGGCATCTGCCAGGCCGATATGCAGGGGAATTTTCTCACTGGCGATTTCCTGTCGCATCGCATCACCGCTATCGAGATGCAGGGCTTCGACAACCGCTTCGTCGCCAAGCTTTGCTGCCGCCGCTGGTGCAATCGAAGCATCGTATTCGCCTGATCGACATCCGAATGGGACCCGACGGCGCGTTATGTCGCGGACCTGTATCAGCAAATCATCCAGCACAACCAAGTCGATTTCCGCGACCCTCGCCGCGACCACACGCAGGCGAGTATGGCATCGTCCGCAAAGATCGCCCTCTCGTCGAAATTCCCAAGCTCGTCGGCGTACACTCTTAAAGGAGACAGTCGCGAGGCTGAAGGACCCGAATCCTGGACGCGCTGCATGCTCGCCGAGCATTGATGGAAGCCGACTCAGGAATGGCGATCGAGGCCCTCGATGCATTTGTCGAATCTCGACGAGAAGGACGCGAACACGCCGAAGCACCTCGTCGAAGCGGCGGACCTATCAGGCCCTCGACGAAGTCGAACCCGCATTGCTGACACGTCTTCTGCGTTCCCCCGATCCCCGCGTCCGCGGCGCGGCGACCAAAGCGATCGGTTCATGGCATGACCGCCTGCCTGGCGCGGCAACTACTCGCGGCACAGGCCGCCGACCCCTCCGCGCGTTCGCCCTGGAAGCCGTTCCTCGCCGCTACGCACATCCTTCGGCCGACGCGTTGCAATCCGCCCTCGTCGCACTCGATCATCCGATGGACCCGCTGCTCGATTTCTCGCTGCGCAAAGCGGCCATCGTGCTCGATCCATACTGGAGACCGCAGTTCCAGGCGGGGAAACTGACTTTCGGCGGCAAGGTAAAACACCTGAGCTTCGCCCTCCAGGCCGTGAAGGCGCCCGATGCGTTGCCGGTCCTGGCGAAGCTGATTCGCAGCAAGTCGGTCGCAGAGCAGAAATGTGGCCGACATCCTCGCGATCCTCGCCGGCAGCGCCGAGTATCGCGAGATGGTGCTCGAGCAGGCCGCATCCAACGCGGCCAATCTCAGCGTCCGCGGATCGCACTCGCGTTGTCGAAGCGATCGAGCAATCGATTCCCGCGAATACCAAGGCATCTTGGAAGGACCTTCCCGAACTAAGCAAGCTGATCGGCGATGCGTCCCCTGCCGTCACCAGCGCGGGCCTTCGACTCGCCGGAGCGATGCATGCGGCGAGTCTCGGAACCATCGAACAAATCGCCCTCGACGCACGAAGACCGATCCGCTGCGCCGCCGCGCCGCGATCACGGCCCTCGTCCGCATGCACTGGTAGCCCTCGGCGTCCGGGTGCCGTGGCCGATCGACCTTGCGGAAGTGCCGATCGACCTCCTCGGCAGGACGTCGCCGCGATTCAGGGCTTGGTCGAAGTAGACGCGAAAACGCCGCCGAGCATGCGGCCACGCTGCTGAAGCAACCCGTCGGCAGCGGCGCGATGGAGTTGAAGCTTTGTTTACGGCGTTCGTCCAGAAGAAGGGCGGAGCCAAACGCGGCAACGGCCGCTTTGCAAACCACGAAACCCACGGACGACGCCGCCCCGCGGCTCGGCATGCGGACGCTGGTCGCCCTCGGCGTATCCCCGCCCTCGGCTGTCCTCAAGGCCGTCGGGCGATGCGGGCCGACAACGCAAGCTGGATTTGGCCGAATCGAGCGGCCATCGCGCTCCGTCGAAGAAGGCGACCCAACGCGCGGCGAAGCGTCTTTCGTCGTGCTGCACTCGGTTGCTTGAGTTGCCATGCGATCAACTGGCGCCGGCTACGGCATCGTCGGCCCCGATCTCCTCCGGCATCAGCACCAGCGCTCAGCCGGACTATCTGCTCGATCGAATAGTACTTCCAGAAATGGAATCGGCTCCGCTGAAGGCTACAACACGGCCGCATCGTCGCCGCGCTCGGCACCGTGATTGCGGCATCATGCAACTGGTCGCCGAAAAGTCGGTATCCCGCGATCGTCGAAGGGGACGGCGATATGAGCCGACGGCATCGAGAAGAGATCAGCGGTGTCGTCACCGGCAAGCATCGACCGCACTCACGGATGCGGTGGTGGATCTCATCGCTTCCTCTCCGAAATCCGGCAAACCCGGCCCGTTCGGCGTGTCGCATGTCCCCGTCGCCCGCCGTTGGCAGGTGATGGCGAATCCGCCCGTTTCGCTGCAATCGCTCAACGCGAAGACATTGGGAAACACACTGCAGCAAGACGCGAGCCTTCCCTGGAGTAGCTACTACAGCCGCATCGCCGGCGACGTGCCCCTCGGCGAAATAGCGAAATCGCCCGGCATCATCTTCCTGCGCACGCAGATCGAGGTAATCACCCCCGGCAAGATCGGCCTCCGCATCGGTTCAGCGGAAGGCGTGCAAATGTGGGCCAACGAAGTGCCGATCGAAGCCGCGGCCCGCACTACCCTCGACCTGCCCCGCGGCATGCACGCAATCACGATCCGAATCGACGTCGACCGAAAGACGGAAGGTCTCATGCGATGCGAACTGTTCGATATTCCCCAAGGGGGTCAAGCGAGGTTCGTTTCGCAACCGAAGTGATCGAACGACGGAGTCTCGTCGTGATGTTCGAAATCCGCCGATTCAACGTGCCAACCTGGACCCGTCGATCAGGCGATTCGTTGTACTCATTGCCCTTTTCGGTTGCCGCCTGTATCCTTAGAGAACAGTTTTGCACTCCGATAGTCCGATTGAGCTACGAATGACGTTTCAAGAACTGGGTCTCCCCGCTCCTCTCCTCCGCAATCTCCTCGCTCTCGGTTACGACGCTCCGACGCCGATCCAAGCTCAGGCGATTCCTGCCGTGCGCGCCGGTCGCGACCTCATTGCCACCGCCCAGACCGGGACGGGCAAGACGGCCGCGTTTCTGCTGCCTTTGCTCGAACAAATGCTGACGAAGCCGGGCCGCGGCACGAAGGCGCTCATCCTCACGCCGACCCGCGAACTTGCGACGCAGATCCACGGCGTCATCCGCGGACTGGTCGCCGGCACCAACCTCAAGTCGGAAGTCGTCATCGGCGGTGCCCCCATGTTTCCCCAGGTCCGGGCGCTGCGGCAGGGCGTGGACATCGTCGTCGCCACCCCGGGCCGACTGATGGCCCACCTGCGCGACAACGGCATCGATTTCCCCGCTGTGCGGACGCTAGTCCTCGATGAAGCGGACCAGATGTTCGACATGGGATTCTTCCCCGAAGTAAAGCGTATCCTCACGTTCCTGCCCAAGCAGAAGCAGACCCTTCTCTTCTCCGCCACGATGCCCCCCGAGGTCGCAAACCTGGGTAAGTCGATCCTGCGTTCTCCCGAGCGCATCTCCGTCGGCCAGGAAGGCAAGGCAGCGACCACCGTCGAGATTTCCGCCTACCTCGTTCCTGGACCGCGGAAGACGGCCCTCTTCAAGCATCTCTTTGAGAGTTTCACTGAGCCGTCGGTGATCGTCTTCACCCGCACGCGGCGCGGCGCGAAGAAGTTGACGAAGTGGCTAAAGGATGCGGGGCTGCCGGCCGGCGAACTGCATGCGGATTGCAGCCCTAGCCAACGCGAACGCGTGATGCATGGCTTCCGCAACCAGAAGTTTCCGATCCTGGTCGCGACCAACATCGCCGCCCGCGGACTCGATGTTCGCCACATCACGCATGTCGTGAATTTCGATGTGCCGATGGCGCCGGAGGAATATGTTCACCGCATCGGCCGAGCCGGCCGCGCGGGGGACGAAGGCGCCGCGCTCACGCTGGTGACGCCGGAGGAGCGAGGCCAACTCGAGCGGATCGAACGTCGTATCGGCAAAAAGATCCCGCGATTGAAGGTCGAAGATTTCGATTACGGCGCCCCGGCCGAGCTGGTCGATCGCCGCCCCACCGCGACGGCGACGGCGATGTTGGCGCCGAAGCCGAAGAAACGCTACCGCGGCCAAGGCCGACGCTAGTCCTATGTAGCCCTCTCGCTCCGCGAGAGGCAAGCGGATGAACGCCGCGCGATCGCATGGCATGCAGCCGCTTACCTCTCGCGGAGCGAGAGGGCTACATAGAAGAACGCAGGCGCATCATGCTGTTTCTCGCCATCGAAACGTCGTGCGACGAAACCTCAGTCGCGATCTTCGACGACCAACTCCGCATCCACGCAAACGTCGTCGCTTCGCAAACCGACCTGCATTCCCGGTTCCACGGCGTCGTCCCCGAAGTGGCGGCTCGCGCTCATCTGCAGCGATTGCTTCCAACGATCGACGAAGCCCTGCAACGCGCGAGCATCAAGCTTGCCGACGTCGGCGCCGTCGCAGTCCTGAATACTCCAGGTCTCGTCGGCGCTTTGCTCGTCGGCGTGAGCGCGGCGAAAATGCTTGCCTGGTCGCTCGATATTCCGCTGATCGCCGCCAATCACCTCGAAGCCCATATTTACGCCTGCCGACTGGCGGCCGAACGCGATATTTTCCCCTGCATCGGCCTCGTCGTCAGCGGCGGGCATTCGCATCTCTTCGAGTGCACGACGGCACTGCAATTTCGCCTTTTGGGCGGCACCATCGACGATGCCGCGGGCGAAGCGTTCGACAAGGTCGCGGCCATCCTCGGCCTCGGCTTCCCCGGCGGTCCCGCGGTCGAACGCGAAGCGCAAGGCGGCGATCCGAAGGCTTTCGAGTTTCCGCGTTCGTTCCTGCATTCGGACCGCTTCGAGTTCAGCTTCAGCGGCCTGAAAACCGCCGTGCTTTATGCGGTACATGGTTCCGGCGTCTCGAAAGGGCCGTTGCCGGAACCGGGGAAAAAACGCCGCGATTTGGCCGCCAGCTTTCAGGAAGCCGTTGTCGATGCCCTCGTCGCCAAATGCCGGCTCGCCGTACGCCGCAGCGGCATCATGCGCCTCGCGGTGGGCGGCGGCGTCTCCGCGAACCAGCGTCTGCGCAATGCGATGGCCGAGATGTGCCGTCGCGAGGGCGCCGAACTGATCGTTCCGCCGTTGCGTTTCTGCACCGACAACGCCGCGATGGCCGCGATCGCCGTCGAAAGATGGAAGCTCGGCGATTTCGCCACCCTCGACCTCGACGCCTCGCCGACGTATTCAGGAATCAACAAGAAGGGCGCGAAACGCAAGTCATAGTCTTCTATGTAGCCCTCTCGCGGAGCGAGAGGGCTACATAGGTTCTCGGAGCCCACGATGCCCCTCCTTGGCGCCCACATGTCGATTGCCGGCGGTTGTCACAAAGCGGTGGAAGCCGCGGTTGCCGAGGGCATGGAGACGGTCCAGCTCTTCACCAAAAACAACAACCGCTGGGTCGGCAAGCCGCTGGGAGCCGAGGATGTCGATCAGTTCAGCGCCGCGATCAAGGCATCCTCGCTGAAGTTCCCGATGGCGCACGATTGCTACCTCATCAACTTCGCCTCGCCCGATCCTGTCCTCTATCAGAAATCGCTCGATGCCTTTATTGACGAAGTGCAACGGGCCGAGAAGCTGGGCCTCGCGTATCTCGTCACGCATCCCGGCGCCCCGACAGACGGTGATGTCGAGGCCGGCCTACGTCGCGTGAGCCAAGGGCTCGACGAAGTGCATCGTCAAACGCCCGGCTTCCGCGTGCAGGTATTGCTGGAAACGACGGCGGGCCAAGGAAAAGCTCTTGGATGGCGTTTCGAGGAGTTGGCGTCGATACTCGACCAGGTCGCTGATCCCGACCGTCTGGGCGTGTGTCTCGATACATGCCATGTCTTCGCCGCGGGCTACGATCTGCGGACCGAGGGGACGTATCAACAGACGATGGCCGAGTTCGATCGCATCGTCGGCTTCGACAAACTCCGCGCGTTTCACGTCAACGACAGCAAGAAACCGCTCGGCAGTCGCGTGGATCGGCATGACCATATCGGCAAAGGCATGCTCGGCCTCGAAGCGTTTCGCCTGCTCGTCAACGACCCGCGTTTCGCCGATCGACCCATGGTGTTGGAAACGCCGAAGGAAGACGAGGTGGGCGAAGAAACGATGGACAAAGTCAACCTCGCCACCCTACGCAGCTTGCTTACTGAGAATCGCTCGCCGAAAATGGCTGAGACGAAGAAGCCCCGCGCGAAGCGATAGAAGGAATCGACGATGGAGTATTTTCACGAAGGCTCGCCCACGACGACGATCACCGAAGCGCGAGCCGGCGAATTGTTGGACGGCATGCTCGCCAAGCTGCGCGAGAAGGGCGAGCTTCGCCGAGTACTGCTGATTCCTCCCGACATCACGCGCATGCACGCATGGGCGGGCTTTCTCACCTGCGCACTTTACGAGCGGCTGAAGGGCTACGCCGAAATCCAAATTCCTGCCCGCTCGGCACCCATGCCGCGATGACGGCTGCGGAAATGGATCGTATGTTTCCGGGCATCCCGCATGCGCTGTTCCGCGTGCATGATTGGCGAAACGGCATCGCTCCGCTGGGCGAAGTCCCGGCTCCCTTCGTGCGAGCCATCTCCGGCGGCAAGCTCGATTTTCCGATGAAGGTCGAGGTCGATCGCCTGCTGACCGACGAACCCTGGGATGCGATCCTTTCGATCGGCCAACTCGTGCCGCATGAAGTCATCGGCATCGCGAATCACAACAAGAATATCTTCGTAGGCGTCGGCGGCAGCGATCTGATCAATCGCACGCATTGGCTCAAGCGCGGTGCATGGCATCGAGCGAATCATGGGCCGCGGCAGACTCGGTGCGGGCTGTCTTCGACTACGCCTCGCAACATTTCGCGAAGCATCTGCCGATCGTCTACCTGCTGACGGTCCGAGCACGCGGCGCTCGGGCCATCTCGAAACGCGCGGCCTTTACGCTGGCGACGACGATGCATGCTTCAAACGCGGGCCGAGATCTGCCGTGCGGTGAACCTCGATCGCTTGGATCGGGCGCCGAAGAAGGTGGTCGTCTATCTCGATCCGACGGAGTTCCGTTCCACCTGGCTCGGCAACAAGGCCGTCTACCGTACCCGGATGGCGATCGCGGACGGCGGCGAGTTGATCGTCCTCGCGCCCGGCGTTAAAGAGTTCGGCGAGGATCCGACGATCGACAAACTCATCCGCCGCTACGGCTATCGCGGCACGCCGACGACCCTGGAACGTGTGAAAAGCGAGCCGGAACTCGCCGCGAATCTCTCCGCCGCTGCCCATCTCATCCACGGCTCGAGCGAAGGCCGATTCATGATCACCTACTGCCCCGGCCATCTCACTCGCGAAGAGATCGAGGGCGTCGGCTTCCAATACGGCGACCTCGGATCGATGTCGAAACGCTACGACATCGACACGCTCCGCGATGGCTGGAACCTGATGCCGGATGGCGAGGAGATTTTCTACGTCTCGAACCCCGCGCTAGGTTTATGGGGCACGGCGGAACGATTCGATCGGCAGTCGTGAGTTAGCGCGTTGCGCAAGGTGACTAAGTTGTTGTCAAGCTTTTTCAATTACATCCTGGTGCAGCGTATCCGGCATGAAGGTATAATCACTTAGCATCCTCTGGTTGGCTCCAGTCGAGCGATTCGCCGAACGCCGTCCATAGTTCGCCCACCGTTCGCAAGCGACGATGGCGCAGTTCGTTCTTGACATTCGAGAATGCCATCGCGATCGGATTGAGATCGGGACTGTAGGGGGGGGCAGGTAAAGCACCTGTGCGTCACGCTCCCTCATCGCTTCGACTACTCCCTTGACCTTGTGCGTCTACAAGTTGTCCATCATCAAGATGTCGCCGGGCCTCATCTGCGGAGCCAACTCTTGCCGGACATAGTTCAGAAACCGCGGGCCATCTAGTCAGTTTGCGCAACGCGCTAAGGGAGATCGAAATTCATTTTGGGGGCATTGCTGGCGTCGAGGGTGGTGCGAAGTTTGCTTTTGGTGTTGAACTCTTCGGGGATGAGGGGGCCGTAGAAATCGACCATCTGCGTGGAGCCGGGAGAGGCGGGGGTCTTTTTGCCGGTGGGGCCGAATGCTTGGATGCGGACGATCTTGGGGCCGGCGGAGACGGCGTGGATGCCGGCGAAGCGGAACTCGCCTTTGGCGATCGGCTGTTCGCGGGTGGGACCGTTGCGGTCTTCCGGCTCGAAGGCGATCGTGCCGCTTTCGACGGGTTTTCCCTTGTAGGTGACTTTTCCGACGACTTCGAGGTCGTTCGTGCCGCAGCCGGCGAGCAGGAACGCGGCGAGGAAGCAGAGGTACGGGCGCATGGAGGTGGGCTCGAGAGGGATCTGAAATCACTGAAGAAATGCGAAGGGCGGAGTCTCGGGAACTCCCCGTTCACCGCCCTTCGGGCACCCTCTACCCCTCCCCCCGCCACATGCTGCGCCGTAGGGACACAGAGTTTTCTGGCGGGGGGGGAAAGAGAATTTTCCTAGAAGTCGCCGAGTTGGTCGTTGTTGCGGGATGTACCGAGGGCATTCCAGGTGGCGATGGTGACGTTGTTGGCGACGAAGCGGACGGAGCCGTCGCCGAGCCCGAGGTTGACGCCGCCGGTGTGTCGGCTGCGAGCGGTCATGGTTTGGTTGACGTCGTTCCAGGAATTGAACGCCGTCGTCGCGGGGGCCATCGGGTCGTTGACATATTGGCCGCTTCGGAGCAGATCGGTGCCGGCATTGGGCGTGCTGTTGTGTTGGTAGACGGGACCGGTGGGATAGTACATGCAGCCGCGGTGGTCGTTGCCCGTGGGGTTGATCACTTCGCTGACCATGGCGGTGTTGCTGGTGCCGTCAGTGATGGTTTGCAGGGCGAGGGCGCTGCAGTTGTAGAGAAGGCCTGGAGTGGTGTGATCGACGGCGCCGGTTTGATTGAAGGTCTGCGGGCCGATGCCGCCGTTGCCGACATAGCTGCCTCGCATGATGACGTTGCCGAAGGCGGCCTGGCCGTCCCAGGAATCGGAGGGGCATCGGAAGATGGAAAGCGGCGTGGCTCGCACGGTCGCCGTGACGGCGGTTCCTTGGCCGAAGCTGTTACCGCCGCCGGCGAAGGAGGCATAGTTCACCGTCTTGTAGAGCGAAGTCTGTTCGATATAGGGCAAAATGCGATAGGGCCAGCATGATTCGCTATAGTCCGTCTGCCCCTTCCAGGGCGACTGATAATAGATGTAGCCGGGCGGAAGCACCTTGTAGGAGTCGTGGTAACCATGCAAGGCGAGGCCGATCTGCTTCAGGTTGTTTTGACACTGCGACCTGGCAGCTGCTTCGCGGACCTTTTGAACCGCGGGAACGAGCAACGCGATCAAGACAGCGATGATTGCAATGACGACGAGCAATTCGATGAGCGTGAATGCTCGACGCGGTCTGGAGCGATACCCTTGGCGCATGACGGAATCCCCCTGAGATGAATGCATCCGGGCGAGCCGAAATGGACATGGCAACACGAACGCGACGACGGGCAGGCGCCAAGACGCTTCAGCCAAGCGAAACAGGAATCGACAACGATCTGAGAGTAGGACAAGCCAAGGCGAAGCGAATCAGGGGCAGCCGACCAACCGCCGACAAAGGCAGCCGCGCTGCGACCGACTCAACCCATGCTGCATTTACCATAATTGCATCAGAATTCATCCGCAATCGCAAAAGTTCCTAAAACTCGATGAGAATCGACGAACGACGCAAAACGCTCGCCTCAAACGAGCGACGGAGAAAGCGAACATGCGAATTGCAGCGGCGGCAGGGTTGATTTTGGCGGCGACGGCGTGTGGGGACGAATTGCCGACGAAGCGGACGGTGCGCGAGATCGAGGGGTGGAAGGTCCGCGTCGACGATCGGTTGCTGGCGGAGCCTAACGTGGAAGTGGGGAAGCGGACGTTGCGGTATCTCGAGGGAAAACTCGCGGACATCAAGGCGGTGGTGCCGAAGGAGCGCGTCAAGAAGCTGCAGGAGTTCGCGATCGTGCTTGATTTGGATCACGGCAAGCTCAGGCCGATGCAGTATCATCCGAGTGCGAAATGGCTGAAAGACAATGGTTTCGCGGAAGACTTGGCCAAGTGCGTCCATCTGCCTCGGGCCGCCGATGTGGCGACGAAGCGAAACATCAACGAACAGCCGTGGGCGGTGCTGCATGAATTGGCCCACGCGTATCACGATCAGGTACTCGGCTTCGATGAGACGCGGGTGCGGAAAACGTATGAGCGATACAAGACGAGCGGGCATGGCGACAAGACGCTGCTCTACGATGGCCGACGCGTGAAGCACTACGCGCTGACGACCCCGATGGAGTTTTTCGCGGAGATGACGGAGGCGTATTTCGGGGTCAACGACTTCTTCCCGTTCGTGCGGGCGGAGCTGAAGGAATCGGAGCCCGAGATTTACGAACTGATGCGCGAGATCTGGGAACCGAAAAAGCAGCCTTAGCACGCTGCGCCAGCAAGGGTCGAGGGCAGGTTCCCGGAAGGCGTTCGATTCCCATCCGGGAACCTGCGAGCACTTGCTGGCGCAGCGTGCTAAAACAAGGTAAATCGCGGGCGGCCAGCAGCGAAGTCTAGGGTGACGCCCGGCAAATCGGGATTCGACCAAGGAGCCAGCAATGCATCCGGCCTGGATTGCCGCCATCGTGGCGGGTGTGATCGTCGTCATCGTCGTCGGCATTTACAACGGCCTCATCGGCAAATGGCTCGAAACGAAAAATGCCTATTCGCAAATCGAGGTGCAGCTCAAGCGGCGCTACGACTTGATTCCAAATCTCGTCGAAACCGTCAGAGGGTATGCGACACATGAGAAGGACACGCTGGAGAAGATCGTCCAGGCTCGCACCGCCGCGATGACTGGGAACAAACCCGTCGCGGAACAGGCGGCCGCGGAGAATCAGCTCACGCAAGCGGTGCGCGGACTAATGGTTTCGGTCGAGGCGTATCCGGACCTGAAAGCGAACACGAACTTTCTGCAATTGCAGGAAGAACTGGGCGCTACCGAAAACCGCATCGCGTTTTCCCGGCAGCATTACAACGATTCGGTCGGCGTCTACAACGCGTCGCGGATGAGCTTCCCGACGAACATCATCGCGGGCCTATTTCGCTTCGAACGAGGCCAATTCTTCGAGGTACCGCCGGAAGAAGCGGCCGCCATCCAGAAGGCTCCGTCGGTCAAGTTTTAGACGCCGCCTGCCGGGATTACGATTCGCCTCGGGTGGTCCGCTTGCGGACGCGCGCGGGGCGCGCGGCCGGCAATGCCATCGGTGCGGCGGGCGGCAGAGCGACGTCGAGACGCTTCTGCGCGTTTTGCACCGCCAATTCCAGAAAACGTTCCTGGCTCCGCACCGCCGGCTGGCTCAGATCGCGCGGCACGCGCGTGTAGCTGCCGTCCGCGTGCAGGATGCGGGCCTTCACATTGTCGGCGAGCGTGATCGCGAGGATCTCGTTGATGACGCGTTGCTTGAGGTGCGTCGTCTCGATCGGGAAGGCCACCTCGACCCGACGGCTCAAGTTGCGGTCCATCCAGTCGGCCGAACCGGACATAGACCTGCGGATCGCCGGCATTGCCGAAGTAGAAGATGCGGCTGTGTTCGAGGAAGCGGTCGACGACGGAGATGACGCGGATATTCTCGCTGATGCCCGGAATGCCGGGGCGCAGCGAGCAGATACCGCGGCAGATGATGTCGATCTTCACTCCCGCCTGGCTGGGCGCGATAGAGCGATTGCACCATCGCCGGTTCGAGCAGGCCGTTGATCTTGGCAATCACACGGCCCCCCTTTCCCTGCTGCTGATGGGCGATCTCCTGCTGAATCCGCTCGATCATGAACGCCTGCATTCGGCTAGGCGCCACTACGAGCTTGCGCCACTGGGGCAGTTCGCAATAGCCGGTGAGATAATTGAAAAGAGCCGACACGTCGTCGCAGAAATCAGCATTGCAAGTAAACAAACCTATGTCCGTATAAATACGTGCCGTCTGCGGGTTGTAGTTTCCAGTCGCCAAGTGCACGTAGCGACGGATCCCGTCTTCCTCGCGGCGGACGACCATCGCCACCTTGCAATGCGTCTTCAGGCCGATGAAGCCGAAAACGACGTGTACGCCGGCCTTTTCCAACTCGCGGGCCCAAAGGATGTTGCGCTCCTCGTCCATGCGGGCTTTGAGTTCGATGACGGCGGTCACCTGCTTGCCGTTGTCCGCGGCGGCTTGCAACGCGAACGACAGGAGAATCGCTGCTGGTGCGATAAAGCGTCTGCTTGATGGCGAGCACGCGATCGTCGGCGGCGGCTGCCTCGATGAACTCAACGACCGGCGCGAACGACTCATAAGGATGATGCACCATGATTTCTCGCGCCTTGATGGCCGCGAAGATGTTGCTCGCCCCCATGAATTCCGGCGTGGTCTGGGGCACGAACTGCGGATCGCGCAGACTCGCGAAGCCAGGCAACGCATGGATCTGGTAAAACCCCGTAAAATCCAAAAACTCCGGATACGAATACACGTCTGCCTGCTCAAGCCCGAGCGACTGCATGAGAAAAAGGGATATTTCCTGAGGAGGTTCTCCTTCGATCTCGAGGCGAACCGCAGCCCCGCGGCGGCGCTTGCGGACTTCCTCTTCGATCGTCTTGAGCAGATCCTCGACTTCGTCGTCGTCGATTTCGTATTCGCTATTGCGCGTCACGCGGAAGAGTTTCGTTTTCTCGATCACCATGCCGGGGAAAAGCGTCGGCAGATGCATCTCGATCATTTCTTCGAGCGGAAGAAACGCATGCTTCTGGCCCGGTAGCGTGACGAATCGCGGAAGCACCGCAGGCACGGGAACGACGGCGAACAGCTTTTCCGGGTTGCTGGGCCGCTTCAGCAGCACCGCGAGATTCAGCGACTTGTTGAGAAGATGCGGAAACGGATGCCCCTGATCGATCGCGAGGGGCGTGAGCACCGGGAAAATATCACGGCGGAACACCTCGGTGACGCCATCGCGTTCGGCCGTCGTCAGGTCGCTCGCCTTTTTGAAGACCACGCCTTCCTTGGCTAGCGCGGGAAGCAGTTCGCTCTTGAGGCATTCGTATCCCAGGCCCAGCAAATTGCGGACGGCGGACGAGATGCGTTCGAGTTGCTCTTTGGGCGACATGCGATCCGCCCCGGAACCCACGGTGATACCGGCTTGCTTTTTCTGCTGCAGCCCGCCGACGCGGACCATGAAGAATTCGTCGAGATTCGAGGCGAAAATCGCCAGGAATTTGATGCGTTCCAGGAGAGGAACGGAGGGGTCGAGCGCTTCGTCGAGAACCCGGCGATTGAATTCGAGCCAGCTCAATTCTCGATTGATGTAAAGGCTCGGATCATCGAGCGGCGGCATCTTGCCGTTGACTGACGCCGCGACGGCACTGTCTTGCATCGCCGAACACTCCGGCTGAAACGAAGCGGATACGAACGGCTATTTTACGGAACGAATGCCGAATTTCGGCTTCGCCCGAGGGATTCGCAAAGGTTTCACATCATTCGAATTGGCAGGAAGAAACCGCAGAGAGAATACACGGCAGCCTCAGCGCTCGTCACACCGTGACGCAGATGGCTATCGGGGAGTATCCGCCAAATTGCGGAAGTAACGCTGAATGATGGGACCGTATTCCTCGCCATACCGGCCGCGGAGGTCTTCGATGAGCCGGGCACGCACTTCGCCGGGGAGTTCGCCCCACGGACGGCCTGAAAACTCCTTGAATGCATCCGGCAGGTCGGGGAGGTACACCGTCGCGGCCGGCCTGGGCGGCGGGTATTTACGGGCCGTCTGATCGCCAAGAACCTTGGATGCTTGTTGTAACGACTTGGCAGCGGCTTTGAGGCGGTTGGGATCCGGCATGCTCGCGGCGGCCTGAAGTTTCGCTTGGGCTTCGGCTAACGCTTCCGTGGCTTCGTTGGCCCCCGGAGACGCCTTTGCGGACATCGCGCCGGCTTCGTCCGCTTTCTTCCCTGCCATCTCGAACCGCATCGCGGCTTCGTCGCCGGCCTTCTTCGCTTCGCTGAGGACGCCTTCCTCTGCATCCTTCTTGCTTGCCGCAGCCGCTCTCGCAGCGGCGTCGGCTTCCATTGCGGCTTCCTGGCCGAGCTTCTTCGCTTCCGGACCTTCGGCTTGTTGAGCGAATTCCATCAACTGCTTGCCGAGCTTTTCCGCCTCTTTCGCGACGCCCTCTCCGTTTCCGCCACCTTCTTTCGCCGCTTCAGTGAGCGCCTTCACGATGTCGTCGTGGAGCTGACGCTGCTCCTTCGCGATCGCGGCAGAATTCGCTGCTTCGCTCCGCAACTTCTTTTGATCCTCGGATTCCTTCCCCAAGTCGCGCGGAGCGGATTGCGGCAGTGCCGCAGCCAACTGACGCAAGGCATCGCGGCTTGCCTCCATGGAACCGTGGGCTTCCAATGCCTGCTTCGCCGCGACTTGTTCCGCTGCCTGCGTTCCTTGGTCCGATCGCCTTCTTCGCCGTCGCTCGCGGATTCGGCGTCTCAGCTTGCAAGCAGCTTCAGCAAGATCGCGTTGATCCTTGGCGTCCGCGTAACTTCTCTGCGATTTCGCGGTTGGGTTTCGCGACATCTACCCCGAGGATTGCTCAGGCGATCCATGAGTTGCTGCTGACGCTCCGCCAATCGTTTCGCTTTCTCGCGAGGGCTCACCGCGAGATCGACGTCGTTTGCCAAAGCATCGGACCGCTTGCGCGCATCGTCTCGACGGACCTCCTGATTGCAGCGCTGCTCGAAATCGCCCCTCCCCGAATGCGGGCGGCAGCCAGGCTCGCGTCCGCCGTTGGAGCCGCGGCATTCGGCACGGGCGCGAATTTCTTTTTCGGAGCAGCGGATTTTTTGCGATGCCTTCCTGCCCTCGGCGAAACGAACAGCTAGATCCTGGAACTTCTTCCGCATGGCATCCGCACGGGCTTCGCCGAATTTGCGTTGCCGAATCGCCAAGTCTTGGGCCTGCTTCGCCAACTGTGCGGCCTTCGCTTGCTGCATCTTGGCGGCGAGCGCTTTCCCTTGCGGGCTTTCTCGGGAAAACTTCTCAAAATCTTCCGCCAACTTCGCTTGTTCTTCCGCCAACTTGGCCGAATCGTCTTTGGTCATCACTTCGTCGGCGGCCTTGTCGGCGATGGCATCCTCGCGCAATGCAAATCGCTCGAGTTCTTCCTGTTCCAGTCGTGCCTGAGCAAGCACGTCATTTACCTTGCGAAGATCCGAAAGCCGATCGAGCGCCTTCCGAACCTCCGCATCAGCGGAATCGATCTCGCGTTCGCGCAGCGCTGCGATGGCATCTTTGGCGGACGCCTTCGCAAGCGACGCTTCGCTGGCTCCTAGTTCGCGCCTGGCGATATCTTGAGCGAGCCGACCTAATGGAGCCAATCCGGACATCCCCAGCGCTTTCATCCCGAGCCGATTCAAGCGAGTCGCCGATTCGCGGTTGAGTGTGGCGATCGCCTCGAGACGGCGCCCGATCTCCCCGGTGATTCCTCCAGCCTGATGAAACATCGGACGCACGGCGTGCAGATCCTTTCGCTCTTTTTCGAGCTTTTCCCGTATCGCATCGAGCTCTTCGGCGATTTCGTCGCGCTGTGCGAAGATCAACTTCTTGTGCCAAGGCTCCGCTTTGGGGCTTACACGATACTCAAGCCATCGGCCTCCATGTTCGTCATCCGGGGGATCGGCAGTCGTCTGCGGCAGCAAATCCTCGGAGGGCAAATCCAATCCCGCTTCACCCTTCGCCATACGACGACCATCGGAAGCGCGAACACGGAAGGCGATCCGGTCGCCTTCCTTTGCCTTGCCCTCCAGCGAAAACAGCAAGTCGGAAATAACGCGAGGCTTGGCGGATCCGCTATGCAAAGGCATTCGGTTCACCAATCCGTCGCCGATTCGCCATTCGAGATGAACCAATTCGAGGCCGACCGCGTCTTCGACGATCGCTTTAAGGCGCAACCGATCCCCGACCGCCGCAACGCGTTCCGCGGAAACGGAACCGTCATTCAGCGGCTCAACGACTTGCGGCGGATGATCAGTCCACACGCTCCACGATGGGAGAGAAGTCCGCCATTTCACGCCTTCCTCAACTTCCGTTTCCAGCGTCGCTTCATGCTGACCGGCGTGATCCGCGATAGCTTGCCAGGACCAGACGCCGTTGGCGGGCGCGAGAGGCGTCGTCCGCTTCTTTCCCCCGAAAACATGATGCACCCAGACGGCCCGGGCCGGCCGATCGAGGGAGAACGACCAAGCGACGTGCGAATACTGTAGGGCGGAAAAGGTCGATGGATTCGTCGCGAGAAAATTGCCGTGATCCGCGGATACGTAGCGCGGTGCCGTGATTCGAACTTGGGTGTGAGCAAGTTTCGCGGGATCGATGGCTCGCAGCCGGAAGGGGCCGACTGTCCGGCTGCCGACGCGAAGACTCCATTCGGTTTCCGCTTCAGTCGCCAGGTAAACCGTTGCGAAGGTGCCCTCCCCGTCAGGCCGAAGCGAGACAGGCGCCCGCCCCTTGACCAGAAACTCCGCCCGATCCGGAAAAGTTGTTGCCTCAAAATCAGGAACCACTTTCGCGGTAATGATGACGCTCTCGCCTTTGGCAATCGCCACATCTCCGGGATAGACCTCCACGGCGAACCCATGGACTCGATCCGTCCAGGCGAACAGCAAACGATTCGCAAAGCGAGCATACGCAGAAGAGAACAACAGGGGCGAAGCGAAGAGACACGCTGCGGCAAAAGCAATACCGAGGAGGCGTGATGCATTTCGCAAAGAACAGGCTTCCCGGACATTTCTGTCTTCAAGCAGCCGGTGTGCGTCCCGGCGAACAGCGTCGATCCACTTCGGATCTCCTTGCACGCGACCCGACGCTTCGGCTTCCGCTGCAGTTACAACTCGCTCTCCCAACTCAGGCCAATGGTTCTCGACAGCAATCGCAAGCGAGCGGACGCTGTCGCCTCTCCATACGGATGCGATTGCTATGATCAATCCGACCATCCCCGTGAGCAATACCCCAGCCGACGCAGCACGGAGAAAAAGTACGTCTTGCGAAAGAAGAAGGTGAACGGCAAAGGCCATCGGCAGCATCACCGAAATAGCCATGGCCAACCAGGCGAAGGTTGACGCGAATCGCACACAGCGACGGCGACGTTGGAGCGGTTCAAGGCAGGAACGAAGGCTCACGCGAGATTCTCGCATCGAAGGCAGGAGGTCTCCCGATTGTATCATGCATCCCGGCCACATTCACTCGCTGACTTGTTCAAACCGGTAGGCCGATGCCGACTCGGCCGAAATCGTACGACGCAGACTTGCAATGTGGTGATCCTTGACCCCAATTTCGTGACCTGAAGCCTCGGTCGCGTATCCTCCTGAGAAACAGGCGGAATGGCTCCAGACCAACGAATCGGCAGCAAGCATTGGGCAGGTACACAGTTGTAGATCAGAAAAGTCGAGTGGATCAGGCAGGCCCCTTCTTTGCGGCGTCCGCCATACGTCGCATCGGAAACCGATAGCTACCGAAGCAAAGGATCGTTCGCACATACAAAACCCCCTGGCAAAGTAAGCGAAATGTCGCCTCCAAGATTCTGAATTTCGCCGCCTGGAGACATCCACGGTGATCGATGCTCCGCTGAATCTCCGCGCGTTGGTGGATGAGGTTTACCGCACGGAATCGCGCCGTGTTTTCGCATCGCTGGTTCGGCTCGTTCGCGACTTCGATTTGGCGGAGGAGATGCTGCATGAAGCCTTCGCGGCGGCGGTCGAAAAGTGGGCGACGGAAGGGGTGCCGGAAAATCCGCGTGCGTGGCTTGTTTCCGCGGGGCGATTCAAAGCGATCGATGTCATTCGGCGGCGCGGGGCTTTTCGGGATCGGCAACGCGATATCGCGGATCGGTTCACTTCCGTCGCCGAGTCGAACGCGGCCAAAGCGGGAGAGGAGATCGAAGACGATCGGCTTCGACTTATCTTCGCGTGCTGCCATCCGTCGCTCGATCTCAAGGTGCAGATTCCGCTGACGCTCCGCGAAGTGTGCGGGCTTACGACGGAGGAGATCGCGGGCGCCTTCCTCATCTCTCCCGCCACCATGGCCCAACGCATCGTCCGCGGCAAAGCAAAGATTCGCGATGCGGGCATCCCCTTCGCCATCCCGGCGGCCGACGAACTGCCGGAGCGATTGGAAGCGGTGCTCGCGGTTGTGTATCTCGTCTTCAACGAAGGATATTCCGCGACCGTGGGCGAATCGCTGACACGGGCCGACCTCTCCGGCGAAGCGATTCGGCTTGGCCGGCTGCTGATGGAGTTGGTCCCCGAACCGGAAGTCATTGGCCTGCTCGCCCTCATGTTGCTGCACGAATCACGTCGAGCGGCGCGGACGACGGCGGACGGCGACCTCATCCTCCTCGAAGACCAAGACCGTACGCAGTGGAATGCGGGCCTCATTGCCGAGGGGAGCGCCCTGGTCGAGCGAGCACTGAGCACGCGGCGATTTCAAGTGTATTGCATCCAAGCCGCCATCGCCGCCGTCCATGCATCGGCTTCCACCGCGTCGGCGACCGACTGGGGTCAAATCACGTCGCTTTACGATGCCCTATTCACTCTTCACGCGTCCCCCGTCGTCGAACTCAACCGCGCCGTGGCTGTGGCGATGCGCGATGGGCCCCTCGCCGGTTTGACGCTGATCGAAGCGATCCTCGCACGGGGCGACCTCGGCGAGTATCACCTCGCCCATGCCGCGCGGGCCGATATGCTGCGCCGGCTGGGCCGAAACGACGAAGCGAGGCACGCGTATGGCCGGGCACTGGATCTCGCTCAACAGGCGCCGGAACGCCGATTCCTCAAAATGAGGCTCGAGCAACTCTGAAGAACATTTCCAAAAAACTTCGGCGACCGTGTCGATTCGCAGGTCTGCCGTTCGACCAAATAGCATCAAAGCTGCTCTGGTCACGAAGCGAGGCGATTCATGAAGAAGATCCAAACCTGCTTGTGGTATGACGGAAACGGCCATGAGGCGGCCGAGTATTACGTCTCCGTGTTCAAGAATCGAGGCGACACGCGGATCACGGGGTCGGCTCCGGGGCCGGACGGAAAACCGCTCGTCGTCACCTTTCGCCTCGCGGGCGTCGATTACATGGCGCTGAACGGCGGCACCTATTACAAGCTCACGCCTGCAGCCTCGATTTCTGTGGAATGCGACACGCAAGAAGAAATCGACGAGTATTGGGACAAGCTTCTCGCTGGCGGCGAACCGAGTCACTGCGGTTGGTTGACGGATCGCTTCGGGCTTTCGTGGCAGATTGTTCCCACTATGTTGTCGCAGTTGGTCGCCGATCCAGTGCGTGGGCCGAAGGCGATGGGAGCCGTCATGACAATGATCAAGCTCGACATCGCGAAGATCGAAGCCGCTGCCAACACGTAATCCGTTTCCTCAGCAGGACCTTTCCTCATGAAATACATGCTCCTTATCCACGGCCCCGAGGATGCGTGGACCGAAGACGAACGCACCGAATGCATGCTCGACTCGCTCAAGATTTGCGACGAGTTGGCAGCCAAGGACAAGCTTCTCGACGTGTCGCCACTCCTCTCGGTGAAGACTGCGGCAACCGTCCGCGTTCGGCAGGGCCGGGTTTTGGTGACTGACGGTCCGTTCGCGGAAACCACAGAGCACTTGGGCGGATACTACATCGTCGATCTTCCGGATCTCGACGAGGCCATCGCCATTGCGTCCCGCCTACCGCCGGTAACGAAGGGCGTCGTCGAAATTCGACCGCTCGCGGAAATGCCCGGCCTGCCCGAATCGCGGCGAGTGCCGGACTGCGATGCACGGAAGCCGTTTCTGTTGCTTTGCTACGACGATGAATCTGCGTGGGAGAAGGCAGGCTCAGATGCGCTCGACGCGGCCCGAGCGGAGGCAGCGGAACTCGCGCAGCGTCTTGCACAAGAAGATCGCTACATCAGTGCCTCGCCGCTTCATTCTTCCGCGACCGCCACGTGCGTGCGCGTGCGCAACGGCAAACGCGTCATCACCGATGGTCCGTTCGCAGAGACGCACGAAGTGCTCGGCGGCTTCTATCTGATCATGGCCGAAGACCGCGACGTGGCCCTCCGTTTCGCCGCGCAACATTCGGGCGCACGCTTGGGATCCGTCGAAGTGCGGCAACTCTTCGACCTTACGCCGCTCCGCAGATCCTGAAATGAATCGAACGCGACGTCGAATTCCATGGGCTCGGATCGACTACCTCACGAAACCAGCATCCAAACTCGAATCCAAAATCGGAGACGCACTGATGGCAACGAGCATCACCCCCTACCTCAGCTTTGCGGGCCGCTGCGACGAAGCCCTCGAATTCTACAAGAAAGCGGTTGGCGCCGAGGTCGAGATGATCATGCGGTTCAACGAAAGCCCGGAACCGCCGCCGCCGGGCATGCTGCAGGCTGGCTTCGAGAAGAAGGTGATGCACTGCTCGTTTCGCATTCATGGCATTCCGCTGATGGCGTCGGATGGATGCGACGACAAGAACAAGTTCGATGGAATGCGTCTCGCTTTGCAAGTGGACAGCGAAGCCGCAGCACGTAAAGCATTCGACGGCCTGGCCGACGGCGGCAGCGTCGAAATGCCGCTCACGCCCACCTTCTGGTCCCCCTGCTTCGGCATGCTGACCGACCGCTTCGGCCTGGGATGGATGGTGATGGTCCCCGGGCCGATGCCGCCGAAATAACACGTCCTATGTAGCCCTCTCGCTCCGCGAGAGGTAAGCGGCTGATTGCCGTGCGATCACATGGCGTTTATCCGCTTACCTCTCGCGGAGCGAGAGGACTACATAGGATAGTCGGGAAACGCATCCTTTCCCGTGCGGATCCCCCATGAGCGATAATCCGTATCGCAACCTACCCTCGGTCAACGACGTGGTGCAGTCCCCTGCCCTCGCTCAGCTCCTCGAAACCTTCGGCCAGGAAGCCGTCACTCACGCCGCGAGAACTGCGATCGCATCATGGCGCAAACGCCTCGCGGGCGGCGAAACCGCGGTCACGGATGCCGAGTCGCTGGCACACCTCGCGGCTGACGCACTTTCGCACGATCTCAGACCGCGCATGCGGCGCGTCATCAATGCCACGGGCATCGTCCTGCACACGAACCTGGGCCGCGCTCCGATGGCGGAGTCCGCGGCGAAAGCGGCCTACGATGCGGCACGGGGCTATCTGAATCTCGAACTCGACCTCGACACCGGCAAACGCTCCTCCCGGCAATCGCCGATCCGCGAATGGGTTTGCCGAGTCACCGGCGCGGAAGCGGCGACGGCGGTCAACAACAACGCGGCCGCTACCGTGATCGCCTTGCGGACGCTGTGTCAGGGCAAGGAAGTCATCGTCTCTCGCGGGCAACTCATCGAGATCGGCGGCTCATTCCGCATCCCGGAAATCATGGCCGTCTCCGGCGCGAAACTTGTCGAGGTCGGCACGACCAACATCACCCGCCTCGCGGATTACGAACGCGCGATCACCGAAAATACCGCAGCGATCATGCTCATCCACACGAGCAATTACCGTATCTCAGGCTTCGCGAAGAGCGTGTCGATCAGCGACCTCGTGTGCCTCGGAAAGCAACGCGGATTGAAGGTGATCGACGACGTCGGATCCGGAGCACTCGTCGATTTTCGCCGCTTCGGTTTCGAAGGTGAACCGCTTGCGAAGGATAGCATCGCCGCGGGCGCGGACCTCGTCCTATTCTCCGGCGACAAACTGCTCGGCGGGCCGCAAGCGGGGATTCTCGCGGGACGCAAGGAGTGGATCCAAGCGATCGAGAAGGACCCGCTCATGCGGGCATTCCGACTCGACAAGATGACGCTCGCCGCCCTCGAAGCGACCCTGCGGCTCTACCTGCGCGACGAAGTCGCGCTCGCGGACGTGCCGGCCTTGCGCATGCTTGGGACACCGCTCTCGGCTTTGCAGCAACGAGCGGAGGAATTGGCGTCAAGGCTCTGTGAAATTCCAGGATTGGCGGCAGTCGAAACGAAGCAGGATGTCGCGTTCGTCGGCGGCGGATCGTTGCCCGATCAAAGCATGCCGACATGGGTGGTCGCCGTTCAGCCTACAGCAATCTCCGATGACGAATTCGCGCGTCATCTGCGTGCTGGAACTCCGGCAGTAATGGGACGGCTCAGCGAAGGCCACGTCCTGTTCGATGTGCGGACAGTGTTTCCGGAGCAAATGGATGAGCTAGTCGCAGCGATCCGCGCAGCGACCAGGTAGACGGCAGAGCCGCGACTGTCAAGGAGCGGCCAGCAGGTTCCCGGTATAAGAAGCATCCAGCGATCGGAAGTTGGATACTTCGCATCCCCGGAACCTGCTGGCCGCTCCTTGACACTCGCGGCTCTGCTGGCTCGCTACTTCGATGCGATCTTGTTCACGATGTCGGCGACTCGCTTCGGGTCTTCGCCGGCCTTGGAAACCGCGTCGATCGCTGCCACTTTACCGTCCTTGTCGATGACGACGGTGTAGCGCGAAATCGTCACGCCGCGGACGAACTCGGTCACCTTGCCGTCGTCTTTGAACGTAGCCTTGCCCCCCTTGCCAACGGGAACTCCAAACGCCTTGGCGATGTCGCCCTTGTCGTCGGCAAGCAGCGTGAACGGCAGCTTGTGGTGCTTCTTGAATGCCGAATGCGTCTCGGCGGTGTCGCCGCTGACGCCGACGACTTCCACGCCCTTGCCGCTCAGCTTTTCGATGTCGTCGCGGAAGCCGCAGGCCTGGGCCGTGCAGCCGCCGGTGAAATCGGCGGGGTAGAAATAGACCACGAGCACTTTCTTGCCGACGTGATCTTCCGACTTCCATGCTTTGCCGTTTTCATCGACGCCGGAGAACTTCGGGGCTGTATCGCCGACTTTTACTTTGAGTTCTGCCTTCGCCTTTTCCTTCTTGCCTTTGTCCTGCGAGAACACATCGGTCGAAAGACCGAGGATTCCGACAGCCGCGGCAAACGCCGCCAAACCGATCAATGAACGCATCATGGGCTCCTGTGAGGTAAATGGGCTATATAGCCCTCTCGCGGAGCGAGAGGGCTACCTGGGTTACTTCTTGTCGACGCTCGAAGTCCCGCCGCCGCTGGCGACGGGGAGTTCCTTCACATAAATGTTCTTGAACCACAGACGATCGCCGTGGTGCTGCAATTCGATCGGGCCCGCAGTCGGCAGCGGCTTTCCGCGTTCCCAGTAGTTCTCCAGCGGCGTGTTGTCGACGACCAGCTTGCCGTTGAGCTTGATGGTGACGCGGTCGCCCTTCATCGCGATGTGGAACGTGTTCCACTGACCCACCGGATTGTCGGCCACGACGAGCGGCTTGCTGGGGTTCTTTTGGTTGTTGTAAAGACCTCCCGAGCCGACCGGGTTGTCCCAGACTTGCACCTGCGGATTTCCACGCAGATAAATGCCGCTATCACCCTTCTTTTCGATCTTCCAATCGACGTACAGCTCGAAATCGCCGTAGTCCTTTGCGGTGCAAAGGCTGTTTCCCTTGCCGTCGTATTCGAGAATGCCGTCCTTCACCTTCCAGTGCGGCAGATGGGCTTTGTTCGCCTTTTCCTGTGCCGCCTTCAGTTGGTCGGCCGTCATCTTGCTGCGCTTGTTGATTTCGACGAGGCCCTGCCAGTTAGTCAGGTCTTTGCCGTTGAAGAGCAGCGTGAAGCCTTCGGGGGCCTTGTTGTCGTTTGGGCCGGCCTTTTCTTCCTCGGCCCACACGAGCGTGGGCACGAGAACCAGAGCCGCCGCCAAAAGGGCGTTTCGCATCGATTTATCTCCGAAAGGGGTGTGAGGCGGGATCCGTGTGCGGACCCTCATCGTGAGATGGAGGACATGCGAATGCAAGCGAAAACTAAATGTCAACTCACACTTCAACTATGGCGCCATCGGAATTGGGCAAGAAGCGACCGCAATGACGGGTTGCCTGCTTCGAGATGCGAATCCATCGTGCGTGCGACGAAGTCCGCGACGGCTGGTTCGACTTCCGGATTGTTGAGTCGAATTCTGAACTGACTCTCGAACTGCGGTTCCAAAACTCGCACGTGGACGATGGCGTGGATTCCGATGCGTTTCGGGACATTCTTCAATTCCGAACGCTGCAATCTTCGACGCACGCGCGCGATCCCTTGCCTCAAACCATCGACATGCGTTCCACCACGAGCCGTGTGGTGCAAATTGGCGAAACTCTCCACGCGGATGTCGCCGCCTTCGGTCCAAAGGCATCCGAAGGCGATGTCCATGTCGCCGACTTCCGCGTGGCCGAATACTAGATCGCGCTCGCCCGATGTGTTGAGGTAATCGGCAATCCCGCGCGGGTATCTCCAGGATTCCCGACGCTTGGTCGAGACCTCATACAAGGTCGTCTTCAGCCCTGGTTTGAGAAAGGCGAGTTGCTCCAACCTCGCTGCCAATCGATTCCATTCGAAGGTGCTGTCGGCAAAAAACGCAGGATCAGGGCGAAACGTGAAGCGGTTACGAATCCGCCCCTTGGCAGCTCCCAGGTCGATTTCCGGCGATATTGAACGGCCGCCTTCAAATCGATGAGCAATCGTTTGCCCTTGCGATGTCGTCTGCATTTCGACAAACGACGAAAGAGCCGCCACCGCCTTGAGCCCAACCGTGTGCAGTCCGCGGATGTCGAAAACGCGCGTTCCACGATGAAAGCCACGCAACGCATACTCCGTCAAAAGCCATTCCATCTTTTGGCCGACATCCACGGAGATTCCATTGTCGCCGATGGTCAGCGATCCATCGGCATTCATTCGCACGTCGATTCGAGTCCCATTTCCGCACTCGCAAGAACCAAGAGAAAACATCAAAACCTCGTCGACCATCCTCTGAATTGCCTCCGCATCGCGGCCGCCAAAGTACATGCCAGGACGAGCTTGAACACAGCGACGAAACAATTCGGGATATGGCAAATCCGCTTCAAACGGCGATTTCCAGGACGACGCTTCAGGTATCGCCGGATCGCGGCGCGCCTTACGTATCGACATGTTTCACTTCGATTTCGAGAAGCGATTTACGTTGGGCCATTCCTTCACTTCGTCCGCGGCGCGGTGGACGAGCGGGTCGATTTTGCCGGCGAGGTATTCGCCCTTCGCGTTCTCGCGTGCATTGAAGAGGACGGCCCAGGTCAGGCCGTCGTGCCTGCGGACGAGGATCGTTGCGGTGCCGTCGAGGGCACCGGTATGCCAGGTGTTTTTCCCGCTGCCCGCATCGCGAACCTGCCAGCCGCAGCCGTAGTAGGCGGCATCTTTATTCGGTTCCAAACCGACTGGCCGGGCGAACATCGCTTCGATCGAATCGCGGCTCAGCAGTTTGCTCTTCGCGGGATTGTTGAAAGCGACGGCGAATCGCACCAGATCGGGAGCCGACGCGATCCAACCGCCGTGGGCGTCCATCGCTTCCAGATGCCAGGCGCCGTACGCAAGGGGGACGGTTTTCGTCGGATCGAATACGGAGGTCGCCGTCCGCTTCTTCGCATCGAAGTAGTCAGTCTCGCCTGTTGATTTCGCCAGCGTTTTCCCGATCGACATTGAATAGACGCCGACAGGCTGGAGCACCTCGTCACGGACGAAAGCTTCGTAGGACTTCCCCGTCGCATGTTCGATGATGCGTCCCAATACGCAGTAACCGAAATTCGAGTAGGCGTATTTCTCGCCCGGATCATGATCGAAGGGCTGCTGTAACATGTAATGGACCACCGCCTCGGCCGACGCGGGCGTCTTCGTGCCCGTCTTCTTCGCGATGACGATGGGACGAAACATCGGATCGAATGACTTGGCCCGATCCCAACCCGCCGTGTGCTGCAGGCATTGCCGGATCGTAACCTTCGACCAACGCGGATCCTCGTCCCTCTGCTTGGCGATGCCGAGGAGCGGGCGAATGGGATCATCGAGCTTGAATTTTCCCTGCTCGATCAGCTTGAGAATGGCGACTGCCGTGATCGGTTTCGAGATGCTGGCGATACGGAATCGAGTCGTCGGTTCGACCGGAAGCTTCTGCCGATCGTCCGCATGACCGAACCCTCGGGCGTAGACGAGTCGGCTATCCTTCGCGACCGCCAGCGCCGCTCCGGGAACTTGGTTGTCCTTCATGAACGATTCCATCAGTCGATCGAAACTTGCGAGCCGCGGGTCTGCTTCCCCGGTCTGAGGTCTCGTATTCGGTGCCTCGATGGCGAGCGGGACTAACCCTTCGCGCAGGAGGAGATTTTTGTCCTTCATTTCCGCATCGAAGTCGATACTGACCGACGCCATCTCGAGATGGTCCGAGACCGGCTGCCAACCCGCGGCAGAAGGCAATCCCTGTGAAACCGGGGCCTTGATCGCTCTGGCAGCAAGGATCGGATCCGAGACGCGAGCCGTTTTGCCCGGCAGGTCCCTGCGGAACAGAAGGTCTCCAGCGACACCGCCTGTCACGGACCCCAAGAATACGACGCATACGGCGAATAAGCGATGCTCCCGCATGGTGGTCCCGGCCTAAAGAAAGAGAATCCCCATCCGATACCGCCATTGTGTGGCCCGTGGCGTTCACGACTACGCTACGCCAAGCGGCGACGCATGCAATAGGTTCGCCAATTAGGGCTGACCAATGGGATGACTTTACCTTTGCAGCTTGCTGCTGAGCTGAAACGTACGACAGCATTTCGCCCGGAATCTCGCTGCGTTCCCCCCGTCGTAGACCGCCGCATCAAAGACTGCGCAGATCGCTTCGGCATCGACAATCCCAACAGGCAAAACGAAGCTGCTATCCCAAAATCCTGTTCGAGTCGATGACTGCTCATGCGGTCAAGAAGATGTGAAATCAGCGGAAGCACCCTTGAAAACGGAAAGTGAACCTCACATGGGCGACTGCCATCATCTCTCATAAGCAAGTCCGCATGCGAAACCAAGGTTGGATGACGCATGCAAAAAGACGTTCGCTTTCACCTCGCACAGCATGTCGACGAAAACCGATCGCTCGAGCAGCGACTTGCGGTCGCCGAACGGCAACTGGCTGAACTTCAGCATGTTGCCCAAATCGGATTTTGGGAATGGGATGTCGCTCGCGATCGGATCACTTGGTCGGACGAACTTAGCGAGATTTTCGGTTGTCGGCCCGAGGACTTCCCCGGCCACTATCTGGGCTATCTCGCCCTATATCACCCCGAAGATCGCGACCGCGGCCGCGCCACCATCGAGGCGACGTTTCGCACAGGTCAGCCCTTCGAATTCGAACATCGAATCGTTCGAGCGGATGGCGAATTACGTCATATCCACGGTAAAGGCCGCGCCGTCCGAAATGCGGAAGGCCAGACCGTGAGGATGATTGGCACCGCACAGGACATCACTCGGCGCAAGGAGGCCGAGACAGCTCTTCAGCACGCCCACGCGGAACTCGAATGGCTCATGGGCGCCGTGCCAGACTACCTCTGGTGCGCTTGATGCGACCGCGGACGGCAAAATCGCTTACCGATACTACTCGCCGGTCGTCAGAACGCATACGGGCCGACCTGCATCGTTCTATCTTCCTGGTCCTGAACAATGGATGTCGACGGTTCATCCGGAAGACCAAAGCGAGTTGCGGACGAAAGTCGAGGAGTTGGTTCGTCGCGGGCCGGGTGAGGCATCGGCCGAGTATCGCATCGTGCTTCCGAATGGATCGGTGCGATGGGTACATGACCGCGTTTTTGCCCACTCTCGCCCTGAAGGATCACTTCGCCTCGTCGGAATCGTTAGCGACGTAACGGAGCGTCGAACCCTGGAAGATAGACTTCGGCACGCCCAGAAAACGGCCGCGGTCGGACAACTCGCCGGCGGAATCGCCCACCACTTCAACAATCTGCTCACGATCATCAACGGCTACGCCGAAATCCTTTCGGAAAGCGACGCGCATCGCGCTGCCGCCGAACCGGCTCAACGTATCCTCGCTGCGGGCAAACGAGCAGCAGACCTTACCTCCCAGTTGCTGGCGTTTGGCCGAAAACAGCCTCTCCAGTCGATCCCCCTCAACGTCAATGACGCCGTTCGAGAAACGTTCGCTGCCCTCACGCCGCTCCTGCCGGAAAGCATCCAAGTCTCGGTAATCTGCGAACCGACACTTCCGCCAATCAAAGCCGACCCGTCGCTCCTTCAGAATGCGCTCGTCAATCTTGCGTTCAATGCCCGCGACGCCATGGGAAATGGCGGAAAACTCACGATCCGCACCACTTCGAAGCAGATCGATCCTGGCGATTTCTTGCAGTGTGACGGCAAAGCAGGGCACTTCGTCAGCATCCAGGTCCAGGATACCGGGACCGGAATGTCGAAGTACGTCAAGTCCCGGCTTTTCGAGCCTTTCTTCACGACGAAAGGTTTTGGAAAGGGAGTGGGGCTCGGTCTTGCCACCGTTCATGGTTTCGTTCGTCAGTCCGGCGGTTCGATCTCCGTCGAGTCCTCTCCGAACCAAGGCACGACTTTCGAACTGCTTCTGCCGGCGTCTCCACAGATCCAATCCGGCCGAACGGAGACCATCCTGCTTGCCGAGGACGAGCCGCTGCTGCTGGAATGGGCCGCGAAAATGCTGGAGGACGCCGGCTACAGGGTGTTTCGAGTCGAAAACGGCGAGAAGGCGATCGCCCATTTGGAAAGGCATGCCGAATCCATCAACATCGTCGTAACCGACTTGGTGATGCCCCATGCCGGCGGAACCGAAGTAACCCAATGGTTATCCGCCCACGGATGGGCGATCCCGGTCGTGTTCATGACAGGTCATGAACATGAAACCCTGCACGCAGCAATTCCGGTCCATGCATCGCTTCTTCGAAAGCCCTTCTCCGCGGAAGCATTGGTCCACGCCGTACGCGCTGCGTTTGCCGTGAGTGGCTGATCTCGAATCGAATTCTTGCACCATCCGAATCGAAGGCGATGCGGAAGCGCCATGCGGCCGCACTCATCACGCAAGGCGCGATTCGGGAGAATCGCGTCTGCCATCCATGGATCGGCGTTTCCACGGAAATTCTCGTGCGCCGCATGGCGAGACAGGTTAATATCAAGTCTACTGTGGATCGGTAAACTTCACGACGAACTATGACCGCTCCAGCACGCATGCTCGGGCGGCGACTTCTTGACTTTGCGGAGTGTCGTTTCCATGCCATTCGTCGCCGAGATCAGCAGGACGAATCCAACTTGTTTCGTCTTTTTGATCGACCAATCGGGATCGATGAAGGAACCTTTCGGCGGTTCGGGCCGAGTGAAAGCGCAGGGCGTCGCCGACGCCGTCAATCGGCTGCTCGACACGATCGTCCAAAGATGCGCGAAGGGGGAAACGGTTCAGAATCGCTTTCATGTGGGCGTCATCGGCTATGGAGCGAAAACCGGCCCGGCATTCGGCGGAACGCTCGCGGGAAAAGGGCTGCCCACGATCAGCGAGGTGGCCTGCCATCCGTTGCGCCTTGAGCAGCGGACGAAGGTCGTTCATGTGGACGACGGCGCGGGGGGCGTGATCGAATCGAAGCAGACCGTCAAGTTCCCAATCTGGTTCGAGCCGCAGGCAGGCGGGCTCACGCCGATGTGCGCGGCCCTCGATCAGGCGTGGAACTTGGTGTCTGAGTTCATCGTCGAACATCCCAGTTGCTATCCGCCGCTCGTCATCAACATCACGGACGGCGAAGCGTCTGACGGTAACCCTGAGCCGCATGCGGAGATGATTCAACAGCTCGCGAGCAACGACGGTAACGTGCTGCTGTTCAATGTGCATATCTCCTCGAACAAAGCTGCGAAGATCGAGTTTCCCGATGCCCCCGAATCGCTTCCGGACGACTACGCTCGGCTGCTGTTTCGCATGTCAAGCAAACTCCCTCCATTGATGCTCGGCATGGCCCAAAGCGAGGGCTACGCGGTGAGCGAATCAACGCGCGGCTTCGTTTTCAACGCGGACTTGGTGTCGCTGATCCGCTTCCTCGACATCGGCACGCGCGTCGGCGTCAAGAACCAACGGTGACCTATGTCCGCCTCCGACGGCCTGGTGCGCGTTCGGCGACATTGGTTGCCCAAGCGCGGACATTCGAGCGACGAATACGAAGACGCGTCAGCTTGGAGTCCCGACCGACGCCGTATCGCGCTCGCGGACGGCGCGTCGGAAAGCTCCTTC
>JAXMAT010000037.1:0-51466 GCA_046350235.1 Gemmataceae bacterium | reverse complement strand
GCCTACGGCATCAGCGACTAGGTTCGAGCAATACCCGGTTCCTTGAAAGCACGACGCCCAGACAGGCCTTCCGTCTGGGCGTAAATTTGTGCGGACGATGGTTTGCGTCCCGCTACTTCTTCTCAATCACTTTCGGCAACGCCTGCTGTTGCTGCTGGATGGTGCGAAGCCGATCGTTGACTTCCGCGCCGGTGTAGTTGCCGCGGCCGGTGGCGTCTTTGACGGCATCGTTCGCTTGCTTCAACTCCGTGGGACTGAGAGGCGCATTCAAAGCGGCTGGATCGAGCTTTTCGCCTTTCTTCGCCGCCGCCTCGATGCGCTGTTCGCGAATGACCTGTACGACTTTGAACAACGCTTCATCGACTGCGAATTGATTTGCCGCCGAGGAGAATTGGCAACCGCAGGCGGACGAACCGGCCATCGTGGCGACGCCTTTGCTGGCGGTGACGCGGAAGAAGCCATGCCCGGGACGGATGTCGCGTGCTTCGCCTTCGCCCATACGGCCTGACCACACTTCCTCGCCCGTCTTTTGATTGACGACGCGGACATCCGTTCCCGGATAGTAAGCGAAGATCCACAATTCGCCGGGCGTCGTGAGCAGGAACTCCGGTTCGATGCCGGTCCCCTCGCCGCCAGTGCCGAAATGATGCTCGGCATATCCAGCCTTGTAATGCTCGAACGGGCACACTTGCACGGAGACGTCGACATCTGACGTGACCTTCACGTGCTTGCCCTTCAGCGTGAGAGTGTGAATCCCCTTCTTGCCGACCTCGCCTTTCCAGATCTCCTTGCCGTCGTTCACATCCTCTACGCGAACGTTCGCAGTGCCGTAGTACGAGATGATGCTAAGGTCATTGACGCCTTCGGTGATGGTGCCGACATAGGTGTAGAATAGCTTGCCTGCTCCGGTTCCATTGTCGGCGGGGACGGTGAACCCTTCGTCGTAGTAGAATTGCACCGATATCGCTTTCTTGTCGGCATCGAAGCTGAGCACATGGCTATCGATGCCTTCGAGACCTTTGCCGTGCATCTCGTGATATTTGCCCGCCTTGATGGCGACTTTCTCCGCGATGGTCTTGTTCGCGGTTTGGTCGATGATGTCCACCTTCACGTCCTCCCACGCCCATACGACGATTCGGCAGTCGGCATGGCCGCGCGAGGAAGGAGTGTGAGTGAAGAGTTGCTTCGCTCGGAAGTTGCCTTCCTGATCGCGCAACCAATACCCGACGACGGCGCAGGAGGTGGGTGTGCCGACGAGGATGCTCGCCTTCTTGTTGGAGACGAAACTGTAGACTCCTGGGCCGGTCTTCACGAGCGTCGTCTGCATGCGGTCGATCTTGCCTTCGTAGACCGTCCCCTTGCGTTCCATGGAGATGATGCGGACCTTCGTGTCGTTTTCGAAGCCATGAATGATCGCTTCGGCCGGCGTGTAGAAGTAGGTGGCATACGTCAATTCGCCGGCGATGCCGTCCAGCGTCGCGGGAGCGGCGTCCTTTTTCTTCTCCTCCGGCGTTTTTTTGGCCGGTTTCGCTGGGACCGGATCGCCCGGCAACGCATCCGAGTTCTTTCCCTGAGGCCGAGTCGGCGGTTCCGCGGTCTGCTGCGCCCAAAGCAGCAATCCGGATGCGAACGTCATCAACAGCGACGGCATCCAAATCTTCGTCCGCATGGCGAATCTCCATGATGCGACGAGGCATGTATCGCAAAGCCGAGCGATGGCCCGGCAATGTCTAGACGAGCGGTGGGGGCGAACGGATTGATGCGCCTGCCGGGTTGAATGTTGTAAATTTCTCCGTCCAATCAGGTCGATTCGTTGCGTCGTGTCATGACGATTCGATGTCTCAGCTTCGATATTTCATCCAATTCGGCGAAGCTGAGAATCTGGGCAGACCCAGACGCGCGAACCCGTCATGGCGTCTTCATCTTTTGCAATTCTTACTCTGGACAGCGTTGCAATCCTGACTTATAGCCCCGCACCTCAACGGGAAACTCGAAACCGTTGGTGAGCCGCGGGGGACGTTTGCGGCGGATGCAAGGCACGCATTCGCATGTGGACGGCGATCTTGGGAATCGGGGGATTCCCATGCTGGCAGACCTTGCCGACCTTTCCGGTCGCGCCAGGCCCTTCCCGAAGGCATCGCGAAGGAAACGGGTTTTTTTCCTTCACGATCCTCATCCCGACCGGCCGATACCAACGAGGCGAGTGGTTATGTCCGGAACACGGTTCCGCCGACGGGGGATAGCACGGGTTTCGACCTAGGCTGTTCCGGCGGATCCTGGCAGACGGGTTGGCCAGCGACATTCTGGTTCGATCCGAGGCACATGAGAAGAGGATGGCCCGGCAGGCCGAATCCGGAACGGGGGTTCCTGGTTCGCGAGACCGAGGCCGACATCGAAGCGAGCAGACGCGGGCTCGGGGGAGCCATCGTTCGCACGATCGATCGTCCACGCCCTTCGCACGTCGTCTCTGATCGCGTCCCCGCTCAGCGGTCCCATGCCGCAGGCGGGCGAATCACCACTGTCGCTTGCCGCATCACGGAGGAATCCATGGCAACGCACGTGGACGTGGACGTCCAACAGCTTTGGCGCGATTACCGAGCGGAACCGACGCTGGATCTGCGGAATCAACTGGTGGAGATGTATCTCCATCTGGTCCGCTACAACGCCGAACGCATCTGGGCGCGCCTCCCCGACGGCGTCGATCTCGACGACCTGATCTCCGCCGGCGTCTTCGGGCTGATGGACGCGATCGACGCCTTCGATCTGGAACGCGGTGTCAAGTTCGAGACCTACTGCGTTCCGCGTATCCGCGGCGCGATGCTCGACGAACTTCGCACGATGGACTGGGTGCCTCGCCTGGTCCGCAGCAAGCACACCAAGCTTGAGGAAGTCCGCAAGTCGCTCGAAGCCCAACTCGGCCGTCCGCCCCGCGTGGATGAAATGGCCGCGCGGATGGGCATGAGCCTTGAGGACTACGAGAAATCCGCAGGCGACGCGACCGCCGTCGGTCTCGTCAGCCTCAACAAGAAGTGGTACGAAACCGACAGCTACAAAGACGTCCGCGAGATCGACATTCTCGAGGACAAGAAGGCCGAGGATCCGACCTTCAAGCTGCAGAACCGCGACCTCATGCGGCTCGTGACGCGCGGCCTCAACCGCAACGAACGCCTCATCATCATTCTCTATTACTACGAAGACATGACGATGAAAGAGATCGGCGCCACGCTCGATCTCAGCGAATCTCGCGTCAGCCAGATGCACTCGAGCATCGTCGCTCGCCTGCAGCAGCAGCTTGCGAAGCGTCGGCCCGAGTTCAGCAACTAATCCGCAGCATGCGGAATCCGCACTCGAAAACGCGGGGCCGGACAAATGTCCGGCCCCGCGTTGTGCTTTGATGGGCAACCTGCGCCGCGTGCGGGATCAGGCATGGACAAAACCGCTGAAATGTCCTCAGTCCATGCTCGCTGTGAGTTCAGGCTTAGGCAGCGGCCTAGCGTTCCGCGACTTGGCGGGCCGGCGCATCGCTCGCCGTTTGCGTGGGGACGTTGCGGGCGGCGGATTTAGTCCAGGCCATGAGGAAACGGCTGCCAGGGGGGAAGCTGAGGCCTAGCGTGAGGATCGCGCAAAGGATCACGGTGGCCCAGGCCGGCGTGCGGGTCGGTTGGTCGATCGGCTTCAGCGGGTTGCGGAGGTACATGGCGGCGACGATTCGCAGGTAGTACCAACCGCCGATTGCGGCATTGATGGCGCCGATCAGGGCGAGCCAACGGTAGGGGGCGGCATTCGCTTCGGGGACGGACATCGCGCCGAAGAACACCATGAATTTGCCGGTGAAGCCCGCCGTCAGCGGAATGCCGATCAGGCTGAAGAGGAACAGGGCAGCCAGGATGGCGAGCAGCGGATGCGTCTTGCTGAGGCCCGCGAGGTCGTCGATCGATTCGATCGGCTTCTCGCCGGTACCGACTTGGACGAGCACGGCGAAGATGCCGAGCGTCATCGCGCCGTAAGCGACGAGGTAAAAGAGGAGCGATTCGATGCCGTCGGGGCCATCGCTTTGCTGGCGAAGATACGGAGCGGCGGCGAGCGCCATCAGCATATAGCCCGCGTGAGCGATGCTCGAATACGCGAGCATACGGCGGATGTTGTCCTGCAACAACGCGAGCAAATTTCCGGTGAACATCGTGAGCACGGCGAGCAGCCAGAGCAGCACTGGAACCTGCGTGCTGAGGCCGGTGCCGAGCAGTCCGCCGGACTGCACGCCCGAGGGCGCCACGAAGCCGAAGAGTTTCAGCATCGCCACGAATCCCGCGATTTTCGGCACATACGACAGGAGGGCGGCGCCCACGGTCGAGGTGCCCTGATACACGTCCGGAGCGTAGAAGTGGAACGGGGCCGCCGTCACGCGGAAGCCGAGGCCGCAGATGATCGTGATGAGCGCGATCGCCGCGATGACCGGCACGCCCGCGCCGCTGGTTCCCGCTTCATGCAAGGTGTTGAGCAGCACCGCCAGATTGGTGGCGCCCGTGAGCCCGTAGAGATAGCTGAACCCGAAGAGCAACAGCGACGAGGAGAACACACTCAGCAGGAAATACTTGAGCGACGCTTCCTTCGCCGCGTTGTCATGCTTCGGCAGGTACAGCATGATGTAGGTCGGAATGCTGACCATTTCGAGAGCGAGGAACATGGTGACGAGATCGTTCGCCGATCCGATCAGGCCCAAGCCGGCGATGAGAATCAGCATGCAGGCGTGGTAATCGGAGGCGTACTTGTCGGAGAGTTCGTCCCAGCTCAGCAGAACCAAGACGATGCCGCTCAGGATGGACAATCCGCGGACGAAGTTGGCGAAGCTGTCGAAGATCACCGGGACGATGAACGTATCGCTGCCGGAATCCGCCCACTTCGGTCCAAGGACCAACGCGGCGAATGCGGTGGCGAGGCCGAGGACGGCGATGCCGCCCCAGGTCTGCCGCGAGGCGCGAAAGGTGCCGCCCAGGAAGATCAAGCACGAGAACGCGGCCAGCACCATCTCGGGGCCGAGATAGCGATACAGTTCCGCCAGCGCCACGCTTTGTTGATTCATCGTTTGCTCAAGCTCTAGCGTTTCGCGACCGCATCAATGCGATCGCGTGAAATTCACTCAATGATTTATCGTGCGGCTTCCGCGGTCTTCGTTTCGACCGGGGCGGGAGTCATTTTCCGCAGGGCTTCCTTGCGTTGTTCCAGGATCGTCGAAACGACGCGGACGTCGGGCTGCATCGAATTGATGATCGGCTGCGGGAAAACGCCGAGCACCAGGCAGAGGGCGAGGATCGGGGCGAGGAGAAACGCCTCGCGGCCATTCAGGTCCGGCACGCTCGATCCGGCATGTGCGTCTCCAGCGTGACCATGGCCATGTCCATGCGAATGCCCGTGGCCATGGTGCCCTTCGTGCCCCGGCTCCTTCAGTGGGCCGAAGAAGACGGCCTTCAGCATCGAGAGCAGATACCAGGCGCCGAGCAGGATGCCCGCGGTGCCCACGACGGCCATGTAAGGCTGCACCTTGAACATGCCGAAGAAGACGAGGGCTTCGCCGACGAAGCCGTTCAGCCCCGGCAGGCCGACGCTCGAAAGGCAGACGAAGACCATGGCGGCCGACAGCAGGAAGAGCTTCGTACCAATGCCGCCGTAGTCGGCGATTTTCCGGGTGTGGTATCGCTCATACAGCATGCCGACGATGAGGAAGAGTCCGCCCGTCGAGATGCCGTGATTGATCATTTGAAGCATGCTGCCGGTGAGGCCCGTTTCATTGAGGGCGAACATGCCGAGCATGCAGAAGCCAAGATGACTCACGGAGCTATACGCGATCAGCTTCTTGATGTCGTCCTGAGCCAGCGAGCAGAAGGCGCCATACAGGATGCCGACGACCGCAAGCGTTCCGATCATCGGCACGCCGAGGCTGATGCACGCGTCGGGAGCGAGGGGCAACGCGAGCCGCAGGAAGCCGTAGGTGCCCATCTTCAGCAGCACGCCGGCGAGCAGCACCGACCCGGCCGTCGGCGCTTCGACGTGGGCCAGCGGCAGCCAGGTGTGCATCGGGAAGAGCGGCACTTTGATGGCGAATCCAGCGAACAGAGCGAGGAAAATCGCGATCTGGAAGCGGTGCCAGAAGGCTGCCTCCGCGGGATTCTTCAGGTGCATGTTGACTTGCGAAATCAGCTCAGGGATCGAAAACGTCAGCGTCTTGGTCGCGCTGTGCTGCTGCACCACGACGACGACGGCGAGCAAGCCGATGAAGGTGATGAGGCTGCCCGCGAGCGTGTAGATGAAGAACTTGCGGGCCGCATGACGCCGTTCCGGTCCACCCCAGATGCCGATCAGGAAGAAGAGCGGCACAAGGGTGAGTTCGAAGAAGACGTAGAAGAGGATCAGGTCGAAGGCGAGGAACACGCCCATCAGGCCGGCGCCGAGGACGAGGAGCCAAGCGTAGTATTCGTTCGCCCGTTCCTCGATCGCATTCCACGAAACGAGGACGGCCGGGACCATGAGAATGGCGGTGAGGACAACGAGCCAAATGTTGAGTCCATCGAGGCCGAGGTAGAACTGCACCGCGCCCTTGGTGCCGAGTTCGAGGATGTTCCAGGTCGTCTTGTGCGGGTTGTTCGCGTCGGCCCCGGGGACCATTTCGGGAGCGAACGTCGGCGTGGCGGAGATCGTCGGCGGATGTTCGAGCCGATGTTGATGGAACTGCCAGGCGAGGATCGCGGACAGGACAAGGCCAACGAGCGAGACGCCCAGCGCCGCCATGCGCGCCTGCGCGGCCCGCTGCGAGCCGAGCGAGGCAATCGCGATCGCCGCCGCGATCGGCAGAGCCACCAGAGCGATCATCATCAGCGAAGTCCCATCCATTCGCGAATCCTCAGCTTCTAGGTAACCCTTTCGCTCCGCGCGAGGAAAGCGGCTTAACCTCACGCGACCGCACGGCATCCGCCGCTGTCCTCTCGCGGAGCGAGAGGGCTACATAGAAAACGCTACTTCACGAGCACCGCCAGCAAATATCCCGCGACGCCGAGCGCCATCAGCAGGGCGTAGAACTGCACGAGGCCGTTTTGCACGGGCCGGATGGCGGCGCCGACCATGCTCGGGAACTGCCCGACCAGATCGACGATGCCGTCCACGATCATTTGATCGACCACGCGGCAGAAGTGGGCGAACGCCTGCAGCGGCTTGACGAACACCGCGGCGAAGATCTCGTCGAGGTAGAACTTGTTCCGCGACAGGCCGTACATCCGCTTCGCCGAATTCATCATCTCGGCCGGCATCTTCGGATTCTTGACATAGGCGAAATACGCGAGGGCAATGCCCGCGAGGGCGAACAATCCGCTGCCGATCATCAGCACGAGGTTGATGCCCGGCCCTTCGTTGGTCGTGATGCTGGGCGGGAAGCCGCCGTTTTGGATGTTTAGGTTCACCCAGTTGTGTTCGAGGAAATGGGCGAACAGGTGCGTCGGGCCAAGGATGATGCCGACAAGCAACGCGCCGATCGCGAGGATCCGCAGCGGCCAAAGCATCGTCTCGCCCGATTCCAACCGCACCTCGCCATGACCATGTCCAGGATCGCCGTGACCGTGACCATGGTCGCCATGTCCGTGACCATGCGGCTTGGCGTGCGTTTCAGCATGACCATGGCCGTGGTGAGCATAAGCTTCGGCGGGGATTTTTTCCGGACCCCAGAAAGTCATGTAGTAGGCGCGGAAGGTGTAGAACGCGGTCAGGCCCGCGGTCACCATGGCGCTGATGAAGCAAAGCATGTAGAGCGTTGCGTGCGGGCCGTTTTGGCTCGCCTTCAGCGTCGTCAGCAGGATTTCGTCCTTGCTCCAGAAGCCCGACAGCAGCGGGAATCCCGCGAGGGCGGCGGAGCCGATGAGGAACGTCCAGTGCGTCGTCGGCAATACTCGGCGAAGACCCGAGAATTTACGCATGTCGATGATGTCCCCCATCGCATGCATGACGCTGCCGGCGCCGAGGAACAGCAATGCCTTGAAGAACGCGTGGGTGAACAGGTGGAACACCGCGGCGACGACGGCCAGCGTTGCGAGCCGTTCGTTCTGCGTGCCGGAACCCAACGCGAGGAACATGTAACCCAGCTGGCTGACGGTCGAATACGCCAGCACGCGTTTCAGGTCGGTCTGCGTCAGCGCGATCAACGCCGCCAGCAGCGCGGTGAACGCACCGGTTACGGCGATGTAGGCTTGCACGTCGGGGCAGAGCCCGAAGAGCGGCATGCTGCGGGCGACGAGGTAGACACCCGCCGTCACCATCGTGGCCGCGTGGATGAGGGCGGACACCGGCGAGGGGCCTTCCATCGCGTCCGGCAACCACACATGCAGCGGGAACTGAGCCGACTTGCCGACGGCGCCGAGGAAGAGCAGGAAGCACGCGACGCCGAGGTACGGCGTATTCGCATCCGCCTGGGCGAAGATTTCCTGGTAGTTCAGCGTGCCGAATTGGTTCCAGAGAATCAGGATGCCAAGGAACAGGCCGATATCGCCCAGGCGGGTGACGAGGAACGCCTTGCGAGCAGCGGCGGCGGCGGAGGGCTTGAAGAACCAGAAACCGACCAGCAGATAGCTGCAAAGGCCCACGCCTTCCCAGCAGGCGTAGAGCAGGATGTAGTTGTTCGCAAGGACCAGGCCGGTCATGGCCGCGAGGAACAGGCTGACCGCCATGAAGAAGCGGTAGTAAGCCGGGTCGCCTTTCATGTAGCCCGACGAGTAGATCGCGATCAAGGAGCCGATGAAGGTGACGGTGATCAGCATGACCGCCGTGAGCCCATCAGCGCGAAGCGAAAAGCCGACCTGCACGGATGCGGGATCGCCGACGGCACCGGTTTGGAACCAGATGTAGTCGTCGAGGATCGGCATGTGGCCGTGGCTGGCGTTGACGGAGAGGAGCGCCATCACGCTCAGGGCGCAGGCTCCGACGGCACCGAGGATGCAGGGCCAATGGCTGGCGCCTTTGAGGACGTTTTTTCCGAGGCCCGCGATGATGGCCGAACCGAGCAGCGGGAGAAACGGGATCAGCCAGAGGTATTGGCTCATGTTAGACATGGCTGCGCTCCTGCGTGCGGCGAACGGGCTCGGGGCCGGCGGGGGTGAGGCGCGGCATCGGTTCCCCCTTGGGAGCCGTCGGCGTGGGGCCTTCGTCGATGGTCGGGTCCACGTCGTCTTCGCGCATGTCTTGCCAGATGCTCACATCGAGCGACTGCCGGCTGCGGTAGAGCATGAGGATGAGGGCGAGGGCGATCGCCGCCTCGCACGCCGCCACGGTGAGGATGAAGAGGACCAGCGATTGGCCGCCCAGATTGCCCCAGTAGCGGGAGAAGGCGAGCAGGTTGATCGCCACGCCTTGCAGCATCGTTTCCACCGAGAGAAACATGAGGATCATGTTTCGCCGGGAGAGGAAGCCGATCATGCCGATGGCGAAGAGCAACGCTCCGACCGTCAGATAGTTTTGCAGTTGCATGCCGGTCATCGCAGTCCCTCCTGGCCGCGGCCAAGAATCGCAATGGCTCCAATCGTGGCGACCAGCAGCAGCACCGCGGCGAGTTCGACGGGAACCAGATAATCCACGAACAGCACGCGCCCGATGCTCGCGACGTTGTCGTGCGGCAACCGCAGCTTGCCGGCGTCGGTCCGCTGCGTTCCTTCCGACGGCGTCAGCGTGCCCGCCTTCGATCGATTCGTGCTCAGCAGCGATTGGGCAACCGTGTTCACGCCCTTCACGTCCCCCTTCTTCCAGGGGCCGTCGAGGTCCATCGCATCGCTTTTGAAGGTTTTCTCAAGGTTCTTGGTTTGAGGCTCTTTCTCGGTCTTGGGGTTGCCGAGGATCGTATTGACCTCATCCACGGTCGTCGCTTTGGCGAGCGCCTTGGCTTCCTTTTCGCCCGGATCGTCGAACGCTCGGTCGATGCTGATCGCGAGGGCGCCGAGGAGGATGACGCCGGCGAGCGTGGCGAGGAAGGGTTCGCGGGTGCGGATGTCCGCGTTCGACATGCCCGATTGCTGAGCCAGCATGAGCACGAAGAGGAACGTGACGACGATGGCGCCCGCGTAAATGATGATCGTCGCCGCCGTGAGGAACGGCGCCTGGAGCAGCAGGAACAGCCCGCAGGAGCTGAGCACGACGAGGGCGAACGAAAGGGCCGCCCGCACCGGGTTGCTCTGCGCCAGCATCAGCACCGCGCCGATCACCGACAGGGAGGCGAAGATGCCGAACAGGATGCTTTCGGCGCTGACCTCTTCGACGCGAATCCACCTCAGGCCCGAGAGGAGGAGGGCGACCCCGAGGATGCCGCCGCCGATCGCTCCCGTATTGCGGCGAACGCGCGGCAGAATCAGGTAGACCCCGACGAATGCAAGCACGGCCGGAAGCAGAATCTTCCAGTTCTCGTGCAGGAAGGCGTTGAGCGCCGTGCGCTTCGCCCCATCCGTCTGCATGAACAACGATGCGAACATTCCAGGTATTCCCTCGGTTAGCCGCGACGCGGAGCGGGGCGCGGGCTAAGTGGCAGCCATCGCATGACGCCACGTCCGCGGCTCCGCTGCGCGTCGCGGCTAACCCACCTCAAACCTTCGGTTCCGACGCCACGCTGAGTTTGCCGGAGGTCGTGCGGACGGGGTCGGTGCCGTCCTTCACGGTCTGGTCGAACACGCTCAGCAGCTTTTCCTTGTCGAACATCATCTCTTCGCGGCTTAGGCCGGTGAGGTCGAACATCGTGGTCAGTTCGATCGCGTCGCAAGGGCAGGCCTGTTCGCACATGCCGCAGTAGATGCAACGCAATTCGTCGATCACGAAGATTTCCGGATACTTCTCGCGATCCTTCCAGGGGGACGGCGCCGCCACGATGTCGATGCAGCGAGCTGGGCACGCCGTCGAGCACATGTAGCAGGCGACGCACTTGACGCGGCCTTCCTCGTCGCGGTTGAGCCGATGCACGCCGCGATAGTGGGCGGGAAGCTGCGGCCGCTCTTCCGGAAATTGCTGCGTCACCTTCTTGCCGAAGGCATGCTTCATCGTGGTGCCGAGACCCTGGAAGATCGAAGGCAGATACAGGCGGTCCGCCAAGCTAAGCTTCGGCGGGCTGACCCAGCGGACGTCTTTTTCGGCGATCGGCATCGGAGTGTTCCGTGTTGGTTCGTTGTTCTAGGTTTAGCGGCGAGCCGAAGGCGAGCGGTCGCCTACGGCTCCCCGCTAATCGGTGGTCGTGGAAGGTTTCCGATAATCCGGTTCCGCTGCCGCCATCGTGCCGGCGCCAACGAGGACGACCAGCGACACCGGCAGCAGGATCCATGGCGATACCTTCAGGTGCATCACCACCATCACGGCGACCAAGTTGATCAGGGCGAGCGGGATCATCACCTTCCAGGCGAGGCCCATGAGCTGGTCGAACCGGAATCGCGGCAGCGTCCAGCGGATGGCCATGTAGAAGAGGATGAAGAACGTCACCTTGGCGGCGAAGACGATCAGCTTGATCAGCCAACCCGATTCCGCCGTCACCAACCCCGGGATGTGCCAACCGCCGAAGAACAGGATCACCATGAGGAAGCTCGTGGTGATCATGTGGCAATATTCGCCGATGAAGAAGAGGGCGAGCTTCATCGCGTTGTATTCGGTGTGATAGCCGCCTACGAGTTCCTGTTCGCATTCCGGCAAATCGAACGGCAGGCGATTGCACTCGGCGAAAGCGGACGTCATGAACAGCACGAACGCCAGCGGCTGATACATGATGTTCCATACGCCGCAGTCGGCCTGTTCGCCGATGATGCGTTCGAGGTTGAGCGACCCGGTCATCATGACGATGCCGAGAATCGAAAGGCCCAGCGGAATTTCGTAGCTGATGATCTGTGCGGAGGACCGCAGGCCGCCGAGGATCGAGTATTTGTTGTTGGCCGACCACCCGCCGAGGATGATGCCGTACACCGCGAGGCTGGAGATGGCGAAGATGAAGAGGATTCCGATATCCACGTTCTTCGCGATCATGAACTGGTAATGTCCCTGATACGTCGTCATTTCCGAGTTGTAGGTCGCCAGGTCGCGGTTGAACGTTTCCACCTCGGCCGGGGTCGCGAACGCATTGATCGGCAGCGGAGCTTGCGGCGGCATCTCGGCGGCGCCGAAGGGGACGACCGCGAACGCGAGCATCGCCGTCGTGATGGCGATGCAGGGAGCGAGGATGAACAGCACCTTATCGACATGAGCCGGGATGATGTCTTCTTTGAGCAGGAACTTGAGCCCGTCGGCGAGGACTTGCAGCAGGCCGAACGGCCCGACGCGGTTGGGGCCGATGCGGTCCTGCATGTAGGCGCAGACCTTGCGCTCGACGTAGACCAGGAAGCCGCACGTCCCTTGCAGCGCCCCGAAGACGACGAGGATCGTCAGCAAGACCGGCCAGTTCGCGTAGATGAAATCCATCATTCAGTAGCTCTCAGCGGTCAGCTATCAGCTATCAGCTATCAGCTATCAGCTATCAGCTATCAGCTATCAGTCGTAGGGTGTGTCGAGCGTCGCGAGACGCACCACACAGGTTCCCTCATGTCGTCGCATCCAACCGGCAGTCGCCGTGTGTTGGATACTTTGGTTGCTTCGACCCGGCGGCGGTGCGTCTCGCTACGCTCGACACACCCTACGTCCAAAACCCAGGACGCTTACCGCAGCTTTACGCCTTGCTCCCCGATATTCCCCGCCAGCGGGGCGAGGGCGGGGATCTCGGCGGCGAGTTCCTTGCGGATGGCTTCCGCATTCAGGAGCCCGCGGCGTTCCATCAGGTCGGCGAAGATTTGGCCGTCGGTTCGGCCGAACCAGCCGGGGCGGACCGCCCAGTGGATCGCTTGGGCCAGGTTGGCGTGGTTGACGAACACGCCGTCTTTTTCCGCCCAGGTCGAAGCCGGGATCACATACTTCGCCTCGGCCGACAGCGTGCTCGGCATGAGGTCCTGCACGATTAAGGTCGGCGTCTTCTTCAGCAATTCGAGCTGCGCGGTCTGGTACCACTCGCCGGCATTCGGACTGTAGCCGCCGGTGACGTAGAGGGCTTGCAGCGTTCCGTTCCCCGCATCGCGGACGGCATTCTCGAAGGGGACGACTTCGCCATGCAGTTGGCGAAGGACCGCTTCGATGCCGCGGCGATTCGGGCACTTCTCGGCCCGGATCGTGAACTTGGCGGGTCCCGTCGGATTGCCGTGGCGATCTTGGGGGAACTGCTCATCCTTGCCGCGGATCGGCACATGGCCCAGGTAAAGGCGAGCCTTCGGCGAAATGCTCTTCATGAGCTTCGCGAGCAAGTACGCTTCCTCGACGGTGAGAAACGGCGACAGCACGGCGCCGATCGTATCGCCCTTCTTCTTGGCGAGGCTGACGAGTTCGCTGCGGATTTGCGGGCCGAGCTTCTCCCAAGGTTGCGGCGTCAGCTTGCCCTCGACGCGCGAGAGCGGCTGCTGGAAGCGTTCCTTGGCGTTGACGTACTCGTAATCGAGCCGGCCTTCGTCGCACATGAAGTAGCCCTGCGCCAGCGGATTGTCGCGCGGGCGAAGGCGGTAGACGATGTCTTTATTGGAATCGACGTTGATGCTGCAACCGGTGCTGCAGTCGGCACACGCGCTCTGCTGGCTCTTGAGGAACCACACGCGTTGCTTGTAAAGGAAATCCTTGCTGCAGAGGGCGCCGACGGGGCAGAGATCGACGACGTTGGTCGCGAGTTTGTTGTTCAGCGGCTCTTCGGGGAAAATATCGATCTCGGCATGGTGGCCGCGATTGAGTATCTGCAGTTCGCTGGTCCCCGCCACTTCGCGCGTGAACCGCACGCAACGGCTGCACATGATGCAGCGATCGGTGAAGAGCGTCACATTCTCGCCGATGTAGTCCTTGTTCGGCGGCGTGTTCTTCTCTTCAATCATCCGGGTGGTCGCCCGGCCATAGCGGAACGTGAAGTCCTGCAGCATGCACTCGCCTGCTTTGTCGCAAACTGGGCAGTCGAGCGGGTGGTTGAGCAGCAGCGATTCGAGCGTCCGCTCCTGGGCGTACTTCGCCTTCTCGCTGATGGTGTTCATCACCGTGCCGTCTTTGGCAGGCGTCTGACACGCGGGGACCACGCGCGGCTGCATCGCGACTGTGCCGTCCGGCTTCTTCTCGCCCACTTCGACGAGGCACATGCGGCAACTGGCGACCACGCTCAACGCGGGGTGCCAGCAGTAGCTCGGAATCTCGACGCCCGCCTTCTTCGCGGCTTGCACGAGATTCAGCTTCTCGTCGCCGATATCGACCGCGGCGCCGTTGATAGTTACCGTTGCCATGTACTCTCTGTCCTTTATCGTGGCGACAAGTTTATGAACTTGTCGAATAGGTTAAACAAGTTAATAAACTTGTTTCCACATCTGTCACTTCTTCCCCTGCGCGCTTCGGCATCTTGGCGAACTGCTCCTCGGGAATCTTGGTAAACGTTCCGTTCGCCAGAATCACCGCTCGGTTGTTCGCCCGGTCCGGCCCAATTTCGTTCATGAACACCGTGTTGGCCGGATCCGCCGGCTTCGGAGCTCCCCACTGCACTTCGAGCCATTTGAACGCATCGATGATGCGTGCGTTCTTCTCATAAAACGCGGCCAGTTCGTCCATGTTCCTCGGCAGCCGATTGTTCTGGATCTCATGCGACTGCACTGCCAATCCGATATTTCGCATCGCCGCGTCGAAATCGACGTCATCCATCGTCCGATAGATGTTGCCCACCAGCGATTTCGGCTTCTGCTTCGGCTGTTCCTGAGGCGGCTGAGCGATGACGCCCGGCGGCGGGCTCGTCTTCGGCGGCTCGACCTTCGCCACCGGCTCATCCTCCGGTTTCCAAACCTTTCGCTCCTTGTTCTTGTTGCACCCCGCTGCGAACGCGAACAACCCAATCAGGAGCAAAGCTGTCGCACGCATGGCAGGTCTCCGAAGTAGTTTCGAGTTCCTAGTGCGCTCCGACCATTTGCAGCGACGCAGCCGTGCTGCGTTGGCCTTTGCGGATGTACTCTTCCAACTCGCCGCGGAACTTCTGCACGGCATTCTTGATCGGCCAGCCGGCGCCGTCGGCAAGGCCGCAGATCGTCGTGCCGGGCATGATGCCGATCGACTTGGCGACGTCGTCGAGGATCTTCAGATCTTCGACACGGCCCAGGCCTTTTCGCATGCGGTCGAGGATCTTCATCATCCAACCGGTGCCTTCGCGGCATGGCGTGCATTGGCCGCACGATTCATGGGCGAAGAAGCGGGCGATGCCGTAGAGGACATCGACGATGCTCGTCTGATCGTCGAACACCGTGACCGCCGCGGTGCCGAGACCAAGGCAGCCGACTTTGCCGGGCCCGTTGAAATCGAGCGGGGTATCGAACTCGGCCTCGGTCATGATCCCCATGCTGATGCCGCCGGGAATCGCGCCCTTCGCCTTGCGACCCTTCCACACGCCGCCGCCATGTTTGTCGATGAGCTCGCGAAGCGTGACGCCGAGCGGAAGTTCGACGCAGCACGGGTTGTTCACATGGCCTGAGATGCAATAGAGCTTTGGACCATAGCTGCCGGCATCGCGCGGATTCTTGGGGTCAGGCGGCACGCCGATCGATTTGAACCAGTCGGCTCCGCGGTCGATGATCTGCGTCACGCAGGCCATCGTTTCGACGTTGTTGACGATCGTCGGTTTGCGGAAGGCTCCTTCGATCGCGGGGAACGGCGGCTTGATGCGAGGCCAGCCGCGTTTGCCTTCGAGGCTTTCGATCAGGCCGGTCTCTTCGCCGCAGATATAGGCCCCCGCTCCGCGGTGGAGGAAGATGTCGCAGTCGAGACCTTTCCCCATGATGTTCTTGCCGAGCAGCCCGGCCGCGTACATTTCGTCGATCGCCTTCTGCAAGGCGCGATAGGCCCGGCCATACTCGTATCGCAGGTAGAAATACGCGGTCTTGGCCCCGATGGCATAGCAGGCGAGGACGACGCCTTCGAGCACCTGATGGGGATCTTCTTCCATCAGGATGCGGTTGTTGAACGTGCACGGCTCCGATTCGTCCGCATTGATGCAGAGATAGATCGGGCCGGGATGGTCCTTCGGCAGAAAGGTCCACTTCACGCCGCAAGGGAAGCCCGCGCCGCCTCGGCCACGCATGCCGGAGGCCTTGACGCTATCGACGACTTGGGCCGGCGTCATTTCGTGGAGCGCTTTGGTGAGCGACTTGTAGCCGCCATCAGCGCGATACGCGTCCAGCGAAGGACTCGCCTTCTTCGAGATGCGTTTCAGGAGGACTGGTTCGAAGTCTGCCATAGTTTCCGTTTCCCGCCTTGCCCCCCTCTCCCCTCTGGGGAGAGGGGCTGGGGGTGAGGGGCTATCCCGTGCTGACGCTTGTTCTGGTCGCCTTCGGCTCCCCGCTAAACGACATCACGCCTTCAATTTCTGGATCACCTCGTCCGCCTTCTCGTTCGTCACATTGTGCACATGCTCGTCGTCGATCATCACTGCCGGGGCCCCTTCGCAGGCGCCGAGGCATTCGGCGAACTCGAGGGTGATTTTGCCGTCGGGCGTGGTGCCGCCGGGTTGCACGTGCAGTTTGTCGCACAAGTGGTTCAGCAACTCTTCGCCGCCACGCAGTTGGCATGCGAGGCTACGGCACACCCAGAGACGGGCCTTCCCCAGCTTCTGATCTTCCTCGCGGAAGAACTGGTAGAAGGTCATCGTGTCATGCACCTGGGCTGCGGAAAGGCCGAGAATCTCGGCGATTTCGCGGACCGCCTGGCGCGGCACGCAACGCAGCTCGTCGTGCACAATGTGCAGCGCCGGCAGCGTGACCGCCTGCTTGCTGGGATAGCGAGGAATGTAATCCTCGATCCGCTTGCGGATGCTTTCGCTCAAAAACGCCATGATGCTCCGCCTCTGCCTGCCGGCCCCGTTTAGCCGCCGCTCGCGGAGCGGCGCGGACAGGTTGCCGACTGTGATCAATCCATTAGCTGCCCTCTCTCAATCCGACGTACTGAACGTCGTGATCGAGAGACATTTATCGCATATCTGCCAGTAATGGCTCACTCCGTAAAGCCAGTCCTTCGTGGTTTCCTCATTCAACGGCTCCACAAGCGGCAACCCGCCAGGCGGATCGTTCAACACGCCCGCCAGGAACCGCATGGGTCGAGGACGCTTCATCAAACGATCAAAAAAACCGCCCGAACACTTCGGATTTCGACACTGCAGCCCGTTGTCCTCCCATGCCTCCGCCAAAGGACGGCCACCTAGTTGATGATGTGTGAGGCATCGGTGGATAAAGAGCCCGTGACCGAAAAAACTCTCAAGCGTCTCTCTATCCTCCGCCGACATCTCCTCCTCAATCGGATCAACTCGAAGCCATCTCTTTAGCGCTCTTGACACTTCAGATGGAATCTCGTCATCAAGAACTACAGCCTTGCGATCGAACTCCTCCGGATACGGTTGATAGGAACGATTATCGTGACCGTTCGCGTATCGAGTGAACAAGATCGTCACCACGCCGCTTTCATCGACTTGGTAACTCAATTCGCTCATGCAACGCATGCAAGTCAGCAGTGGAAGTCGAGACAGAGATTCCAACTTCCCTTGTGACGCTTTTTTGAGTTCTGGCGACGCGCAATCAAAGCTCATCACCAAAAGTAGCGGCTCACGACAGACCGGGCAGATCGCTCCTTTTCCCTCCCAAGTTCCTCCGATCCAGTGGTTTTGCCCCTTCCCAGGCTTGATCCGAAATCGAGTCTTGAAGAACGGTTTCGCTCTCATCACCCGACTCCGATTCAGCGTCTCCTTGGTCTCAATTCCGCGCCGCTCGGAGAGCGGCGGCTAAACGACTTAGCGGTCCAGTTCCGCGGCGATGATGTTGAGGCTGCCGAGCACGGCGACGATGTCGCTGAGTTGGTGGCCTTTCATCAACTCGGGGAAGACCGCAAAATGGATGAACGATGGCGGCCGCGTCCGCGCCCGGTACGAGGCGCCGCTGCCGTCGCTGACCACGTAGAAGCCGAGTTCGCCGTTTGCCGTCTCCGTGGCTGCGTAGACCTCTTCGATCGGCGGCGTCCATTGCCGATTCGGCATGATCAGTTCGAAGTGGTGAATCAAGCTTTCGATGCTGCGATACACCGACATCTGGTCGGGCACGATCGCCTTGCTGTTGGCATCGACATTGACCGCGCCGGAGGGCAGGTTTTCGATGGCGGCATGAATGATCTTGAGGCTCTCGATCATCTCTTCCATGCGGACTTGATAGCGAGCGTAGCAATCGCCTTCCTGAGCGCAAACGACTTGGAAGGAGTCGGCCAACTCCTTGTACGCGAGATACGGTTCGTCCTTGCGGAGGTCGCGGACCACGCCGGCGGAGCGGGCAACTGGGCCGGTGATGCTTCGGCTGATCGCCAGTTCCTTGGTGAGCACACCGACGCCGCGGGTACGTTCGACGAAGATGCGTTTGCGGTTGAGCAGCCGGCTCATGTCGGCATGCGTCTTGGGGAAATCGCGGACGAAGTTGCGGACCTTGCGGACCCATTCGTCCGTGACGTCGAACGCCAATCCGCCGACGCGCAGGTAGCTCGGATGGAACCGCTGACCGGAGGCGGTTTCGTAGATGTCGTAGATCAGCTCGCGCTGATAGAACCCGTAGAGAAACGCAGTGAAGGCGCCGAGATCGAGGGCGGCGGCTCCGGCGCACAGCAAGTGATCGCTGATGCGGGCGAGTTCGGCGAGGATCGTGCGGATGTAGGTGCAGCGCGGCGTGATCTGCACGTTCAGCAGCTTTTCGACTGCGTGGAACCACGAGATTTCGTTCGCGACCGGCGAGATGTAGTTCATCCGATCGACGATGGTGACGTACTGGTTGTAATCGAGATCCTCGCCCAGCTTCTCGAAGCCGCTGTGGAGGAACCCGATGTCCGGCGTCACCTTGACGATGTTTTCGCCGTCGAGCTGCACGATGAGGCGCAGCGTCGTATGCGTGGCCGGGTGCTGCGGACCGAAGTTGAGGGTCCAGAGATACTCCTGATCTCCGCCCCCTTCCAGTCGATTCAGCGTCGCAGCTTCAAGTGGCATCGCACACCTTTACGTTGGCTCGGAGGAAGTCAGAACTCAGAAGTAAGAATGCAGAATGAAGTAGCATTCCCAATCCATCGGCTGTCCTTCCTCGCCCTCCTACTTCTGCATTCTCAATTCTGACTTCTTACTTCCAAGCGAAGTCATCAACTCTCGGCGCGAGTAATGACCGGGAAGTTATGGCGTTCGCCGCGGCCTCGCATGGGGTAGTCTTTTCGCAGCGGGAAGCTGGTGAATTCCTGGGGCATCAGGATGCGGCGAAGGTCGGGGTGGCCTTCGAATTCGATGCCGTACATGTCGTAGATTTCTCGCTCCATCCATTCGGCGCCTTTCCACAGCGGGAAGGCGGAGGGGAGCGTCAGGTCGGGCTCGTTGAGAAACGTCTTGACGAACAGGCGTTCGCCGGTCGCCATGTTGAGCAGACCGTAGACGACGCCGAAACGGTCGCGGGCGCCGGGATATTTCAGGTAATCGACGGCCGTCTGCTCGAAGAGCATGTTGAAGCCGAGCGAATCGCGGCAGAACTGCAGGATGGCGTAGAGCTTGGCGGGCGGAACGATGACGCGGCGATTGTCGCGAAATTCGGACGTGCGCAGGTGCTCCGCGCCGAACGTTTGCGTCAACTGTTGCACCGTTTCTTCGAACGCCATCGCTTGCTCCTGCCTTCGTGGCGACAAGTTTTTCCAACTTGTCGGAATCAAAACGTAGGCATCACTCCCTGCAAACCTCTTCAATCCAAGCCCGACAAGTCAAAAACTTGTCGCCACGCGGATCGCTGAAAGAGGCTGCTGCCGAGCCGATCCATTTCATGTCCGTTGAAGTTTGTGCCGCCTTCGTGCAGCATCGGCTCGGCAGGAGCCTCGTTCGCTTCGTTTTTCCTTTGCCCGTTGTGGGACGGTCTCCGACCGTCTCACACGGGCCGACCGCAGGTCTCAACAACCTCACGAAAACGTCGTCTCCCATCTGCGGACTAGCGACCTAGTTCTGGCGGCCTTCTGGAGACCTTCGGTCGGCCCGTGTGGAACGGTCGGAGACCGTTCCACAACGGCCACCCAAGCGTTAGTTCAGTGCGATGCGGCGCGACTTGCTGTAGTCGCCGGGGGCCGTCACCACATTCGCCGGCAGGATGTCCGCGTTGGGACGCGGGCCATCCGACGTCGTCCGGACCTTGAATTCGCGGCCCGTGATCGTGCCGGTCTTCATGATCTTGTCTTGCAGGTCGATGACGCCCTGCAGAAGTTGTTCGGGGCGAGGCGGGCAGCCGGGGACGTACATGTCCACGGGGATGAAGCGATCGACGCCTTGCACCACCGCATAGGTATCGAACACGCCGCCCGATGAGGCACACGCGCCCATCGAGATGCACCACTTGGGCTCGGGCATCTGCATCCAGATGCGCTGAAGCACGGGGAGCATCTTCATGACCACACGGCCCGCGACGATCATCAAATCGCACTGGCGCGGCGTGAAACGCATGACTTCGGCGCCGAAGCGGGCAATGTCGTGCTTCGAGGCGCCCGTGGCCATGAGTTCGATGCCGCAGCATGCGGTGGCGAACGGCATGGGCCAAAGGCTGTTCGCCCGACACCAGTTGGCGAGCACGTCGAGCTTGCCGACCATCACGTCGGGAACGGCTACCGCCATTTGAAGACTCCCTTGCGCCAGTCGTAGATGTACGCCACAAGGAGGAGGACGATGAAGGTGAGGACCGACCAGAAGACCGGCCCTTGCAGCACCTGCGGAATGCCCCCTTCGCGATAGGCAACCACTGCCCACGGATAGAGGAAGAGCAACTCGACGTCGAACACGAGGAACATGATCGCGACGAGGTAGAACTTGACGTCGAACCGTTGGCGGGCGTCGCCGATCGGATCCATGCCGGATTCGTAAGGCATGAGCTTGACTGCGGAATTGCGGCGCGGCCCGATCGTGTGGGCCGCGATCATCACGCCGATGCAAAAGGCGATGAGCAGCCCGAGGAAGATGAAGATCGGGTAGTAGACCGAGAGATCGAACGCCGCTACATCGGTCGGCATGGCCGGGTCTCCGCCGACATCGTGATTCTTTTCACGAGTTTCGTCCGAAAAAAAGCCTGACCGAAAGGTCGAGGCCGAACGCGAACCGCGTGTGAAAATTGGTATATCCGGCGGCGCAAGCCGGACCAGTGGCAAAACGCCGCGAGATGGACTTGGCGGAGGAGTCGCCTACTTCGTTACTTCGCTGATGATGTTGCGAGCGATCTTGTAGGCGGTGCGGAGCGTGGTGGCGCGGGCCTCCATTTGGCCCTCATTGAAATGCTGACCCGCAGCCGCCTGCGGCAACCCGGCCACGGCCATCGTGAGGGGCAGAAGGCTCATAAACTCGCGAGCCTTCTGTTGCTGGCGTTCGATGCTGTCGGTGCTCATGATGGCTGCTCCGAGGTAGTCTCAGAAGTTTACTTCCCTTTCGGCGCGGGATTGGGGTTCGCGACCGCAGGAGGAGCCCCCGCATATCGTGGCGGCGGCGGAAGTTTGATGACCTCGAATTTCACATCGAAGAAATTGGCCGGCAAAAACAACTCTTGAGGCGGAACGGCCTTGAGGAAGTTCAATCCATTCGGGATAGGGCCATCGGCTGCGTTTTTCTTGTCTCCCGCAAGCGAAGCGTTCATTGCCGCGATTTTGGGTGCCTTTCCGGGGCCCAGAGCCGCCTCCAGAGAACGCAAACGAGCTTTCTCCCGGGCTAGTCGAGCTTCCGTAAAGTGGTCGGCAATGATGTAGTCTTTCTTCGCTTGCATCGCTTCCATCATGATCATCGCCTGAGCGACCCAATTGTCGAGTTTCGTCAGTGAGGTCCCCGCCTTGGCTGGCGCCCCCCCTTTGCCGTCCGCCGGTTTCTGCGTCGCTTTCTGGACGGCCCGCTCGAACGAGTCGAAACTCAGATTGTAGACCGCTTTCCCAATCCGCTCTTCAACCTCTTTCGTGCGGTCCTGAAGCGACTTCTCGGCTCGCTTGTAGTAGCGGTCGCAGCTGTCTTCATCCGTGATCAGCATCAGCTTGTCCACAAATTCCGCCTTGGTCTGAGCGGCTTCGTTCATGAGCTGGGGCAAGCTGTCGCTGCAGCCGATCGCGAACAGTGCGACAAACGGAAACAGGCTTCGACGCATGACGGACTCCGCGTTCCGGCTTAGAGGCCGGGCTTGATCGACTTGAGTTTCTCGAAAAGCTTTTCCCCGCCCGGCAGGGCAAGCACACGCTGCGTTTCTTCCACCAAGCTGCGACGCGTCGCATCGAGCTTTTCCATGCGTGGGTCGAGCTGCGCCTGCATGCCTTCGTTCGGCTTGCCGAGCGCACGGCCCCGATCCGCGATGCCTTCCATCTTCGCGGCAATGGATTCCAGTTGCGGTTCGGCCGCTTTCATCGATGCTTCGTCGCGGACTCGCCGCAGAACGCTCGTCAGTTCGCTCATCGCTCGTTCGTTGTCGTCGATCACCTTGAGATGGCTGTCGCAGCCGGCTGCAAGGAGGAGGACCCCGACGATGCACGCACGCGGATTCATCACTGAATTATTTCTTCTCGGGATCCAGAATGCTACGGATTTCGGCCAGAACTTCTTTTCCCGCCGGCAGGCGTTTCAGACGCTCGATCTCAGCGGTCAGCTTCTTTTTCGATTCGACGAACTTGGGCTGATATTCCTTGGCGAGACGATCCTTCTCCTCGCGGTTCGGCGGATCCATTTTCCCAGCCTTCGCCCTCACCTCGAGAAACTCGGCGGCAACCTTCTTCAATTCGGGCGTCGTTTCCTTCGCCGATTCCGCGTCCTGCACCTTGGCGAGCGACGCCACGGTTCGGTCGAGCACGTCGAGCATCGACTTGAGGACATCCTCATATTGGGCCTGCGCCAGCACGTAGCCCGCGGAAAGAAAAATACCGACGGCAGCAGCGTATCGCATGGAAAGCACCTCGCTAAGCCGCAATCGGCGGAGCGGATGTGACGCGGAGCGCGGAAAGCTTGTCGGCCTGACAAACCTTCCGCGCTCCGCATGGTATCGCAATCGACCGCGATGGGCTACTTGCTCTGTGCCCCGAGATTGCGGAAGTCGTTCATCGCGGTGTCCAGCTTATCCGAGAAGTCTCGCATCTTGTCCGGGTATTTCGTCTTAGCCGCGGCCACTTCCTTTTCGAGATCGCTGACGGTCACGTTCAGTTCTTTCAGCGTTTCGTTGAGGTTGTTCGCTCCGCGCTTGCGAGCCTCCTTCTTTTCGTCGTCGGTAAGCGGAGCGCGGCGCGAGGCCTTCACCATGATCTGTTGAAGGGCAGTGGGAACGGTCGCGAGTTCCTTCACCGCTTCACTCGCTTCCTTGAACTCCTTTTCGGACGGAGTCTTCGAGTCTCCCTTCTCGATGGCTTCTTTGAGCTTGTCCTTGACGAACTTCAGCTTCGTATTGGCGTCGCTCAGCTGATTGTTGACGTCGGAAACGACATTCGATCGATTGTCCGATCCGCAACCGGAGGCGAGCACCAAGGAGCCGCAAAGGGCGATCCACCCGAAAATACGCATCGTCATTCACTCCCGAAACGAACGTCTTCGTCCGTTCCCATTCCAGATTCGGCGTTCCATCAAAGGACGGCATCGCCCGGCCATCTCGTTGGATGCAGCGAAGTATAGCGAAATCGCCGAGATGCGGCGATACGAACCGCACTTGCGGGGACGGGCTCCGCATCCGAAGGACAACAACTACGACGGGGCTCGCAGCTGTCGCAAGCTTCCAACTTAAGAGTCTCCCCAGCTCGGACAACCGTCGAATTGGCCACAATTACACTTGCATTCCCATCTTCGCCATCTTATCCTCAATTCTGTCTTTCGGCAGTGGGCAGGATGTCCGACCGGGAGATCTGTTCACGCCTGGACGTTTCTGGACTTTGGCGGCTTCATCGCTCTGTGCGATGCGGCTGGCCTGTCGTGCTCCGGCATGAAGGAGCGGCGGCTCGGTCTTTTCGAAGAAAAAAAGGGAAAGCTCTTCCGAATTGGCGAATCGGCGAAGCCCGATTTGCCGATGATGGATGCCAGCGCCACCCCTTCGTTTCTTCAGGACTCGGTGCGTCCTCGTTCCGGCCGGGAGCCCTCGCCGCGAGTCGAGTCAGCAAGCTCCAGGCGTGAGGAGGAGAGCGGATGACGAAACGCTAGTCGTTTGCGGACCTTGGTTTACCAATTTCGGCAAACGGTCGGCGTAAGGGGCTCGCAGCCCAGTGACGGCGGTTTCCAACACGCTCCGGCATGCACGCGGGAGTCGGCTGCGAGGCGAACGGCCAATCGACGCAAGTGCCCTGGCTTTCCTCGGAATCGCCTCGGCGCAACTCACGAAAAGTGGGCTGGCGTCTTTTGCGGCCCCCACCGTATAAGAAAACCGAACGCCGAGGACCTTACAATGCTGCGCGAACGATTCCCTGGCAAGGATGTCCGGGGGTGGCATGCGAGCGGACCCCATTTCGTCCAGGCTCCTGGCGCCTCTTCCAAGCCCCGTGCGGCTCGTATTCATCCGACCGCCGTCGTCTCTCCCGAAGCCGAAATCGCCGAAAACGTCGAGATCGGTGCCTTCTGTTACATCGAAGGCAAAGTCAAAATCGGACCCGATTGCGTCATCCGACCTGGCGTCTATATCTACGGCCCCTGCACCATCGGCCGAAACAACACGATCCACACCGGCTCGATCATCGGCGATAAGCCGCAGCACCTCAAATACAACAATGAGCCGACCTCCGTCGAAATCGGCGACAACAACATCTTCCGCGAAAACGTCACCATTCATCGCGGCACCTCGCACTCGATGAAAACGACGGTCGGCCACAACTGCTTCTTCATGGTCGGCAGCCATGTCGCTCACGATTGCGTGATCGGCAACCGTGTCATCCTGACCAACGGCGCCCTCCTCGGCGGGCACTGCGTGGTGGAAGATAACGTCATCATCTCCGGCAATGCCGCCGTCCATCAGTTCTGCCGCGTCGGTCGACTTTCCATGCTGAGCGGTTGCTCGGCCACGACGAAGGACATGCCTCCCTTCGTCATCCAGCAAGGCGTGGACAACGTTGTCGGCGTCAACGTGATCGGCATGAAGCGAAACGGCATGTCGTACCACCAGATCGACGCGGTGCGCAGAGCATTCCGCATGATCTTCCGCCAAGGCCTCACTCTGCCCGTCGCCATCGCGAAGATGGAACTGGAACTCGGCAGCGTGGATGTCGTCCGCGAAATGATCACCTTCCTGAGCCGCTGCAATAAGGGCATCAACCAAATGCGTTCGCGCAACCGCGAAGAAGCGGCGTAAACGCGGATTGCGGAAGCGAAGAATCGATGGCCCACGGCGTAAGCCGTGGGCTGCTTTGTTTCTGAGAGTGCGAATACACTTATCGCGTCAGCTTAGTTTCGCGCTTCGCCGAAACATGTAGCGGAGCGCGGAATGAGAATCTGGAATCGCTTGGCACTCGGTTCGCGATCCGCTCCAAATCGCCGCAAACCTTACCCTCGGTGATATCGGAAGGGGTAGCGCCGCCGACTTTGCATCTCCAGGCTATTTCCAGAATAGGATCGCTTGCTGGGGCATTCCGTGCGCCTCAGGTTTTCGATCATTTTCCACCGTCACCAAACGCCTTGGGTGCGGTGCCGAGAACGAGCCAAGGAAGGAGACCTTTCGAGCGAGAAGGAGGAAACTCCTTCCAATACCATCGAGGGAGTGCAGCCGGACTGACTTTCCGTTCACCGCTAAGGTGGACAACGGATTCTCGCTGAACCAACCGACATACCACGCCTATTGCTGGTCCACCTGTGCCCGGGTTCGCACGCCAAATACAACGTCGCCAAACGGAGGCCTCGCGAAGTCGCAGGGGGATTCATGCGTATCGTCGTTGTTGGAGCGGGCATTTCGGGGTTGTCGGCCGCGTATCGGCTGCAGCAGCGACTGCCCCACGCCGAAATCGTCGTGCTCGAATCGGAGCAGCATGCGGGCGGGACGATGCAGACGGTGCGGCGCGACGGCTTTACCGTCGAACTCGGGCCGAACGGCTTCCTCGACAACAAACCGACGACGCTCGAACTTTCTCGCGAAGTGGGGCTGAACAGCCAACTGCTGCAAGCAAGCGAAACGGCCGGCAAGAATCGCTTCCTTTTCCTCAACGATCGAATGTACCGGCTTCCAGGCGGGCCGAGCGAATTGCTGACGACCCGCCTGCTCTCGCTCCGCGGCAAACTCTCGCTCCTCGCCGAGCGTCTGCGTGGGCGGCGCAAATCGACAGACGACGAATCGATCGACGCCTTCGCACGGCGCCGAGCGGGCAACCAGGCTGCCGACATTCTTGCGGACGCCATGGTCACCGGCATTTTCGCAGGTGATCCGAAGTTGCTGAGTTTGCCCGCCTGTTTTCCGCGCGTCGCGCAGCTGGAACGCGATTACGGCAGCGTCATCAAGGGATTCGCCGCCGAAGCACGCAAACGCCGTAAGGAAGCGGAAAGCAAGGGGGAACCCTACAAACGTCCCGGCGGGCTTTGGTCCTTCAAACATGGTCTGAAATCGCTGATCGAAGGGCTCGTCGCGCATCTCAAGACGCCGCCGATCTATGGCGTGCCTGTTCGCAACATCCGCAAAGAAGGCGATCCGGTTCGGCCCAAGTGGATCGTGTCGATCGACGGGCAGGATCGCTGGGAAGCGGATGCCGTCCTCTTGACCTGCCCCGGCTATCGCCAAGCCGCGGCCGTTGCGGACCTGGATCGCGATTTGTCCGCGAAGATCGGCGAGATACCGTTCAATCGCATTGCGGTCATCGCCCTTGGTTTTCGCAAGAAGGACCTCGCCGCCCCGCTCGACGGCTTCGGCTACATCGCCCCGCAACGCACCGGCCGCGACCTTCTCGGCACCCAGTGGTGCTCGTCGATCTATCCCGGCCATCGTTCGCCTGGAGATGCGGTGCTCGTTCGCGGAATGGCGGGCGGGTGGAAACGCGGCGACCTGCTCGATCGCGACGACGACGAACTCGTGCGCCTCGCGTGGGCTGAACTGCGAACGACGATGCAGCTCTCCGCCGCCCCGATCTTTTCGCACGTCGCCCGCTGGGAGAAGGGCATCCCGCAATACCACCTAGGCCACCTCGAACGCGTCGCCTGGATCGACAAGCGTCTCGCCAGCCACCCCGGCCTCTACCTCGGCGGCAACTCCTACCGCGGCGTCGCCATGAACGACTGCACCGAGCAAGCGATGTCGCTGGCCAACGCAATCGCAGGTTATGCGGAGAAGGCCCCACGCACGAAGTAGGCGGTAACTTCGTAATCCGCTTACTTCGTGCGCGGCTCCTCGGCAAACGCCATTCCGCATAGGATGAACGCGAAAACTCCACGCATCCACTGAGCTCTCCTTGATGAAATACGTCATCGTCATTCCCGACGGATGTGCCGACGAACCGCAGGAATCGCTGGGCGGCAAGACGCCGTTGCAGGCGGCCCATACGCCCAACATGGATCGCTTGGCCCGCATGGGCGTCGTCGGTCGAACCGACAATGTTCCCCCTTCGCTCACTCCCGCCAGCGACGTCGCCACGCTCAGCCTCTTTGGCTACGACCCCATGGTCGTCTACACGGGCCGGGCTCCGCTCGAAACGGCGGCGATGGGCATTCCGCTGGGCCAGGGCGATTGGGCAATTCGCTGCAACTTGGTCAACGTCGATCGCGACGAGATGCGTGACTTCACCGCGGGCCCATCACCAACGAGCACGGCAAAGCCCTCATCCAGACGATGCAGGAAAAGTTCGGCGGTCCCGTTCGCTTCGGCGGACTGCAAGGGAAGCTCGAATTCCATGCCGGCGTCAGCTACCGCAACATCCTCGTCTATCGCGGTTCGGATGCCCCCTTCGACTCGGACACCAAGACGCAGCCGCCGCACAACATCCCCGACAAGCCGATCGCTGGTCATGTGCCGAAAGGTCAGGGCGATCTGCTGAATCATCTGATGACCGAAAGCCGGGCACTGTTCGCCGATCATCCGACAAATCAGGCACGCCGCGCCGCCGGTCAAAAGCCGGCCACTCAGGTGTGGCTGTGGGGCCAAGGGCGAGCGCGTCGCTGAAGGAATTTCCAGGAGGTCTACGGCAAGAGGGATTGCGATCATCTCGGCCGTCGATCTCGTCCGCGGCGTCGGCATCCTCCTCGGCTGGAAGCGCATCGACGTGCCCGGAACCACTGGATACCTCGACACGGACTACGGCGCCAAGGGTCGCTACGGCATCGAAGCGTTGAAAGACAACGACGTCGTCTGCGTCCATGTGGAGGCGCCGGACGAAGCGAGCCATGAAGGACGGGCGGACGAGAAGGTGAAGGCGGCTTCGAACCCATCGACCAGGAAATCGTCGGCCCCATGCTCGAAGCCCTCCCCAAGGCGCGGCGATTGGCGCATCCTTGTTCCCGATCACCGTACCCCGCTCCGCACCCGCGCCCCACAGCTACGACGTAGGTCCCCTTCGCGATTGCGGGGGACGGGTGTCGAGTCGCACGGGCAAACGAGTTACGATGAGGTGGTCGCCGCCACCGCCGACCTGGAATTCAAGGAAGGCTGGCAGCTGATGAAATGGTTTTTTTGGGTTAGACGCCAAGCCCAGGGGCGAGCAAAGCGAGCTCCTGGAATGTATGCTTCCGAACTGCAATGCAGGTCTCGGTCTGGATCCCAGAAGCTCGCTGCGCTCGCCCCTGGGCTTGGCGGGATTGCGGTTAGTTCGATCCGTCGTTCGCGTCCTCTCTTCGAGGAGGTCCGTCGCATGCTTCGCTGGTCGTTTGTTCTCGTCTTCGTGCTCGCCCTGTTCCCGGTCGCGTCCGCCCCGGAAAAGGCGGCCACGGTTCCGCTCGTGGTGACAAGGCATGGACAATCGTTCTTCACCGTGAAGTCCCCCAAAGGGACGACGATCGCCTTCGACCCGCATTTCGTGACCGCCTACGGTCGGCCTGAAGGCCTGAAAGCCGACGCGGTGACGATCAGCCATAATCACAACGACCACACCGCCCTCTATGTGATCGAAAACGCCAAAGAAACGAAAGTGCTGCGCGGCCTCAACGAGCGGGCGAACAAGACGGCGGAATGGACCCCCGTCGATACGACGGTGAAGGACGCGAAGATCTATTCGGTCAACCTCTACCACGACAGCTCCGAAGGCATGCAGCGCGGAAAGAATGCGGCATTCGTCGTCGAACTCGACGGCTGGCGCATCTGCCATCTCGGCGACTTGGGCCACAAACTCACTGCGGAACAACTCAAGAAGATCGGCAAAATCGATGTGCTGATGGTCCCCGTCGGCGGCATTTACACGCTGAACGGCAGCGAAGCCCAGGAAGTCGTCGAGCAGATTCGGCCCAAGGAATATATCTTCCCGATGCACTACGGTACCAAGGTCTTCGACGAAGTGCTCCCCATCGACGAGTTCCTCGACGGCGTCGAAAAAGCACGCATTGCGGTTGCCGACGACAACAAGGTCACGCTGAACCGCGACCCGCAGCGTCCGCGGCCGCTGATCGTTCAACTCCACTACTGGCCTAAAGGCAAGTAAAGACGATCGATAAGCTCCTGCTCACATCCCGAAACTCTCCTTTTCGAAGGATGACTTCGCGCCAGGACGGTATATTTCCCTCAAGTAATCCTCGCCGCATCGCGGAGAGGGGAGCACGGCATGAGGGTTCTATGGCATCCGCGGCGAAACGAGTCCAGCAGTTGAGCGACGAGATTCGTCGCCACGATCATCTCTACTACGTCGACGCACGCCCAGAGATTTCCGATCGCGATTACGATCGGCTCATGGAAGAGTTGAAGAAACTCGAAGCCGAACACCCCGATTTGGCGAAGCCTGACAGCCCCACGCGCCGTGTTGGCGGGCAGCCGATCGTGGGCTTCGAGCAGGTCCGGCATCGGGAGCCGATGCTTTCGATCGACAACACCTACTCGGCGGACGAGTTGCGGGAATTCGATCGCCGCATCCGTAAGCTGCTTCCGAACGAGAAGGTCGAATACGTCGTCGAGTTAAAGATAGACGGCGTCGCCATGTCGCTCGTGTACGAAAACGGCAACCTGACCGCTGCCGCGACGCGTGGCGATGGCGTCGTAGGCGACGACGTCACCCATAACATCAAGACGATCCGCGAGGTTCCTCTTTCGCTCCCCGAACAGCATGCGCGCCTGGAAGCACGCGGGGAAGTGTATATGAATCGCGCCGAGCTGGATCGCATCAATGCGGAGAGGGCGAAGAAAGAGCTGGAGCCTTACGCCAATCCGCGCAATCTTACGGCAGGCACCCTGAAACTGCTCGATCCGCGCGAAGCGGGGAAACGGCGCCTGCGGCTTTTCGCGTATGCTCTCGGTTTTTGCGAAGGCGTCGATGCGACCTCGCATTTGCAGGCACTCGATCTGCTCCGCAGTAACGGCTTCCCCGTCAATCCGAACGTGGCTCACTTCGAAACGATTGACGAAGTCATCGCGTATGCCGACACCTGGGCGACCAAACGGAATGATTTGCCGTACGACACCGACGGGTTGGTCGTGAAGGTCAACGATTTCGAGCAGCGCCGCCGGCTGGGCACGACGTCGAAATCGCCGCGCTGGGTGGTGGCGTATAAATTCGCGGCGGAGCAGGCGCTGACGCGGCTCAAGGAAATCACGCTGCAGCTCGGCAAACGCGGCACTCTGACCCCGGTCGCCGAGTTGGAGCCGGTGAAGCTCGCGGGAACGACCGTAAAGCGAGCAAGTCTGCACAATGCGGACTACCTCGCAGCTAAGGACATCCGCGTCGGCGATATGGTGGTGGTGGAGAAGGCGGGCGAGATTATCCCTTATATCGTGCGAGCGGAAACGACCGTGCGCACGGGGGCGGAGAAGGAGTTCCTCTTCCCAGAGCACTGTCCTTTTTGCGACAGCCCGCTCGAGCGCGAAGGCGCATTTTGGCGCTGCACCGGAGGCGATCAGTGCGTCAATCAGCGGAAAAAACGCATCCGCAGTTTCGCGACGCGCGGAGCGATGGACATCGAAGGACTAGGCGAGAAGATCGTCGATCAACTCGTCGATGCAGGGCTCGTGAAGAGCATTCCGGACATTTATCGACTCGCTTTGCCGGGGCTGCTTGAACTGGAACGCATGGGGGAGAAGTCCGCCCAAAACCTGTTGTCCGGCATCGAGGCGAGTAAATCGCGAGGGCTGGGCCGTTTGCTCGCGGGGCTTGCTATTCCGCATGTGGGAACCAGTGTCGCCGATCTGCTCGCTCAAGAGTTGCTTTCGATCGACGCACTGATGGATGCGAGCGAAGAAAGGCTCTCCTCCATCGACGGCGTCGGCCCCATCATGGCGAAGGACATCCACGCTTATTTCCAAGACCCCGTGCATCGCAAAATGCTGCACGAATTGAAAGACCTAGGCCTAAAACTATCGCAGGACGCCCGCCCCTCTCCGACCGAAACAGGCGGAACGAACCTTGCCGGGAAATCGTTCGTCGTCACCGGAACGTTGCAGCGCTATCAACGCGAAGAAATCGCAGAACTGATCCGCAGCCTTGGCGGCAAAACGAGCGGCAGCGTCTCGAAAAACACCAGCTATCTCGTCGCTGGCGAGAAAGCAGGAAGCAAGCTCGACAAAGCCCAAGCGCTCGGAGTGCAGGTTCTCTCCGAGGACGATTTCGAAAAGCTCATCGGCAAAAGTTGATGCCGGCAGCGCCGAACGGTAGTCGATTCGGACTTATTCTTACCCTGGTTTTCCATGTTCGATGTCGCTTCGCTTCGCAGTCAGTTTCCCGCACTTCAGCTCACGCACCACGGCGTGGCGCCGATCTACCTTGATGGGCCCGCTGGGACGCAGGTTCCGCAGCGAGTGATCGATGCGATGACGAACTATCTCGTGCACTGCAACGCGAATCATGGCGGTGCATTTCGCACGAGCATCGATTCCGATGCGATTCTCGACGACGCCCATCAGGCCGTGGCGGATTTCCTCAATGCGCCGTCCGCCGACGAAATCATTTTCGGCGCCAACATGACGACGCTGACATTTCAGTTGAGTCGCAGCATCGCCAAGCGATTGCAGCCCGGCGATGAAGTGATCGTCACTCGTCTCGACCACGATGCGAACATCATGCCCTGGATGCTGGCAGCACGCGATGCCGGAGCGTCCGTCCGATGGATCGAATTGAATCCTCATCATGCGACGCACGACCTTGAGAGCTTCCGCAAGCATCTCAGCGCGAAGACTCGGCTCGTCGCAGTGGGTCTTGCTTCCAACGTGCTCGGCACCGTCAACGATGTGGCGACGATCGTCCGCGAAGCGAAGGCTGCGGGCGCGCTCACGTTCGTCGACGCGGTCCATTTCGCGCCGCATGGGCCGATCGACGTGAAGGCGATCGGCTGCGATTTTTTGGCATGTTCCGCCTATAAGTTCTTTGGCCCCCACGTCGGCATTCTTTGGGGGCACCGCGCTTTGCTGGAGGATCTGCCGGCGTACAAGGTTCGCCCCGCGCCGAATGTCCTCCCTGGCCGATGGATGACGGGTACTCAAAATCACGAGGGAATCGCTGGGACTGCCGCCGCTGTCGAGTATCTCGCGTCGATCGGCGAGCATTCGCCCGAATTCCACACGCAATTTCCGACAATGCAAGGCCGTCGTCGGGATGCGCATGCCGGAATGGCCGCGATTCAGCAATACGAACGATTTCTCGGAGCGCGATTGCTGCAAGGCCTGGCCGATCGACCTCGATTCCGTGTTTGGGGCATCCGCGACCCGCACCGCGGCGGCGAACGCGTGCCGACGATTTCGATCACGGACCAATCGATCTCGCCGCAGCAACTCGCGAAACGGCTCGCCGCCCGCGAAATCTACGTTTGGAACGGCAACAATTACGCCCTCGAAATCAGCGAATGCCTCGGCGTGGAACCGCACGGCGGCTTCGTCCGTATCGGCTTGGTACACACCAATACAGCGGAAGAAGTGGATCGCCTGCTCCGGACGCTCGATGAAGTGGTTGCATCGTGAAGTCCTGCTGCGGTTGATGCCCAGGAGCCACGCTCGGAGTATGCGGTTCGGCCCTTCGCGACGCGAAAACCGCTTACTGCGTGCGTGACTCTTGGGCATTTTCTGCACGCGTATTTTTCGGGACTTGGCCACATGGCGTTCAACGATCTTGTCGTCGCGATGACGGGCGCCAGCGGAGCACCTTACGGTATTCGCTTGCTCGAAACGCTGATCCGCGCGGAGCGGACGATCCATCTCGTCATGTCGCCTTCGGCCATCGATGTGCTTCGTCAAGAAACGGGCCGACGCGTCGATCTCGACCATTTCCGGCTCGGCGATTTGCTCGGTGACGCCGCGGCCGAAGCAAAACCTGACCAGGTTCGCTGGCATGACCATCGCACATTCATGACTGGCATCGCGAGCGGGTCGTTTCTCACGGGCGGCATGGCGATTTGCCCGTGCAGCATGGGTACCGTCTCCGCGATCGCTCAGGGCTTGTCGCAAAATCTGATCCATCGAGCCGCGGACGTGCATCTGAAGGAACGCCGCAAGCTGATCCTGGTGCCGCGCGAGACGCCGCTCGGTGTGATCCAGCTTCGCAACCTGACGCTGTGCGCCGAAGCCGGCGCCGTCATCCTCCCCGCGATGCCGGGTTTCTATACCAAACCGCAAACGCTTGAGCATTTGGTCGATTTCATCGTGGGCCGCATCTGCGATCAGCTCGGGGTGGAACATCGACTTCTGCGTCGATGGGGCGAAGGCATCGAGCGAGGCTGACCGTTGCTTGGAGCGATGCGTAAGCTGACGGTCCCTCTCGGAGACCGCCGCCATGTTCAATTCGCCCTTCCTCGCGTCGCTGCTCGACGACCAACTGATGCCGCTCGGTCCCGGCACGCCACGTGAAGCATTTCGCGCGAAGCTTGCGGCAGTGAAGCCGGCCGCACTGTTCGGCTCCGCCATCGTTCGTCCCGAAAGCGCCCAAGCGTGTATCGCGGGTTTGTGGCTCCGACACAATTTCCTCGACGAATCGCATCGCATCAGCCAAGACTTGCCGAGCGCCGAAGGCAGCTATTGGCACGCCATCATGCATCGGCGAGAACCGGACTACTGGAACTCGAAATATTGGTTCCGCCGTGTCGGCAGACATCCCATCTACACGGAACTACCCGCGCGGGCCGAAACCTTTGGCGGGAGTCCTCTGCTGCCGAAAAACCAGTGGGATGCGGACGCATTCGTGGATCTGTGTGAAGCGAACGCCGCCCCGAATGCAGCCGCACACGAGTTTTGCCGAAAGTTGCAACAGGCGGAGTGGGGCCTTCTCTTCGCCCACTGCTGGCGTGAAGCGATCGAGGAGTGACGATGCTGCCCCTATATCGCGATCCGCATTACTTTTTTCGCTTCGACGATGCACGTATCATCTCGCGCGTCCACCTCGAAGGCGCCAAGCCAGGACTAACCGTGAAGCTCGTTCGCGTCGATCCGCGGTCAATGAAGGAAGGCGATGTCATTGCCCACGCCGTCGTTGAGGCGGAGGGATGGGTGGAATTTTCGCCACCGATCCTCGTTCGCGCGGGGGAAGCGTTTCTTGCGATTCCGGACGGGGAACGGTGAAGCAGAACGCGTGGGTGCGTATGATGAAAGCGTACCGAATTAGAGCGATTTAAGCTAGCGGGCGAAATCGCCCCATCATTGGAGCCGTTCGATGAGTCAGTTGCAGGATCGCATCGCCCAATTTCGCAAGATGTCGCAGGATGATCCGGAAAACGAGTTGGGTCATTACCGCCTCGGCACGCTCCTAATGGAAGCCGGGCAGTATGAGGATGCGATCGCGTCGTTTCGTCGCACGCTCGAATTGAGCCCGCAATTTTCCAAGGTCTATTTGCTCCTCGGCCAATGTCTCTCCAAGGTGGACAAAGGCCTCGAGGCAATTCAGACACTGAAGAAGGGCTTCGGCATTGCCGACGAACGGGGCGACAACATTCCGCGCGACGAGATGTCGAAGCTGCTGGTCGAACTGGGCGAGCCGGCTCCCGTTTCTGTGAAGCAGACGCCTGCGGGCGGAGTCGAGGGTGTCGGCGGATTCCGCTGTCAGCGACCCGGCTGCTTCGCCGGCGCCCGCGCGATGCAACTCGCCAAAGCGCCTTTCGGCGGCGAACTGGGCTGCCAGATCCACGAAAGAGTCTGTGCCGAATGCTGGGACTACTGGTTCAAGAATCTCAGCATCAAAGTCATCAACGAAATGCGGCTCGATTTGAGCGATGAGCGCAACGCGGAAGTTTACGATCAGGTCATGCGCGAAACGCTGGGGCTCACATGAGCGCCTTGCCGATGCCGATGGCCGGCTGCGATCAATACCTCGTCCAATACGGAAAGAGCGGCGGGCTCGGCTGCTTCCTCGCCGAGTCCCCGCTGCATTTGCGACGCGGCGCGCAAGTGCTGGTCGAAACGCAGCGTGGTCGGGAGGTCGGCATCGCCCTGCGACCGGCAACCTTGCTGCAGGCTCGTCTGCTCGGCGCTGTCGCCTCCGGCACGTTGATTCGCTCGCTTGATTCTGTTGAGGCCGCTGCACACGCGAAGCACGCCGAGACGATCTTCCGCGACATCCGCACCTTTTTACGCGAATCGGGCGCTCCGCTCGAAGTGTTGGACCTCGACCTGTGCTTCGGCAAGGATCGCGCGGTTCTGCATGTCGTTGCCGCGGTCGATCTCGATCTGACCCCGCATATTGGCGCGGTTGCCGAAAGGTTCAGCCTCGAACTCGGAATCGAGAACCTCGCTGCGCCCTCCTCGCTTTCGGAAGCATTAGAGAAACACGGATGCGGTAAGCCCGATTGCGGCCAAGACAATGGCGACTCCGGTGGTTGCTCCTCTTGCTCCACTGGCGGCGGATGCGGGAGCGGATGCGGGAGCGGATGCGGTTCCGGCACCGTCGATTGGCGTGCCTACTTCTCCGAACTCCGAACACACATGCCTACAGATCGCCGTCCGCTTCTCTAAGTCGTTCCGCCAATGGCGACATACGAATCTTGTCATGGCACGACCGAAGCAACTCGCTTCGCCAAAAGGCTCACGCGGGCCGGCATGATGTCTTATCTAGGCCAAATCCTATGCACAAACCAACTCTGCCACTGCCGCAACAGCGGGGTCGAGGAATCTCGTTTGTCGGAATCCGCGAAACAGCTTGGCGGAATGACACGGGGCGCTAGAATTGGCGATGACAGAGACGCTTATCGCGCGCCCGTAGCTCAACTGGATAGAGCAATGGTCTTCGGAACCATAGGTTGGGGGTTCGACTCCCTCCGGGCGTATTCCCTGACTCGCATGTCCGAATCGACTGTTCGTCGATAAACGGCCCATCGCCGACCGGAGTTCAAGTCTCCCTGCAAAGACTTCCCGAAATCCGATATCTCCGCCCGCAAGTCTTTTTCACGGATCGACACCGCTTCAGCCGGTAGCGCAGAGCGTCGACCGAGCCTACCGCGTCGAGATGCAGACAAGATTCACGGCTTAAGCCGAGAATCGAGGATGGTTCGAGGGTAGTTGCTTTTCGGCAAAATATGCGATGAAATTGGAATGCGGTCGATTCGTCCCGCCCGAATCGGCCCTTGCGTCCGTGAGGTCAGGAACTCGAATGAAGTCGTCTATCGTCGTCGGGGCGTCGTTCGTTTGCATCATCAGCCTCGCGCTCGTCGGCTCCTCGCAAGAAGTCAGCCCGGAACGAGCAAAGCAGATCGCTGACCTCGAAAAGCAGATCCAGGATCTGCAGGCGAAGCTCGCCCAACTGCGAGGCGCCGAGTCGGCATTCCCGCAGGGGGACTGGAACAAACTCTTCGCTTGGCGCAACATCGGCCCCGCGAACATGGGCGGCCGAGTCACTTCGCTGGCGATCGATGAATCCGACCCTTCGACGTACTACGTCGGCACCGCATCGGGAGGATTGCTCAAGACCACCAACAACGGATCGACCTTCGAGCATCAATTCGACAAGGAATCAACGGTTTCCATTGGCGCCATCGCCATGGCTCCGAGCCAGCCGAACGTTCTTTGGATCGGCACGGGAGAGGCCAACCCTCGCAACTCCGTCTCCTTCGGCGACGGCGTCTATCGCTCGGCCGACGGCGGGAAGACGTGGAAGAACAAGGGGCTCGCCAAGTCGTTTCAGATTGGCCGCATCGTCGTGCATCCGAAGGACGCCAAGACGGTCTACGTCGCCGCGCTGGGCCGACTTTATGGGCCCAACGAGGAACGCGGCGTGTTCAAGACGATGGATGAGGGAAAAACCTGGGAGCGGGTGCTCTTCATCGACGACAAGACCGGGATCATCGATCTCGTGATGCATCCGACCAATCCGGATGTTCTGATCGCTGCCGCGTGGGAGCGACAACGCGACGAATTCGACAGCTTCCGCGGCAACATCAAACCGCCGCCCGCCACGGACCCCTACGCTCCGGTCAAAGTACATGGGGCCGGCAGCGGACTCTACAAGTCGCTCGACGGCGGCAAGACCTGGAAGAAGCTGACGCAAGGCCTGCCCCAAGCGAAATTGGGCCGCATCGGCATCGACTGGCATCGCAAGAATGCGAACCTCATCTACGCCGTCATCGACAGCGAAAAGGCCGGCATGGGGACGCCGCCTTCGCAGGCGTTTCTTGGGCTGGCGACGGAGAAGTCGCCGCAAAGGCTGCGCGTCCAAAGCGTGGTCGCCGAGGGTCCGGCCGGGAAATCGGGCGCCGCCAAAGGAGACGTGTTGCTTGCGATCGATGGCAGGGAATTGAAGGAAGTCGAGCAGCTTCTCGCCGTGCTCAAGGATCGGCAACCGGGAGACAAGGTCAAGCTTTCGTTGCTGCGCGAGAAGGAACGCAAGGACCTCGAAGTGACGCTCGCCCGCCGACCTTCGGAAGATCCGAATCAACGCGGCTCGATCGGCATTCAAATCGAAGAAGGGGAAGACGGCGTCTTCGTCATCGACGTCAACGAACAAAGTCCGGCGGAAAAGGCGGGGCTCAAGATCGACGACGTCATCGTGTCGATCGACGGCATCAAACTCGAGAATGCCCGCGCTCTCTTCAAAACGCTCGCGGCCAAAAAGATCGGCGACGCCGTCAAACTCGGCTACCGACGCGGCAAGGATGTGAAGGAGATCTCAGTCACCCTGGAAGCTCCGGTCCAAGGTACGCCGGGACGACCTTACATGGGCCGACTCGGCGGGCAGCGGGAGAATATTCAATCGCAACAAGGGCCGACCGGTGACGATACCGGCGGTGTCTACAAGTCGATCGACGGCGGCGATTCCTGGACCCGCGTCAACAGCATCAACGAACGCCCTTTCTATTTCTCCGTCGTCCGATCCGATCCCAGCGACGAGAAGATCGTTTGGCTGCTCGGCGTTCAACTGTTCCGCAGCACGGATGGGGGCAAAACGTTCTCCGCGAAGGATCTCAATCGCGGCCTGCATGCGGACCACCATGAACTTTGGATCAACCCCAAAAATGGCCGGCATCTGCTCATCGGCTCCGATGGCGGGCCCTATGTCAGCTACGATCAGGCCAACCATTGGGAACATCTGAATCATCTGTCGCTAGGCCAGTTTTATCATGTCGCCGTCGATCATCGCCGGCCCTACCGCGTCTATGGCGGCTTGCAGGACAACGGTTCCTGGGGTGGGCCTTCCGACACGCTTCGGCCCAGCGGACCCCGCAATTCGGACTATCGCCTCATCACCGGCGGCGACGGATTCGTATGCCGCGTCGATGCCAGCGACCCGGACTGGGTGTACGCGGAAAGCCAGGACGGCATGATGATGCGTCGCAACCTGCGCACTGGCGAGTCGGCTCCGATCCGCCCCAAAGCACGGCCTGGAACCGGCGGCTATCGCTTCAACTGGAACACGCCCTTCATTCTTTCGAGCCATAATCCGACGGTCTTTTATTGCGGCGGAAACTTCGTCTTCAAATCGCTCTCCCGTGGCGATGACCTGAAGATCGTGTCCCCCGAAATCTCTCGCACCAAACGCGGCAGCGCGACTGCCATCGCGGAATCGCCCAAAAACGCCGACGTTCTGTGGGCCGGCGCCGATGACGGCAGTCTGTGGGTCACACGCGACGGATGCAAAACCTGGACGGACGTTAGCGAAAACCTCCGTGCCGCGGGAATGCCCGGACCACGCTGGGTGGCGAGCATCGAGCCCTCGCGGGCCGAACCAGGTCGATGCTACGTCGCATGCGACGGCCATCGCTCCGACGACGACGCCGCATATGTATTCGTTACCGAAGACTACGGTCAAACCTGGAAGTCGCTTCGCGGCAACCTGCCGATCGCCTCAACGCGTGTGCTCCGGGAAGATGCAAAAAATCCGGACTTGCTCTACGTCGGGACGGAGTTCGGCATCCACGCGTCGATCAACCGCGGCGCCTCGTGGTTCAAGATCCATGGCAATGCGTTTCCGACCGTCGCCGTCCACGAAATCGCTCAGCCGACCACCGCGCAGGAACTCGTCGTCGCCACGCACGGACGAAGCCTGTGGATTCTCGACGTCTCCACGCTGCGTCAACTTAAAGCGGAGCACGTCAAAGACGGCACCGCCTTGTTTGCTCCGGAGCCGAAGACGCGGTGGCGGCTCGATGGGACCTACGAGGAAATGTTCGACCCAGGCACTCGCCGGTTCACGGGTCAAAACCCGAGCCGGCAAGCGCACCTCGAGTTCGTCCTCGGGAAGAAGTACGACAAGGTGTCGCTGGCGGTGCTCGACATCGAAGGCCGCACCGTGCAGGAATTCGACTTGGCCAAGGAGAAAGCCCCCGGCTTCCACCGCATCAGTTGGGACATGAAAGGGGGCAACGTCAAATCCGAAGGCAAGAAGGGGGGCACGAAAGGCGGGCCGAACGCCGGACCATCGATTCCCGCAGGCTCGTATCGCGTCGTGCTCGAAACCGATGGCGCGGTGCATGCGCAATCGCTGACGGTTGTCGCCGATCCGCGTCCAGACCGACCCGCGGAGGCGATGGACGAATTCGAGGAAGATCGTCGCCTCCGTCGTCTGTTCCAACGCCTGCAATCGGACCTGAGTCCGTGAAGCCGCATCGGCCCCGGACGGCTGGTGAAGGGCCCCATATGAAAGTCGTCAATTCCCTACGAATTGAATGATCCTGGCAGCGTTTCCCTTGCTTGCTGGATGGTGCTGGTCGGCAAGACGCAGCTTCAAGGTATGCCTTCCAGGTTTCAGGTCGGCCGCGAACATCACAGTCCGCGGATAGTGGAGGCCTCGACTGAATGCGTGGAACAAGTCGGCTTGCGCATACGGCCCGCCATCGATCGAAAACTCCACGATTCCCGCGTCTGGGCCTGCGAGCAAATACGCGCCGATTGCATTTCCTTCGAAGGCGAGCGTCAACTCCGCGCCGGGCTTGGTCGCCATCAACAGCGGAACCGCTCGGAAGCGATCGCGCCATTGACCCGGAGTGTTTTTCCAATCCGGCGACTCGACTTTCCACCCGTCGCCAAGCGACGCGATCTTCGGGTCGATGAACCGCCCCGCCCCGTAATGTCCGGAGTCCAGCGGCGCATCCGGCATTCGATGTTTCTCGGATGCAATGTCCTTGGACAGCGGTTCCTTCCAGGCGTGCAACAAGAGATCCTCGATCAAGGTAGCGCAGAGTTCGTTGCCCGGGCGAGCGGGGTGGACGCCGCCGTAACGTTCCCAGGTCCAACTGCCGGAATGAATGCGATTCGCGAGCTCGTCGGCTAGATTGACTGCGGAAATCGAATAGTGTCGAGCCACCTCTTCGTGGCTGGCGACTGTGAGAGGCGTTTTTCCTTCGCGGATCGTTTTCAGCATCCCGGGATTTACGAAATAAGTGAAAACAATATCCGCATTCGGATTGTGCGTACGCACATGGCGGACGATTCCCTCCATGGCTCGTATGCACTCGCGACGCGCATGCCCGGCATCCTGATCGTCGTTCACCGCGAACTCGACAAAGAACAGGTCCACGGGGCCCTTCTTGAGGACGTCCGTTGCCAAGCGGAACGCGCCGGTCGTCGAGCAGGTGGACGAAATGCCGGCGTCAGTGAACGCGAACTTCGTATCCGGAAATCGGCGTTGCAACAGTTCGCATACCAACGGACGGTAGCCGTTCATCTCGGTGATCGAGCCGCCCATGAATGCGACATGGCCGGTTTTCTTTCTCTCGAACTGGATGCGGGCGTTGTTCAAGGATCCACGCAAAATGACGTTCGTTTTTGGGGAAGGCTTGTCCTTGACCTTTTCGAGATAAGCCCCAACCTTGTCGGCCCATCGCCGACCATGCTCTTGCAATCCCTTGGCGTTGATGAACGCCAGCGCGGAAATCCTTTTTCAACGCGTCGGTGTCGGAGACCTTGCTGCGCGGTCCTTTTTCCCAGAGCGACTTCTGTGCGTCGCGGAAATTCCTCATCTGAAGGATCTTTCTCACTGTGGTAGGTTGCCTGGGCAGACCACGGCACATCCTAGGCACTCTTCCTAGAAGTGAGGATGAGCTTCTCCATGAACTCGACGCCTGCTTGCCGGTGATTTGCCGATCAGCTGCGGTAACCGCTCCGCGCTGGCCCGCATCGGATTCGCCTTGGTGCCACAGCACTGCCCAGGCCACTTGCCGGGCCAAGGGCTTCGATGCGTTTCGTCAGGCTTTGAAGAGCTTCCTGTCGACTCCCATTCGCCGGGACCGACGGGGCGCACATTCGCCCCCGTCGTAGGTTGCTGCTTCATGCGTTCGCCTTTCGGCAACCACTCCCGCACGCTGGTGGCTCCGGCGCCAGTAGATGCGACGCCGATCGGAACCTTGAACTTCTCGAACATCGCGTCGCCGAACGCCGGCAGAAAGCTGCCTCCTTTGCTGCCGTCCTGAACACCCGGTTGCGGATCGTTGGCCAGCACCCATTTCGAACCATCGAACGAAGCGACCATGCCGGTGGCAGTCTTTTGCTTTTCGGAACCGTAGTTGGTCGAGTTCGATTGGCCTGCAACGACGAAGACTTCGCCGATGCCGATGGGTTCGATGGCGGCCTCCGCGAGAAGGTCCCCGAGATGGTCCAACCGCAGTTCGACGCGATACCATCCGCCGGCAGGGGCTTTGATCTCGGCATCGAAGCGGCCTTTGGCAAGGTCGATGGCGACCGGAACCCAATCGCGCACCACGACGGACTTCTTTCCCTCGGCGGCTTCGCTCACGAGGCGGCAACGTAGCTGTCCCTTCTCCGCCACCAATCGGCCATGGACACGTATCGTTCCGGCATCCCAAGTCTGGCGCTGAAACACGCGGTAGCTGGAAGGAGACTCCGGCAAAATGAGACCGGCCGGCCCCCCGATCGTGTGTTTCAGGACAAAAGCCACGATCGGACCTGGGTTCTCCAAACTATGCGGATGATGACCGATGCCGGGTTTCGCGATGACCGTAATCGGCCCACCCAGTTTCCGATATCGTGTTTCAAGCAGTCGGGTGTTCTCCTCGATAGGCACGACCTCGTCCGCGTCGCCGCAAACGTGGAACAACGGCACTCTCGCCTTCGCCATCCCTTCCAGGTTGTCCACCGGATTCAGTTTGTATTCGAGAGCTTGTTGCTCCGTCAGGCCATAGGCCTTCAAGCAACGCTGCCAATCGCTCGGCGACCCTTTGCCTTTCCCTTTGCCGCCTGGCCAGCTTTTGAAATCGCACACAGGAGCATCGTTGTAGATACAGGCGACCTTGTCCGGATGACGCGCCGCCCAGTTGAGCGCGAACAGCCCGCCGCGGCTGAAGCCTTCCAGCACCGCCTTTGGCGAGAGGCCGCGAACGATGGTGAGGTGCTCGTGGAATTTGTCCATGTGATCGAGCGCGACCGGTGCTCCGTACATGTTTTGCACATCCAGGTAAGCCACATGGAATCCCTTGTGCAAAAGGGCGATATCTGCCTGGGGCTGATGGCCGAAAAACTCGGTACGCCAAATCCATGGCTTCCCCTTGGCGGGAGACCTCGGCGCCACCAGCAAGCAATTTCTGCCATCCACCTTGAAATCTCGTCGCTCGAATCCCTCCCAAGTGCTTACCCTGTCCGCAGCGCTCGCAGTCTCCTGAATGAAGGCGTGGATGGCGTCATGCATCCCTAACCACAAGGCAAGCCCAACGAGTGTCGCCGCAGCCGCCACGCGAGGTGTCTTCATATCGCTTCCTTGAAATGTCCGCCCGGATGGAGTACGTAGGGCCGATTCTGATCGGGCCAGTAGGCGGGCTTGCCCGGAGTGCCAGCGTTAGTTTCGGCGAGCAGCGATTTTAAACTACCGAAACCGGTTTTGTCATGAAGCGGCCTCAAAATACCTTTTCATGCGCCGTGCATCCCAACTATTGACCATGAACAGACAGTCACTCACCGTTGATTTCGAAGTATAGGGTGGTCGTCGTCATCCTTCGGCTCCGAATGCTTCGAAGGATCCTTCTTTGCCAGTCAAACGCCCCGTGCGTTGACGTTGATGCCGATCAGCAATCGGTCGAACTCATTTCCCATGTCGTGTCGCGCCGCATGGAGGGGCCGTTTGCTTCCGGGCCTCTCTCAAGGTACGCTTCCCAAAGCCCGTTCAGGCGAGCGTGCGCCTTCTCCGATCAGCAACATTTGTCTCCGTTGCTGCAGCCTGCGCCACGTTTGCGACGAAGGCGACATTCTTGTTGCGAAGGATTACCGGTGACTCCAACCATGGCCGAGGCGATCCGCGACCAATCGAGCACGCCAACATCGCTACCCTGCCCGCGTTGTCGAGACGGCAAGGAGACGTTCCAGTATCTGCACGAGTCCTATTTGTTCGATGTCGACCGGGCACGCGAAATCGCCAATGACGGTCGCGAACCGCTGGAAATCGATACAGAGAGCGTTCGCGAAAGCCTGGAAGGCGCGTCGATGGATTCCTGTCATTTCGATCATGTCGATCCGACGATACCGGGAATCATCGCTTCGATCACGTATCGCACCGAAGAAGGCGAGGATATTCAGGCCCAACTGCTCATCGACGGACATCATCGAGCAGGACGTTGCCTGCGCGACGATCTGCCGTATTTCGCTTATCTCCTCGACGAAACGGAAAGCGACGCCATCCTCATTCGCAAACAAGGCAAGAAAGTCGAACGGGAAACCGAAGACGAACTCCACCCCGTCGCCGCGAAGATAACGGCCGAATACGCATCCAAGTTCGCTGCTTCCGGCGTCTTATCCCAACGAGCCCGTCAGGTGATCGGCGGAGCCACGACGCATGATCGGCGAGGATTCGGTCCGTTCGGGGTGTACGTGACTCGTGCCGAAGGCGCCTGGAAATGGGATTGCTCCGGCCACAAGATGCTTGATTACTGGATGGGACATGGTGCGCTGCTGATGGGACACGGATTCCGTCCCGTCGTCGAAGCCGTGAAGGCTCAGATGGAACTTGGAACCCATTTCGGCGCTTGCCACGAACTCGAAGTGCGCTGGGCGGAACTTATCCGCGATACCACTCCCTCTGCCGAGCGAGTGCGGTTCACGGCCTCGGGAACGGAAGCCACCATGCTCGCGCTTCGCGTTGCCCGGGCCTACACTGGACGGCAAACGATCTTGAAACTGAACGGCCACTTCCATGGCTGGCACGACGAATCGATGGGACATTGGTACGAGTCCTACGGCGCAGGGATCAACGAACAAACCCTCGACAACGTCGAGACTGCGGACGCGGATGAGCCCGAGGAGTTGATCGCTCGCATTGAGCAAGGCGATCTTGCGGCAGTCATCTTCGAGCCGGGCGGCGGAAGTGCAGGAACCCTCCCCTGGTCCGCCGAACTTCTCAAGGACATGCGAGACGCAACGACGCGCAGCGGAACCGCATTGATTTTCGATGAGGTCATTAGCGCCTTCCGATGCAGTCCAGGCGGCATTCAGGCGCAAACCGGGGTGATTCCTGACTTGACCACGCTGGCGAAGATCGCTTGCGGTGGGCTGCCGGGAGGAGCCGTAGTGGGCAAGGAATCGATCATGTCCGTCTTCGGCGCCGGGGTAAGCCGCGGGCCCCGATGGGCACAGGTTCCGCACACAGGAACGTTCAACGCGAACCCGCTGACGGCAGCGGCCGCGATCGCCATGATCGAGAACATCCGCGACGGAGCGGCGCAGCGAACGGCTCACGAGGCGACTTTGCGTCTCGTTGCCGAGGTGAATGTTGCCGCAAAGGAAGAAGGAGTCGATGTAGCGTTGTACGAAAACGGAACCTCGATCTTTCACATCACCATCGGCTGTGCGAAAGCGGGAATCCCCGCCCAGCCGTCCTTCGCTTGCCTACGGCTCTATCAGAAACGACCAGACCTTTATGCCATGCTGCGTCGAGCGTTGCTTCTCGAGGGAATCGACTGTCATCTCCTCCACGGATGGGTAGCGGCTGTCCACGCCGACCCAGAAGTGCTTCGCGAAACCGGGGACCGTTTCCGGGGAGCATTTCGCAGTCTCAAGGCGCTGCCAGGGTTCGCCATGCCTTAGCGGCAAGATTGCTGGCCGAGAAACGAATCAAGGGCTGGGAGAAACTCCCAGCCCTTGATGCGTTGAAAAGCCGCGACGGTAGGCGTTAGCTGCAGGGTTGCGACTTCGGAGCGGGGCAACCCTTGCCCGAACCCTTGTGGCTGCCCTTATGGCTGCCCTTGCCCGAACCTTTGTGGCTGCCTTTGCCGGAGCCCTTGTGGCTGCCTTTGCCCGAGCCCTTGCTCACGCCGCAAATCAGCTTCGACGGGGCGATCCGCTTCTCGAGGCGTTCGATGCGGAACAGTTTCTTCGCGGTCTTTTCCATGGATCCAAACTCCGAAAATTGTTGAACGGGCACTTGTTGCTCTGGCTAAAGCAGCAAAGGCGCCAAACAAGGGCAAAAAAACACCCAATTCGCCTTTTCGGATTAACCCGAACAACTGGAACAAGTTGCGAATGTCCTAGACTTAAACCCGGATGTCAAGAAGAATCGGAAAATGGGAAGCTTGAGTAAACCTGCGAAAAGCAGCGTTAACACGCGCCAATCAATCGCATCACCGCTGTTTCCCTTCCGATTCGCCCACGGAAGGTATTCCGATGCGGACGCGGCCTTTCGTTGCTTCGGATCGCACGACTAAAGGAACTGTAACCATCGCCTCGGATTCTTCGCTACCGAACACAGGCCTTTCCTCTAGGGCCAAAAGTTGCGGAACGCTGGCTGCCTCCTGCGATCCGATGCGAAGCAGGCCCATGGGGCCCTGCGGGGGGGCCGTTCGGCGTTTCCGTCCCAAATCTTCCGACCTCTGCCGTTCATGATCCGACGCAAGCACCACGCCGAGCGAAGGAACGGAACCTTCCAGAATGCTGACGTTGTCGTAGGCCATCAGCGTGCCGCGGGCGAAGTGAAACGTCGCAATGGCGGAGTTGTACTCGGCAATAGCTTGATGCTCCGCGGCGAGCGCGGCGGCCCATTGACGCACCGAGTCTTGGAGGAAATCGACCTGGATCTTTCCGGCGCCGAACTTTCGGAACCGCACTTCCAACTGCTCGGCCAACGCCTGGCGTTGTTCCCTGCGAGTCGCGATGACTTCGACCAACTCGTGCAATCGGCTGTATTGCTTGGCGAGAAAAGACTGGGCTTTCTGCTCGTGTTCCTTGATCAGCCCTTGCGCCTGAGCAATCTCCAATTTGGCTTGGCGAACCAACGCATGCTCCGCGCGGAAACCTAGAGGCATGGCGAATCGCACGCCGAGAGTCCAATCATTGAACTGAGCGTTCGAAAGGGACTTCAATGCATTGGCGGGAGCGTCGATTCCATCGGCCAACTTCCCGCTGCCGTCCAGGCGTGTGCCCAATCCGATGGTCGAATGCGTAGCGACAAATCGCAGGTCAGGCATGAGTTTGTTCAGAACGAGTTCGGCCTGCATCTGCTTACGCTGCAAAGTTTGTCGAGCGATGACCAGTTCGGGACGGCGTGTCATGGCATGGTGCAACGAATCGTGCCAATTCGGCTCGACGGGTTCGATCTGCGGAGAATCGATGGGAGCCAAACGTTCGCCGTCGTCTGGAGGGAGCCCCATGAACAACCGCAGAGTCCGCTCCGCATCGATCACGCGCCCCATCGCTTGGGTGCGCGACGTCCGGAACCCCTGGAGTTGTGCCCGTGTTCCAGCGAAATCGCCTTCGTCGATCCGCTCGGGAAACTGCTCTTTCGCCACGCGCCACACTTCCATGGCCATCCGCAGACCATGTTCGGTCGCGTAAAGATTCACGTATGCGGAATAGAGATTCCAATACGCCGTTTCGACGTTCAAGAGCATGTGGTTGACGGCACGCTCGAATTCCGCCTGCCGTTGATCGTGGCGAAGTCGTGCGAGCAGGATGCCTTCTCCTGGTCCGAATCGGCTGCTGAAGCCCGGAAAAAGCGAACTGGAAGGGAAACCGCCAGCGAGCTGATTGAAACGGGTTCCGTAATCACGCAGGAGGGGTTGCTCGAATCCGACTTGGACCCGAGTCAGGTAATACGGATTGACCGTATCGCCGAAATCTTGCGAGGTGCTTCCTAGTAAGGCGTAATTCGTGATCCAGGAGACGCCGACCACGCCGCCTCCGGAAAGCGGCTTCGCGATGCCGAAATTCAACGTCGCATCTTGTCCGTTGGATGAAGAGTTCAGCGACGAGTTGAACGAATTGTTGAAATTCGCGCTCAAATCGGTCGATGGTTCGTCGGTTCCGCGAAACGTCAAATTCAGGAACGAATGAGGATCGAAACGCGAAAGCGCCGCGTCGATCGACGCCCCGGCGATCGCCGGCTGCAATGCAAGCACGCGTACGCTGTCGGTCGAGCCGATTTCCCCGGAAAAGGTCGAGAGGTCGTCGACGATACTGCCTGGATTGCGGGCCGAAGTCTGCCCGACGTAACCTTGCTCCAACGCCAGAGCGAGGGCTTCGTTCAATGACAAATAACGAATGCGTTTCGGAACATTCTTGATGGAAGTCGGAAGCGGCGGAGGAATGGGCGGCGGGGCGGAATCATTACCCGGCATTCCCGCGTCCTGAAAGAACTCGGCCGCTCCAAACGGAGCCGGATTCGCGCCCGGCATTACAGGACGATCGACGCACCCGGCCACAACGACCAGGCAAACGAAAGCCAGATGTGGTCCGATAGAGCCGAACCGCATTCCCTTGCTTCCTTGCGTCATGGATAAGCACGCCAGGTGCGGAATGGAAAGCCTCGATCGGATGCGGGTTGCGGATCGCCAGGCAAGGCTCGACCTTCGTTCGATTCCGACCAGCGCCACGGCGGAAGGGCAACCCGAACAGGGTAAGTCCCCAAATCCCAACCGAACCAAGCAATCGACATCAGCGTGCCGGTAGGTCCCAAATCGCGTCCGTAACGTTCCGGCCCAGTCTGTTCGAAGAAGAGCCGACCATAAGAAAACCGATTCGGCTCGACCCAAGCCGAGGACGCTCCCCAACCTCGCCGTTCGGGCAACGGGGAATACGCACGGGAAGTCGAATCAAGGCGCATGCCGCGCCACTCGGGTTGCTCTTTCTGCAGCCGTTCTTCCATTTCCGCTTCCGATTCCATGCGGAAAAGCGTCTCTCGCGAGGGGGAGGCGATCGTGATTCCCAAGAAGCCGTCCTCGGCGGCACCCATTTTTCGCGGACGATCCTTCGCCGGCATTTCGCGCGGAGGGGGCAAGGGAGCGGGATCCTCTACCGTTGTTGGATTGGATAGTCGCACGGGACGCAACGAAGGCGAGACCCGCAACGGGGGTGAAACTTGGGGGCCGGAGTCGTCGTCGAGCTGCGCAAAGCATAGCGATTGGCCATCGCATGCGACAGCAAATGCCATCACGCCAACAAGTTTGAACAAGTGAACCGTTCGCACAGTGCCACCTTGCTGCATTTCTCCCATCGCCGCCATAGTCGAAGCCGCGCGCAGAAGTCAATACGGTTCGGAGGCGTCGAAGCGGCTTCGCACCCGACAAGGAAAATGAGCTAGAATGGAGCATCTGTCGGATCCGTTCAGCCCGATACTGCCATGGAAGCAACTGCCGACATTCCCCCGAAGCGCCGCATGGAATTGATCATGCGCCCTTACGGCAATGACGGCGGGGCGGTCGTCAAAGATCCTGAAGATCGATCCTACTATCACATTGGTCCGGCCGAAGCCTTTCTTCTGGAGCGACTCGACGGCTCCCAAACGCGCGGAGATGTTTGTCGCGAGTTCGAATCGAAGTTCGGCGACTCGCTCAGCTCCGAGGAATTGAACGACTTCGTCGAAGTCGCCCGGAGTCAAGGATTCCTTGAAGATGCCAGCCGAAAACGGTCCAAAAAAGGATTCAGCTTCAGCGCGGGCTCGCTTCTGTATTGGCGAAAACCGATCATCGATCCCGATACGATGCTTGCCTGGTTGGAACCCCGACTCGCCTTCGTTTTCACCCGCAGTTTCGTCGTCCTCGCCAGTTGCGCCATCGCAGTCGCCGCAACACTTTTTTGGTTGCACAGCTCCGAAGTGCTTCGCTCCATTCCGCTGACGCTGCGGACGGCATTTCTCGTTTGGCTTACGGTGGGCGTGACGACCACATTGCACGAGTTCGCGCACGGCTTGGTTTGCAAGCATCATGGTGGCGAAGTTCGAGAAATCGGCTTCCTCGTGATGTTCTTCATGCCATGTTTCTATTGCGACGTATCCGACGCATGGCTTTTTAAAGAACGGCACAAGCGACTCTGGGTGACTGCAGCCGGAACGCTGTGCGATTTGTGTTTGTGGGCAGCGGCCGTGCTCATTTGGCGTGTCGCCCAGCCGGGGACAATGCTTTCGGTGATCGCAGCCCTCGCTACGTCGATTTGCGGAGTCCGCGTGTTCTTCAATGCGATTCCGCTGCTGAAGCTGGACGGATACTATTTCGTCAGCGACCTTTTGGAATTGCCGAACCTTCGAACTCGAGCGTTCGACTCCGTCGCGCAGCACGCTCGGTGGACGTTGTGGGGCGCGGATCGTCCGGAGAAGCAACCCCGCGGGCGAACGATTCTGCTGATCGGCCTCGCCACGTGGGGATTCTCGACGTTCTTTTTGACCTTGGCCGTCGTGTCCATGATCCGCGGATTCGGACAGCGATGGGGGCTCGCTGGAGTTGGCAGCGCACTCTTTCTCGGGTGGATGTCGTTGCCTGCCATGTTCGACGGCTTCTTGGGGGACGAGTTCATGAAGATGTGGAAATTCCGCCCGACGCGAACCATGATTTGGATCACTCTGCTCGTCGGCGGCGCGTTGGTCTTGGCGTTCGTGCCGATGCACGAACGAGCGGTGGGCCAATTCCGCGTGCGGCCGAGCATGCGAGCCGAAGTCCGGTCGCCAATACCTGGCTTTCTCCAAGCGGTTCAGGCCGCGGAAGGAGAAAACCTGGAAGCGGGCGCTACCTTGGTGTGGTTGGACGTTCCGGACCTCAGCAGCAAGATCTCCCAAAAAGAAGCCGAGATCGGAGAAGCCTGCGCCAAGCTGAAGTTGCTCGAATCCGGCCCTCGCAAGGAAGAAATCGAAGAACAACGAAGCAAAACGCTTCGCTGCAAACAATGGCGAGACCTTGCGGAACAGGATCTCGGTCGCAAGCGGATCGCGTTGAAGGAAGAGTTGGCTCGCCTCAAAGCGTTGGTTCGCCAGCACGAGGCGGAGCGCGAAAACGCACGACAGAACCTCGAACAATCCCGAGGCCTTTTCGAGAAGAAAGCACTACCGTTCGATCAAGTTCGCGAGTGGGAAAAACGTCACCAGATTGCCGAGGCTCAAGTCAAAGCCGCCGAAGCCCAGTTCGCGGAACGAATCGCGGTTTCCAATCAGGATGCCGAGGCAGAACTTGCGAAACGCGAGAAGGAATGGGCCGATGCTCGTTCCACCTTGTCCTTGCTCGAAATCGGCACCCGACCTGAAGAAATCGAAGCTCAAAGGGCTCATGCGAACCGGCTTCGAGAGGAAATTGCCTATCTCCGCAATCAGAAATCGAAGTTGAAAGTCGTTTCCTCCATCTCCGGGTGCATGATCACGCCGTATCTGAAGGAAAAGATCGGGCAGTTCTTCAAAGAAGGCGACTTGATCTGCGAGATCGAAAATCGAAATGAAGTAGAGATCGAGATCAGTTTGCCGGAGCAGGAATACGCTCTGGTCGAAGTTGGCCAGAAGGTCAACTTGAAAGCAAGGGGCCTGCCTTTTCAATCCCTTGCTGCCCACGTCGAGCGTCTGGCGCCCGCGCCAATCAAGATCGAGAAGCCGGATACGTCTGCTCAGCCCACCGGCACTTCCAACAATTTCACGGTTTACTGCAAACTGGACAGCGAAGGCGTCACGCTCCGACCGGGCATGACGGGCTATGCTCGCATTTACTGCGACCAGCATTCCATGGGACAAG
>JAXMAT010000036.1:0-51610 GCA_046350235.1 Gemmataceae bacterium | reverse complement strand
GAGGCGGGCGCGTCGTGGCGGTCGGCACCACCAGCGTCCGCGTCCTCGAAACGGCGGCGAAGGAACAGCCGTTGCGGGCCTGGGAAGGGGACACGAATCTGTTCATCTATCCGCCCTACCGTTTCGCCGCGGTCGATGCGATGGTGACCAACTTTCATCTGCCGAAGACGACGCTGTTGCTGATGGTGGCGGCGTTCGGTGGAACCGAGTTGATGGCCCGCGCGTATGCGGAAGCGATCGCGGAACGATATCGTTTCTACAGCTATGGAGACGCGATGCTGATCGCGTGATGCGACGATGAACGACCCGCTCGCCTCTCTCGAAGTCTTCGAACGCCGGCTCGATCTGCTCGATGCCGAGTTGTGGATCATTGGACCGCCGGAAATGACCGGCCGACTCGCGGGACCGAAGACGCGATACGCATCAACGATCGAGATTCCGTTCTACCTGCAGAAAATCCCGCATCCCGATGCCCCCGCCGGCGGACAGCGGGTGCTGATCCCCGAACCCAGCCTATGGTCGCCGCAGATGCCCTACCTCTATGAGGCGAAACTCGACCTCGGGCCGCTAGGCAAAGCGAAGTTCGCGTGGGGATTCCGCAGGCTCGCGTGGACGAAGGATGCATTCCGCGTCAACGGCACACTCGCGGAATTGAAGGCCGAGCGGCGTTCGCAGCTCACCGAAGTGGACGCGCTAGCGCTCCGTGAAGCCGGCATCAACGTCGTCGTGCTCCCGTTGATCGATGCCGCCGCATGGGACATCGCGGATCGCGTCGGCATGTTCCTGATCGGCGAAGTCAGCGACCGCATCGATCTGGCCCGCTCCCTACGCTGGCACCCCTCCGCCCTCGGCTGGATTCTGCGTGCAGAGCAGTCCGCCGAAGCATTGCGCTCTCCTCATTCGATCACGCCATTTCTCGGCGTGGATTCAAGCGGTCCTGTTCCCTCGTGGGCGGAGTTCACGGTCGATGCTGCGACAACCTCCGTTCAGCACCTCTAGAATCTGGTCGATTTTGAGAGTCCGCGTTCGCGTCCGATGCGGAGTTGCTTCTTCCTAACCACGTTCGATCGCGTGGCCGAAGCCCCCGTCGCACCCGTTGCGAGGCCAAATCGTCGTGTGCGCCGTTTCTGGTACGACCTTTGCATTTCGATTGCGTCGTTACTGGAACCAACTTCAACACCGGGCATCCGCCAAGCAAGGCATGCCACGTGAGTACGAATCAGTAGGAGATTGCCATGTTCAACATTCTCGGCTGGATCATCGCGGGCCTCGTCGTCGGCGCCCTCGCTCGTCTCGTCATCCCAGGCCGACAGAGCATCGGCATCGCCATGACGATCGTCCTCGGCATCGTCGGCGCGCTCGTCGGCGGGTTCATCAGCTCGATGCTGTTCGGCCCCAACCTCACCGTGGACAACGCGGGCTACGCCGTCGAAACCGCTTGGCCCGGTTGGATCATGGCCGTCATCGGCGGAGCGATCGTCCTCTGGGTCTTCCTCGCCGCCACCGGCACCCGCAATATCATGCGTTCGGATCGTCTTCCTTGATCACCGCCGACATGGCGTTTCCAATAAATGCGGCCCTCGGGAAGAAGAATTCCCCAGGGCCGTTTTTCGTTTTCGAGGTCTTCGTCTTGCGGCTTAGCGAAAGCTAAGCCGCAAGCGGGCGATCAATGCTTCTTCTTCCCCTTCTTGTGACGTGCGACGTAGGCTGCCGAGAGTTCGTCCGTCAATTCCTCGAGCCGATCCATCAGCCGGCGATGCGGTCGCGGCTCATGGGCGCCGAGCGAATAGACAGTGAGCAACGGCAGGAACACCGTCGAATCCAAATAGCAGATCACCGAGTTCGGCAACTGCTCGGGATCGACCTTGCCCCACGTCATCGCTTCCGAAGGTGTCGCTCCGCTGAGGCCGCCCGTATCGGGGCGTGCATCGGTCACCTGCAGGAAGTAGTCGTGGCCCGCTTCCTCGAGGCCGAGCACTTCCTGGATCTGCGGTTCGGTCTGCAGGAGGAAGTTCTTGGGCGATCCGCCGCCCACGATGAAGACGCCGCTCGCACCCGCCTTCTTCGCATCCCAGACGATGGCGGCCGTCTGATTCACGTCGCGCAACGGATCGATCGCCAGCTTGCTTCCTTCGAGTTGCAGCGCGGCCAAGTTCATGCCGATGGAACTGTCGCCCGGCGACGACGTGAAGATCGGCACTCCGCAACGGTAGGCGGCCGCCAACATACTGCGATGTTTCCCGCCTTCTTCGTCCTCACGCTTCGCAAGATACTTGCCGACGAGGTAATGAAACTCCGCCGTGCTCATCGTCTTCTGGAATTCGGGCGCCTGACAGAGCGTCCGGTAGAAACGGTCGGTGCCAAGAAGATTTTCGTACTCAAAGACGATGTCGTAGATGCGGATGACTTCATGCTTCCGCAGGGCAAGATCGTCGAGTCCTGGGCGCGATTGATGCAGGTCCATGCCCAGGGCGAAGTGGGTGTCGTGATAGAGATTCGCCCCGGTGCTGATCATCCAGTCGATGAAGCCTGCTTCGATCAGCGGCACGAGCGCGACATGCCCAAGCCCGCGGGCGTGAGGGCTCCCGATAGCGACATCGCGACGACGGTCTCCGGCTCCAGCATCTTGCCGGCGAACAGCCGACAGGCTTCGCGCCGCACCCCGCGTTGTAGGAGAGAAACGCCTCTTCGATGACCTCCGCCACACCGCTCGCTTTCGTCAAAAGCGGCGGATCGATCCGCTTCTGACTGATTTTGCGAAGAAACTTCTGGCAGGGCGTTTGGGGAGGATGGTGCTTTTCAGCCAGCTTGCATTACGACGCAAGAGGCAACGTCAATGACTCGCCTCCGGGGAGCGATTCATTCCCTGAGCACGATCGCGACGATGGCGTTTTCGCCTGAAGCCGCCGCCAAGATGCATCGCGCAGCCGGGTGGCTGCGAACCAGAGCGTCTTGCTGGGCGGAAAGACCTGCCAATCCTGAACCGATGATTCGATCGTTGAAAATCGGAAGGCCACCCCCCAGCAACAACATCGCGGCAACGACGCATCGAATCGGAGCTTCCGGTAGACGATGTAGCCCCACGGTGCGGCTGGACATTCCGGGGATAGGGAGCAGCAACGCACTCAGCCCAGGATGCGTTGCTTCATCCCTGTCCTGCTCAAAGGCGTGAGGGGAACGAGGTATCTGGGGTCGGACTTTGTCGTCCGCTTTGACCGAGTTGAAGTCGCCAAGGTCGCCGTCGAGGGTCGTGGCGATGATGTGGTAGACGCCGTTTTCGCGGGGGCGGAATGTGATGCGGGAGTCGAGATTTCCGCCGCCATCGTCGTCCGATTCGAGCAGTTTGAATCGGTTGTCCATGAGCCGCAGGAGAAGGAATCGAAGTCGCCGCTGGTCATGTCGATGGTGTAGGTTTTCCCCGCATCGAGCTTCACGCTGTAGAGCTTGAATCGCTGCTTGCCGCCCAGTTGGTCGAACGCGTCGGTGTTGTCGAGTTTGGTGTCGATGGAAAGAGCCTGCCTTGCCCAGGAATCGTCTGGGCCTTGCCGACTTTGTATTGTGAGCTCGTCGAGTCTTCAGCGTGTACGCCCCTCCCCTCTTGAAACGCGTGGCAATCACCTTGAAATCACTGGTCTTTTTCGGGCGTGAAGACCAGTTGGGCGTTGGTCTCTTGCCCGCCGTCATCGTCCTCCGCGAGCTGCTTGCCGGCGGCATCTTCAAGCGGAGGAACGTGTCAAAGTCGCTGCTGATCATGTCGATCACATGAGTCTTCCCCGCGGCAAGCCGAAGCTTGTGCGAGCGGCCGGCTGATTGTGGATCGGATCGACGGCATCGTTATCCGCGATTTTCCCCGAATGTCGCGGGGGATTGATCGCATCTTTCGCGTCGTTTTTCGGCCTTCTTCGAGTCCGGTTGTTCCGGAGCGGCGACAGCGAGGAACGCCAAACAGGGACCTAGCAGAAGGGTAGCGATCATCTTCGACATGGAGAAACCCTCAGGAAGTGTCCGGAGAAGAATTGTGTCCTCATTATGTTCGCGAGGCGAAGACTTGTCTTGCGAAAAAAGATGAGGAAAAATAAAGACGCTGAATCAAATCCGATTGCTGCGGTCTGCGGCTTTGCCGCTCGCTACGTCTGTCCTCCAAGCGAAACCGCCTTTTTCTTCGAGTCCCCCATGTTGACCGCCCGATGTCCCGACTGCGGCGCCCGCTCGCATTCGCTCCGCGACGACTTGCGGGGAAGCGGATCAAATGCAAAGACTGCCAGCATCCGTTTCAGTTCGAGGAGATCCCGGAAACCGATGCCGCGGTCCGTGCCTCGAGCGATCGGCCTCGAGCGATCGCACGGCGGGAGGAAGCACGGAATGACGATGAGCGTCCGATCCGCCGCAAGTCTCGACCACGAAACGAATCCTCCAACAACAGCTGATCTGGGGCCTGGCGATCGGCGGCAGTTTGCTGGTCTTGCTTGCCGTCGGCGGCGCCATCACCTGGGCAGTCATGAGTCGAACGCCCGAACTCCCGCCGGAACCCATCGTTCAGATCGGCGGACCTGATCAGGCATGAAGAGTCGAACTTAATGTTCCCCTAAAAGAACTTTCCGATTCAGCCCGGCGTGAACGTCCCCAACCCCCGAACGTCAACATCAACCTCGGAGGCAATCAACCGATCGACTGGACTAAGGACCGCCATGTCAAGCGCAGGTGCAGACGAACTCGAAGGCAATCGAAATACGCACCGTCCTCTTTCCCGGGCAGCAGACTGACCAAGCCATCGTGGGCGGCATGGTCATGAAGATCGACTTCAACAACCCCAAGCCGCCGAGCCAGCAATTCGATCGGCCGATCTCGCCCGAAGAGCATCCCTCGCCTCCGTCAACAAAGACGATCTCGGCACCGACGACGTTCAGGACGTCAGCCCGGACGGCAATGCCTTGCTCGTCCGGCTCAACAACAAGCTCGCGATTTGGTCGTACGCGAATCGCCAGTTTCTGACGCGCGACATGGAGATCAAATACCCGCGCAAAGACCCCTTCCGCGTCCATGAGATCGGGGCCGCCTGGGTTGGCTTCCTCGACAACCAGCGACTGCTCGCCGTTTATGACGACGGCGCCGTCGACGCGTGGACATTCCCCAACCTGCAACGCGCCCCGCTGTTCACGCCGGAGCAGGACAACGTCGGCGTCGTAGATTGGAAGATTCGACCGAAACTCGACACGTTTTCCCGCGTCCCCAAGAGCTTCGTCTTCTCGCGCGATCGCGGCAAGTTGGCCTTCTTCAACGCCTCCGGCTTCCATCTCATCGACGTACGCACCGGCCAACGCCACAGCACCACCCCGGCCGACAATCCGTCCGCCGAGGCGATCGAGCCTAGTTGCGTCGCCTTCAACCCTGACGGAAGCCAACTCGCTGCCATCCTGGCCCTGAACGTGCAAAAAGGCGGGTTCAACCGAAAGCAGTATCTGATTCGATGGGATGCCCGCACCGGACAGAAGCAAATGCAAACCGAACTGGCGAACGAGGTGACTTTCGACTTCTGGAAAGGTTTTACCTTCTGGTCGCCGCAGTATCTCGCGGTGGTCAACGAAAAATCAATCCATGTGCTCCGAGCGGATACCGGCGTTTATGTGGCCAAGGGAATTTGCAATCAGTTCGACACCAAATTTCTCCCCTGCTCCGCTGACGGTTTGGTTACCGTCCTGTCTTCCCCCGGCCCATTCGCCAACGGGTTTCTCCTCGCCGTGGAATGTCCTGAAGCGACTTTGGCTGGCAATCGTCCGTTTGCGCTGAACTACCAAGGCCTGGCCAACCCATAGCGCGAACCCAATGCAGGCCCATCGCCTCTACTCAACATCCGCGTTTCGCCGCGATTGACGCTCCGGCACGACGCCGTACACTGGAAGGACGCTGGCCGAAGTGGCGGAATGGCAGACGCGCCGGACTCAAAATCCGGTTCACGCAAGTGAGTGTGGGTTCAAGTCCCACCTTCGGCACTCTGATTTCACATTCGTCCCTAGCAACATCCTGCACTATTCCCTCTGAAGATGCTTCCGCACCCGCATCAGGATGCGGCCCAGCATGTTTTGGCCGCTGGCGTCGCCGCTATCGCCCCAATAATCATCGTTCTCCGTGCGCTCCACGAGCTTCGCATTTTCGTTGGAAAGCAAACGTTTTCGCAATTCCGGGTGTTGCGAAAACTTGGCGAGCACGGCGGCTCGCATGATCCCGATCTTCACCGACTCCCAATCCCTCCGCAACGGCTCCTTTCGGTTCCGTCCCAAGCGAGCTGCAATCATCGGAGACTTGGCCTGGCGAATCTTCTCGCAGTACGCTTCGTCCTCGAACTTCTGCGCCTGGAAATAATGCTCCGAAGTCGGCCAACGCTTGCCACCAACCTGAATTGGGTCGGGAGCAAAATTCGAGAACTCGCCGAACGCGTCGCTGACGCCGTAGAAATGAATCGACTGCGGAGTTTCAGGCGCCAAGAAGACTCCTCACATGGACGGCCGCTCTCAGCCGATCTCGTTCTTCGCATCCCACGCCTTCGGTTCCCACAACTCCAGCTTGTTCCCGTCCGGATCAAGGATCCACGCGAACTTGCCGTTTTCATGCGATTCGGGGCCTTGGAGGATGACGATCCCGGCGGAGCGTAGGTTCGCAAGCAGGCCGTCAAGGTCGTCGACGCGATAGTTGATCATGAACGGCGCCTCGCTCGGCGCGAACCATCTGCTTTCCGGCTTTGCGAGGTGCCAGACGGTGACCCCCTTGTCGTCCGCATGGTCATCGGGCCATCGCAGCACCGCGCCGCCGAACTCGGAGAGCGAGAGGCCGAGGTGCTTTTCATACCACGCCGCCAATTCCTTCGGATCGCCTTGGCTCTTGAAGAATACGCCGCCGATGCCAGTGATTTTCGCCATGGAATAGCACTCAAGGGTTTGCGAATAGATGCTTTCGCCTCGCGATGAACGACGCGGTCATTCATGAAATCGAACGATAAGCCAAGCGCCGTCGCTTCAGCGATTGGGTTGAACCGGGTTTCGATGCACTGGACATCAAGGAACTCATCTGAGGCACGACACGCCGAGGAGCAAGCAAGTTCGAGACGGCGGATTCTCGAAGGGCGCTATTTTTCACGGCGAGCTGATATGCCGATTTGGCCGCCTCCACATCGAATTGTTCTTGAAACGATGCGACCAGGCCGTCGCGGAAGACGAAGCGATGCTTCCAGTCGCTGCGATCATTTCGGCCCGTGTCGACCACATGCCATTCATAGAAGCCGCCGACCATCACCCTGTCGCCTTCCACCTCGAAGCTTCGCACCTCGAATGCGATGGGCCGCTGATGCGAAGCGAGCAGCCGAAAAAACTCGCGAACGCCTTCATGGCCGACTCGTTGACCGGATTGCGGGATGTGGTCGATCCTGCGAACATCCCAAAGGACGTCGGGCCGCATCAAGGCAACCATCTCGTCGATGTCGCCCCGCTCGAAGCAGGCATACGCATTGCGGACGATATCGGCTTTCTCCTGATCCTGCATGATTTTCTCGTCGGCAGCGGAAGAAATGGCGGCTACTATTTTTTACTCATGTCGGGAATCTGCCAAAGTGCAACGGACTTTGCGGCGTTCGACATCGCTCATGCTCCACGAACTTTCGTGCGATGAGTTGGCCGAGCCGCGCAGCGTCGACGAGCGGCTACCGTGTAGACGAAAATCCAATCGTCGAACGCAGGTCGTGTTGTGCCCAGGAAGGTGGTGGCCGCTCGCTGACGCTCGCGGCTCTGCCGAACTCACAGCCCCAGCAACCTTCGCGCGTCGGCGTTGCCGAGGGCCGGGTAGCCATAGCCGCTGGCGGTAACGCGAGCAGGGCGATCACGTAGCGCCCACTTGAATCGCTGCCGAGCCGCTTGGAACTCTTCGACGGTGGTCCGATAAAATTTCTCGTGATGCAGGGCGCCGTCCTGGCTGATCGCTGGCTCGCGCAGGGCGTCCCAAAGCGGGGCGTCGGCTGATCGGTTGCCGTAGCGATGCACCAAGGCGGCGGCACGGGCTTGGTCGCGGCCTCGAATTGCCTCGGTCAAAGCTCAAGGGTACGGGCAGGTTCGACGGTGCGGACGGCCTCGCGCGCTTCCTCACGCGGATAGGGTTGCTGGTTGAGGAAATCGCCTCCGCGATCGCCGCGGTCGCGGGCCACCTGCCAGGCGCCGAGCAGCAAGCAGACGACCTTGTTGCGGGCATCGCCGATGCGGGTCAGGTTGCGCCAAGCATTCGCCGAATCACAGCCGTGCACGCCTACCGAATCGCCGTGCACGCTTCCCTGCGGCTTGTTCGGCCCTTCCTCTTTCGGTCTGCCGTTGTCGCGAAGCACCAACTCATTTGCGGCAAGCGAAATTGCTTCTCCGATCGCGGCGGGATCGAAACCTTCCGCCAAGGCGCTGGCCGTGGCGTCCGCTGCCTGAGCCGGCGTGCCTCGGAAGATGGCGAGGCTCAGATCTTCGACCCAGCGATCATCAGGACGACGTGTGCCGAGTTCCCTTCCGATCAGCCGATGCTGATCGAGCAAACGGGGAATGAGCGTGCGGACATCCCCCATGTATTGCCGATATCCCGGCGTCTCCGCCTTCGCGCAGTAACGCACCGATTGCCGCAACAATGCATGAGCATGTTCGCGGCCGATGATACCCATCAAGTCCCACGCCCGATACGGCAAAACGACGCGATGCACCTCGGCCGCATCTTCCACGGCCATCAGCAACGCGTTGAGGGAATCGAGCGGCGTGCCGCCGATGGCCGCGAACGTGCGTTCCGCTTCGCCGACATTAGGTTCTCGCAGCCGATCGCGCAGCGCCTCGGCTCCCGATCGATCATTCGGAAGGGCCGCTGGCTGCACGGGCCGCAGCACCTCGCGACTGACGCCGCCGAACTGGCGAATGCGATCGGCATTGCGATAGATCACTTTGAGCAAAGGCAGAGGCCGACTCGCCTCAGGCATCTCCTGAGCCATGTGATACGCGGGCCCGATCGCCATCAGCGTGTGGAAGCCGACGTAGTCCTCGCCGCCGAAGGTTCGTGCATTGGCGAATGCCGCTGCCGCCGCGATGTCGCGAAGCGAAGTGCCGCTGCGCCAACGTTCGACGCACTGGGTGATAAGCCGGTCTGCGGGAGTTTCCTGCATCCAGGCGACAAGCGGTTCGAGCGAGCCGAACGCGACACGTTCGCTCCCCTGATCAGCGAACGCGGTGGAGAAACCCAAGTCCGCCGCCAAATGAACGCCGAGGGAGGCGGACACGACGCCAGCACCCACATCGGAAAGAAACTCGCGACGAGTCGTCATCGGAGACCTCCAGGAAAGAACAGAAGGCGGCGACGCGATGAAATGGCGGAGAAGAGTTACCTAGAGCCTACCCGGTCTTGCAAGTCTGCACAAGCTTTGCGACGAAGAATCGCAGCAGCAAATCCCCCGGCCACGGAAATGGAATCGTGTTCGGAAATGGGCGCTGGCGAAGGGTGTTGTTTTGAGGTACGGTGGCGGCTGGATCTCGCGGCTTCCGAAATTCGTCCGAACAACCCCACTTCCTTTCCAGGAGTTCTTTCATGAGCCGAAGGCAGAATCGTCGTCAGTTCCTGCAGACGGGGGTCGCTTCGGCGGCTGCCGCGGGGTATTGGCTGACGGGCGGCGTGATCGAGTCGTTCGCCCAGCAAGACAACCCGATGAACAAGCTCAACATCGCCCTCATCGGCGCGGGAGGGCGAGCGGAAGGGAATCGGGACGGCGTTCGCGGCGAAAACATCGTCGCCATCTGCGACGTGGACGACGCGCGGGCCGCGGGCACCTTCAAGCAATACCCCGATGCTCCAAAGTTCAAAGACTATCGCCAAATGCTCGACAAGGTTCGCGGCATCGATGCGGTCGTCGTTTCCACGCCGGACCATACGCACGCGCATGCGAGCATCACGGCCATGCGGATGGGGAAGCACTGCTACTGCGAAAAGCCGCTAACCCATAGCGTCTATGAAGCCCGCATGATGCGCGAGACGGCCGCCAAGCATAAAGTCGCCACGCAGATGGGCAACCAGGGAACCAGCAGCAGCGGGTTGCGACAGAACGTGGAGATCATCCGCTCCGGAGCCATCGGCGACGTGCGCGAAGTGCATGTGTGGACCAATCGCCCGATTTGGCCGCAGAATATCGAACAGCGCCCGCCGGCGCAACCGATCCCAGACGGCCTCGATTGGAACCAGTGGCTTGGCCCAGCACCCGAGCGTGCCTACAACCGCGCCTATGTGCCATTCGCCTGGCGCGGCTGGTGGGATTTCGGCACCGGGGCCTTGGGCGACATGGGCTGCCATACCATGAATATGCCCTACATGGCGCTGAACCTCGGCGCGCCGAACACCGTCGAAGCCGACCTCGCCACGCCGCTCAACAACGAAACCGGTCCGAACGGTTGCACGGTGACCTATGAGTTCCCTGCTCGCGGCGAAATGCCCGCGTGCAAGCTCTATTGGTACGAACGCCGCCAACCGCCCGAACGCCTGATGATGGGCCAAAAGCCGACCGGCTCCGGCGCGTTGCTGGTGGGCTCGAAGGGCACGCTGCTCTGCACGTCGGATTACGGCGACAACTTCAAGCTGCTGCCGGAAGCCGATTTCCGCGACTTCCGACCGCCGGCGCCGACGCTGCCCCGTTCGCCCGGTCATCACGCCGAGTGGATTCGGGCGTGCAAAGGCGGAGCGGCCGCGATGTCGAACTTCGACTACGCCGGCCCGCTGACCGAAATGGTACTCCTGGGCAACGTGGCCATGCGTGCCCAACGCAAGATCACCTGGGACTCGGCCCGCCTCACCACCGACGTCCCCGGCGCCGCCCAGTTCATCCGCCGCGAGTATCGCAAGGGCTGGGAACTGTAATCGATTCCGCAGGCACGGCGGGCCAGCGCAGCATTGCGTTGGTCCGCCGTATCCTTGTTGGGTTCTATCATGCTGACGAATCCGCCATTCCTACCTCCGCGTGTCGCGAACAGCAACAAGGGCGATTACGGCAAGATCGTCGTCATCGGCGGCTGCCTCGGAATGAGCGGGGCGCCAACGATGGCGTCGATCGCAGCGTTGCGTAGCGGCGCCGGATTGGTGCGGGCTGTTGTTCCTCGCGGCATTCAGCCGTTGGTCGCTGCAGCGAATCTGTGCCTGATGACGGCAGGCGAAGAGCAGGATGACGACGGACGATTCGCGGAAGCGGCATTCGACGCATGGATGCGGCATGCCGAATGGTCCGACGTAGTGTAACCGTTGGGTTGAGGCGAAGCGAGACGCTCACGGGTTTGGTTCGCCGAATTCCTTCTCGCCTGCGATCGGCCAGTCGTCATCGATGCGGACGGCTTGAACATGCGGCTCGCAGCCCGCTTGGCTTGCGAACCGCAATACGCCGACCATCCTGACGCCACGCATCCGGGCGAGTTCGCTCGGCTCTGCCTCGGTCTGGCGATCGCGGATGTACAAAGCCGACGTCGAACTCGCGGAATCCTTCGCCCAGCAGCATCGAGCCGTCGTGGTCCTGAAAGGCGATGCGGCGATCGTCGCCGACGGCACGCAGACGTTCGTCGGCAGCACCGGCAATCCCGGCATGGCCACCGGCGATACCCAGGCCGATGCGCTTGCCGGCGTAGGTGCTGTCCATGCTCGGTCAGGGTTTAGCTCCCTTTGATGCGGCTCGGCTCGGCGTACATCTCCATGGATTCGCCGGCGATCGCGCGGCCGTCAGGATCGGCGAAGTCGGCATGATCGCTACGGACCTTCTCGACGAACTGCCCACGCGATTCGCCATTCGCCCTGTAGCCGCCGGACGGTGTCCAGTGAATCCGTTGGCAAAGATACCGCGGTCGTCAGTTTTGATCCGAGCCGAACAACCCGACCCTTCCTAGTTTCCCATCACGCCAATTGTGATGAACGGATTGCATCGCCGCTCGCAAACGCGGATACATACACGATACGTTCGCCCCGCTTGCCTTGACGGCAGAGACATTCGCATGAAGCGTGCATTGCTCGCGGCATTCTCGTTCGCTTTTGTCGGCGTCCTCCTCGCTCCCTGCGGCGAACCGGCGCCCATCCCGCCAAATCCGAAATCGGATCCTACCTCTACGAACCGTCGTATCAGTGGGATTGCAAGCTTCGCGGCAACGCCGTTGCATACGTCCCGCAACCCGGCGATGTGATACCTTTGCAACCGATCCGAATATTTTCTGGATGGTCACCCACGACCTCGCGTTCGCCTATGAACCGCATAACTCGGCCATCATCTTCGGCCGATCGTGTGGCGGATTAGCGATGCTGGAAGCCGGACCTAACGATGCGCTATGGGTCCGCAACCTCGATATGTTGCCGCATCTGAAGGAATATCTGGAGGACAAGGGGCCGGTCTGGATTTCCGCAAGCGAAAGACTCCCGCTGAACGCGGATCAATCGGAGGCAGCTTTACCGCCTTCGCCGAACGCGCCAAAACGGCAAGAGATTGCCTTAGGCCGCCTGGGCCTGCAACTAACGCCGATACGCGCCCGGCTGGCCCGCTCCGCACCGAATGGCTCGGCAAACCCAAGGGCGACCGCCGCGCTACTACTGCTCGGAATTGAATTGCCGAATCATCGCTGGTTTCCGCATCCGGCCGCAGCAACCCGAATATACCACGCGGCCCGGTAGCCACCCTATCCGCATGACCTGTTCTTCGACCATTCCCACAACCGCTACATCGCCAAACATCTGCCGTTGGCGTGCGATTGGCATCCCCCGGCACGATGGGTTCCGTGCCCCGCGCAGAGATCGGTGACCGCACCACGATGTTCACGCCCCTCGTCGTGCGGATGCGAACAAGAAAATGCCGACGCCGTAAAACGGCTCCTGTCGAAACGCAAGACGCCCCGCGGGAGTCGGAACCAGTCCGACTCCCGCGGGGCGTCGTCATTCAGGAATGACTTGGCTCAACTGCCAGGCCAGCATCTTGAGGCTGTCGCCCAGTCGGCCATTCACGCCAAGGGGCCGCCCAGGCTTCGTAACCCGAGTGCACCATGCAGTGCTCGCAACGTGGATCGTTGCCTCGGCCGTACTTCGACCAATCGGTATTGTTGATCAGCCCATCGAACAGATCGTGATGTTCGTCCGTGATGAGGTAGCACCGGGCCTTTCCAGCCTTCGTTGCGGGTCGGGTTGCCCATGCGGTGCCGACTCAGCTCGCGTTCGCCGGAGAGGAACTCCGGGTAGATCGGCGAGTTGTTCATCTTGTGTTTCTTGAAGGGCGCTGGCCTCCTTGAATTTCTCGCGAGGAATGTCGTCGCGGCGTCAGGAAGATTTCGGCGGCGCCCTTCGGGTTCGTCTTCTGCACGGCCGAGTAGCCGTAGGCGGGGGACAGCAGGAAGCCGTCCACGCCGAGCTTGGTGAGGTAGGTGTAGAGGGCGTCGATTTCGTTGATGTCGGTTTCCTTGTACACGGTCGTGTTCGTGCACACGAGGAACCCGGCCTTCTTCGCCACCTTGATGCCTTCGATGGCCGCATCGAACACGCCTTCGCGGCTCGACCGCCTTGTCATGCGTTTCGCGCAGTCCGTCGAGGTGGATGTTGAACGTAAGCCGCGAGGTCGGTTTGAACTCGTGCGTTGGCCTGCTTCTGGATGAACATGCCGTTGGTGCAGATGATCACATGGCGGCGTTTTTTGATGATCTCGCGCGTCAGCTTGCCGATTTCGGGATAGATGAACAGTTCGCCGCCGCAGATGCTGACGATCGGCGCTGCCGCTTCCTCGACCGAAGCCGAAACACTCCTCCACCGACAACTTCTGCTTGATCGTGTCTTCATATTCGCGAATGCGGCCGCATCCGGTGCACGTAAGGTTGCACGCGTGAAGGGGTTCCAGCATCAAGACGAGAGGGAAACGCGGGGTCCGTGTCAGCCGTTTCTTGGCGATGTAGCCGACCATCGTGGTGGTCAGGCTCAGCGGAAAAACGTACGAAACTCCAGGAGTGGGGCGGCCATGCCCGTGGAACATCCGTGTTCGTGCCCTAGGAAATAGCACAATCGACATGCGGATTCCAGTGGACTTGGGCGAGGCGGGAACCTCCGGCGATCCAATTTCTTACCTCACGAACCCCCGTCGCCCTACCGCACAAGACTGTGCGGTTTTGGGATTCATTCCAAGAGCATCGCGTCGCCTACGCGGATGGAAATCGAGCAACTATTTCGAAAGCAGATGTTTGCGGCGACGCGCAACTTCGACGCCCTGTTGGCTTGGCCTTTGCGTTTCGATATTCCCTGCGTCGCGCGTCATTCGCTCGCTCTCTTGCTCGAAGGGAAGTGCATGCGATTTCGATTCTTCGTGGCGACCATTGTCCTGGAGATCGCGGGTCTCTCGCCGGAGAGGCGCCTCAAGCGGGTTGGGGCAGGAGCCGAGCAGTCTTCGTGGCGTCGCCGCATCCCTTCGAAACGCTGCTCCCCGGGCTCCAGCGACTTGGCGCCCCGGATTGGGTCGCTCGAGGCGTGCGATTCACCTACTACTCCGCGATTTCCATCACGCCTCATCGGTCGCACTATTGGTATCCCGACGCGAGCGGCGATTGGATCGACGAGACCGGCAAACGCTACGGCCGAGCGGATATGCCGGGAGCGGCCGGCCATGGGTACACGCAGGTGACGATCGTCGGCCTCGATCGAGACCACGCGGCTCTTGATGTGCAAGCATACGGTTTTTCCCGGTTCGATGGACCGCCTGCTCACTTGGCTTCCGTCGCGGAAATCGGTCGCCCGGCCATCGGTTCCGATTATTGGATCCACCCCGCGGTCCTCCGCGATATTCCCGAAAATCTCGGCGGCCGCACGAAAGCCATACGCATGGAAACGACGATCGACGGCAAGAAATACGCCGCGATCCGTTTCCAACACGAATCCGAAAGCGGACGCAACGTCTTCATGTACGACTTGGCGACGGGCATGCTGCTCCACATCAATCACGCGGCGCAGGGCCGCGAAGGGACGACGCTCACCCACATGACGTTTCGCGGGCTTCGGCGACTCGACCTTCCCTGGATGGAAGACCCTCTGCCGGAACGATTCGATTCCGGCACGATCTTCCGATACGAGGGAACGCAGACGCAGCCGTTGGGGGGAGGACGGACGTTTTCGCGCGGCATGACCGCGGAGGCATCCGTGAAGGATCGCGGGGCTACCTGGGCGCGATACGAATTGAGGATTGCCGAAGCGATGCTTCCGGGCATGCCGCCCAACGAAGCGAGAATCGATCGCGTCGCCGGCCAAGCGATGGTCGGCAGCCTTGTGCTGTCTCCAAGAAGTTTGTCGAAACTGAAGCCAAGCCAAACGTTAGATCGCGACCCGCTGACCCGCTACGCCGTCCGCGTGGCGTCCGTTGGAGCCGATACTGTGACCATCACGGAAGCGGGCGAAGTGCATCGATTCGAGTACGTCTACGACCGACGAACCGGCGTCCTGCTTGAATGGACAAGCCGCGATGGCCGCCTTTTCGACCGTGAAACCAAGCTCACGTTGAAGTCTCATCGCTAGTCGACAACTCCTTGCACATCCAAAACGACCGCCCAAGGCGGCAACGAAACGCCGTAATGCGTACGGCGAACTCGCGGCGTGCCTCTCTTCCCTGCGCCGGGCACATCAGGATAAATAAAGCGCAAGCTTATACTTCTAAACATCTTATGTCTACATAATTTCTTTTTTCCGCGGTAGAATGGTCATCATTCGCTTCGGGCGTCGTATCAGACGCGACAACCACACCGAAAAAAAACATCGACCTACACCTGCCCGACCACAAGGAATCCAACATGACTGCCCTCGCCCGCTTCTCCGTCGCCGCCATCTTGATGACCTGTTCCACCGCCGGTTTCGCTCAACCGCCAGCCCGCGATACGCTTGCCTTCCCGCTGGTCTATCAGGGAACGGAAAGCGCCAACGGCAAAACGACCTCGCTCAAGTTCATCATCCAAGAAAACCGCCAAGTCCTCATGTACGACGCCGTAAACCCCAAGCCGGTCCAAGGCTACTGCGAGATGAAGAACGGACGCGTCAAGTTCGTCTTCGCCTCCTACCTCTACGAAGGGGCCGAACGCAACAACGTGATCACGGGCCAGGCGGAAATGACCGCCGATGCCTTCAAGCAGCCCAAAGGATGGGCCTTCCAGGTCGAACGGCAGACGGCCAAGGCACTCCCCTCGCTTGCGGGCAAAAAAATGGAAGGAGTCGAAGACAAGGGCAATGCCGTCGCATTCCGATTCCTCGACGCAAGCCAGGCGGAAATGATCGACAAAGGCGGGGTTTCGCAAGGAACCTACACGCTCGTTGGCGACCGCCTGACGTTGCGATTCCAACGCGGGAACTTCATCTATGAGGGAAGGTTCGACGGCCGAACCTTCGCCGGGACGGCACGCTACGACTTCGGAGGCGTACACTGGCCCTTCCAAGTCACGGTGAAGTAAACGCGACGTTCGGCCGAGCAAGGCAACCCTACCTAAGGATGCGATCTCCGCCCGCACTGGCGGGACCGCGTCCTTCGTGCGGGGCTCAAATCCATTCTCATCGGACCATGGGAGATTGCTGATTGGTATGTCTGGCCGCGAGATCCGTCCGTGGCGCATCCCACCTTTTTCGTCGCTAAAGGCATTTCCGGAGGAAATTCGAGCATTAAGCCATTTACGCCATTATTGGATTCCACTGCTGTCACATTCGCTGTCGGCAGGCGTTTTCTCAAGCGTCACGATCTCGCAACCCGGTAGCCGATGTGGTACGGGCCCCAGTCCATGCTCATGACGCCGTGGCGCATGGTGCCGAAGACGCGTTGGTTCGACATATCCTCCAACGTCACGCGCACCACGGCTTCCTCGCCTGCTTCGATGGCGCCGGCATGCACGGCCGCGGATGCCAACCGCGAATCGGCCGTATAGATGTCGGTGCCCCACACTGGGCCTTCTGGGCAGCCCGTGATGCGGAACAGATGCGATTTGCCGATGGTGGCGTATTGCAGCAGGTTGCCGGGATCAGGCATCACGTTTTGAGCGCGGGCCTTCAGCGACTGCATTTGCACGAACGTCGCCAGCGCTTTGCCCAGTTCTCCGGCGCGAAACAGTTCCTTCTGCAGCGGTTCGAGTTGCTCGACGGCATGTTGGCACAACATCGAACGCCGCGATTCGACGCGGTTTTCGATCTCGGCGATCTGCTGGGCTGCCTGTTCACGAATGCGCCCAATCTCGGAATCGCTCTGCTCACGCAGCTTCCGCATATCGCGTTCGATACGGTCTACCAGGCTGCGGGCTTCGTCCGGCAATTCCGAAAGCAGACCCTGCAAAATCCGCTGCGCCTCGGGAATCTGGCCATGCGGAAGCTGGTCTTGCGGTTCGTCATCGTGATAGGGGAGATCGGAATCGCCGAACATGATGTGGTCCTCCGAAGATGTGGCCGCTGCATCCTACCTACGGACCCGAGTCGCCGCAACGAGGTTCAGGCTAGCTTCGGAGCCTTGCCGCATCCGCTGCACAAGCGCCCAGACAAGCAGCGTCGGACATCCTGGGTGAGCGTCATGTAAGTGGGTAGATTTCACGCCGCCATGGCCCAAAAAGCTTCCCATTGGTCGGTGTCGCTGCGGTACAAGGCGCGGAGGTGGGCGATTGCGTCGGAGCCTTGTTCACCCCAGCGCATTCCGCCCATGCACAGTCGCTGGTTGACGACCGTCTTGCAGGCGGACTCGATGGCGCCCGTCGCGATCTGCCATCCGTACTTCAGGTACTCGGGATACTTCATTCGCTCGACATTGCCGCGTAGGTAGTTCAAGCTCCGCTCGTATTCGGCCTTGGTCTCGTCGCTCATCTTCTTCACGTCCAACTTCTCAAGCATCTTGACCACCCGGGCGCCTCCTGCATGCTTGAGCGAGTGACACCAGGCCGACAGCAGTTTCTCGCCCGCTGCGCCCGGCCGCCACGATTTGGCCAAAGCCGCCAAGTAGCCGACCGCGTGCTGAAAGTCGAGGATCTTGACGGCCAACGGGAAGTGCACGTCGAAGAACTCCTCCAGTCCGGCGCCTCCGTCGCTCAGGGCGATCCATTGCTGGGCCTGATCCATTCCCCACTTGGGCCGCCTGCTTCCGCATCGCCTCGCCCAATTCGCCAAGCGTGTACAGTGCCAAGTAGCGAACCCCGTCGCAGGGCTTGGACAAGGCCTCCTCGTCTTCGGAGCGAGGCTGGGGGTTGAAGACCATGCCCACATTCACCATGCGGCCTTCGACCTTCGATCCCTCGGGGCCTTGCATCAGCACTCCCGTCGCGTCCAAACTCACGTACGCGCAGGTTTTCCCCGTGCGGTCCTTGTTCCAAGCCCATTCCTTTTTGGGGCCGAAGGTCTTCCCCTCTTTGATCAGACGGCCCAACCGCATGCCGGCGGACTCCGCCGTCCGCCCACCGTCGATTCGCTCAAACGCAGGCCGGCCAGCTTGCGGAGCGTGAGGTCGGCCGCCTTGCCGAAGCTCTCCTGAATGCCCGCCAGCGAGGTCACCTCTGGAAGCCGGCGTCAGGCGTTCGTTCGCAAGCGACAGCGTCTTGTCCCAAGGCACCTGACCTTGGCTGCATTAGCGAGCAGTGGTAGTAGCCACGCCCACAGACGCAAGTCTCCCACAAGACTGACGACCGTCTTCTTTCGATAACCGACGAAACGCGCCGACTCGCGGCGGTGAGGACAGCTCATGCTCGACCCTTGGTACCCCCTTTTTTCCGCTCGTTGACGGCGGTTTCCGAGGGCGTGGGCGGCAAGACGGTGCGGCTCGACGCGCACCTGAAATTCGCTTTGGCCCAGAAGCTCCCGATCCGGCTTGGACACCATGATCCGAGCCATGGCCAGCACTTCCTCGCGTGCTTTGGTCAGAATCAGTTCCGCCAAACGCCGCGCTTCGGCCCCTCTTGCTCAGGGGTAAGAACGACGCCTGCATCCAAGCCCTTCATGACGCGACTCCTGCTCGTGAAATGGCCCCGCTTGCGCCCATCCCTTCATCTTTCTTCTCCACACCGGGCATTGCCAGAAATTTTCCACCTACTTTCCAGCTGCTCACCCGGACATCATTTGTCCAAGGCTATTTCCTTGATTGAAGATTGCGAAATCGCGATAATCGATGGGCAAGGCGGTTACGAAGCGTCGCTGATATCCTGCGGTCGTCGATGCACTTTTTCCGCTTCCTTCCGGAATCGTTTCATTGTTCATTCATTCGCCCGGATTCGGGCATGCAGGGAGAACTACCATGGCGGAAAAACCCGCAGCCGCTCGGCCGAAACCCTCGGCGGGAGTCGTGAAACGCCCACCGGCGAAAAGCGACGACACGATGGAAGGCACAATGGCGCCCCGCGCGGCAGCCAAGAAGCCTGTCGCGCTGGATCAGACGGCGGCGTATGACGATGAGGCCGCTTCCGGACAAGACACCTCCGTTCCGGAGGAAGCCGCCGACCAGGACCGCACGCAGGCGATGGCCGAAGGCGAAGCCCCCGCACGACCCGCGGCGGCGGCCCCCAAAGCGACCGTACTGGGCGATTTCAAACTCCTCAAGAAGCTGGGCCAAGGGGGCATGGGCGCCGTCTTCAAGGCACAGCAGATGAGTCTCGACCGCGAAGTGGCGGTCAAGGTCCTCTCCAAGGAACTCTCGAGCAAACCTGCCTTCGTCCAGCGTTTTGAACGCGAAGCGAAGGTCATGGCCAAGCTCGACCATCCCAACATCCTGCGCACTATGGAGCCGGCGCGGCCAACGGCTATCACTTCATCGCCATCGAATTCGTCGAAGGGGGCAGCCTGGAGAATTGGCTGAAGAAACTCAAGAAATTCTCCATCGGCGACGCCCTCCACGCGATCATCACCACAGCCCAGGCCTTGGAGCATGCCCATGAGCTGAAGATGATTCATCGCGACATCAAGCCGGACAATATCCTGCTGACGAAGAAAGGGGTGATCAAAGTCGCGGACTTGGGTCTCGCCAAGGCGCAAGACGACGACATGCAACTCACCAAGACCGGCACAGGCGCAGGCACGCCGATCTACATGGCGCCCGAGCAGGCCCGCGACGCCAAACATGTCGATCATCGCTGCGATATCTACGCACTCGGCTGCATGCTCTACTTCTTCCTCACCGGCCAAGCTCCGTTCAAAGGCGAGACGCTGGTCGAGTTGATCGAAGCGAAAGAGAAGGGGAAGTTCAAGCCGATGCGGACGTTCGACACGTCGATCCCCGAACGGCTCGATCTCATCGTGGACAAGATGCTCGCCAAGAAACCCGAATTGCGATACGCGTCGTGCAGCGAAGTCGTAGAGGAGTTGGCATCTCTCGGCATGGCCCACGACAGCTTGAGCTTCTTCGGCGAAGCCGCGGCTCCCGCTCGTGCAGGCAAGGGCCCCGCGAGCAAGCCCCCCGCCTCCGTCATCAAGAAGCCGGTAAAAATCACCGCGCCTGCGGAAGAGGAGGCCGAACCCGACTCCGACACGATGGTCGAGGAGTCAGGCTGGTTTGTGCAATTCGTCAGCCCTAACGGCAAAACGCTGACCAAGAAGATGGAACAGGAAGAACTCGAGCGAATGATCAAACTCGGCAGCATCGACGCCAAGGCGAAGGTGAGCCGGCAAGCTGACAGCGGGTTCCGTGCCATCGGCACCATCCGCGAGTTTCAGGATCTTTTCCGATCCAAGCAGGTCCGGGCGAAGACCGATCCCGGAGCCGGAAAGTTCAAATCGCTCGTCGACAAGTACGACAAGGAAGAGCAAAGCCGCAGATTCTGGAAAAACCTTCGCAACAAAGTAATGCCGATCGTCTTCTGGCTGATCGTGCTCGGAGCCCTCGGCGCCGGCGGGTGGTTCGGGTATAAGTACGCCGTCGATGCGGGGTTGCTGAAGTAATTCGAATCGAGAGAAATGCGTCCGGGGTGGCACACTCTGAGCGCAGCGAAGGGTGTGGTGAAGCGTCTATAGACTTAGATGTCGCACGTTCGGGCGTATTACCACACCCTTCGCTGCGGACAGAGTGTGCCACGCCGGACGCTTTGCCTATCTTTCCCCTGGTATCTGGACAAAATGCAAATGCGCCCGTGGATTCTCGCCGAGCAAAATCACCACGATTTGAAGCAGCGGAAGTGGGAGGTCGCGGTGCTGCCGTTCGGCGCGACCGAACCACATAACCTCCACATGCCGTATGGCACGGACAATTACCAGCTCGACGTCATCGGCGAGCGGGCCTGCAAGAAAGCGTACGAAGCGGGCTCCAATGTGCTTTTGCTGCCGACAGTCCCTTTCGGCGTGAATACGAACCACTTGCAGATCCCCGGCGGCCTCGCTTTGAATGTCGTACCGACGACGCTTCTCGCCATCTTGAGCGACCTGACCGATGCGTTGGAACGCCAGGGCATCCGCAAATTAGTGCTGCTCAACGGCCACGGCGGCAACGAGCTCAAACCGCTCGCTCGCCAATTGCATCACCGCACCAAGGTATTCCTCTGCGTCTGCGACTGGTTCCGCATGGCGACGGATCGCTACAAGGAGATCTTCGACAAGCCTGGCGAACATGCGGACGAAGTGGAAACGAGCCTGGGCCTCGCCTTCTTTCCGCACCTGATGTTTCCCGAGCGCGAAGACGACGGCGCCGCCGCCCCGACGAAGTTGGAAGCGATCAACAAAGGCTGGGTCTCGATCACCCGCCCCTGGCACCTCGTCAGCAAAAACACCGGCATCGGCGACCCCCGCACCGCAACCGCCGACAAAGGCCGCAAGCTGATGGATATTCTGGTGGAGCGATTGGGCGGGTTTCTGATCGACTTGGCGAAGACGCCGATGGACGACAAGTTTCCGTATTAGGAAGCCGTATTCCCTCTCCCCCCGCCGGCGATCGCGTGGAGTCGCTGTTCAGTGAAGGGCGGGGGGAGAGGGTGGCCGAAGGCCGGGTGAGGGGGGCGTACGATGGCCCCCGATTCGCACAATCAATAGCGGATGCGATTACTCTTGGACAGCTTCTCGAAGTCTTTCATCGCAGATGCGAATCAAAAACTCCTCTACGCCGTCCAGATTGCAGCAAACTTCCGTATTCCAGATTCGCAGCACCTTCCAACCCAAATCTTCCAGTGCATCGGTGCGAAGGGCGTCCTTCGCATGCGATTGGAGGTGTGGCTCGCCATCAAGCTCAACGAGTAGGCGACACTCGGCATAAGCGAAGTCAGCGATAAACCTGCCCACGGGGTGTTGACGGCGAAACTTAAACCTAGAAAGACGGCGTCCGCGGAGAGCACTTTAAAGCAACTCTTCTGCGGGTACTTCGTTTTGGCGAAGCTGGCGTGCAAAGTCGATGTTCTTGTTCACTGTCCGCCCCCTCACCCGGCCTTCGGCCACCCTCTCCCCCGCCCATCATTCACCTGAGGCATTCCTACGATCGCCGGCGGAGGGAGAGGGAATCTTTACGCAAACAGCTCGCGTACCGCTTCGCCGCCGTCCACGAGCTTGATCGGCCGGCCCTGCGGGCTCATGTTCTCCTTGCGTCCGTTGATGCCCATCGCGCGGAAGACGGAGCAGAAGAGGTCGGCGACGCCGACGGGGCGGTTGGCGATGTCGGTTCCAGCGTCGTTAGTCGAGCCGATGACTTGCCCGCCCTTTACGCCGCCGCCCGCCATCGCGAGGCTGAAGGCGCGGGGATAGTGATCGCGACCCGTGTTGCCGTTGATCCGCGGCGTGCGGCCGAACTCGCCCATCCAGAGGATCAGGGTGCGGTCCAGTCGTCCGCGTTCGCGCAGGTCCTTCACCAGTGAAGCGAACCCGGCGTCGGCCTGGCCGCTGAGGCGTTTGCAGGTGTCGAAATTGTTCTGATGCGTGTCCCATCCGCCGAGTTCCACTTCGACGAACGTCACTCCCACTTCGACAAGACGACGCGCCAGCAAGCAACCTTGGCCGAAGGCATTGCGGCCATAGCGGTCGCGCGTGGCGTTCGTTTCCGCGGAGAGATCGAAGGCACGCAAACGCGGGCTGCGGACCATGGCGGCGGCATTGGCGATGATCTGCCGCTGATCGCCGGCTTGATGAGCGCCGCCGTTCTCGGCGAAATCGCGTTCGAGGTCGTCGCGCAGGCTGAGCCGGCGATCGAGCCGTGCGGAGTTGACGCCGCCGGGCAGCGTGGCGTTGTTCGGTAGTTGGTTCGGGTCGTTGACGACGAACGGAGCATAGGCTTGGCCAAGGAATCCCGAGCCAATGCCGCCGCGGCCGCCGACGGTGACGAAGTGGGGCAGGTCGAAATCCTTCGGAGCGATCTCGCTGGAAACCATCGAGCCAAGCGTGGGGAAGCGGACGCCGCCGGCGGGGATGTAGCCAGTGTGCATCTGATATTCGGCTCGCTGATGCTCGCCTTCGCGATTGCGCATCGAGCGGATGAGGGCGACGCTTTCCATCTCGTCGGCCAGCTTCGTCCAACCTTCAGCCAATCGGACGCCGCGCACTTTCGTGTCGATCGCTTGCGTCGGACCGCCGTTGGCGTGGCCCGGCTTGGGATCGAGCGTTTCGAATTGGCTCGGCCCACCTCGCATGAAGAGGAGGATGCACGACATCTCGCGGCGGCGAAGCTCGTCCGCATGGAGTGCGAGCGTGTCGCGCCAACCCAGCGATGCAGCTCTAGCGATGCCGGCGACGGATACGGTTTTCAGAAACGCACGGCGATCGAGCCCATCGCGGCCCGTGTTGACATGGAGCAAGTGCCTGAGGGACATGGCGAGTCTCCGAGTATGTTCAGCAAGCCCAGGGGCGAGCAAAGCGAGCTCCTGGGTTCATTCTTTTGTTCGATCGAATCCCAGGAGCTCCCTGCAGTCGCACCTGGGCTTGGGATGTCGTCTACTTCTTGGTCTGGAATTCGGCAGAATTGAGGATCGCCCAGAGGATGTCCTCATACGCTTCGCTGCGGCTGGCGACGCTCGAAATGTGCGTCTTGCAGCGAGTCATCTCGCGTTCGCTAGGTTCGCGCGCCAGCGTCCGCAGATATACAGTGCGGATCGCATCGTCGTCTTTGGCGTTCGCCTTCAGCACGGCAGCGAGCATGTTGTCGCCCTTGGCCGTGATCTTCTGAGCGATCTGCGGGTTGTTCATCATCAGAAGTGCCTGGCTGATGCTGCCTTCAATGTCTTCAGCCTTGGCCGACGGATCGAAGCCGAACTCACGCTTGAAAACTTGCTCGAGCCCGACGCCGCCGAAGCGACCGAAACCGCCGGCTGCGGGTCCCTTGCCGAAGAATCCGCGGCCGCTGCTGATTGGGCCGAGCACTTGGTTGAGGCTCGCCCACAACGCGTCCGCCTGCATCCGTTTCGGATGGCTCGCGGCGAACATCAGATGTTCGTCGATCGAGGCGCCGGGGCGGATTTGGCGTTGGTAGGTTTCGCTCGCCATCAGGTCGCGGAAGAGTTGCTTCACGTCGTATTCGCTGCCGCGGAATGAGCCGGCGATCCGAGCGAGGACGGTCGGCATCGTCGCTTCCTTCTCGGGGCCCATGTCGTCCACGGGTTGGTAGAAGGCTTGCCCCATCAGTTCGCCCCAGATGCGATTGACGAACGCGCCGCCAAACCACGGGTCCTGCGTCGAGGTCATCTTCGCGGCGAGATACTCGCGGCGTTTCGCGTCGGTTTGACCGCTGCCGGGGCCTTTGCCGTCGAGGAATTGCGGATCGATGCGTTTGCCCGGCTTCTTCGCATCGCTGGCGTTCGGCATCTGGTGTTCGCCGAAGGGGGCCGCGATGAGTTGGAAGCCGACGATCTTCATCTCTTCGCGGATCGGAGCCTGGCGGACCCGGGCGAAGAATGCGGCGAACTCATGGAACTGATTCCGCTTCCACACATCGCTCGGATGATCGTGGCACTGAGCGCACTGAATCTGAATGCCAAGGAACAGCCGCGACGCTTCCGATGCGAGTTCCGTCGGAGCGTCGGCCCCGGTGCGCGATGCAAGGAAATACGCGGAGCCGTTCTTGGTCGGTTCGGCGAAGCGGAGTTGGCCGGACGCGGTGAGCAATTCGCGGACGATGGATCCCCAGGAGCGGTTCTGCTTGAATTGATCCGCCATCCAGGTTTCGAAACCGCGGGCGAAGATTTGGGCGCGATTGTCGGTCGTTCGGCGGGAAATCGATTCGCGCCAGTAGGCCGCCCAGTGCTTCGCGTATTCGTCGGTTTCCAGCAACCGATCGACGACGGCCGACCGCTTTGTCGGCTGGGTATCGCTCTTGAACTCGGCGATCTCCTTCGGCGTGGGCACTCGGCCGATGAGGTCGAGGTAGACGCGGCGCAAATACGTCTCGTCGTTGGCAAGCGGCGCCTCCTTGATGCCCGCCTTCTTCAGTTCAGCGGAAACCAAGCGATCGATCTCGCCGGCAGCGAGGCGATCGGTCGAATACGTGAGCCAATCTTCCGTGCGAAGGTGCCCCGTCGGCAACGACGGCTTCGCGGGAGGGGATTTTTTGACGTCGTCGGCACGAAGTGACGTAGCCGACAGGGCGACGAACACGCCCCATGCGAGAATGGACCGTTTCATGGAACAAGCTCCGATGGAGATGCCATGCGGCGACCGAACGCGAGTCATCTGCCGAAATGTTAACCTTCGTCAGGATAACTAGTTTCAATGAAAAGCGGATGAGAAAAAGCGGCCCCAGACCGGACAGAGCAGCAGGACTCCTTCGCGTGATGCCGCGCGGGGCACCTCGTCCACTTCCCGCGGTGGCCCTCAGCAATCCCGTCCCTGTTATTGGCGGTTCGCAATCGTTTCGCCGAGCGGCTTGATAACGGTTGGGATGATGTGCTGTTCCGCCATCTCCTGCAACAACTTGCGTTGCGTCGCATACGACTCGGCATACGTCTTCGCGCCCTGCCGGCCCCAATACTGGCGAATTGTCAGATAGACGCTGATCGGCGCTTCTGGGTATTGACCAGTGCGGACTTGGTAGGCGTTGGTACGCGTTTCAATGTTCAGCCGGCATTGCAGACGGCATGCTTCATCGAGGGCCAGCATCAGCTGCGGTTCGTAATGCAGAATGCGTGAACCAGGGATATTGATCATCGGCTCCAAGCTGGTGCTGATCCCTAACGCCTCAGCCACCACTTCGTCATGGTTCCCGGCGTAGAGAAAATCGAACGCGAAGACGACGTCGAGCGCATCGCAATCAAGCGAGTTGAGATCGAGGTGGAACGGGGCCGTTTCGAGCACCCGCTCGTGATAGATGTCAGCCGTATCGATTTGCTCCGGGTTCATCATGCCGGAGACGAAGCGGCGAGGTTCGAGCGCCACCCAGCGATGGGTTCCTTGGTCGCGGTCCTCTTCCAGGACATGTTCGCCGTTTTCCCGACTTTCGAAGTCGGTCATTTCGGGAAACGTCTTTCGCAAGCTTTCGAAGAAATGCAGGATCGATTCGCGGTTTTTCGTCAACTCCGTCTTGGTGTTCAAGTGCACGAACAGGCCGAAATCATCGCACAACGACAGATACGGATTCATCGAGGCTCCTTGACGAACCGGAGCGAAAAGCCCGGAGCGCTGGCACGAGGGCCATACGCTATTGTTCGAGTTTGGGTACGCAAATGCAAGTGGCCAGCGTGACGCCGCAATGGAAGAATCCTGTGGACAAACGATCGCCGATCTCACTTCGTTGCTTGCGCTTGGGCGGCTCGGTCCAACACGATGCTTAATAGACCAGGATGCCGCCCCATGGGTTCGGCGAGGACGAATTCCACCTGCGGATGCTCGCTCGCCAACTGTTCGCGTATGCCTTGGAGGTCGCGCTGAAAATGGACCCCAGCGGACAGGAAATAAGGGAGCATCACCACCCGCTTGGCTCCCGCTTCGCAACACCGGCGTCCCCCATCCAAAATGCTCGGTTCAGCCAGTTCGAGGAACGATGCGATGACCGGATCGTAGGCTCCGTCGCACAATTGTTCCGCGACGTATTCCAAATCCGCATTCGCTTCGCGACTGCGGCTGCCGTGGGCCATGAGAAGCAGGGCGGTCTTCATGAGATTGTGACGTAGCTTCCTCTTAGGATGGACGCATCGGATGCTTGCGAAAGAAGTCCCAAATCACGTCGTTCGCAATCAGGTTTCCGGTGGATTTGCCGAGCTTTTCTGGCAACGGCGGCCGGCCGGGCCACGTATGCCCTCCCCCTTCGACCAGGTGCAAAACGACTTCGGCATCCCCTTGAGACGGCGCGTAGCGTTCGGTGCGTATGGTCGTGCCGTCGCCGATTCGATCAGGAATCGTCTCGATGAGCGGTTTCGGCGAACAGCGATTGTGATCCACCCAATACTGCACGGTCTCAGGAATCGAAGGCACTGGGACTTTGTAAAGGCTCTGTGCACCCACGCCGCCCAGGAAGGGAGCGAACTCGTCGTCTTCGCCGTGGATATGCAGCACCGGCATCGCACGCCCGTCGTTCGGCCCCTTCGGAATCATCGGCCCCGCGACCCCAGCAATCGACGCGAAGACGTCGCTCATCTCGACGCCAAGGCGGTAGGTCATGATGGCGCCGTTCGACATGCCGCAGACGTGAATCCGATTCGGATCAATTGCGACGAACGACCGCAAATCGTCCACGACCATGCGCAGAAAGCCGACGTCGTCGACGTCATGTTTCGCAGCGTATCCCCAGTTGCCGCCGCCGTTCCAAAAAAGAATGGTGCCGACAGCACCCGTGCCGCCCGGGTAGGCGACGACGAAACCTTCAAGATCCGCCTTCATGTGCAGGCCGCAAAATTGGGCCATCAGCTTCGGATTGCTGGTGGCGCCATGCAGCGCTAACACCAGCGGGGCGGGCACGGCGGGGTCATGCGTCGCGGGGATGTAGACATGGCAGAATCGGTCCCGCGCCTCATGCTGATAGAAACGCTCATATCGTCCGGGCGTCGGAACATTCATGACTTTCGGCTCTTTTCCTCGATGCGAAGCAACTCCGAATCCTCCCAAGCAGGTCCATGCTCGATCGGCTCAAGATGCACCGTGACGTCCGCATCCGGCAACGCTTGAGAATCGCCTCTTCCACTTGATCAAGGTAATCATGGGCCTGCTGCACGCTCCAGGCTCCCGGAACCAACAAGTGAAACTCAACCATGCGCCGCCGACCCGCCAAGCGGGTACGCAAAGCATGATAAGCGATGTTTTCCCGAAGAAACGGCGCCACCGCAATCCGCACCGCATCTTGTTCCGAGAGAGGCAGCGAATGATCCATCAGACCGTCGAACGATCGGCGAATCAGCGCGCCGCCGGTCCAGGCGATATTCCCCGCCATCACTAACGCGACAATCGGGTCCAGAACGGTCCAGCCGGTGATCGAAACCAGAAACACGCCGATGATGACCCCGACGCTCGTATACACGTCGGTCATAAGGTGGTGCCCATCCGCTTCGAGCAAAAGGGAGCCCGCAGCACGGCCGCGCCGCAGCAAAAGCCAACCGACCGCAAAGTTCACCACCGAAGCGACCAGAGCGAGCGTTACTCCGATTCCGAGCGATTCGACTGGTTCGGGGACAAGCAATCGTTTGACGGCATACCAGGCAATGCTGCCGGCCGCGACCAAGATCAACGTCCCCTCGAGGCCGCTTGAGAAGAATTCGATCTTTTCATGCCCATAGGTGTGTTCGGCATCGACCGGGAGCGAGGAATACCAGAGGCAGAATAGGGCAGTAGCCGCGGCGACAAGATTGACGAGCGATTCGAGCGCGTCGGAAAGCAGGCCGACCGATCCCGTCATCCACGCCGCGATCCCTTTCAACCCAAGGGTGAAGAGGGCCGCGCCGATCGAAAGGGCGAGCGGAAAATAAAGGGAGGGGCGAGAGATCATGTCGCAATCCTACAGGTTTGCGAAGGAAGTCCTCACGCTCCGCGTGAGGACTTCCTTCGTTGTATCCGACGCCAGTCCGGACGTTTGTTCACTCCGAGAAGGCGCCATCGCATTCCATGAGCTAAAATCCAGCGTGTTCGAGCCTCCGATCTCGCGAGCACCAACATGCGCCGTGGTTTCAATGTTCGTTGGTTCCTCAAGTTTCTCGGCATTGCCGCACTCGTGGTGGTGTTGGTGCATGCGATTCATCATTTCCAGGTTTGGCGAAACGCACGCACCTTCCTCGAATACGCGGACGACGCCGTCGCTAAGGAAAAACTGCGGCAGGCGACCGATTATCTCGAGCAGTATCTCGTTCTCCGCCCCGACGATTGGGATGCGGCCGAGAAGTACGCGGACTTGCTCGATAAGCAAGGGATGAACGACTTCGAATTTGACCGAGTGGTCACTCTGCGAGAAAAGCTGCTCCGTGTGTTTCCTGATCGCCATGCCACGCGCCTACGGCTCGCGAAGCAGTATGACGAAGGCGGTCAACGCGCGGATGCTCGCCAGCACTACGTAACCTTGCTCGGCGCCAAGTACGGCAAGGAAGACGAACTGCGGCAGAAGCTGGCCGAGAATTACGCCGCCGACAACAAGCACAAGCAGGCTGAGGAGCAGTTTCAGCTTGCCGTCAAAGCGAATCCGCAACGCGTCTCCGCCTGGCTGGCGATGGCGGACCATTTGCAGCACTCCCTGGTTCGCGCTGAAGATGCGCAGCAAGCGCTCAACGACATGATCGCCGCCAATCCACAGTCAGCCGCAGCGTATCTGGGCCGCAGCCAATTCAACACGCAACTGCATCCGGAGCAGGCGGACAAAGACCTGGATGAAGCAATCCGCTTGGCGCCGAACGATCCGGAAGTCGTGGTGGTCGCGGCCGAGCGCGCTCAGCACAAGGATCTGTTCGACAGCGCCCGCGCCATGCTCGTCAAGGCACAGGCCGAGCATCCGGAAAACGTCGCCGTCGCCAAAGCGATGTGGGCATTGGAGCTTCGCAAAGGGCGTAGAGCCGAAGCGCAAGCGGCGCTCGAAAAGGGGCTCGAGAAAAATGCGAACAACATCGACCTTCGCCTGCTCCTCGCCGATCTGCTGATCGATCAGGGAAAACCCGAAACCGCTCGGCCCATCGTGGATGGATTGAAGAAATCGGACATCGCGCCCGGCCTTTCCGAGTTTCTCGATGCCCGCATTCTGGTTCTCGACAAGAAATATCAGGAGGCGCTGAAACTCCTCGAAAAGGCGAGAACCGACCTCGAAGGCAAATCCGACTGGATCGTCCGCGTCTGGGGCCTCATCGGCTACTGCGACGAAAAGCTAGGCGATCTCAGCGGGCAGTTGCGTGCGTACGCGGAAGCGATTCGCCTCGATCCGAACTGGACCGCCGCCCGCTTCGGCCTCGGAAATGCGTATGTCCTCGCGGGTCGGCCGGACGAAGCGATCCTGGAATTGACTCGCGTCGCCGCCGCGCCGGATGCGTCGTCCGCGGCGCCGTTGGTGTTGGCGCGGGCGTTGTTGCAGAGAAACGCCACGCTGCGCGAAGCGGAGCGCGATTGGACGTTGTTCGACGAAACGTTCGCGAAAGCAACCAAGGCTGATGCCCGAGGCATCGACTCGGCGGAGTTGAAGGCCCAGGCCCTCGCGTTGCGGAAACAACCCGACGAAGCGCTGAAGACGCTCGACGCCATCCAGGCTTCGTATCCCGACGATGCCGGACTATGGACGCTTCGAGCGGAGATCGAGGAAACGCGAACCGGGATCGCCAAGGCATTTTCCGTGCTGGACGATGCGGTGAAGAAGGCAGGCGATCGCATCGAGTTTCGCCAGGCTCGCACACGCCTGATCGCGACGCATCCTACGGAAAGCGATCCGCAGTTGCTCCATGAAATCGCCCGCCGACTCGATGCGTTCGACGACGACGCGAAATGTCGGCTCTATCGTGATTTGGCCGAGGCGTGGTTGAGGTTGGGCGATCGCGGGCAGTCGGAACACTATTGGCGGCTCGTCGCACAGAAACAGCCGCGCGATCTCTCCAGCCGGCTTCGTCTTTTCGAGATCGCGCTCGCCGAAAACCGCCCGGATTCCGCCAAAACCTGGATCGACGAACTCCGCCGCGTCGAAGGACAGGACGGCGCGATGTGGCGCATCGCAAATGCCGGCCTCGCGATTCAGAATGCCGGCGAAGACGCGAAACGCCTCGACGACATCCGCGCTGATCTGCAACGACTGCAGAAGGGCCACGCCGACTGGTCGCTCGTCCCCGTGCTGCTTGCCCGCATCGATGAGAAGCAGACGAAGCAGGAGGACGCGATCGGCCACTATGCGAAGGCCGTCGAGTTGGGCGACCGCACTTCCGCCGTGCTTGGCCGACTCGCGAAGTTGCTCGCGGAGCGGGACCGATACCAGGACGCGGAACAAGCGTTACGTCGCCTCGAACAGAAGGGGCCCCTGGGCCGCGACCTCGCGAAGCTCGGCATCGAGGTAGCGCTCGCCATCGACAACCGCGCCCGCGTGGTGGCTTTGCTTGGACAAGCCGCCGATCCGCAGAGCCGCGATTACCGCGATCTGGTGTGGCGAGGCGGCATCCAGGCTTCGCTGAAAAACGACGAACTCGCCGAACGCGAATATCGGCGGGCAGTCGAAGTCGCTCCGCATGCACCGGAGACATGGGCCGCGCTGGTCGGGTTCCTGTCGAAGCACGGCAAGGCGAAGCAGACGCCGGAGGTGCTCGAATCCATGAAGGCAAAGGTCGCGAAGAACCAACTCGACGTGGCCCTCGCCCGCTGTGCGATCGCGACGGGAGAATATGCGGAAGCGAATCGCCGGATGCAGGAATGCATCCAGGCGAAGCCGAACGATTTCCTGCGATTGGCCCTCGCCGCCGACTTCTATCGTCGCTTCGAGCGCTCCGAGGAAGCCGCAGGTTTGTATCGAAAATTGCTTGAACCCAAATCGGGCGCCCCTGCGGAAATCGTCGCGGAAGCCACGCGATCGCTCGCTTCTCTGGCGTTGCCGAACGCGGAGGCCGGTCTCAAGTTGCTCGATCAGGCCACCTTCCGCGAGGTTCGCGATCAGCGGCTTCGCTGGTACCTCGAAGGCCAAAACGCCGCGAAACGCAAAGACGCCATCACGCGTTTCGAGGCATCGTTCGCCTCCGCCGCTCCCACGGTCGAGGAACGGCGGATGCTCGCGAAGCTCTACGAAGCGGACGGACGGAAAGACCAAGCACGCGACGTGCTGCAGAAGACCGCTGCGTTTCATTCGGAGTCGGCGCTTCTCGCGGACTACATCCGCATGCTGCTCGCCACTGACGGCATGGTCGAAGCCGAAGCCCAGCTCGCGCGTTTGGAACGCCTGGAATCGAACAGCCCACGCCTCGTCGAACTTCGCGAGAAACTGAAGACGGCGAACAAGTAAGCCCATTCTGCGTCGTTTCTCCATTTCGATGCCAATCCGGCGAAGCTGCGTAAAGTTGCGCGGTCGTAGCGGCCGATTTTCCGGCAGCTTCGTTACACATTCCCCAATCGGATTCTTCCTCACGACCCGAATGGCCGATAAAGACTGCGAACGAGCTTCATGGAGGAGCGTGTCGCGATGCGACGTTTCGCGGTCATCCTGTTGTCGGCCTGGTTGGGCTTCTGGTGCGTGCGCCCCGCGTTTGCCCAAGATCGCCCTCGGCTGAACTTCGTGCCCGAGACGGCCATGCAAACGCCGCCTCCGCCGGTGAATGGCGGCGAAGTGATCCCGCAACTGCCGCGAGTCGTTTTGCCTGAGGAAATCCCGGGAACACCGCGAGTCAAGGAACAAGGACCGATCGTTCCCGTACTTGGCCCGCGTGCCTGGTCGATCGCCGAGATGGCTCCGCTACACCCGTGGGACACCGTCGGCGCCCCGGTCGAAGTGATGGACGTGGATCGCAGCCGATTCGTGCCGCGTACGTGGCAGGAATGGCTGATGGATTACCGCGAGGAAGCGACAGAGACCGTTTTCCGCAGCAAGGAAGACTTCCGCAATTTCTACTGCACGCCCGATCTGCTCTGCGTCGGCATCGCCGTCATCGCGGCGGCCCCGGTGGCGAATTCGCACGCCGACATCGGCATCCGCGATTGGTGGCAGGGGCATGTCCGCAACGACCGCAGCGATGCGTTCTTCAAGTTCGGCAACGACCAACTCGGCGACTGGCGTTGGACCGGCGGCGTCCTGATCGGCGGCGCGATCGTCGGAAAAATTCTTGAGGATTATCCCGCAGGCAACACGCTGCGTACCTTCAGCACCAAGTCGCTGCGAGCATTGATCGTCGGCGCCCCCGCGGTCGGCGTCCTTCAGTATGGCCTCGGCGGCGATCTGCCGACGGAAGGTTCCTCCTACTGGCAGCCGATTCGCACGCACGAAGCGGTCGCAGGTCACGCGTATGTCGGCGCCGTGCCGTTTCTCACTGCTGCTTACATGACGGATTCCTATGCGTTGAAAGCGATTTTCGTCGCTGGTTCGCTCTACACCCCGGTCGCCCGCATCAACGACAACCGCAACTATTTCAGCCAGGCCGCTCTCGGTTACGTGATCGCCGTCGTCGCCACGCACAGCGTGTTTCAGACGGACATGGAACACAGCCGCATCCACCTCGCCCCGCTGCCGATGCAAGATGCAGTGGGCCTCAGCGTGATGATGAAGTACTAAAAGCCACGCGAAATCATGGCTCACTGTAGGGCACGCCCAGACCGCGCAAGTCGGAAGGAATCAATACCCATTCAATTGCCGATCATCCGCTTGCGGCTTAGCGTTCACGCGGAATTGACGGCTCGCTAAGCCGCAAGCGGGAATTCCACGATTGAATCGGATGGCGCCGTTCGATTCGTCGCGTTTTGTATCGTGCCGCTTAGTCCGCCTTGAACCGCGTCTGGGCCTTGGCCCAGTCGCCGACGACGGCTTGAGCGTCGAGGTGGTGCGTGGTCGCGCCAGACTTGCATGCGGATGCGTTGGCCGATCGGCAGGTTGCTGATGAGGTTGATGAGGTGGTTTTCGTTTCGCACGGCCACCGATTCGATTTGCAGAATCACATCGTTCGGCCGCAATCCCGCGGAGGACGCGGGGGTATCTGGTAGACCTTTTCCACGAGGGCGCCTTGCACCCTTTCGAGGCCGAGGCGGAGCCGCTTCGTTCGGCTCGAAACCCTGGGCGAGCTGCATGCCGAGGAAGCCGCGTTGCACTTGGCCTTGAGCAAGCATCTGGGCGACGACACGTTTCACTAGGTTGCTCGGAATCGCGAATGCGACGCCGCTATTGCTGCCGTTGTGTGAGGCGATCGCCGTGTTGATTCCGATGACATGGGCTCCGTCATAACCACTAATGCTCCGCCCGATGAACCCGGATTGATGGCGGCATCGGTCTGCAGCATTCCTTGATGCGAATCGTTCCACCCAGGCTCACCTGACCGCGGTCGCGGATGCTGATGATGCCATGCGTCACGGTCTGCGACAAACCGAACGGGCTGCCAAACGCCAGCACCCATCGGCCCACGCGGACGTTGTCGCTGTTTCCAAGCGGAGCGGTCGGGAGGGCGTTGTTGCTTTCGATGGCCATGAGGGCGATGTCGGTTTCCGGATCGGTCCACACCTGAATCGGGCGGAAGATTCGGCCATCGGCCAGGCGGATCGTGATCTGATCGTTGCGGGCCTGCGAGATGACGCGATTGTTGGTAATCACGTAGTAGCCGGTTTTGCCGTCGAGCTTGACGAGGACCCCGGAACCGGATTCCTCGATAGGCTTGGTGCGGTTGGAATTCGCTTTCGGCGGCTTGATCGCTTCGATGGAGACGACGGCGGGCAGTACTTTGCGCGATCGTTTTCGGGCGATCGCTGAGCCGCCATGAGCGGACGTGCGGCCCTTCGGGAATGGCCCCGCCTTCGCCGATCACGGGGGACTGAGCCGCCGCGGGGTTGCCGAAGTTCGGGAAAACGCGTGGGCGTTGCAAAAGAGCAAGACAACGCCGAAGCCGAACGCCAAGAATTTCTTCATGGAGGGCTCAAGGAAGCCGCGCTCGGTGGTAGTCAGCGGAACAACGCCGAGCAAACGAGGGACCGGACGGGTCAGACGATCCAATTTTAGACCGCCGGCTTCGCGGAAGTTGAGAAAAAGTCGACTGAAATCGGGAAATGAGAAATCGCGAGTCCGCGCAAACGTCACACGTCCGCCCCACTGCCGCCGTCGCGCATCTTTGCGCCGATTGCGCCGTCTTCGGAGACGCCGCGCTCGCGTCCCGTAGGGTGCGTCTGCTTCGCTCGACGCACCCTACGACTTGCACCTGCTTCTTCCATTCCGCGGCTTCGACGCTACAATACACACGATCGCTAGGGGTGCCCGCGAATGGTGTGCGGGCTGAGATCAGACTCCTTGGGACCTGATCCGGGTGATGCCGGCGTGGGAAAGCGATCGAAGCGAACGAAGCGAAAGCTCCCTTCTCCCACGCCCTTGCCCCTCTCTCCAGGCTTGCGGGTTTCCATGGAAATCTACGATTTCTTTCGCGGCGCCTTCGCCTGGATGGCCACCATCGCGTGCCTCTGGCCGCTCAACATCGCATGGATGGGGTTCGCCCAACGCATCCGCGAAGGTCCGCTCGAAGAAGACGACGAACGCAAGATGGGGAGCGACGAACCCTGGCCTCGCGCGGCCTATTCTCCTTCGCCCTCGTCATCGTCACCGTCGCGTTCCTCTTCGTCGATTGGTTCCTCGCCGATTGGTCCGGCGTTCCTCCGGCATCGTGCATCTGATGACGTTCATCGTCTACGTCGCCGTCGGCGTGTGGGCGGTGGCGTTTTTCTGGGCGTTCGAAGATCTGGTCGATGGCGTCAGCCTGTTCACCCTCTATTTCGGGCTGCCGATCTTTTTGCTGTTCGTTCTCAACTATTTCCTCGGTTTTTGGAATCCGCTCCTCCGCTTGGCCGAGGCCTGGCTGAAAAAGTCCGCGTGAACCCCGCGAGCACGCCGCGCAAGCACGTGTTCTTTCTTAAAGGATTTGCACTCATGACCCAAATCGAATCGGCCCGCAAGGGCATCGTCACTCCCGAGATGGAATACGTCGCTCGCCGCGAAGACCTCGACGCCGAACTGGTTCGCTCGGAAGTCGCCCGGGGCCGCATGGTCATCCCGGCCAACATCCACCATCTCAAAGGCCGGCTCGAACCGATGGCGATCGGCGTCGCCTCTAAATGCAAAATCAACGCGAACATCGGCAACTCCGCCGTCACCGGCACCGTCGAGGACGAACTCGACAAGCTGCACACCGCGGTCCACCTTGGCGCCGACACGGTGATGGATCTCTCCACCGGCGGCAGCATCGACAGCATCCGCCAGGCGATCGTCGATGCGTCGCCCGTTCCGATCGGGACGGTGCCGATTTACCAAGTCATTCAGAACATCAAGGACGTCGCCGACCTCAAGGCGAAAGACCTGCTCGACATGGTGGAGCACCAGGCCAAGCAGGGCGTAGACTACATGACGATCCACGCGGGCGTGCTGCTCGAATACCTGCCGATGACGACGAAACGCATCACCGGCATCGTGAGCCGCGGCGGATCGATCATGGGCGCGTGGATGCTCGCCCGGCATGAGCAAAATCCCTGGTACACGCACTTCGGCGAACTCTGCGAAATCATGCGTGCTCACGACGTCACCTTCAGCCTCGGCGACGGCATGCGCCCCGGCTGCCTCGCCGATGCAAACGACGAAGCCCAATTCGCCGAACTCAAGACGCTGGGCGAACTGACCCTGAAGTCATGGGAACACGGCTGCCAGGTGATGATCGAAGGCCCGGGCCATGTGCCGATGCACTTGGTGAAGATGAATGTGAAAAGGAACGCGAGGTCCGCCACGAGGCGCCGTTCTACGTGCTTGGCCCGCTCGTGACCGATATCGCTCCGGGCTACGATCACATCACCAGCGCGATCGGCGCCGCCCTCGCGGGATGGGCCGGGGCGTCGATGCTGTGCTACGTGACGCCGAAGGAGCACCTTGGTCTGCCGAACAAGCGACGACGTGCGCCAGGGCGTGATCGCGTACAAAATCGCCGCCCACAGCGCCGATGTGGCCCGCGGCCGCAAGGGTGCCCGCGACCGGGACGATGCCTTGTCAAAGGCACGCTTCGAGTTCGATTGGAAGAAGCAATTCGAGCTGTCGCTGGACCCGGAAACGGCTCAGCGCATGCATGACGAGACGTTGCCGCAAGAGGTGTTCAAAAGCGCGAAGTTCTGCTCGATGTGCGGCCCCAAGTTCTGCTCGATGCGCATCACGCAGGACATCCGCAAACTCGGCGAAGCCGGCGCCCTGCCGCTGGCGACCGTGTCGGCACAGTGATTTAGCACGCTGCGCGAGCAAGTGCGGGCACAGGTTGTTGCAGATGGTTTCACCCCCATCGGACAATCTGGTCTCGCACTTGACTTGCGCAGCGTGCTAAGAGGCGAAAGAACATGGCGAAGAACGACATCATCGAAGCCCCCGACGACGCGGCCGTCGAGCGCACCGACATGGAACCGGCGGACGCCATCGCGAAGCTGAAGGCGGGGGAGACGCTGCAACATGTCCGCATCCAGGGCCTTCGTTTCTGTCGGCTTCATCGACTTCCCGGTTCGCCTTCGCAACTGCTGTCTCGTGCGTCCCGTTTTCGCGAATGTCGAATTCCAACAGGAATTCAGCCATGTCGGCGGCGTTCTCGATCGGATCGTCGCCAAGGGGAAGGTTGCGTTTGTAAAATCGGTCACGTTCGACGGCACCGTGCTCAACAAGTGTCAGTTCATCGACGTGCAGTTCGGCGGCGATCTGAAGCTGCGCACCTGCCAAATCCGCGGCAAGATGCTGTTCACCAAATGCACCTTCGGCGGAATGGTCGACGGCTGGGAGTTGGCCGCTCGCACCTGGCTCGAATTCAAGAAGTGCCACTTCAAGGGAAAGCTCGACCTTCGCAGCATCCATTGCGAACAGGGGCTTATCCTGAATCAGAGCGTGTGCGAAGCGGACATCCTCCTGCGCGGAGCCGTCATCCATAAGAAGCTCGAACTCAACGGCACCCGCGTCGAACGCATGCTCGATTTGAGCAAGGCGAAGCTGCATGACTTCGTCTACCTCGAGGAAATCGAGCAAGGCCCCGAGCAACGTTTCGCGTTTCTCAACGCCGTCGGCGAGCGCATCCTCGTTCGCACCGATCAGCTCACGGGCCGATTGCAAAGCGAGGAGACGAAGCGATACGCCGAGGCGATGCAGGAATACGGCCTCTTGAAGCGGACCTTCGAGAGCCTGCATCGCTACGAGCAGGAGGATTGGGCGTTTTACCGGTTCAAGGTGAACCAACGCCGCGGATGCGGGCGATCCTGGTCGAAGCCGTGGACGAAGGTGGGCCAATTCTTCGATTGGCTCTTCCTCGACCTGGGCTGCGGTTACGGCGCCAATCCCTACCGCGCGGTGCTGTCGGCTGGCTTCATCATCCTGGCGTTCGCGGCCATCTACGCCTCGGGGTTGCACCTCTTCTATGTCGAGAAGAAGCCGTTTCCCGACCTCGAACTGACGGCCTGGCCCAACCGATTGCTCATCAGCTTGATGCTTTCGGTCTCCGTGTTCATCTCGGGCCTGAGCGGCATTCGCGACTTGGCCCAGAGTTGGATGAATGTGCCCATCATCATCGAATCGCTGCTCGGCACGCTGCTCTGGGGCCTCTTCATCGTCGCCTTCAGCCGCAAAGTGATTCGATAATAAAATAGCTGCCCGGTTTAGCGGGGAGCCGCAGGCGACCGCGTTGATTCGTAACGACGGTCGCCTGCGGCTCCCCGCTAAACGTAACTCCCTTAGGAACGCGCCATGGTTACTCTGAAGCTCCCCGATGGATCGGTGAAGGAATATCCCCAAGGCACCTCCGCCCTCAAGGTGGCTGAAGGCATCGGCAAACGACTCGCTCAGGCGGCGATCGCGGCGAAGGTGGACGGCGAAATCACCGACCTCGCCCGCGAGCTCCCCGAGGGCGAACATGCGTTCCAAATCCTCACCGAGAAGGATGCCGATTCGCTGGAGGTTCTTCGCCATAGCTCCGCCCACGTGATGGCCCGCGCTGTCATGAGGCTCTTTCCCGGCGTGCAACTCGCGTTCGGTCCGGCTCTCGAAAATCTCTTCTACTACGACATCCAATCGCCCACTCCGATCAGCGAAGAAGACTTCCCGCGGATCGAAGAAGAGATGCGGAAGATCGTCGAAAAGGCGGAGCCGTTCGAGCGTTTCGAAAGGCCGCTCGCCGATGCCCGAGCGCTGGTCGCCGATCTGAAGCAGCAACTCAAAGTCGAGCACATCGATGAGGAATTTCAGGATCAGGAATCGCTCAGCTTCTATCGCCAGGGCGAGTTCATCGACCTCTGCCGCGGCCCGCACATCCCGCATGCGGGAAAGATCGGCGCCTTCAAATTGCTCAGCATCGCAGGGGCTTACTGGAAGAACGACGCGAGCAGGCAGCAACTGCAGCGCCTGTATGCGACTTCGTTCTTCAACAAGAAGGACCTCGACGATTACCTGCATAAAATCGAGGAAGCGAAGAAACGCGACCACCGCGTGCTCGGCAAGCAGCTCAAGCTCTTCACCATCAGCCCCCTCGTCGGCAGCGGCCTGATTCTCTGGATGCCGAACGGCTCGATCATCCGCAACGAGCTGGAAACCTTCATCAAGGACGAGCTGACCCAACGCGGCTACTCGCCCGTATACACCCCGCACATCGGCCGACTCGAACTGTACCGCACCAGCGGTCATTTCCCTTACTACCGCGATGCCCAGTTCCCGCCGATGTACACCCGGCCCGCGGCGGGAACCCTGGATCTGTGCCAATATCGCCTGTCGCTCGGCGAGTTGGATGAGAAACGCGAAACCGAATTTCTGCAATACGCGAAGCTCGCATATTTCATTCCGCCGCAGTATGAGCAAGCCGCGACCCAGGCCGAGAAGCTCGAGATGGTGCATCGCTATGCGAACACCTTGCTCGACACCATGCAGGTCGATCTGCCCGACTACAAGAAGGCGACTGACAGCAAGAGCCGATCGGATGCGTTGCTCAAATGGCTGTCCGAGCAGGAAGGCTTCCTGCTGAAGCCGATGAACTGCCCGCACCACATCCACATCTACAAGGCGGAGCAACGCAGCTATCGCGATCTGCCGGTTCGGCTCGCTGAGTTCGGCACCGTCTACCGCTACGAGCAGACCGGCGAACTCAACGGCATGACCCGCGTCCGCGGTTTTACCCAGGACGACGCCCACCTGTTCATCACCCCCGAACAGGTCGAAAGCGAACTGCGGGCGAACATCGAGCTGGTGCTCTTCGTCTTCCGCAGCCTCGGTCTCAACGACTACCGCGTCCGCCTCGGGTTCCGCGATCCGAAGAGCAGCAAGTACGTCGGCGCCGACGAGGACTGGAACACCGCCCAGGCCGCCCTCATCGACATCGTGAAAAGCCTCGGCATGAACTACACCGCCGAGGAAGGCGAAGCCGCGTTTTATGGGCCGAAAATCGACTTCGTGGTGAAGGATTGCATCGGCCGCGATTGGCAGCTTGGCACCGTGCAGCTCGATTACAACCTGCCGAAGCGGTTCAACCTCGAGTACATCGGCGCCGACAACGCCGCCCATCGTCCGATTATGATCCACCGCGCCCCGTTCGGCTCGATGGAACGCTTCATGGGCATCCTGATCGAGCATTTCGCCGGCGCCTTCCCCGTTTGGCTCGCCCCCGAACAGGTTCGCCTGATCACCGTGAGCGAGAAGTTCGTGGAATACGGCAAGAAGGTGGAAGCCGAACTGAAGGCCCGCCACATCCGCGTAAAGGGCGATTTCCGCCCCGACAAGATGGGCGCCAAAATCCGCGAAGCCCAACTTGACAAGATTCCCTACATGCTCGTGCTCGGCGAGAAGGAACAAGCCGCCGGGACGGTGGCGGTTCGCGGCCGCACTGAGGGCGATTTGGGAGCGGTGCCGATTGCGGAGTTCATTGCGCGGATCGAGAAGGATATCGCGACGAAGGCGTTGCCGAAGTAACCCGATTAGCCGCCGCTCTCGGAGCTACGAGGTCGGGTTAGACGCGATCGTAGAGTCGCGCACGAAGTAAGCGGCTCTCGCGTGGCGCCAGGCCAAACCGCTTACTTCGTGCGAGGCTCTTTTTGAGCTGTCGTTGCATGCTTCATGTCCGCGCTGCCCGAGAACGCCGGCTTAACGGAGTCCTCCTTGCTTTGGAGTACCATCTCATGCGAAAACCGATCGCGCGCGTGCTCTTCTGCTGATCTCCGGTGTCGCGTTCGCTCAGCAGCCGCAGACGGCCGGGGAAGGAGCATGAGCGTCTTAAGCAACTTGAGGGGACCTGGGAGACGTCGCTTGAATGGAGTCGGTACAAGGTTCCGTGCACAACCGTCTACACAATGGGCATCGGCGGCATGGGCTTGGTCGGCGATATGGAGAGCCATCCCGGGCGCGAAGATTTCCCGCAAAAGCCTCGACAGCTACGATTCCGCCAAGAAGAAGTATGTCAGCATCTGGTGCGACAGCATGTCCGGCACGCCGATGGTTTTCAAGGGGACTACGACACGGCCAAGAAAACGATGACCATGACGACCGAAGGCCCCGGCCCGGACGGCAAGACGACGAAGTGGAGATCGGTGACGATCTACGGACGCCGACAACATGCAATTAGGCATGTTCGTCGGCGACGGCAAGGAGCCGATGTTCGCGGTGACGTACAAGCGGAAGAAGTAATCGGGTCGCAGGTGCCGCGCGGCGTGCGCCGCGCGGCGTGTGCCATGCTTCGACGGATCCTTGCGGGGATCCTCCGCACTTGAGGTACTACCGGCGAAGCATGCGAAGTGCCCGGCCTCGACTGTGGGGCATGCTTGTGCGGTGTGGAAGCAGAAGGAACCTGACTTCTGCCAAGATCCGGCACAAGCATGGCACGCGTCTCCTGGCAACGAGTTAACATGGCCTACCTCTCGCGGTTCCTTTCGCATGCAAAAGCTGCGTCGCATTTTGGAGATGATCCGCTTCAGCCATACGCTGTTCGCGTTGCCTTTCGCGCTGTTTGGGGCGATCCTGGCGTGGCATGAGAAGGGGCGGTTTCAACTCGTCGAACTCGTCGGCATTCTCGTCTGCATGGTCTTCGCCCGCAGTGCGGCGATGGCGTTCAATCGGCTCGCGGATCGGCGGATCGATGCGGAGAATCCGCGGACGGCCACGCGGCATCTGCCGGCGGGGTTGCTGAGCGTGGGCGGAGTTTGGGCGTTTACGCTTGCGTGCTCGGCGGCGTTCGTCGCTTCGACGTTTCTCTTTTGGCTCGCGGAGCCCACGAATCCTTGGCCGAGCTACCTTTCGATTCCGGTGCTTGCGTTCGTCTGCGCCTATTCGTACACGAAGCGATTCACTTCGCTCGCCCACTTTTGGCTCGGCGCCTCGCTGCTCCTCGCTCCCGTCGCCGCGTGGATCGCCATCCTCGGCCTTCATCGGCTTGAGGTGTCCGGAACGCTGGGGCTCGTCGTGTTTTTCTGGGTCGCGGGGTTCGACATCATCTATGCGTGCCAAGATGCCGAGTTCGACCGCAAGGCGAAGCTGCGTAGCGTCCCCGCGAAACTCGGCGTGAAGGGAGCATTGCGGGTCGCGCTCGCCTGCCATCTGCTGATGCTTGGCGCCCTCGTCGGCCTCTACTTCCTCGCCCATCCTCCGCTCGGCATGATTTACCTCGTCGGCGTCGGCCTCACGGCAGCGCTGCTTATCTACGAACATTCGCTCGTCCGCCCCGACGATCTCGCCCGCGTCAATCAAGCGTTTTTTCATGTGAATGTCGTCATCAGCGTCGGTTTGCTCGTGGTTTTGGTCGCGGAAATCGTGCTGATCCGCATGTAAGCGGTTACAATCGGGCTCCCCCGAAGGAGCCTGCCATGTTTCGTCTGACGCTCGCCGTCTCTCTTTGCCTTCCGATATTCGCCTCCGCCGAAGATGCTTGGCCCGCATGGCGCGGACCGACGGGGGACGGCGTTTGCGATGAGACAAACCTGCCGACGACTTGGGGTGGGCCGAAGCAGACGAACGTCCGCTGGAAGGCGCCGCTCTTTCCTTCGGACAAGGTCCGCCGCGATCAGAATCAATCGAGCCCGATCGTCATCGGCGACCGAGTGTTCGTCACGCTCTCCTATTGGCCCGAGGGGACGACGGAAAAGGAATACCCCGAGCATCATGTGCTTTGCTTCGATGCGCGTGACGGCAAAAAGCTCTGGGATACGCCCGTCCCGCCTGGCCCCTGGAAACTGACCGACCTTCGCGGCGGCTACACCGCTCCCACTCCATGCAGCGACGGCAGACATGTCGCCGTCGTCTTCGGTTCGTCCGTCATCGCGGGGCTCGACCTCGAAGGGAAAATCGCTTGGCGGCACGACATCAAGCCGCACGCCTTCGACGTCGCCATCGGCACGAGTCCGGTCCTCTGGAAGGACACGGTCATCTTCGCTTCCGATCAGACGAAATCGACGAAGGCCTCCGCGATTTGGTGCTTCGAACTTGCGACCGGCAAGCTGCGATGGAAACGCGAGCGCTCCATCGATTGGACGCACAGCACGCCGATCATCGCGAAAGTGGCGGGCAAATCGCAACTGCTCACCGCCACTCCGGACGGTTGTCAGGGATTCGATCCCGACGGCGGCGAGCCGATCTGGTCGTTCAGCGGAGCCCGCGTCGGCGACACGGTGACGCCGCTTGTGCGCGACGGCGTCGTCTATCTCGACAGCGGCCGAGGCGGGCCGGGCATCGCGATCGATGCGACCGGCATGGGCGACGTCAGCAAGACGAACAAGAAATGGAGCGTCAAGAATGTTCCGCAGGGATTTTCCTCTCCTGTCACCTTCGGCGATCAGCTCTATCGCCTCCATGGCTCCGATCAAATCAGCGCGTGGAAATGGGCCGACGGCAGCGAAGTTTACCGCGAACGCGTGGACGGCATCGACTCCGCCGTCAGCCCTTTCGTTACGCCCGATGGCTTGATCTGGTGCGTGTCCGGCGGCAAAAGCGTGATCGTGAAAGCCGGAGCGAAACCCGAAGTCGTCGCCCGCAACGACCTCGGCGACCCAGGCCGTGCGTCACCCGCAGTGGCGAAAGGATGCATCTTTGTGAAGGGCGGCCGGTGGCTTTTCTGTGTCGGTAAGGAGTGAGTGGCATGTAGCGACGCGATACGGTACCGTGGGTGCAACCCCAAACGGAGAAACCGCCATGTCCGCGTCGCGCCGTGTTTTTCTGCAATCGACCGCCGCTATCGCTGCCCTCGCCCCCGCAGCCAGCTCCGTGCTCGGAGCGAACGAACGGCTCAATATCGGCCTGATCGGAACGGGCGGGCGCTGCCGGCATCTGATGCGTTCGCTCGGGCAGATCGAGAATGTCCGCATCGGAGCGCTCTGCGACGTCTACGAGCCGAACATCGATCTCGCTCGTCCGCTGGCCGACAAGCAGGCGGTCACGTTTGCCAATCATCGGGACTTGCTCGACCGCAAAGACATCGACGCCGTGCTGATCGCGACGCCGGACCACTGGCACGCACCGATCACGCTCGACGCGATGGCGGCGGGGAAGCATGTCTACGTCGAGAAGCCGCTGACGCATAAGCCGAACGAAGCACGAGCCCTACGCGAAGCGCAGACCCGGCATCGCGGCATCGTCGTCCAGGTCGGCACGCAACAGCGTAGCATGCCGCACATCCAGCGCGCGCGCGACCTCGTCCGCGAAGGTAGGCTCGGCACGGTCATCAAGGTGCATCTGACCTGGAACCGCAATGCAGACCGCGTGCGGCGTGGGCCGCAGAATGTAGAGGCGCAGAAACTCGATTGGAAACGCTTCCTCGGCAATGCTCCCGATCAGCCGTTCGACGACTACAAGTTCCGCAATTGGCGTTGGTTCTGGGATTTCGGCAACGGCATCCTCGGCGACCTCATGGTCCACTGGATCGACGTCGCCCACTGGATCCTCGACCTCGATCATCCGCTGCGGGCCGTCACCATCGGCAACCACGTCACCGCGCAGGGCGTGTGGCAGACGCCCGACACGATCCAGACGCTGCTGCAATATTCGAACAATATCCAGGTTCACTTCGAGGGAACCTTCGGCAACGCCCGCAATGCGTCGATGATCGAATTCATGGGGAGCGAAGCAACGCCTATGTCGATCGCGGCCGATTCGAGTTGATTCCGGAAGCCCGCAGCAAGCAGAAGCCGGAAGATATGATCCTGGGGCAAGGCCCGCGCGGCCGGGATTTCTACGAACGCCCCGACGGCGAACGCCTGCACCTCGAGAATTGGCTCGACGCGATCCGCAACAACTGGCGCGCCGAACGCCCCCATCGAAGCCGGCATCCGCGGCGCGGCCGCGGCACATCTGGGGGAATGAAGCCTTCGCGCAGAACAAAGTCGCGGACTGGAAGGATTAGGACGAGCACGCTGCAAGCAAGCGTTCGCGGGTTCCCGGAGAAGAATCTATCCCACTCCGGGAACCCGCGAACGCTTGCTTGCGTAGCGTGCTATTAAGTCTCACTCGAATCGCGTCACGCCCGGAACGGCGACGGCGGGCGTCGGCAGTTGCATGTCCCAATCGAAGCGCGACGGCAGCAGGTCCTGACGCGATTCCATCGCTTGCTCCCAGGTGATCTGCTGCCCCGTGTACGCGGCCATGCGGCCCATGATCGCCATCAGCGTGCTCTTGGCCATGTATTCGCCGTTGTTGATCGGGCGGCCGTTGCGGATGCTGGCGAAGAGTTCGTTGTGCTCCACCTGATACATGTTCGCAGTGGGGCCGTCGTAGGCGCGTTCGCCGTCGGCGTTTTTGATGAGCAGGCCGCGGCGCCGTTCGGTCAGGGTGGCCGTGCCGCGCGAGCCGGTCACGTAGGAGCCAAGGTCGCTACGGCATCCGGTCTGTTGTCGGCAGTTGCTGAAGAGCTTCGCCCCGTTTGCGAACTCGTAGACGATGCTGAAGTGGTCGTAGATTTGGCCGAACTCCGGCCCGGTTCGCTGGGCTCGCCCGCCCATGCCGATGCACTTCGTCGGCCAGCGGTCCCCCATCACCCACGCACAGACGTCGAGGAAGTGGACATGCTGCTCGACGTTGAAGTCGCCGGAGAGCCAGGTGAAGTAGTACCAATTCCGCATCTGCCAGGTCATATCGCTCCATCCGGCCTCGCGATTCCGCACCCAGATGCCGCCGCGATAATCGTTGGCTTGCAGCGTGTGGATGTCGCCGATCGCGCCGTCGTGAATGCGTTTCACCGTGTCGCGGAAGCCTGGGTCGGAACGCAGGCAGAGGCCGGAAACGATCGATAGGTTTTTCTTCTCCGCCTCCCGGCATGTCTCGAGCACGGACCGCACGCCCGGCGCATCGACGGCACACGGCTTCTCGGCGAACACATGCTTGTTCGCGCGAACCGCTTCCCGCAGATGCATGGGACGAAAACCAGGCGGCGAGCAAAGCAGCACGACGTCGCACGCTGCGATCACCTGACGATACGCATCGAACCCCGTGAATCGCCGTTCTTGCGGCACATCGATCTTCGGGGCGAGTTGCGGATTGTTTTGCAGCGTCGTCAGGCTCGATTGCAAGCGATCGGAGAATGCATCCGCCATCGCCCACAGCTTGACGTTCGGATCCGCCTTGAGCGCCTGCTCCGCCGCCCCCGTCCCCCGACTGCCGCAACCGACGAGGCCGACTTTCAACAGCTCGTTGCCAACCGCATGCACATTCGCAGTGGCAGCGATGCCTGCGGCGAGGGCAGCGGAGGTTTTCAGGAATCGACGGCGATTGGCGGATGGCGTGGGCATGACGGGATTCCGTGAGGAGAGATTCGCCGCATTCTAACCGGCTGCCGTAGGGTGTGTCGAGCGCAGCGAGACGCACCGTTGCAAGTCGGTGGATGCGCGCCGACCTTACGGTTCGACGCTCGCCATGTTACTGTTCGGAACGAGGTCGTTTTGCAGAGGGGGGCAGAAACGGTGCGTCTCGCTGCGCTCGACACACCCTACGCGAAAGAATCGCGTGCTGGGAAATCGCCGATCGAACCTGTACGATACGTGAGGCACAGCGAGTCCGAAATCGCAGGGACATCAGGGTGATTGGGTTCGACGACATCGAGTTCGCCAGCCTTACCGACGTGGGCGTCAAACGCAGTCATAACCAAGACGCCCACTCCATGCTGCCGGCCAACGACATCGACCAATTCAAAGCTCGGGGACATGTCTTCCTCGTCGCCGACGGCATGGGCGCGCATGCGGTGGGCGAACTCGCCAGCAAGCTCGCGGCCGACAGCATTCCGCACATTTATTCCAAGCATGCCCAAGACGGACCGGTCGCGGCTCTTCGCAAAGCGTTCGTCGAAGCGAACCAAACCATCCACACGCGGGGCCAGGCGAATCGCGAGTTTGCCGGCATGGGGACGACGGGGACCGCGATCGTCATTCGCCCCGAAGGTACGTGGGTCGGCCATGTCGGCGACAGCCGGGCGTATCGGGTTCGCGAAGGGTTCGTCGAGCAACTCAGTTTCGATCACAGCCTCATCTGGGAACTCGCGCGCAGGCAGCGGAAAAGTCCCGACGAGTTGGCGGGATCGGTGCCGAGCAACGTCATCGTGCGATCGCTTGGTCCAGAAAACTCCGTACAGGTCGATGTCGAAGGTCCGCATCCCGTGCAGCCGGGCGATGCCTATGTGGTCTGCAGCGACGGCCTCTCGGGCCCGGTGACCGACGAAGAGATCGGCGCTGCCGCATCGACGCTGCCTCCGGAAGAAGCGTGTCGGTTCCTGATTCATCTGGCGAACATGAAGGGCGGGCCGGACAACATCACCGTCGTCGTCGCCAAGGTTGGCGGTAAGCCGGAATCGGACAGCATGTCGGACGCGCCGATCCCGGAGTTCGAAGCCAACAAACGCACCTGGCGCGAACGTCTCGCGGATGCCCGACATTGGCCCTGGCCCTTCATCGGCATGGGAGCCGGTATCGTGCTCGCGGGGACCGCGATCGCGCTCCAAGTCAATAAATTGCCCGGCGCGTTCGCTTCGTTCGTCATCGCAGGACTTTCGCTGGCGGCGGGAATCGGCGGGCTCGCCTTTCAAACGATGCGCGACGACAAATCAAGTCGGGCCGGGGCCCCGCGCAAGCTGAAGATCTATCGCCGCATCAAGTGCGCTCCAGACGAAGCGATTCTAGCGAAGCTGCAAACGTCGCTCGACACCTTGAAGGCACAAGCGACCGAACGAGGCGTCGCGATCGATGATCGCGCGGTGACGCGACATTCGACCGCCTCGAATGCGTCGCTCCAAAACGGGGACGTGGCCGAAGCGTTTCGCGAAATGGCCCGCGCGATGATGATCGTGATGGACGGCTTGCACTTGCAGCGAGGCAAGGCCGAATCGTTCAAGCCGCATTGGACGGGACGGAACGGCCAGTAAACGCACGCTCGCCATTTTCGCCGCCAACTCCGCTTGAAATCGCCGAAGTCCGTCGCCTAGAATCAAGCATCGGGTCATGCGATAACGTGGCATGACGGGCTAGAGCCCACTGCCGGGAGGTGGTTACTCCCTTCTGGGGTGGGGTGGTTCTGGCAAAAGGAGGTGATCAGTGTGTAATGGTAACCAGGTGCGGCTGTTCTGATAGCCGCCGACGGGCTGCCGTCGGTGCAGCCGCAAATGCTAGTAGAGGGCCTCGGAGCATATCTCTCCGGGGCCCTCCTTCTTTTAGCTCAACGCAGAAAACGCCCGCCGTTGATGTCGAGGATCGCTCCATTGATGAAACTGGCGGCTTCGCTTGCCAGGAATACCACTGCGGCGGCGACTTCGTCCGCGAGGCCGTTGCGAGCGAGCGGAGTTTGTCGGCGGTAGTTTTCCATCTTCTCCGCCGAGGTGAATTCCTCATGGTGCGGCGTTTCGATCACGCCGGGCATGATGGCGTTCGAGCGGACGTCGGGAGCCAACTCCTTGGCGAGCGTCCGCGTCATCACGTGCAGTGCGCCTTTCGCCGCGGCGTATGCGCCAGCTCCGCCGCTGCCGCCGGTCTGGACGGAGAGCGAGAGATTGTTGATGATCGAACCGCGTTTGGATGCCCGCAGGGCGGGGATCGCTCGCTGCGTCACCAAAAATGCGCTATGCACGTTCACGTCGAAGTTGCGCCGCCACAACTCGTAGGAGCATTCGCTGATCGGCGCCATCCGGATCGGCGAACCGGCGTTGTTGAAGAGGATATCGAGCCTTCCAAAATGGCGAACGCAAGCATCGACGACGGTGTGTGCTTCGTTCGGTTCCGACAAGTCGCCTTGGATGAGCATCCCTTCGCTGCTTGCATTCCTCACCGCGTCGAGCGTCGCCCGGGCGCCGCCTTCGTTGCTGCGAAAGTGGATGCCGACCCTTGCTCCCGCTACGGCCAACGCGATCGCCGTCGCTTGACCGATGCCGCTGCTCGCTCCGGTGACGAGGGCGACCCGGCCGGCTAGAGAAAGTTCCTCTGCGAAGCTCATGACGAAACCTAGATGGCCGGAAAACGAAACATGCCCGCTGGGTTTGCGGGCATGCATGGTGCGTAAAACGATTCAACTATGCGGCGATGTATTTCGCGATGCGGTTGGCGTTCGCCGGGTGTTGTCGCCGTTCACTGCGGTGGGCCTTCAGTTCGGCCAAGAGGTCGTGGCGATATTCGATTCCCATCGGGCCGCAGCGGTCCCATTCACGTAGGACGACCGAAGTCGCGGGATTGAGCCCCGCGATGCTGAGCCAGCGAATGCCGGCATCCAACGTGTATTGGTTCGTCTGCGGATGATGCCACGCGACTTGCGTGGCCAAACACCCCATCGGGGGAACGCGCGTGAAACTGCCGTGGATCAGATAAGGGCTTCCCTGTTCGAGAAGCTCGATGACCCGATCCAAAGCGGAATCGGTAATATTCGGAAGCCAGGACGAGCGAAGCTCGTGGAGGCAATCGGCCGACAACATGGCGGACTCCTTTCGAGCTGGTGGGCAGTCGATCCGTCGCCTTGAGAGGGCGAAGGACATTCTACCGCGGAAATCATGCGGAAATTAGCTGAACGTCTATTTCGTTTCGGCGAAAATCCTGCGGCAAAACAGGCAAGCAAGGCAGGATGGGAGATCCGCAAGCTTCAGGGGGCAAAAAACCCCGCTGTCCGCGGGAGCGAAGCAGCGGGGCCGGAACAGAGAAGAGGCCGAATCGAACGTGATGAGGTTAATCCAGACCTAAGAGGGAGTCAATAGAATTTTTGAACTTTTTACAAGTGGAATCTACATCGAGGTTGCAAATTCTGCCAAATCAACTCCGCCGTTTCGGCCGCCGCTCGGGGGGAGCGTTCCACGGATCTTCCGGCCAGGCATGCTTCGGATAGCGTGCCCGGAGTTCCTTTCGAATGATCGGATAGGTATTGGCCCAGAAACTCGCCAAATCGTCCGTAATCTGTTGCGGGCGGTAGTTTGGGCCGAGCAGGTGCAACAGGACGGATGCCCGGCCGCCGGCAAGACGGGGCGTTTCGGGCCATCCGAAAGTTTCTTGGATTCGCACGGCCAGGACAGGTGGTTTTCCGATTTCGTAAGTCAATGCGATGCGGCTGCCGCTGGGCACCTCGATTCGCTCCGGGGCCTCGCGTTCGATCAATTGGCGCTGGGAATGCGTCAGCTTTCCTTCGATCGCGCCGAGCCAATCCGCGTTGCGAACGTCGGCGAACGATCGGCAGTTCGGGACGAGCCATTCGAGCATCTCACGCAGCATCTCGTCATCGAAAGACGGCATATCGACGTCGGGCCACATCGCTTTCAGCCAACGGACGCGGCGCAGGTAGTTCCATGTAGCCGAGTCCTCCGGCGGCAACACGCGGTCAAGGCGAGTTCGGGCCTTCTCGAGCAGCACCTTCCACGCGTCGCTCGGCAGTTTCGCGGAGACGTCGTCGATCGCGAGATCGAAGACCATCGTCCGCTTGCGTGCGTCGAGCTTTTCGGTTTCGTCATCGAACTCGACGACCGTCTCCTCCCCCTGCGGCAGCCATTCGCGGCGTACGAGCGACGCTTGCCGAACGAACGCCTCGCGGTCTCCGGCATCCAGATCGATGGCGACGAACAGTTCGCCTTCCGTCACGGCGCTATAGGGAGCGAGCATGACGCCGCGACCGCCGACCATCACGCCACGTCGCGAACCCGCTTCCCGCCTTCGCGCGACGCGGTCGGGAAAGCCTGCGGCCAACGCTCGCAACACGGCATCGTCCGCGTCAGAGCTTTCACCGACTCGGCCCAATTCCTCGCGTGTGGTGCGAATCAACTGATCGCGCACGCGGAGTACGGATCGCACGCCGCCGAGGTGCAGCGAACCAAGCCAGGTTTCGGTACGCCCGTTTTTCGCGTAGCCTTCGATCGCCTCGATGCGGTCGAGCACATCGGAACTCGTCGCATGCAATCGGGCGGGGCGCGGGCCATCGATGGGGCGGAGAAACGGGTCGCGTTCCGAGAGTAATGCTGCCGCGAGGGCGACGCGATCGAGTTGACCCAGGCGATGTCCTTCGATCAGCATGCGCGCCAATCGCGGCGAGGCAGGTAGGCGGGCTATGGAGTGCCCCAGGTCTGTCACTGCTCCGTCCTTCATCGCGCCGAGACGCTCAAGGAGCAACATCGCTTGCTGCAACGACTCCGCTCGCGGCCGCTCGAACCATGGAAATGCCGAG
>JAXMAT010000035.1:0-53706 GCA_046350235.1 Gemmataceae bacterium | reverse complement strand
TTCGTCCGAGCCGCGAAGGCGTTCGGCGGAACCGCACCTGAGTAAGCAGTGGTCGATCGGAGAGCGGTCCTCATGCGGAGCGTGAGTACGACTCTGGGACATCTTTAGCTTAGGCGGGAGAGTCGATAAACTGCCGGGGCGGCGAATATCGTGGAACCGCCCTCAGGATCGCGTCTTCATGGATCGAACGAATCGGCAATCTCGCTGGATGCGCAAGAGCCGCGCACGCAGCAAGCGGTTTTCACAGGACGCCACGCCGAACCGCTTACTCCGTGCTCGGCTCTTGCGCGTTGTCCTGTGGACGGCCGTCCTATGGTTGATGTGGGCCGCGGTCACTTCGCTTCATGCCCAGGATGCTCAAGTCGAAGTCGGTAAAGTGTCCGATCCCGCAAGCGAGGATGGATTCTGGTATCAGCTTGTCACCAGCCTCTTCAATAGCCGCAAGCTGCTGAATGTGCTGAAGCGCCCCGAGTTCATCGTGCCGGCGTTCATCGCGGTCAACTTGATTGAGTTCGTCGAGACCGGTCTTCTCATTGGGTTTTGTCTGCCGGGCGACTCATTGCTGGTGACGGTTGGCCTGGTCGCGTCGCCGGAATTAGGGAATTGGAATCTGCCTCTCTTGCTGCTGACGCTTTGCGCGTCCGCCATCATCGGCGACAGCGTCGGCTATTCAATTGGTTGGAAGACCGGGCCTCGCATCTTCAGTCGCGAGGATTCGTGGTTTTTCCATAAGGATCATTTGATGAAGGCGCAGGCCTTCTACGAGAAGCATGGGGGCAAGACGATCATCCTTGCCCGCTTCGTGCCCATCGTGCGAACTTTCGCACCGGTCGTTGCCGGCGTGGGCCGTATGGACTATCGCCGGTTTCTAATGTTCAACATCGTCGGCGGCATCGGCTGGGTGGTAAGCCTGACGCTGCTTGGCTACTTCCTACCAAGCGTCATCGAGCCGATGCTGAAGCCGATCTTCGGAGAGAAGTTCGAGGTGCAGGATCATGTCGAAAAGGTGATCATCCTCGTCGTCTTCATCTCTATCCTGCCGATCATCATCGGCGCGATCCGGCACAAGCTTGCGGCGAAAAAAGCAGGCGATGTCATTCCCCCCTCTCCCCTCGGTGGAGACGGGCCGGGGCCGGGGGTGAGGGGCCTGAGCCACGCGGCGTCTGATTCTTCTTCGACGGCGGAAAAACAGGGCGTCAGCACGGGCGTTACCCCTCAGTCCCAACCCCTCTCCCCAACGGGAAGAGGAAAGCCGGACGTGTCATGAGGATTTCGTACATCACTGCCGGCGCCGCCGGGATGTATTGCGGCAGTTGCATGCACGACAACACCTTGGCGGCCGCGCTCGTCGCCAAAGGGCATGACGCCTTGCTGATTCCTACTTACACTCCAATCCGCACCGACGAAGACGATGTTTCGCAGAGCCGCGTGTTCTTCGGCGGCATCAACGTCTACTTGCAGCAGAAATCGCGGCTCTTTCAGAAGACGCCCTGGTTCCTCGATCGCTTGCTCGACTTCCCGCGCCTGCTTCGCTGGGTCTCGCGCTTCGCCGTGAAGACGCGCGCGGATCAGCTCGGCGATCTCACGATCTCGATGCTCGAAGGCACGCACGGCAACCAGAAGAAGGAAATCCAAAAGCTCGTCGCCTTTCTGAAGGACGAAGCGAAGCCGCAGATCGTCCAGTTCAGCAATGTGCTCCTTTCCGGAATGGTCCCGGCGATCAAGCAAGCCCTCGGCGTGCCGATCGTCGCGCTGCTGCAAGGGGACGATATCTTTCTCGACATGCTCTCCGCGAAAGATCGGACGCGTTCGCTCGAACTCATCCGCGAAAATTGCAAAGCCATCGACGGCTTCATCTCGACAAGCCGCGACTACGCGGATTACATGGCGAACTATCTCGGCATCGACCGGCGAAAAATCGATGTCGTCTACCCCGGGCTGAAACTGCAAGGCTACTCGGTCCCGATCTCGCGGCCCGAACGCCCGTTTACCATCGGTTATTTCGCCCGCATCGCGCCGGAGAAGGGTTTCCATGTCCTTGTCGACGCCTACCGCCGTTTTCGAGCCGACGCGTCGGCGCCGCCTTCGCGGTTGCGGGTCTCGGGTTGGCTCGGCGAGAATCAGAAGGTGTACTTCAAAGACAACATGGCCAAGCTGAAGGAGGCGGGCGTGGCTGGCGAGATTGACCATGTCGATTCGCCGGACCATGCGTCGAAGGTTCGTTTTTTGCAAAGCGTCGATGTGCTTTCCGTGCCTGCGGTCTTCCGGGAGCCGAAGGGACTTTACGTGCTCGAAGCCTGGGCCAACGGCGTGCCGACAGTGCAGCCGAGGCACGGGTCGTTTCCCGAGTTGACCGAAGCGAGCGGCGGCGGCCTGATCGTGGATGCAGAGAATCCGGACGCGCTCGCCCGCGGCTGGCTCGAACTTGCCCGCGATCGCGAGCGTGCCCTCGCGATGGGCCGACGTGGGCGCGACGCCGTCGAGGTGACTTTCAACGCCCCCGCGATGGCCGAGGCGACGCTCGCGATTTATCGGAGGTTCGTGTCATGATTCCGTTCCGCTACCGCCGACGCGTCGATTTTTGCGACACGGATCTCGTGGGCATCGTTCACTTCGCGAATTATTTCCGCTACATGGAAGCCGCCGAGGTCGATTTCCTTCGCTCGCTCGGCCTCTCGGTGACGCTCTTCCACAAGGACGAATCAATCGGCTTCCCGCGCGTCTCCGTCGGCTGCGACTACGTGCGCCCGCTCCGCTTCGACGACGTCGTCGATATCGATGTGACCATCGAACGCATCGGCTCCAAGTCCGTCACTTACAGCTTCGCCTTCACCCTCGTCGGCGAACCGATCGCCACAGGCCGATCCACCGCGGTATGTTGCCGAATGCACGACGGGCGGAAGATGGAGTCGATCGAAATACCGGGGGAGATACGGAAGTTGCTGCAAAGCAGAATTGATGGGATTTGAACAACCAAGCCCCGGGGCGAGCGTAGCGAACTCCTGGGATCGAACTGAACGCAAGTGCGAGAAGCCCAGGAGCTCACTCGTTCGCCTCTGGGCTTGTTCGATTCTCCTCTTCGCGCCGCTCCGTGCATCGACTACCAACAAACCCATCCCTATCTCGGCATGGAGCCTTTCATGCGCTTCGCATTCTTCTTCTTGCCTTCTCCCTCCCGCTTATCGCTCAAGCTCAGCAGCTCGATGACGGCCCGAAGTCGCCGGAGGATTCGCTGAAGTGCATCAAGGTTCGGCCTGGGTTCGTCGTCGAACTGATGGCCCATGAACCGGTCGTGCAGGATCCGATCGCGTTCGCGTGGGGGCCGGACGGAAAGTTTTGGGTCGTCGAAATGGGGGACTATCCGCTTGGCACGTCTGACAAGAAAAGCGGCGGGCGGATCAAGATTTTGGAGAAATCGAAGGCGGAGGGTCCTTACGACAAGGCGACGATTTTCATGGATGGCCTGTCGTTTCCTACAGGCGTCACGCCGTGGAAAAACGGCGTGCTCGTCACGTGTGCGCCGGACATTTTCTACGCGGCAGACACGAATGGCGACGGCAAGGCCGACAAGAAGGAAGTGCTCTTCACCGGCTTCGCGGAGGGAAATCAGCAGCATCGAGTGAATGGTCTCGTCTACGGACTCGACGGCTGGTACTACGGCGCCAACGGCGATTCGGGTGGCGTGGTGACCTCGGTAAAAACCGGCAAAAAGGTGGATATCCGCGGCCGGGATTTTCGGCTGAAGCCGGACACAGGGGAATTCGAAACGGCAACTGGGCAGACGCAGTTTGGCCGATGCCGGGACGATTTCGGCAACTGGTTCGGCTGCAACAATTCCAATCCGCTTTACCACTATGTGCTCGAAGAAAACTACATGAGTCGAAACCCGTATCTCATTCCGCCGAGCCCGCGGATCAATGTGTCGGAAACGCCCGGCGCCTCGCGTGTGTATCCGATCTCGAAACCGCAACCGCGTTTCAACACGCCCGCGGGCCTTAACCACTTCACGTCCGCCTGCAGCGCGATCATTTATCGCGACGATTTTTTCGGCCCCGAATTCTACGGCAACAGTTTCGTGGCCGAGCCGGTGCACAACCTGATTCACCGCGAAGTGATGGAGCGGAAAGGGATCACGTTCACCAGTCGGCGGGCCGCGGACGAGAAGGAATCGGAGTTTCTCGCGTCCAGCGACAACTGGTTTCGCCCCACAACGATCGCCGTCGGCCCCGACGGCTGCCTCTGGATCGCCGACATGTATCGCCAAGTGATCGAGCACCCGGAGTGGATTCCGAAAGATTGGCAGAAGAAAGTGGACCTCCGAGCGGGGCATGACAAAGGGCGCATCTACCGCGTGCGGCCGGGGGGTAAGGCGCCGAGACAAGTCCCTCTACTGGAAGATGCGCGAACGCGTGACTTATTCGCCGCGCTAGCAAGCCCGAACGGTTGGGTTCGCGATCAGGCCCAACGGATGATCACAGAAAAATCCCCGAGTCTTGTGGAGTCGCAATTGGGAGCCCTGATCCCGAATCACCCCGATCCGAGAGTTCGGGTTGCGGCGATTTCTGTGTTTCAATCCTTGGACGATGCGGGCGAAGTCGTCATGAAGTCGCTTGCGGACGAGCATGCGGAGGTGCGCAAGGCAGGCTTAGTTGCATTTCGTTCGGGACGAGTTAGGTGGGATGTTGATTCGATGAAAAAGAAGATCGCGAAGTTGCTTTTCGATTCAAGCCCCGTGGTGCGTATGCAAGCTGCTGCGGTTTGCGATCGGCTAGACATCCACTGCCCAATCGAATCGCTCTCAGTTTCCGTTGCGAAGTACAGTACAGAAAAAGAGTATGTTGCTGTTGCTCTCAGTTCATTGACACCGAAAACGGAAAGACCATTTTTGTCGCACTTTGTCCAGACCGCAGTAGATATCCCGCAACCTGTTATAATGTTTGCCGCTCGAATTGGTCCGGACCTTATGCTGGCCGTGGTGGCTCAGCGAATGTCGAGAAAGCAACTTGCCGACGATGAAGCCATGGCGATGCTCGCTGCGGCGGCCCCGCTTCTTCCAAAGGGCCCGAAGTCGCCGCTAGCTTGGCTGAAGGACGGGGTAGGGGACGATACGAAACTTGTCGATGAGGTCACAGGTCTGATCGATCGGGCTCGTTTTCGGCTCAAAAATGAACAGCAATCCGAAACGAAGCGGATCGCGGCCATTGAATTTCTATCTCGTTTCGGAGCAAGTGCCGAAGACAATCGAACCATTGCGGCTTTCTTGGGCGCCCAACATTCAAGTGCCATGCAAGAAGCCGCAGTTGCCGCGCTTGCTCAACCGAGCGATTTGGCAAACGCAATTCTGATGTTCAAGAACTGGAAGTTGCTTAGTCCGAAAGCAAGAGTATCTGTTTTGGACTATGTGCTCTCTTCGCCATTCTCTGCCCGCATCTTGCTCGATCATCTCGATTCAAAGCAAATCGCGGCCGCGGAGATCGACAGCATTCATCGGGCGAAGTTGACGGATCATGCAGAAGCGGCGATTCGGGAACGGGCGCGGAAGGTATTCGGCACCGCGACGGATGCGGATCGGGCGAAGGTCGTCAATGAGTATTGGATGCACCAATTCAAGAAGGGGGATGCGACCGCGGGGAAGAAGCTGTTCGCGAAGCATTGTGCAGTCTGCCACAAATTCGAAGAGCAGGGGCAGGAGGTGGGGCCGGACCTTGCCTCCGTGAAAGACAGATCGGCGGAGGCGTTGCTGGTCGCCATCCTTGATCCGAACCGCGCGGTGGAAGCGCGTTACCTCAACTACGTCGCCGTCACCAAGAGCGGCAAAACGCTGACCGGCATCCTCGCCCAAGAAACCGGCAACAGCATCACCCTCGTCGCCGCTGACGGCAAGAAGCACGATGTCCTGCGCACCGACCTCGAATCCCTCGCCAGCACCGGCAAATCGCTGATGCCGGAAGGGCTGGAGAAAGAACTGCCGCCCCGCGACTTCGCGGATTTGATCGAGTATCTGAAAAAGTGATTTAGCACGCTGCGCGAGCAAGTGCTCGATGAATGCCGCAGTTGAATAATCCATTGCCAAGGATTTAGATGCGGCACTTGCTTGCGCAGCGTGCTAACGCAATTCGCATCTTTCGTTCGGCAGCTGCTTCAGTCGCTCCAGCAGATGCGAATAGCGTGCAAGGGGATTGCGGCTTATCGGGCGATCGGGGTGGTTGACGCCGAACCAGTTGACGAGGCTGAAGTGGTCGCCGGGCCAAGCCTCGAACCATTCGCCGAATTGCGCCGACTTCAGCGATACCACGCCGTCGTTCGGGCCCTCCTCTGAGTGTACGATGTGAAACGGCAGCAGCCATTCGGGTCGGGTGAATGAAATTTCGTATTGGCCGCCGACCGATTGATAATGCACGGTCGGGCAGTTGGGCGTCTCTTCGTCGAATTTCTTGCAGCGTTCGGTCATCAGGTCGTAGAAGCCCTCCGAGGGAATGCCGAGCATCGCGAGGGCAGGGCGGACGACACGTTCCACCTGCGCACCGCCCAATCCGCGAACGGCGAACCGCGATGCGGCGTTCCCAGCGTCGTGAGAGAAATCACTTGGTCCGCCATGCCGAGCTTCGTGATCATGTACCGGCTATCGAGCCCGCCCATGCTGTGGGCGATGATGTGGTAGGGGCCTTTGACCTCCGAACCGAGCAGAAATCGTTTGAGCTGCATCGCCCGATCCGCGATCGGTCCTGTCGGGCTTAGCGCGGGGATGAGCACACGATTGCCTGCTTTCGCCAGGCCGTCGACGATGCCGGGAAAGTAACTCATGACGGTGAGATGGCCGAACTCACTCGGTCGAAACCGAACAGGCCGTGCACCAGAACGATTGGCGCCCGTAGGCGAGGAATCATAGGCGGAGACTCAAGAACCAAGTTGTTCCAATTCTATCAACGACTGCGCGTCGCCGGAGGGTTTCCAGAAATCTTGGATGACGACGTCCGCGACGCATTTGCCGCGGCGGGTGAGGCGGAAGCCGTCGGCGTCGGCTTCGATCGTGCCCCATCCGACGTGGCGTTCGATCGCGGGGCCGACGAGCGAGCCAAGGTCGAAGCCGGTTTGCTCGCGCAACGCATCGCGGACCACGCCCTCGGCGCGGCGCAGGTTTTGGCCGATCGTTTCCATCGCTCGTTCGCGTGGCTAGCCAGCGTTTCCGATTGAAACTCCGTCGGCTGTCCGCGGAGGGCACGCGTCAAATATCCTTCGAGCGAACGCACATTCAAGCTGCGGGTGCAGCTTCAAGTATTTCGCCGCACCCATGCCGAAGCCGAAGTAGGCGTGATTCGCCCAATAGACCGAATTGTGCCGTGAGCGGTAGCCGGGTTTGCCGAAGTTGGAAATCTCGTAGTGCTCGAAACCGGCGGCCCCGAGCGTGTCGATGGCGGTTTCGTACATGCTCAATTCGTCGTCCTCGCTCAGCGGGTGCACCTCGCCGCGATCCGCCCGTTTCCAAAGTGGGGTGCCTGTCTCGTAGGTGAGGCCGTATGTGGAGAGGTGCTGAGGCGCGGCGCGAGCGCCCGCCGAAGATCGCCACGCCATTGGTCGAGCGTCTGGCCCGGAGCGCCGAAGATGAGATCGAGCGATACCGTGTCGATTCGCCGGCGAACCCGCTCCACGGCGCGGGGGACATCGTCCGGCGAATGGTCTCGGTCGAGAACACGAAGCACCTTGCGATCGAACGATTGGCTCCCGAGGCTGACGCGAGTGATGCCGTGTTCGGCGAGGACTCGGATTTTGTCTTCGTCGAGATTCGCGGGGTTCGCCTCGATCGAATATTCGCCGCCGGCATCCAGCGGCAACCAGCAAGCGAGCAAAGCCAAAAGCCGATCCAGCCAATCGGCTGAGGAAGATGCGTGGGCGTGCCACCACCGAGCGAGATGGTCCGCACCGTCTGAGGCGAACCAAGCCGCTGCAGCTCCCTTTCGAGGGCGTGCAGGTAATCGTCCTGTCGATCGTCCTTACCGACGGCAATGGCGAAATCGCAGTAGCCGCAATGAAATGCGCAGAAAGGGATATGCACGTAGGCGGCGGCGGGCCAAAACCAGGGGAGACGCGAAGGGGGCATATGCCTCTATATTATCGGCGACCTCCCTCGTTTCCGGTGCCGCATGCTCGATCTTGATGCGTTGGTCCGCGAATGCCGTCGCTTCTATCGCGACCACAATCTACAAGAGTTGGCCAAGGGGCATCCCCAAGACGGCTGCCATTTCGGAGGATTCGGTCCAGCTGCTGCCGATGGCGGAGAAAGCGGGGTTCACGGCCGCATTCGTTTTTCCGCGTCTCCGTCGACAGATGGAGCATTTAGACTGCATCATCGAAGAGACGGCCCGAAAGCCCGCATCCGGCATTCCGGACAATCAGCAATACCGAGAGCCATTCCTCGCCGACACGATGGCGACGATGTCCAACGGCAAAGTGCTCCAGCGAGACGACGACCTCGGGCCACGAAACGACGGTCCGTATCTGTACCTGTATAACCCGGACCCCCACCCGAGCGCTCGCGGCAAAACGGCCCGCCAGATCGGCGAGTATTTCCTGGCCCGCGGCTGGCAGGGGCTCACGGTTCCCGAATATCTCATCCTGCAGCGCTATCTGTGCGAAAGGCACAAGGACCACCGCTTCCACGACCAGGGCGAAGTACCGGAACGGCACTGGATGTGGCTCATCGATTCGATGACGGAAACCGAATGCGCCATTGCGATGGCCGATGTCCGCGGAATCAACATTCAGGCCGCGCCCGCCGTGAATCGCGATTCGAAACGGACCGTGATCGCGGGGCTAGTCGTACCGATCCGCAAGATTGCAGAGAAGGCATGATCGGCATCTCCCGGTTGCTATTGAGGTGACGAAGCCTACCGGAACGGATCTCCTCCTGGTGTCAGGCCGTTGCCGAAACTTCACGTCGGTAAGGAGCGTTGGCCGACTTTTGTCTACGTCCGAACGGTCAGCTGCATCCTGCGTCCCAGAAAGCACGTCAGCTGACAGGACTCTCTCGCCTTACGGCATCCGCTCAGCTCAAGGAGGATGGCGACAAGGCGATTTCGATCGACAGCTTCGTGAACCCCGAAAGCGTCGATCCGATGCTCTTTTCGGGTCGAAATTACTACCTGCTGCCAGACGGCAAGCTCGCCCAGAAATCGTACGCCGTCGTCCAAAAGGCGATGCTCGACAAGGGGCAATACGGCGTCGCCGAGATGGAAATGACGGGGAAAGAACACCTCGTCGTCGTAAGGCCCTTGGGCCGACTGCTGATGGTGTCGTTCCTCAGCTACGAGGACGAAGTGAAGTTGCCGAGCGAGTTCGAGGACCAGGTGCCGGAGACGGATGTCCCCGCGAATGAACTGCATCTTGCCGAAAGCCTGATCCAAGCGACCAGCGAGGAATCGTTCGATCTGCATCGCTACCAGGACGACTACGAACAGCGCGTGAAGCAACTCATCGAATCGAAGACCGCGGGCAAAAAGACGTCGCCCATAATGGAAGACGAGGCCGCGCTCGTGATCAACCTGATGGACGCGTTCAAGAAAAGCTTCGAGAGCACGAAGAAGTCGAAGTCCGCGGAATCCGCTAAGCCGCACCGGAAGGCCACGCGTCATAAAGCTCGCGGCAAATCCGCGTGATCGCGTCCGGCAGAGCCGCGAGTGTGAGCGAGCGGCAAGCAGGTTCCTGGGAGGCGAAGCATCCAATCGCCGAACGCTGGATGCTCCAAATCGCGGGAACCTGCTGGCCGCTCGCTCACACACGCGGCTCTGCTCTTGGGTAGTTCAATTCAACGGTTCGCCCGCGCGGATCGTGGTGTCGGGCGTTTGTTAGGAGCCGACCGCGCGGAGGCCGTCGTCGTCGGGCAACGGCCGGCCCCTCGTTTCGGGAAGGAATGGCAGCACGAAGAATCCAACCAAAAACACCGCGCACATCGTCACGCCGGCGTAGCGAAGCGGCTCCGGCGTGTCGGCGAACAGATGTTCGAGCCAAGCTTTCACCAAGGGCCCGATCGCTGCGACGAATCGGCCAACGTTGTAGCAGAAGCTCGTTCCCGTCGAACGAAGGCGGGTCGGGAAAAGCTCGGGGAAGTAAATCGCGTAGCCGGCAAATAACGATAGTTGGCAGAAACCCATAATGGGAACCATCACGAAGATCTGCCAAAAATCGCGGAGGAACCAGAACACTGAGACCGTGCTCGCGAACGCCAGCGTCAGCGCGATGTAGAATGCGGGCTTGCGGCCGATGCGTTGCGAAAGGGCGCCGAAGCCGTACATGCCGAGGAACGCGCCGATATTGATCATCAGCGATGTGTAGCTCGACCATCGCGACAGCTTGCCATTGACGATCTTCTCCGCTTCGTCCTGCCGGAGTTTCTCGAGTTCGCTCGGCAGCTTCGTCCCTTCGCGTTCCAAGTCGGCGATTTTCTTCCACGAATCCGCCAATTCCTGTTTGCCGAGATCGGTCGCCGCTTTGCCCTTGCTAGCATAGACCTCTTGGGAAATGCCTTTTCGTTGGACGGTTCGAATGAGATCCGGGGTGAAGAAGCCGACCGACCAAAGTCCGATGATTCCCGCACAGCCGAGGAGCAGCCCGAGAATCGCATGTTTTCGCCAGGTGGGATGCCGAAATAACTCTCGATAGGAACCAAGCTGCTTTTTCGCGACTCCATCATGCGAAGCGCGTTGCCATTGCTCGGGTTCCTTCAGTTTCGAGCGAATGACGAGGGCGAGCAGTGCGGGGAGTGCGCCAATCGTGAACATGATTCGCCATGGACTGGTTACAAGCCCTTCTTCTTCCGCGATCCCCAATCCAAGATTGATGAAAGCTGCCGAGATGTTTCCAACTGCGGAGAGGGCTTGAAGCAATCCAAGGGTATAAGGACGAGCGTGAGAAGGCATGACCTCCGCGACGAGAGCGACGCCGACGGCGAACTCTCCGCCGACGCCGAGTCCCGTGAGGAATCGGTACACGGAAAAGTCGTAAAACCCGACCGAAAGGGCGCTCAGCCCGGTGAATGCCGAGTAGAGCAGAATAGTCAGCATCATGGTTTTGGCACGGCCCCAGCGGTCGCCCAACATGCCGAAGAACAGCCCGCCGAATGCCCAGCCCGCGATGAAGAACGAAGTGGCGAAATCGCCGGAGCGGCGACGGTGGATCTCAAGGTTTTTCTGCGTGTCCGAGGTCGGTCCGCTGAGATCGGTGTTTTTCTCGGTAACCAGTTCCCGCATGGCCGCGGGGCGGGCGAGGACGAAGAGTTGCTGGTCGAGGCAGTCGAACATCCATCCGAGCGCCGAGACGGCGAGCACGAACCAGTGATACCGGGTCAGCGTTTTGTACCAGGGGGCATCGTTCGACGTGGCGGGCGAGGACGGACCGAAATCGGCATGCATGGCGGAGAGTCTCGTAAGCAGCAACCGGCGGGATGGGATGAGGATAGAAGATTTCGACGCCGGACGAAACAAAAAAGGCAAGCAAATTTCGCGGAAGTTCGAGCGACCAGGATGAAAGGTCCGGACGGTCGGCGGACTATATGCTGGTAGGCGAAGGGTCGATTTTTCCGAAAGGGTGAGGTCATGCCGCCGCTGCCGCCGCTGCCGCCGCTCGAATTGGTGATGCCGGTTGTGTTGTACGATGTGCTCGCGCCGGCAATCGTGGCTGCGGCATTGCTTCTCATCGCACAGGCGTTTCTGCCGCGCGGCCTGGGCTCGGATGTGGGGGCGGTTTTCGGGATCATAGTTGCGTTTTGGGTGGGCAACTATTTCCAGCATGCGGTCGCGTTTCAGTTGGAGCCGGGTTCGTCGCTGACATGGTCATCGTGGTGGAACGCGTTGCGGGGATCGTTCTTTGGGCCGATCGAAGGTCAGTCCCCGCCTCCGGCAGCGCGATATTGGTTGCCGTGGTCGGTATCCGTCGCGACGTTGGTCGGGCTCGCCGTGCGTTGGCCTACGATTCCGCCTGATTTGGCCGCCATCTTCCGCACCGGCGTTTCGGCTGCGGTCGCCTACATGCTGACGCCGCGCGGGCTGCGCGAAGAGCATGCTTGGTTATGGCCCACGTTGGCCGGCGTTTTCGCGGTCGGTTGGCAGACGCTCGATCGTCTCGGCAATTCCGCAGCCGGCGGTTGGTTGCCCGCGCTCGCGTCGATGCTCTTCGTAATCGGCGGCATGGTGGTATTGCATGCCCATTCCGCCCGCATCACCGACGCCGCCCTGATCGCGGCCGGCGCCTGGTTCGGCCTCGCCATGGTTGCGTGGTTTACGAAATCAGATGCAAGCGCCGCCGCTCCGCTACTGGCCATCGGATTGCCGTCTCTGATGTTGAACGCATTCCACGACACCTACAGCGAAGTGCCGGGAACCGCATTCGCCCTCGTCGGCCTCGTGCGCCGTTGGGCTTGGTGTTTTCGCTCCTCGCTTCGAGCGACAACCGATCCTCCTGGCGTTTCGTGTTCATCGCAACGCTGCTGGCGCTGGCGCCCGCGATCATCGGCCTTGCGATGGCAATGAAGGCGGAGAGCTTGTCGTTCGAGTAGTTAGATCCTCCCCAAGCCCCACCGCAAGCGCAGCGCACAGTGGGGATCAGACGGTTGACCGTGGCCGGTATCCCCACCAGTGCCGCGCTTGCGGTGGGGCTTGGCGGTGTATCTCTAACGATCCCACAAGGCTCTAAGTCTCGAAATCGCCACGCCTCGTTTCGCCACGCCGTTTGCCGCTTGCATGCGGCGGGAATCGCCTTTATCATCCCGCGTATCGGCCGCCCGTCCGGTGCGCCCATCCCGGCCGCGGTCGATCCTGCCTTGGGTTTCCGCTATCCCTCTCGAGGTTCTCCATGCGTGGTTCTCGCCTCCTCTGGGCGGGCGCTAGGGCGGCATTGTTCGCCGCTTCGCCGCTGCAGGCCCAGCCGAAAACGATGCCGCATCCGGTTCTTTCCGGATATGAGCGTCTCTTCGCCGACGACAAGGCCGATCCCGTCGCCGCCGGCCAACTGCTCCTCACCGAGTTGAGCTGCGTCAATTGCCACACCGTCGAAGGCGGCTCGGCTTTCCTGCAACGCCAGGGGCCGACGCTGACGGATGTCGGCTCTGCGCGTGAAAAGAAGCTTCATCAAGAAATTCATCAGCGACCCGCATGCGACGAAGCCGGGCACCGCGATGCCGAACGTGCTCGCCGGCTTGCCTGAGGAGGAACGCAAGGACGCAATCGAATCCCTCATGCATTATCTCGCCTCGACCTGGTTCTCCGAAGCAGGAACGTCCCGGACGGCAAGCAAGTCGGCATGGGCGGCGACCTCTACGCCAAGGCCGGCTGCGCGGACGGCCAGCGGCGTCCGCGACGGCAGCGGCAAGATGATCGCGATGGTGGCGACGCATGCCCTGAAGGTCGATCTCAAATCGAAATGAGCACGATCGCTACGCTGGCCGGGCAAGCCGAAAACCCGCACCAAGCTCGTCCTTCGGGCCGAATGCCGGGTTGCTCGACGGCAAGGAAGCGAAGGCGGTTGCCAATTACTTGCTGCAAGGAATTCCGTTCGCCGGCACGCCGACGCCGAAGACGAAGGGGTCGACGAATTTCTCCTACTATGAAGGCGATTTCGGCCAAACCTGCCGGATTTCTCGAAGTTGAAGGCGAAGAAGATGGGGCGTCGGCCAGGCATTCGACCTGGGTGCTTCCCTTCGTGCAGCAACTATGCTTTAACCTTCACCGGTTTCTTCAACGCGGAGCAGGACGGCAACTACACCTTCAACGCCGCCAGCGACGACGGCAGCCGGCTGATCGTGGACGGCAAAACGGTCGTCAACAACGACGGCATCCATCCGAAGAAATCGAAGTCCGGTTCGACCAAGCTCAAGAAAGGCGTGCATAAGGTCGAAGTGCAATTCTTTCAGGGCGGCGGCGAAGACGAACTCTCGAAGTCGATCAGCCTGACCGTGTCGCGGTCAGGGAGTTCGCGAACTGGGTCGTCGCGACGGAGGATGGCCTGAAGGCCGCGCCGAAGGTTGAGCCTCCGGTCGCCAAGGTCGATGAGGAAAATTACCCGCTCGACGCCAAGCTGATCGCTAAGGGAAAATCGCTCTTCGCATCGCTCGGTTGCGCGAGCTGCCACACCGGAAAAGATGCCGAGAAGGCGAAGCCCGCCACGCCGCTGGCGAAGCTGAAAACCGAAGGCGGCTGCCTCGCGAACGAACCGGCGAAGGGCATTCCCTTCTTCGGCCTTAGCACGCAGCAGAAGGCATCGCTCGTCGCCACGATCAAGGCGAATGCGCCGACGAAGCCTGCGACCGAGAAGGAATCGATCGCTCGAACAATTGCGGTCTTCAACTGCGTCGCCTGCCATGTCCGCGACAAGATCGGCGGTGTGGAGGACGCGATGAACAAGCACTTCATCACGACGCAGCCGGAAATGGGCGACGAAGCCCGACTGCCTCCCGCGCTCGACGGCGTCGGGGCCAAGATGAATCCGACGTATCTCGACAAGATCCTCGACAAGGGCGTTCGCGATCGCACCTACATGCATGTTCGCATGCCGCGATTCGGCGCCGCGAATGTCGGCCATCTGTCGAAGGACTTCCGTTCGATTGATTCGATCCAGGCGACGCCGAAGGTCGATCACACGATCGCGATGCAGAAGGTGAAAGCCGGCGGCCGGCACCTGGTCGGCGCCCAGGCTTTCGGCTGCATCAAATGCCACACTTTCGCCGGCAAAAAAGCGGAAGGCACCCAGGGCATCGACATGACGCTGATGGCTCAGCGCGTGACCCGCGATTGGTTCCACGCCTACCTGCTCGATCCGAACAAGATCCGCCCCGGCACCCGCATGCCCGCCGCCTGGCCCAAGGGCGAGGTGTTCCTGCCGAACATCCTCGACGGCAAAGCGACGACGCAGATCGATGCGATTTGGCAGTACCTCTCGGACGGCGGATCGGCCGCGATTCCGGTCGGCATGAACAAGGCTTCGATCCCGCTGACACCAGTCAGGTCGGCGATCATTTACCGCAACTTCATCGAAGGGGCAGGGGCCCGCGCCATCGGCGTCGGTTTCCCCGAGCGAGCGAACCTCGCCTTCGACGCCAACGATCTTCGCATCGCAATGGTGTGGCAAGGCGCGTTTATCGACGCGGCTCGCCACTGGACCGATCGCGGCGTCGGCTATGAGCCGCCGCTGGGGGATAGCGTCCTCAAGCTGCCGCCGAACAGCTCATTCGCTCGATTGGAAAGCGGCACCGCGGCCTGGCCGACGAAATCCGCCAAAGAAATCGGCGGCAAATTCAAGGGTTATCGCCTCGACAAGGAGGATCGGCCCACGTTCCTTTATTCAATCGGCGACGTGTCGGTCGAAGACGTGCCCAACGCCGCGCAGGAGAAGGATGCGGTTCACATTCGCCGCACGCTGAACTTCTCCTCCGAGAAGGAAGTGAACGATCTCTACTTCCGCGTTGCGGTGGGGAGCAAGATCGAATCGCTCGGCAACGGCTGGTATCGCGTCAACGGCGATTGGCGCGTGAAGCTCGAGGGAGGCGAACCGCAGATCCGTTCCGCCGGCAGCGGTTCGGAACTGATCGTCCGCGTCCCGCTCCAAGGCGGCAAAGCCCGCCTCGTCGAAGAATTCGGTTGGTAAACAAACAACTCGACAGAATCATTAATCACAGAATCATGAACGAAAGCATCATCCTTGAGCAGATCGTTTCATGATTCTGTGAGTAGTGATTCTGTCTTACTAGGAACAATATCGCATTCTGCGAGATACACTATGAAGCGTTTCCTGCTGGCTTCCGCCATGCTTATTTTCGCCGCGACCTGCGGCTACGCGCAACCCAAGAAAACCGCGGAAGACGAGTATTACCCCATCCTCCGCTTCGACCTTCCCAAAGGCGAAGTGATGGAGGGCGGGGCGCTCGAGATCATGCCGGACGGCAAGGTCGCCTTCGGCACACGCCGCGGCGAGATTTGGATGGTCGATAACGCGTTTGATCCGGACATCACCAAAGCGAAGTTCACCCGCTTTGCTCACGGCCTGCACGAGATCCTCGGCCTCGCCCAAAAAGACGGCTGGCTTTACGTCACCCATCGGCCCGAAGTGACCCGCATCAAGGACACCAACGGCGACGGCAAGGCCGACCTGTTCGAGACCGTTACCGACGGCTGGGAAATCAACGGCGATTACCACGAATACGCCTTCGGCTCCCGGTTTGACAAAGACGGCAACCTCTGGTTCACCCTCTGCCTCACCGGCTCGTTTAATTCGAGCAGCAAGTTCCGCGGTTGGGCTGGCAAGGTAACGCCGGACGGCAAATTCGTCCCGACTACCAGCGGTGTCCGCTCACCCGGCGGCATCGGATTCAATGCCGAAGGAGACGTGTTCTACACCGACAATCAGGGCCCCTGGAACGGAACCTGCGGCCTCAAGTGCATCACCGTCGGCGGCTTCGTCGGTCATCCGGACAGCTTCAAATGGTACAAGGATCCCGCCGCTCAATACCTCGGCGAAGCCCCGTCGTCCCAAGACCAAATCGCGGCAGATGATCGAAGCGAAGAAGATTCCGCAATTTTACACCTGCATCATGTTCCCCTATCAAAAGATGGGAAACTGACCTCGGGCCTCGACTGCGATCTTTCGGGCGGTAAGTTCGGGCCGTTCTCGAAGCAGCTCTTCGTCGGCGAGCAATCGCATTCAACGATCATGCGCGTCTTCCTCGAAAAGGTTGACGGCAAATACCAGGGCGCCCTCTTCCCATTCCGCGAAGGCATGTCGTGCGGCATCGTCCCGGTTCGCTTCGCTCCGGACGGATCGCTGTTCGCCGGCGGCACGAATCGCGGCTGGGGTTCGCGCACCGTGGGTGGCCGAAACTTCTCGCTCGATCGCATCGCCTGGACCGGCAAGGTGCCCTTCGAGATCCATGAGATGCGTGCGAAACCGGACGGCTTCGAACTTACCTTCACGAAGCCGATCGACCCGAAGACGGCCGGCGATCTGAAGTCGTATGCAATGAAGAGCTGGACCTACATCTACCAGGCGGATTACGGCAGCCCCGAAGTGGATCACTCGACGCCAACGATCACGAAGGTGGAAGTGGTCAACGACAAGACGGTTCGCCTGACCGTCGATGGCCTGGTGCCGGGAAATGTGCACCATCTCGTCAGCAGCGGAGTCCGCTCCGCCGAAGGCGCGGGCCTCCTACACGCCGACGCATACTACACGCTCAACTACATCCCCAAGCAGTAACCCGATTCTCGTGGCGACCAGTTTATTAACTTGTCGGATTTGGCTCTAATCAAAGATCCGACAAGTTAGATAAGCTTGTCGCCAAGATAGCAACACACAGAAACGCCACCGCTTCGACGTGGGGCGTTTTTTGCTTTCAACAGGCAATTCTCCCTTCGGGAAACGCGGCGTTGCCGAACCCTGGTCACGCTTTCGGTCGGTTGGCATGCTTCGTCGGTGGCAGCAGAATCTGTGAAGCCCCCGGTGGGGGGCGGGCCGCCGAAGCATGGCACGCGTTTTGTCGGAAAAAATCCTGAAGCGGTTCCATTCGTTGCTGATGCGGTAACGATTTCTTCGCTCCGCCTCTTTCGCCTCAACTCGTGTCTTGATATACTGGTGGGGTTGACTTAATTAGGAACTGAAAATAAATTGGTGGGCTTCGGTCCACCGTAGAATGCAGTTCCGAGTCTGCTGCCTGCCTTCGATCCGTCTCCCCGCTTGGATATGCCGCGATGCGTTCACTCCCAGGGCGTCTCGTCGTTTCCGTTTCATTCCTCTTGGCTGTGCCTTTCGTGGCCTCGGCTCAGGAAAAGAAGCTAACTCCCGAAGCGGTTCAGTTCTTCGAGAGCAAGATTCTGGCCTGTGTTAGTCGAGTCGTGCTAAAGTGCCACTCCGAAAAGAAACAGCGCGGCGGACTCCGCGTCGATGGACGCAGCCACCTCTTGAAGGCGGCGAGATCGGCCCCGCGATCGTTCTGGGCGAGCCGGAGAAGAGCCTGCTCATGAAGGCGGTTCGGCATGAAGACCCTGAACTGAAGATGCCGCAGGACAGCAAGCTCTCGAATCAAAAAATCGCCGACCTCGCTGCATGGATCAAAATGGGGGCCCCTTGGCCAGGCGACGAAAAATCGCCGATCGCCAAGAAGAAGGGTGGCGATAAGGAGATCACCGAGAAGGACCGCGCGTTCTGGTCGTTCGTCCCCGTGAAACGCCCCGCGGTGCCGCAGGTGCGTCAATCGGAATGGGTGAAGAATCCGATCGACGCGTTCGTCCTCTCCAAGCTCGAAGCGAAGGGGCTGAAGCCGAACGCTGCCGCGAGCAAGCAGGAGTTGATTCGCCGAGCGTATTACAACGTGACTGGCCTGCCGCCGACGCCTGAAGAGGTGCAGGCGTTCGTCAACGACAAGGCGGCCGATGCGTATCCGAAGCTGATCGACAAGCTGCTCGATTCGCCTCGCTTCGGCGAAAAGTGGGCTCGCCATTGGCTCGATCTCGTTCGCTACGCGGAAACCAATAGCTACGAGCGCGATAACCCGAAGCCGCACGTGTGGCGCTATCGCGACTATGTGATCCGCTCGCTGAACAGCGACAAGCCGTATGACGTGTTTCTCAAGGAGCAACTCGCCGGCGACGAGATGCCGAACGCGAACTCGGATCAGATGATCGCAACCGGTTTCTATCGCCTCGGCATCTGGGACGATGAGCCCAGCGATCCGCTGCAATCTCGCTATGACGGGCTCGACGACATTCTGACGACGGTAAGCCAAACGATGCTGGGCCTCACGCTCGATTGCGCGAGATGCCATGAGCACAAGATCGATCCGATTCAGCACAAGGACTACTACAGGTTCCTTGCGTTCTTCCAGAACATCAACCACTTCCGCAACGGCGGGCCGACGGATGAGGTCGCGATCTTCGCCAACGAGTCCGCGAAGGCGGACCTCGCAGTCCGCATTGCCGAGATGGAACGCCGGCGAAACGAAGTGCAACGGAAGATTCTCCTGATCGAACGGGAGTTCGAAGTCGCCAGGGCGAAGAAGGGGAGTGCGGTCGTCGCGAAGGCGAGCATGGACGACGTGAGATTTCGCTTCTATCGCGGAGCGTGGCAGAAGCTGCCGGAGTTCGACGGCATCAAGCATGAAGACGAAGGCAAACTCGCCCAGGGCTTCTTCGATATTTCGCCGCGCACTCGCAACGAGGAAATCGGGTTCGTCTTCGAGGGAACGCTCCTCGTCCCCGAAAACGGTACCTACGAATTTTTCCTCGACTCGGACGACGGCTCGCGTCTGCTGGTCAACGGCAAGAAGCTGCTCGAATACGACGGCATTCACGGCGTCGGCAAAGAGAAGTCCGCCAAGGTGGAACTCGCGGCGGGTCGAGTGCCGATTCGCCTCGAGTACTTCCAGAACATTTTCGGCTTCGGTCTCTTCTCCGCATGGTCCGGCCCCGGCTTCGAGCGACGCCTGCTGACCGCCCCGCCGACTGAAAAGAACGCCTCCGGCGATTTCCTCGGCGGCCTGAAGAAGGAAGGCGCTGCTGTCCTCGGCAAAGCGAAATTCGAGGAGTATCAGCGGCTCAAGAAGGAACTCGAAACGCTGAAGAACCCCGAAATCAAGGCGGCCGGCGAGAAAGCGCTCGTCGTGACCGAGCCGGGGCAGAAGACGCCGGAAGCGTTCGTCTTTTTGCGTGGCAATCCGACTTCCAAGGGCGCCAAGGTCGAGCCCGGAATCCCCGAGGTGCTGACGCTTGCCTCCCTGAAGCTACCCGATGTGTCGCCGACGCCGAAAACTTCGGGACGCCGCACGCAACTTGCGACGTGGATCGCGTCCAAGGAAAATTCCCTGACCGCACGCGTCATGGTCAACCGCCTTTGGCAGAATCAGTTCGGCCGAGGCATCGTCCGCTCGACGAGCAACTTCGGATTCCAGGGCGATCGGCCCACGCATCCGGAATTACTCGATTGGCTTGCGGCGGAGTTCACGGAGCAAGGTTGGAGCATCAAAAAAATGCTCAAGCAGATCATGCTCTCCAACACGTTCCAAATGTCGTCGCGCGGCAACGAGGAAGCGATCAAGGCCGATCCGACCAACGACCTCTTCTGGCGATTCGACATGCGGCGTCTCTCGGCCGAGGAGATTCGCGATTCGATCCTCGCCATCAGCGGCAACCTCAATCCTAAGATGTATGGCCAACCGATCTACCCGGAGATTCCGAAGGAAGTGCTCGCGGGTCAGTCGGTCCCGGGACGCGGTTGGCCGACTTCGTCGATCGAGGAGCAGAATCGTCGCAGCGTGTATGTGCATGTGAAGCGTTCGCTGCTGCTGCCGGTGCTTGAAGCGTTCGATCTCGCGGAACCGGATCGCCCGACCGCGACGCGCTTCGCTTCGACGCAGCCGACGCAAGCATTGCTGCTGCTCAACAGCGAGTTCGCCCAACGCCAAGCCGACGCTCTCGCGGCTCGGTTGCGGAAGGACGCAGGCGAGAAACTGGAAGACCAAATCCGCCGTGGCCTGGACTTGACCACGCAACGCACGCCGACGGATGCCGAAGTACGACGAGCCGTCGACCTGGTCCGCGGGCTCCGCAACGACGGCGTGTCGGCAGACGCGTCGATGCGATACTTTTGCCTGATGGCGTTGAACCTGAATGAATTCGTCTATCTCGACTGACGACCGTTTAGCCGCCGCTCTCGGAGCGGCGCGGACAGGTTCCCGGGACCATGAGGTCGATCGGCATGGCGGTTCAAGCCTACCATGTGATTTTCGGCGCCTACGGATTCTGGCTACCGAACGACCCGCGTGGATCATGGTCGGAATTCGTCGCTGCATGGGAATTGCTTCGATTCGGAGGCAGAGCAACCAAAACGGAAAGTCGATCTTCCGTCGCCGCGAGGTCGCATGATCGAGCCGCTCGAATCGCCGCGAAAGAGACTTTGAAATATCCGGCCGTGACATTCACCGGAGTGCAGGCTCGGGCTGTCGGACAGGCGATCGGCGCCGCGAGTCAGGACCTTGAATCGTTGTGGCCGCTTGCAGCATTCTTCCGGAACACATGCATTTGGTGCTCGGGCGATGCGATTACAAAGCCGAGACGATGGTGCGAATGTTCAAATCGGAAGCGAGCAAGAGGCTGCGTGAGGAAGGCCTTCATCCGCTGGCGGCATTTGCGGCAGAGGATGGAACATTGCCGACGCCATGGGCGCGGCGCTGCTGGAAAGTCTATCTGGAATGCGATGAGGATATCGCGCGAGCGATCGAATATGTGGAGCGGAATCCGGTCAAGGAGGGCCTGCCCGCTCAACGGTGGAAATTCGTTACGAGTCGATAGAACCTGTCCGCGCCGCTCCGAGAGCGGCGGCTAAACGGGGATGCAGCATGAAACCGGCAAATACCTTCTGCGGACGTACGCGGCGCGAGTTTCTTTGGCAGGCGGGGGCCGGGTTCACCGGGCTCGGCATGCTCGATTTGCTCTCGCGCGACGGGTTCTTTTCCTCGCGAGCCGATGCGGGCGTCGTGCGCGCGAATCCGCTGGCGCCCAAGGAGCCGCATTTCCCCGCGAAGGCGAAGTCGGTGATTTTTCTGTTCATGTACGGCGGGCCAAGCCAGGTCGATACCTTCGAGTACAAGCCGAAGCTCTATGAACTCGACGGCAAGACGATTCCTGTCCGCACCTTCGGCCGGGGCGGGCATCGCAACCAGGGCCGCGTCGTCGGTCCGAAGTGGAACTTCCGCCAGTATGGCCAATCGGGCAAGCATGTCTCCTCGCTCTTCCCGCATCTCGCGACCTGCGTGGACGACATGGCGTTCATCCATTCGATGACCGCCGATTCGCCGATCCACGGCTCCGCGATGCTGCAGATGAACACCGGCAAAATCCTGTCGGGCAGCCCATGCCTCGGCTCGTGGGTCAATTACGGCCTCGGTTCGGTCAATGAGAACTTGCCCGGTTTCGTCGTCATGCTCGATCCGACGGGAGGGCCGATCTCCGGCGCCAAGAATTGGTCGAGCGGCTACATGCCGGCGACGTATCAGGGCGTCATGCTACGCGGCGGCGCCAATCCGGTGCTCGATCTTCAACGCCCCGCCGGCATGACGGAAAACGCCCAACGGCGTTTCCTCGACACGCTCAACGAATTCAACCAGTCGCATCAGCGGCCTCGCGCGGACAACAGCAACCTCGCGGCCCGCATTGCCAGCTACGAGATGGCGTTCAGCATGCAGACTTCCGCGCCCGAGGCGGTCGATCTGAATCAGGAGACGCAGGAAACGAAAACTCTCTACGGGCTCGATAATCCCACAACGGAAGATTTCGCCCGCAAATGCCTCCTCGCTCGGCGCATGGTCGAACGAGGCGTGCGGTTCATCCAGATTTATTCGGGCGGCAACCACAACGACGCGAACTGGGATGCGCATGGCGACCTCGTTCGCAACCACTCGTATCACGCGGGCCGCACCGATAAGCCAATCGCAGGGTTGCTGAAGGATCTGAAGCGGCGCGGCTTGCTGGAAGACACGCTCGTCGTCTGGGGCGGCGAGTTCGGCCGACAACCGACGGCGGAATACGCAGCGGGTACTGGCCGCGATCACAACGCCTACGGCTTCACGATGTGGTGCGCGGGCGGCGGCATCAAGGGCGGAACCGTCGTCGGCGAAACCGACGAACTCAGCGCCGCCGCCGTCACCGATCGCTTCCACGTAAAGCACCTGCACTCGACGATTCTGCACCTCATGGGCCTCGACCCAGACCGCCTCAGCTACTTCTACGGCGGCCTGGATCAGAAACTCGTCGGCGTCGAAGGGGCCGAGCCGATCCGCAAGATCATGAGCTAGGTATGTTTTCGTGGCGACAAGTTTATCTAACTTGTCGGATTTTCTCTTAGGAACCAAATCCGACAAGTTAAAAAACTTGTCGCCACGAAAGACAGAAGACATGACCGCCGCTGAACTAATCGGGAAACTCGAAGCGATGGCCGACGCCGAACGGGCGAAGGCCGTCGCTCGTTTCTTTAAGTGTGGCCCGGGCGAATATGGCGAAGGGGACCAGTTCCGCGGCATTTCGGTGCCAGTCGTGCGGCAAACGATTCGTGCGTTCCGCTCGATGCCGCTCGCGGAGATCGACCAGGTTCTGCAATCGCCTTGGCACGAGGACCGTCTCGCGGCGCTACTGCTCCTCGTTTACCAGTTCGATCGCGGCGACGAAGCGGTTCGGAAAAGCATCTACGATCTTTACGTTCGCCGCTTCGACCACATCAATAATTGGGATTTGGTCGATACGTCAGCGCCGCAGATCGTCGGCGGTTGGCTGGTGGACCACGATCGCCGCATCCTGACGACCTGGGCGAAATCTCCGCGGCTTTGGACGCGGCGGATCGCGGTCCTCGCCACCTATCACTTCATTCGGCAAAACGATTTCGACGACATCCTCCGCCTCGCCGCCAAGCTGCTTGGCGACCGCGACGATTTGATGCACAAGGCAGTGGGATGGATGCTGCGAGAAGTGGGGAAGCGGGGCGAATCAGCGCTCGATGCGTTTCTCGTCGAACGTTGTCGCGCGATGCCGCGGACGATGTTGCGCTATGCGATCGAAAAAATGACGCCCGCCAAACGCGAACGATACATGAAGGGAAGCGTTTAGCGGGGAGCCGTAGGCGACCTTGCTGCGTCGCCTTCGGCTCCCCGCTAAACATGTTTTCTACTTTTCGACACCGAAGTCGTAGATGCACACGTGCTTGTACGTCTCGCCCGGCTTCAGGATGCCGTCGCCCAAGATCGGTTGATTGACGGCATCCGGCGCAAGATGCGTTTCGAGGCAGACGGCACTACGTTGCGGATAGGTGAGCCCGCCCGCCCCTTTTTGCCCCTTCAGGAAATTCCCCGTGTAGACCTGAATGCCCGGTTGATCGGACGATACCGTCAGCGAGCGGCCCGAGGCGGGATCGACGAGTTTCGCGGCTAAGGTCAGCACGCCGGCCTTCTTTTGGTTGACGATAAGCGTGTGGTCGTAGCCGATGTTCGGCGTCTTGGCGAGTTCGTCGATGCCGTCGCCGAGGCGGGTCATTTTGCGGAGGTCGAGCGGCGTGCCTTGCACCGACTTCGATTGACCCGTCGGGATCAACGTGTCGTCCGTCGGAATGAATTTGTCGGCATTCACCAGGAGCTTGTGGTCGAGGACCGTCTTCGATCCGGGCCCGCTGAGATTGAAGTAGCTGTGGTTCGTGAGATTGACGGGCGTCGCCTTGTCCGTTTTCGCGGCATATTCGATGGTGAGCGCGTTCTTGTCGCTCCAGTTGAACATGACCGTGATGTCGAGCTTGCCCGGGTATCCTTCCTCGCCGTCCGGGCTGGAGTAGGCCATCATCAGTTGCGAACCGCCGATGGGGGAGGCTTTCCAAAGGACTTTATCGAGGCTACGCTTCACGCCGCCGTGGAGGTGATTGGGGCCGTTGTTGGTCGCGAGTTGATATTCCTTGCCGTCGATCTTGAACTTGCCTTTGCCGATGCGATTCGCGTAACGGCCCGTGGTGCAACCGAAATACTGGTTCGCATCGGAAAGATAGCCCTCGGCCGAATCGAATCCGAGGACGACGCTGCCGAGCTTGCCGTCCTTATCCGGCACGACGATGTCCACAAGCGTGGCGCCAAGCGTGGAGATTTTCACATACGCGCCTGAAGCGTTCTTCAGCGTGTAGACCTGAGCTTCGCCGTCCGGCGTTTTGCCGAACGGAGTGGGGCCTTCGACATCGGCATGGGAAAGTGATGCGGCGAGAGTCATAAGCAGCGTTCCGATCGCGAAGCGCGTCATGGCGTGGCTCCGAACCTGTGGAGAGAAAACTCACCGGGGAGATTAACAGAGTGCGCACGCATCGGCCAGAGCGAGAGTGATCTTCATACTCTCCGCGGCGATAGGGCCGAAGCCGGATGCGTCCCGAATAATCGTCACGTGCGATACGATCGGAATGCTGCGACGAGTTTGCGTCCGCGAGCTCGAAATCGCGACGCGGCGATGACGTGGCGCAAAGTACGTTCCTCTTCTTGGTCGATGAGCGATGCTGGAAGCGCGACCGCTTGGCTCGACAGGGAAGTTGAGACGAGGGCGGTTCGCGGTGCCGCGCTTGGGAAAGGAATCCCCGATGAAACATTTAGCCGCTTCGATCGCAGGCCTTGCGCTATCGGCAGCGCCTGCACTCGCTCAGTATCCCGTGATGGCCCCCGCGCTCTATCCGTACGCAATGCCGGTGCGCCCCATGACCTGGGTCGCTCCGCAGCCGATGGTGTATTACGTTCCGCAACCCTACGTGCAGGTGGTTCCGGTGCCCGTGGCGAAAGTGCAGGCCGCTGGGGTGCTGACGCCGGAAGGCATTTATCCGCTCGACGGATACCGGCCTCAAGTGCCGACTGCCACGCCTTCGACGGCAAAGGCGACGACTCCCACGACTTCCGCCAAGCAACCGGTCCCGGCAGCTCCGAATTCGACAGGCGTATTGCCGGTGAGCGGGTGGAATTCGTCGATCCTGCCATGGGCTCGACGCGACAATCCTTCGCAGACCGCGGTGTCGGGCAGCGTCAGCACTTCGGTTCGCCAGGATCTCGGGCCGGCGACCAAGTAGCGAGATTGGTTAGCCGCGACGGCGCGGAGCGCGGACTGGACCCGATGCGATAGCATGGGATCGAGTCCGCGCTCCGCTGCGAGTCGCGGCTAACCGGCGTGACGCCTATTTCCAGCGATTGGTTTCCGGATCCTCGTTGTCGTATCCCACCGCATCCAGGTCCGCCCAAATCTCGGCGGGGATCTTCCAGTTCAGCCAATCGATGGTTTGCTGGATGCGTTCCACCTTGCTGAAGCCGACGATCGTCGAATGAATGCGCGGATCGCGTGTCGAGAATTGCAACGCGGCGGCTCCGAGCGGGACGTTGTGCTTCTTGCAGACCGCGTCCATTTGGCGGATGCGATCCAGCATCTGGCCGCCGATTTCCTGGTAGCAGAAGCGCGGATAATTGTCCGGACCTTGGCGAGCACGCCGCTGCCGTAGGGGGCCGCGTTGATGATGCCGAGTCCCTTTTCGCGGAGAGCGCGAGCAATGGCTCGGCCGATCGGTTCAGCAGCGTGTAGCGGTTGTGGGTGATGATCGCCTCGAAGGCGTCGGTTTCCACATAGCGCATCATGAGATCGATCGGGCCGCCGCCGAGGCCGAGATGCTCGATGACGCCTTGCTCGTGCAGCTTGACGAGCACTTCGAGCCGCTCCGCCCTTGGCCGTGATTTGCTCGAAGGGCGCCCATTCGGGGTCATGCAGGTGCATGAGCTGGATGCGGTCGATGCCGAGCAACTTCAGCGAACGCTCGACTGAACGCTTCATCTGATCGCCGCTGAAATCGTTCGTCTTCAGGTCGCGGTCCGCCTTGCTGGCCAGCACGTACCCTTTCGGCACGCCCTTCATTTCGCGGAGGACCAGTCCGATGCGTCGTTCGCTTTCGCCGTCGCCGTAGGACGCCGCGGTGTCGATGAAGTTGATCGGCGAGGAGAACGCCGCCCGGACGACGTCGAGCGCCTGAGATTCCGCCACTTCATATTGAAACACCGCCGGCATATTGCCCAAGGGGGCACAGCCGATGGAGAGAGCGGTGACGTCGAGATTCGATTTGCCGAGCTTTCGCGTCGGGAGCATGGGACCGGTCCTTTCGTGGATGGCGGACCGAGTCAAGATAGGCTTGTCTTTCGCAAATGACGAATCACGCAAGACAAAAATCGCCAGCCCCTGATTTTCGCAAAGGCCGGCGAATCGGAGTCGTTATTCGTCAATTCTCTCAGGCTATTTCTTCTCCTCAATCACGCCTTCGTACCGAATGTTCTGCCGGCCTGCCTGCGTTTGCAGGATGCGTAGCACTTGATTGTCGAAGCTGTCCTTCGCTCGAGTGTTCGCGGCTTCCTTTTCCTTCTGGGCCAAGAACTCGGCTCGTTTGCGGTTGAGGACCGTCGCCTTCGTGCTCAGTTCCTCGCGTTGGCGGCGGAGATTGCCGAGATATTCCTTCTGTTCCTCGGCATTCAGCTTTTGCAATTCCGGCGGAAGCTCGTCTTTCTTGAGTTGGTCGAGCTTCACTTTGCCTTCGTCCAGGTTGCGGAGCAAGTCATAGGTCGCAGCGGCTCCGTCGCGTCCGAGGAATGCAGCACGCTCGGCGGCAGCGGTCGGAGCCAAGGCGCCGTTCGCGGCTTTCTTCTGCTCGCCCGCCATCTGCGCGTTGCGGTCGCCGTAGACGAGCGTCTTCGCGGAGATTTCGGAGTTGATCTTCGCGAGGTCCGCATCGAACGGCGTGGCCACCGCAACGACGGGGCCGCCGCCTTGATCGATCTGGACGTAGCTGCCTTCGGCGCTCTTGCAGATCGTTTCCCAGTGCTTCTTCGTTTCCGGATGATTGCCGCACTGGATGGTGTTGATGATGATCGCCTTTTCGGCGGCGAGCTTGCAGGTCTCGGGGTATTTCACGTCGTCCGGATAATCCATGTGCGGCGGAGCGTCGCCGACGAGAAAGATCATTCGAAGCGTCTTGGAGTCCTTGCTCCACGAAATCTTGGTGACCGATTCGTTCAGCGCCTGATTGACGCTTTCGGGAAAATCGCCGCCGCCTTGCGCCTTGAATTCCATCAACGTCGTGTAGATGCCGTCGAGGTCTTCGGTCAGGTCGGTGATTTTAGTGACGTAGGCATCGGTGCGATCGCGGTAAGCGACGAGGCCGACCTTCACTCGCGGCGTCGGTTTGCCGGAGGCGATTTGGTTGCTGATGGTCCAAATCTTCTGCTTGGCGGCATTGATGAGCCCGCCCATGCTGCCCGTGGTGTCCAGGCAGAAGACGACTTCGACGCTGGGCCGATCGTCATTCTTGGGAGCATCGGCCTTCTTTTCCTGGGCCCGAAGCGGCAAAACGGCAACGAGCGAGAGGCTGAGGGCTAAGGCGAATTGGCGAGAACGCTGCATGTCCGGTCTCCTTGCATCCGCGGGAACACGTTTCATCCACTGAGACGAATCAAACGCCGCCGCGGATTGCGAGGTTAGCCGCGACGCGTAGTGGAGCGTGCATTTGAAGACGCGTGATCGCATGGCAAGCAGTCCGCGCTCCGCTGCGCGTCGCGGCTAACCGTTGAATCCGTTGGTATGGCGTTTGCCGGGTTGACGGAAACGTGATCTCGACATCCCCCTTGTCCGAGAGCGCTATCCCATGCAAATCAGCACGATGCCCTCGTCACCTGTCCCTTCCGACACACCTAAACCCATTCGCCGGTGCGGCGCCATCCGTTTGCCGGACTGGCGCGTCCTTTTTCGCGTCTGGGCGCCGAAAGCCGAAGAGGCACAACTGGTTCTGCACGAAGACGAAGGACCCCGCATCATCGCCATGACGCGCGAAGTGCTGGGGTATTTTCGACACGAAGAGGGGGACCTCGACGAGGGCACTCGCTACAGCCTTCGTCTCGACGGCGGTAGCGATCGGCCCGACCCCTGCTCGATGCATCAACCCGACGGCGTGCATAAGCCGTCGGCGGTCATTTTTCCCGACTTGTTCCCCTGGACCGACAACGAATGGCGCGGCGTCCCGCGGCGCGACCTCGTCGTCTACGAATTGCATGTCGGCACCTTCACCCCAGCCGGTACCTTCGAGGACATCATCCCTCGCCTGGAATCGCTGAAGCAACTCGGCATCACCGCGATCGAAATCATGCCGGTCGCACAATTCCCTGGCGCCCGCAACTGGGGTTATGACGGCGTTCATCCGTATGCCGTGCAGAACAGCTACGGCGGGCCGCATGGATTGCAGAAACTTGTCGATGCCTGCCACGACGTCGGCCTCGCATGCATCCTTGACGTTGTCTACAACCACTTCGGCCCCGAAGGCAACTACCTGAACGAATTCGGCCCTTATTTCACCGATCGCTATAAGACGCCTTGGGGAACCGCAGTCAATTACGACGGCAGCGGATCGGACGGCGTTCGCGAGTACATCCTCGACAACGTCCGCATGTGGCTTGAGGAGTACCACCTCGACGGGCTGCGACTCGACGCCGTCCATGCGATCTATGATTTCGGCGCCTGCCACATTCTGAAAGCGATTAAGGATGTTGCTCGCGAAGTCGAGAAGAAGACGCATCGCCGCATTCACATCATTGCCGAAAGCGACCTCAACGACCCGCGTTTGATGTACGATCCGAAAGCGGGCGGATGCGGGCTCGACGCAGCGTGGGCGGACGACTTTCACCATGCCGTGCACGCGTTTCTCACCGGCGAAAAAGACGGCTACTACGCCGATTTCGGCGAACATCGCCATATCGGCGACGCGATGCGGACGCCATATGTTTATGCTTCCACCTACAGCCCGTTTCGCGGCCGCAAGCATGGTGCGGCCCCGGAAGGGCTCGATTCGGACCGCTTCGTGGTCTGCATTCAGAACCATGATCAAGTCGGCAATCGCGCGACCGGCGAGCGGCTCAACACGCTGCTGAAAAATCCAGCGAAGCAACGCTTGGCCACCAGCTTGTTGCTGTTTTCTCCGTACATCCCGTTGCTGTTCATGGGCGAGGAATACGGCGAAGAGGCGCCGTTCCCCTTCTTTTGTTCGTTTGAAAATCCGGAGTTGATCCAGGCCGTGCGTGAGGGGCGTAAGCGGGAGTTCGCCGACTTTGCGGGAAGCGGGCAGGTGCCGGACCCGAACAGTCCCGACGTGTTCCTTTCCGCGAAGCTGAGTTGGAGTTGGCCGGAAGGAACGCTTCGCGACGGCATGCGAAAGCTGCATGCGGACCTCTTGGCCGCGCGACGCGAATGGCACGCGTTGTCCGATGCGACACCTGCTCACGTGCGCTGGCTTGCCGAGGGAACAGGCCTATTGCTCGAAGTCGTCCGCGGCGGGGGGCCGAATGCGTTGGGGAAGACCGTGCGAATCCTCTTCAATCTTTCGGACAGATCTCAAGCGATCGATCCACCTGCCGCGAATGAGAAGCTGCTATTTACCTCCGAATCGACGCGTTACGGCGGAGCGCATCCATGCTCTCCTGCGAAGTCGATTCTGGCGTACGAATGTCTTGCGTTCGGTCCGGCCGGCTATCCATGCATGTGCGAAGCCGCGACAGTGATCGTCGAGGAAAAGAAGCCGGCCCCGCGATTCGAGCCGGAGGATGTGGTGGCGGACGCCGGCGACGGGTCGTTCCCCGCCAGCGATCCGACTAGCTGGTCGCCGCTCAGTGGCAGTCCGACGCACAAATGTCCGACTGAGGACGAGAACGCTCGCGGCGAAACGTTAGAACCATTTCTCGCTGAAGTCGGCGTGGGATGCGGTGCGTAGTCGTCAAATCGCGTTCGTCTTGAGCACTTCACGCGTCGCGCGGAGTGCGGCCTTGGCGAGTATCGGCAATTTGTCGGCGAGCGCCGACCATCGCTGACGGTCGCCGCACGTCAGCAGCGACAATCCTTCGTTCAAAGTCGCATCATAGTCTTTGATGCGGTGGGTGCGATGCACGTAGTTCGCAATGTGGTCCGCTGCCGAAATCAAAGCGACCAACTGGTGACCTTCTCGCCCCTGCTTGGCGGCTTCGCTCGGCTCATGATGCATGAGGTTGCAAAGAGCAACGGATGGAGGCAGGCTGTTGAGTTGGCAGTAGCGGAAGCCGAGTGCGCAGTGATTGGTGCCCAGAACTTTCTCTTCCTGAGCCATCCGATGTTCGTCTTCATTGAAATCGAGCGGATCGCCGGCATCGGCCCATTCGGCACAACCAAAGCGATCATGAATCGACCGAGATCGTGAAGTAGGCCGCGAATTCTTCCCCTGTCAGCAAGCTTAAGCGCCACATTGAGTTGCGTGGACATACTGGCGGTGAAGAATGAATGCCGCCAAAGCAGTTCGCATCGCTCCAGTGTTTCGCGCTTGGCGTTGCGGAACAGGCCTCGCATGCCGATGCTGGTGACGAGATCGCTGCAAGTGCGGAGGCCCAATCGTAGGACTGCTTGGTGCAGTTCCTCCACGGGCTTGCCGACTCGATAAAGCGGGCTGTTGGCGAGCTTCAGGGTTGCGGTGGCGATCGCCCCATCTCGCTTGATCAGATTCGAGAAGTCCGCGAGTGACGCACCTGGGTCATTAGCGAGCGCCATCGCTCGAGTAGAAGTGTCGGGCAGCGAGGGGAGATGCGCGATCTTCGCCATTGCTTTGCCGAAAACCGATTTGGTCGCTCGAGATTCCGCGGGGCCAAGCACTTTTCGAAACAGCGTGAGGAACATGGGGGGCGCGTCCTATTCGCAAGCCGTGGGGCGGGGGTTGCATGCCAACTATAGGACACGAAATTGCGAACTCGACGAACGTCGGGCCCCTCAAATCCGAAACTCAGCGGTTCGAGTTGCGATGAGGGTGAAATCCCTCTTTGCAGGCGAAGGAACCCCTTTCATTCCGTCCAATTGCTCGGTACATTCGTTCCGATCCCTGCACAACCGTGGAGTTGGAAATGTTCCGTTTTCTCGCCGCGATCGCATTGTTGGTGTGCGCCTGTCCAACCTGGGCGCAAGATTTTTCTCCGATGAAGTTCAACGAGGTGCGCGAGATCGCGCCGGGCGTGTTCTTCCGCTATTCCTCGATCAGCGCCACCGACAAGACCATTCCCTTCGGCGGCAGCAACAACATCTGGGTCGTCTTCGAGGAGTATGTGGTCGTCTACGATGCGAACTTTCCAAAGGAAGCGGGCGATGTTCTCGACGCCATCAAGAAAACCACGGACAAGCCTGTTCGCTATGTGCTCGATTCCCACCATCATGGCGATCATGCCTACGGCAACGCCGTGTGGGTGAAGGCGGGGGCGCAGATCGTAGCCCAATCGAATTGCACTCGGCTTCTGCGAGTCAATGGTCCGGAGGAGTTCAAGAAAGAAGGCCAGGGACCGAATGGGCGTAAGGATGTGGCTGCCAGCAAGCTGAAAGTGCCGGATATATCGTTCGACGAAAAACTGGTGATCGACGACGGCAAGCAGCGCGTCGAGTTCCATTTTCTGGGACATGCGCACACCGCGGGCGACGCGGTGATGTATCTGCCGAAGCACAAGATCCTTTGCACCGGGGATGCGTGCGTGAATGGTGCATTCAATTACATGGGCCATTCCGACTCCGCGAGTTGGATCCGAGTGCTCGATCGGATGCAGCAATTCGACGTGAAGATGGTCTGCCCCGGACACGGCGCCTTGGCTGGTCCGGAACTGTTCAAGACGCAGCAGCGCTACTTCGTCGAACTCCGCGAGCAGGTGCGGAAGGGGATCGACAAGGGGCTCGAGTTCGACGACGTCGTCGCCTCGATGAACATGCCTTGGCAGAAGGAATGGACCGGACTCGACATCAAGGAACGGAAGGACAACATCCAGCACGTCTACGATGAGCTTCTCGGCCGAGTGATGCCGTGGGACTTGGTCGAGGATTTCGGCATCTACGAAGGCCCGTCGCCAACGAAGAAGGACGCGGGATGGAAGGCGCCGAAGCGCATCATCGTCCCTGCACTGATGCCGTCCAAATTGCTGGAACTGAAACGCATCGCTCCGAATGTCCTGTTCGTCCCCGTCAAGACCGCCGAGGAAGCGGCAAAGGAAGCGAAGGATGCGGATGCCGTCGTAGGGTTTTGCTCGCCGGAGATCGTCAAGGCGGGGAACACTCTAAAGTGGGTGCAAATCTCCCATGCGGGCGTGGACAAGGAGATGGTGCCGGAAGTCGTCGAAAGCAAGGTGACGGTGACGAACCTGGCACGCCTCCATGGGCCGAACGTGGCGGACTCCGCACTTGCTCTGCTGCTCGCTCACACCCGCGGCCTCGACGTGCGGAAGAATCGCCCGACTCAGGATTTCTGGAACTCGCTGCAATCGGCTGGAAAAACCCAAGCGAAGGAACTGCACGGCAAGACAATGGTTCTCGTCGGACTCGGCGGCATTGGCACTCAGATCGCTCGTCGTGCCGAGGCTTTTGGCATGAAGGTGCGGGCCATTGATCCGGATGAAACGCTTGTTCGCCCGAGCTTCGTCTTCAGCCTCGATCGCCCCGCGAAGATGGCCAGCCTTCTGCCGGAGGCGGATGTCGTCGTTCTTGCCTGCCCGCTCACGCCGAAGACGCGCGGCATGTTCGGCAGCGAGCAGTTTTCGACGATGAAGAAATCCGCTTACTTCATCAACATCGCGCGCGGTGGCTTGGTGAAGCAGGAGGACATGATCGCCGCCCTCAAGGATGGAACGATTGCCGGCGCTGGCCTGGACGTGACCGACCCCGAACCGCTCCCCGACGACCACCCGCTTTGGAAGGCTCCTAACCTCGTCCTGACGCCCCATCTCGGCGGCCAAAGCGAAGGCTCCCGCGATCGCCAGTGGCGCCTCTACCGTGAAAATATCCGCCGCTTCGTCGCCGGCGAACCGCTGCTCTGCGTCGTGGACAAGAAACGGGGCTATTAACCTCGCCGTCCTCGCGATGGAATAACGCGCGGAAGGGAACGCCATTGATGGCGTTTCCTTCCGTGCGTGTTGTGGCTGCAAGGTCTTATGCCAGCCCTAAAAAGCGGGCGCCAATGTCGAAGAGACCTTCGGTGACGCTGGTGCACCGGACTACCTCCGAGCGGATCGCGAGGCAAGGGCCATCGGTGCGGGGACGGAAGACAAGCGTCACTTCGCCCGAAAGTGCTTTGCTGGTTACGAATGCCACGCCGCCACGGGACAAATCACGGGCGAACGCTTTGACCGGCGCTGGCAGCAACGGTGTTCTGGCTTCGATCGGCTCAGAAAACGGCAGGCGCCGATAGGAACGTCGCTCAACCGCCGGAAACTGGTGCGACAACGATTCGAGCATGTTGTCGATTGCGCTTTCCGCCTGGGCTTGTTCCGAGTCCGTTTTTCGATGTTGTTCCTCGCATTCCGAAAGATCGAATTGGCAACCGAGCTGCAACATCTCGCCCGACATGTTCTCCACATGCCGAACTTCAGCCGGCACGTACACAAAGTTTCCTAGCACGGGCAAGCCGACGAGCACGCGGGCGGCGTGCCGCAAGGAATTCTGCAAGATAGCGACGCCGCTGGAAGAAAGATTGCGGGCGACGGCTTCGTAAGCGGCATGCCAATCGACAGAGCCGTCGGCGTTGAGAGGAGCGATGCGCATCGGGTGATTCAACGTCAGCCTCGGCTCGCTCCGCTTCTCCGTGGAGTTCGCGCGTTCGATCGTCATGATCACGCGGCGCCCGCCCCAATCCCAGCGGATGTCGTCGAGAAACGAACGCATGATGATGAGCCCGCGGCCGCTGGCGAGCAGCACTTCCGGATCGTCGCTCTCGGCCCGCTTCAGCGCCTTTTCGACGTCGAATCCGCGGCCCTCATCGGTGATGGTCCATCGGCAGGTCGTGCCGTCGTAGTCCACCTGGATATTGACTTTTCTCTGCGACAGCACCGGATCCGTAGCTCGCAATGCGAGGGCTTTGGCGAAGGCGTCGTCGCCTCGCTCCTTAAGTTCTGAGGAAAGCTCGAGGTTGCCGTGCACGATCGCATTGGTGATGGCTTCGACGAAGGCGACCATCAGTTTCGTCGAACGCGACGGACTGCACGCTCCGCACATCTCAGCGCGGCGGGTGAGATATTCGGCAGTCGCTTCCACGATCCCCGGATCGCTTGGCAGCGAAAGGTGCGTGTGCTCGGATTGGATGAGTCCGGCGAGGGGCGGAGCGTCAGTCATGGCGAATGCGTGCCCGAAATGTCTTGCGAGGCCGAGTGCGTACACCTAAGTTTAATGGACTGCGGAGCCGACGTACAGCGGCGTCGGATGAACCGCGTGGATGGGTCTTCCTTTCTCGGCTAGGACCCGCGATGCCCTCTTCTCGCACCAACCCCCGACTCGACGAAGCGTCAGCAGAAAGCTGGATGGACCGCCTTTTCGAGGCGATCGACGACGGCGTGTTCGTACACGACGACCAAGGCGCGATTCTCGATGCCAACCCCGCCGCATGTCGTCGGCTGGGGTATCGCCGCGACGAACTCCTGCAGATGAACACTCGGCAGATCGACGGTCCCGATTTCGCCGCGAGCTTTGAGGATCGCTGGCGCGAGCAACGCGAGAAAGGCCGACTGCGCTGCGAAGGGACGTATCGCACCAAAGATGGCCGCTTCATTCATGCAGACGTGAATTGCTCGGCGATCGAGTGGAACGGAAAGCCCGCCGTGCTCGCGGTGATGCGCGACGTCACCCAGAAGAAACGGGCAGAGGAGACGCGGACCAAGCAGGGACAATTGCTGCGGTCGATCCTCGAAAACATGGGGGAGGCGATCCTCGTCGTGAACGGCGATCTCGAGCCGATCGTCACGAATGAGGCTGCCGAGAAGTTGTTCGCGCTTGATTCGCGCGGCAGCCTTCCGCTTTTTCTGCCGGATCGCGACCAGCCGTGGCCCGAGCATCCGCTGGCTCGCTGCCTTCGCGGCGAAACATTCGATGACGTCGAAATGCGCGTGCGCGATGAAAAGGCGGGGAGTTTCGTTCCGATCAGCGCGGCCGGGCGTCCATTGCGCGAAAGCGGCGGCGGAGCTAAGGGCGCCGTTCTCGTTGCTCGCGACATAACCGAGGGAAAGCTGGCGCAACGTCGGCTCACGGCACAGTACGAAGTCGCTCGAGCGCTCGCTTCGTCCAGCAGCATTCAGCAGGCGGCGAACGGAATCTTGGAAGCGCTCGCGAACGGGCTGGGCTTCGACGTCGGCGTTCTTTGGGTGCTCGATCCGGCGGAGCAGGTGCTGCATTGCCAGGGCATTTGCAAACGGCCCGAGTTGGACATTCCGGAACTCGTCACGCTCACGCGGCGGATCGCGATCGAACGCGGCGACGATACCGCCGGCAGGGTGTGGGCCGACGACCAGCCCTTCGTCAACGTCTATCCGCCGCTCGAATCGCGCCGCTACGATCGGCCCACGCTCGCCAAACAGCATGGATTCGCCGCGGCCGTCGGCTTTCCGGTGCGGGGAAATGGCGAATTGGTCGGCGTGCTCGAATTTTTCGCATACAGCGAGCCGACGATCGACGGCGATCTGCACGCCATGATGTCCGCGATGGGGAGCCAGATCGGGCAGTTCATCCAAAGGCAGCGGGCGGAGGCCGCGTTGCGCGATTCGGAATCGCTCTACCAATCGCTCGTGGAACGCCTGCCGCAGAGCATCTTCCGTAAAAACATCGGCGGTGTGATTACATACGCCAATCAGAGACTGTGCGAAAAGCTGCAGCGGACGCGCGATCAGATCGTCGGCAAGACCGATTTCGACCTCTTCCGCGCCGACCTCGCTGCGCAGTATGTGCAGGATGATCAGATCATCTTGCAGTCCGGGAAAACCTATGAAACGGTCGAAATGCATCAGTTGCCGGATGGGGCCAGCATCTGGGTGCAGGTGGTCAAGACGCCGCTTTACGATGCCGAGGGGCAGATCGTCGGCGTGCAGGGGATTTTTTGGGATGTGACCGAGAAGAAACAGGCGGAGGAAAATCTCGCCGCCTCCGAGCGTCGTTATCGCCAACTTGCGGAAGCAACCATCGACGGCGTCGTGCTCAGCGACGAAGCAGGCCGGATCACGCTCTTCAATCCCGCGGCCGAGCGAATGTTCGGTCTGCCCGCGGCCGAAGCGATCGGAAAGCCGATTGCGGGATTGCTGGTGCAGGATTTGAAATCGCTGCTCCCTACCCTCGTCGGCAATACCGCGGAGCTATCCGCTGTGCGCCGCGATGGTACGCAATTCCCAGTCGAAGTTTCGCTCAGCTTGTTGGGTCGGTCGGGACAGGGCGCGTTTCCGCCGATGCTGGCCGCATTTCGCGATCTTACCGAACGCAACAAGATCCGCTCCGCGCTGGTCCAAAGCGAAAAGCTCGCGTCGATCGGGCTTCTGTCCGCGGGCGTCGCGCATGAGATCAACAACCCGCTCGCCTTCATCGCCAATAACCTCGTCGTGTTGGAACGCGACGGCAACGGCATCATGGAACTCGTCGAAATTATCCATGCCGCGAAGGAACGCATGCCCAGCGACATGCAGGCCGCATGGAACGCGAAGGCGGAGGAGATCGACCTCGACTACCTGCGCGACAACATCAGCCGAATCCTAAGCCGCACGCGCGACGGCGTCGATCGCGTGAGCCGCATCGTGCATAGCCTCCGTGGCATGGCCCGCACCGATCCGCCGAAAATGACCGAGACGCGCATCCCGTCGCTGATCGACGCGACTCTGGAAATACTTGCAGGTCGATTCAAGCGCAGCGGCATCGAAATCCAGCAGCAGCACGACCCGGAACCCAGTGTGTTCGGCGTCTCTTCACAACTGAACCAAGTGCTGCTCAACTTGCTCATCAACGCCTTCCAGGCCGTCGAATCGCATCGCACCGAAGGCGGCGTCATCCGCATCGTGACGCGCCGCGAGCCGCCCTGGCTGGTCATCGAAATCTCCGACAACGGCCCTGGCATCCCATCGAAGGACCTGACCAACATCTTCGATCCCTTCTTCACGACGAAAGACGTCGGCGAGGGGACGGGGTTGGGCCTGTGGATCTCGCATCAAATCGTGTCCGCGCATGGCGGGCGGATCGAAGTGGAATCGGAACCGGGGCAGGGTGCACTCTTCCGCCTGTGGCTGCCTATTCGCCCCGAGAGGATGCTGACATGACGGCACGCAAATACACGCTGCTCGTGGTCGATGACGAACCCGACGTTTGCGATTCGGTGGAGGCTCTGCTGCGCCGCCGCTACAAGGTGCTCAAAGCCAAGAACGCGGACGAAGGCCTCAAGCTCATGGAGTCGAACGATGTCCACATCATCATGACCGATCAACGGATGCCGAAAATTACGGGCGTGGAGCTGCTCTCGCGCATTCGCGGCGGTTACCCTCAGGCGATCCGCATGCTGTTCACCGGCTATGCGGACCTGGAATCGATCATCGCTGCGATCAACCAAGGCCATATCTTCCGCTTCTTGAAGAAGCCCTGGCAGCCACAGGATCTGGAAGCCGCCGTGGATGAAGCCGCCGTCGAGTTCGATCGCCTCGTTTGGCAGGCGGAGAAGATTCACGAGTTGGAAGACGAAGTGAAGCAGCTACGCGACCGCGTCACGGCATTGGAACATTTGCGCAGTTAGTCAGAGTCCGAGCGCCAGCGAGGTTGTCGCTTCATGCTATACGATGTAGCGAAGCCCTCGCTGGCGTTCCGGCTCTGACGCGATGATGGAGGCAACATGCAACGTCGAACGTTTCTCGCATCTGCATCGCTGGCCGGGCTTGGACTATCCCACGGCATTGCTTCTGCTCAGCAAGGCGAGATCGTCCTCCATAACGGCATACGCCTAGCAAAAGACTGGCCGCAGACGAGGCGGGCGATCGACTATGAGCCTATGGAAGTGCCGTACCTGCGTCAGCGGCCGGACGTAATTCCCGTCGACGTCGGTCGGCAGCTTTTCGTGGACGATTTTCTCATCGAGCAGACTGATCTTCGTCGCGTTTATCACCTCCCTCGCTATCGAGATCCGGCTCCAGTCGTTCGGCCTGACGAAAAATGGGAGATGACCGGCCAAAATCCGACGGCGATGGTCTTCAGCGACGGCGTTTGGTTTGATCCTCAAGACCAAAAATTCAAGATGTGGTACATGGGCGGTTACGTCCGCTCCGTCTGCTACGCCGAATCCCTCGATGGGGAAACGTGGACAAAACCGAAACTCGACGTCGTACAGGGAACGAATATCGTGCATGACGGTTACCGTGATTCCAACACGGTGTGGCTCGACCACGAAGAAAAAGATGCGAAGAAGCGATTCAAGATGTTTCGCGTCGTTCGCGACAAACCGAACTGGGCGATCGAACTGCATGAATCGCCCGACGGCATCCTCTGGGGCCCGGGTCGACGGAGCGGGCCGCTCGGTGATCGGAGCACGGTGCATTTCGATCCGTTTCGCAAGCGATGGGTCTTCGGCATCCGAGATCACGACGTTCGAGTGGGCCGATATCGGCGGTGGCATGAGCATGCGGATGCCGCGGCGGGGATCGGATGGCAGGCGGGACAACCGCTCGTCTGGGTTGGCGCTGACCGCCTCGATCCGATACGCGACGACCTGAAGACGCCGTGTCAGCTCTACAACCTCGATTGCGTCGCCTATGAAAGTCTGATGGTCGGCCTTTTCGACATTTGGCGAGGCCAACCCCGCGATCGGGCGAAGCCGAATGAACTGTGCATCGGGTTTTCACGTGATGGTTATCACTGGCATCGCCCCGTCCGCATCGCGTTTCTGCCGGTTTCGGAGCGGTTCGGCGATTGGAACTGGGGCAATGTCCAGTCGGCGGGAGGCGTGTGCCTGATCGTCCGCGACAAGTTGCATTTCTATGTCTCCGGCCGTAGCGGCATTCGCGGAAACACGCAATCGGGCACAAGCGTCACGGCGCTCGCTACGCTCCGTCGCGATGGCTTCGCCTCCATGGTCGCCGATGAATCGGGCACGCTAACCACGAGGCCGCTTCGCTTCCGGGGCTCGCACCTGTTCGTGAATGGCGACTTTGCTCGAGGTTCGCTGGAAGTCGAAGCGATCGACGCCCGCGGCAATCCGATCGAACCATTTACCCGCGCCAACTTTCGGCCAATACGCGTCGACGGCGTTAAGATCGCCTGCCAGTGGAACAATGCGGCCCATCTTGCGAGACTAGCCGGACAGCCGATCCGCCTCCGATTCCGCGTCGCGAAAGGGAGCCTGTTCGCGTTTTGGGTCAGCGGCTCCGCGACTGGCGAAAGCAACGGCTACGTCGCCGCGGGCGGGCCCGGATTCCGCGGTGCTACGGACAGCTGAACGCAGGACTAAGAAGTCCAATGGAATGCCGTTTGCAAAACCTACCCCTGCGGATGCACATTCACCGCCTGAGTGCCGATTCGAATGAACGCACAACGGACGCCCAGCATCGTGGTCATCGCGGGGCGGAACGGGGGCAGCGAGCCTCCTGCTGGAATCGTCTGGTATCACGCATAGAGGCGGACTGAAGGACGTAAGGCGATCTGTGAGCGTTGGTCGTTTGTTTCGATGATTTCGATGATTCCTTGCAGCATATTTTGCGAGGGTTCACATCTCTGGTTGAAGCAACTTCCGACACTGGCCGCTTGACATTGCCTCCCACAATGGAATTGCAGTGGGCGTGGCGCGTTTCGTGTGAACCGGGTGAAGATTTCTTGCGGTTGCTTGCGTTTCGCGCAGACGTTTGGTTATGATGACTTCGACCTCGAACCTGCCCGCGTTGCGGCGCATCTAGACGTGTATGAGCGATCGCTTTCGGCTCGCTCAGCTTCAGCTTCTCGCATCAGGTATAGGGGGTTCCATGATAGGCCGATCGGAATCGGCGCTGGACGCAAGCGTTCTGGTGCTGAACAAGCTGTTCATGGCGGTCCACATCATCTCCGTTCGCCGCGCATTCTGTCTGCTATGCAAGGATTTGGCCGAAGTCGTCACGATGGAGGAAGGTCAATTCATGACCTACGATTTCCAGACGTGGCGCGAAGTCAGCGAATTTCGGGCGGCCCACTTCCGCGAGGAAGAGGACGACTGGGTTCGCACCGCCTCTTCGCAGATCCAGGCTCCGCGCGTCATCCGCCTCGTCGGCTACGAAAAGCTGCCGAAGCAGACGGTGAAGTTCAACCGCCGAAACATCTTCGCCCGCGACAACAACCAATGTCAGTATTGCGGCAAGAAGTTTCCGACGAGCGAACTGAGCCTCGACCACGTGCTGCCTCGCAGCCAAGGCGGTCCGAGCACTTGGGAGAACATCGTGTGCGCCTGCGTCTCGTGCAACGTCCGCAAGGGCGGCCGCACGCCGAAGCAAGCCCACATGACGCTGATCCGCAACCCGGTGAAGCCGAAGCGAAGCCCAATGCTCAACATGAAACTTACCCATCGCAAGTACCAGTCGTGGAAGTCGTTCCTCGACGCGGCATATTGGTCGGTGGAATTGAAGTAACGGAGAGGCCCGCAACGCAGGTTGCGGGCTTTTTTCGCTTCAGCGTTTCGCTTGGCGGCCATGCCGAGGGAGAGAGGTCGATTCCGCGCTCCGCTGCGCGTCGCGGCTAACCTCGACGGCATGAAAGAGGGAACCCCAGAAGTACGCCTCCCGGGGTCCCTCGCCAGCGGATTGGCCCAACGAGGGCCGCAATAGTAACGGAACCGGAGAGTCTTCTTGCGCGGAAAAAGTTATTGAACGCTAACAAGCGTCGACGTTATCGCATGTCTGTGTTTGAACGTGTGAAGTCGCCTACGGATGTTTCCACTCCTGACGGACTTTGCCCAGGCCAAACGCACAGAGTTCGAATTGCTCGCTGAGGCGGCGTAATACCGCGGATTCTTCTCGGTAGGGTTCGTCCTCGAAGGTGCTGGCAATCCAGTACGATCGCTTCCCCTGCTCGCAGTAATCGACGAAATGGTCTTCTTCATCGCCGACGCGGGCGGCATCGGCCGGGGTAGACGCCGGTCCAGAATAGCGTGAAGTCGCCGATATGGCGATGCACTTCGCGGGCGGTACGGCCTTCCGGCGGCATCGCTTCCGCTTCGAGCAGCATGTCTGCCACTTCGGCGAGCGTCTTGCCGGTCTCGCGGAAGCGATGAATCGCATCGATATGCACGAAACGCGACAGCATGCTCGAAGGTAATCGACCAGCGAGCGGATCCGCGACGCCGGAGGTCGGCGATGACCGTTTTCGGTCAGTCCGGAGAAAAATCGGCGCAGAGCAGAGTCGTCGTCATACTTCCACATGGCGGGGTCGCCTCCTCGCTATGAAGTCAAGGCCTCCGTGTCCAGGGGTTCTGTGGGAATTCTAGCGCCGCTTCGGTTTTCGGTCAATCGACATTCGGAAACGATCGCCTTTGTCTCTCATCGGCATTTCCTTGGCGTTTGTCGCTCCACCTCGATATGAAATCAATTCCCGCTAGTGGCTGATATTCGAAAAAATCAGTGCGTGCGGCGGCGTGCAATGCGTGGGCGGATCTCTTGCCGGGCTCAGCACCCATTCGGCTTCCACCGCCCAAGCATGCCCACAGTCGAGGCGCCGGGCGCTTCGCATGCTTGGCCGGTGTAGGCAGTCGGCGCGATGGACTTCGCGAGAGATCCGGCCAAGCATGGCACGCTTTCCGATCTCGATATGGAAGTTGTTTGCAGTAACCTGCTCGCCTTCGAGGTGCGGCACAGCGGCTTCTTCGCGATTACGCTCTTCCTCAGTGCCGCGCTGCTGTTCATGGTGCAGCCGATGATCGGCAAAATGCTGCTCCCTTCGCTGGGGGGCACGCCGGCGGTGTGGAACACTTGCATGGTTTTCTTCCAGGCCGTGCTGCTCTTGGGCTACGGCTACGCACTTCGCGTGACGAAGCTGCCGCGGCAACGGACAACTGCTGCTCCAGGGCCTCGTCTTGCTTTCGCCGCTCGTGTTTCTTCCATTCTCGCTCGGTAATTGGCAACCGCCGGTGACCGACAACCCGATTCTGTCGGTGCTCGGCCTGCTCGCGGTTCTCGTCGGAGGTGCCGTTTTCGTCGTCTCCACGACGAAGCCGCTGCTGCGAAATGGTTCGACTTCACCGGACACCCGGCCGCGAAGATCCTTACTTCCTCTATGGCGCCAGCAACCTCGGCAGCATGCTGGGCCTGGTGCTGTATCCCGTCTTGGTGGAACCGAACTTCGCCGTCGATGAGCAGGCGAGATGGTGGCGATTCGGCTATCTCGCCTTCGCGGGCCTCGTCTTCGCGTGCATCGCTTTCTGTTTCGCGGCCAAACCGTTGCCGGAACCGAGCCGGAGATCCCGTCGGTCACGCCCGCGGTCGAACGCACCTGTTACCTCGGGAAAGCTGCGTCTCAGCTCCGCGTCGAAACGCCGCAGGTGAGCGTCCTGGATTCCATCCGACGATTTGACCTGGAGTCGAAGGCTTGCCGGGCGCTGCCGCGGTGCCGTCGAGCCTGATGCTCGGCATGACGACGTATCTGACGACGGACATTGCCGCGATTCCGTTCTTCTGGGTCATCCCGCTCGCGCAGCCATCTGATGACGTTCATCCTCGTCTTCGCTCGATGGCCGATCGTCTGGACGACGGAACCGCATGAGTTCGTCCTCTACGCGCAGCCATGCTTTCTGATGTTTTTGATGATGATTTTCCTCGCCAATTTGTCGCCGCCGATGTGGCTGACGTTCGTGCTGCACCTGACGGCATTCCTCTTCACGACGTTGATGTGCCACGGCGAACTTGCGAAGGATCGGCCGACGGCGATGCATCTCACGGAGTTTTACCTGTGGATGTCGTTCGGCGGCATGCTCGGCGGATTGTTCAACGCCTTGGTGGCGCCGACGGTATTTCAAGTTGGCGTTCTCGAATATCCGCTCGCTCTGATCATCTCATGCTTCGTCCGGCCCAACATGGTGACCGAAGCGACCCTAATCCCCGGGGACAGCGATTCGCGACGCTCGACCACCCTCGGCATCATCCTCAACTTCGTCATGCCGGCTGGCGCATTGCTGCTGACGATGGCAGTCCTCGCCGCGTCCGGCCAGATCGGCTATCGCGCGGTGTTCATGATGGCGCCCGCAGTGACCGTCATGGCTCTCGCGATGCGTCCATGGCGTTTCGGTGCGTCGCTCTTTCTGGTGTGGGGCTTGATTTGGTTCCATAGCCGCCAGGATGCGCCGGACATCACGTCGGTCTTCGAAGGGCGACCCTATGTTGGTCCGGAAGTGCAGACGGTCTTCGAGGGGCGATCCTTCTTCGGCCCGCTCAAGGTTCGCAAGAATTACGACGAAGGCACCAGGGAGTGGTATCACACGCTGCTGCACGGCACGATCGATCACGGCCGGCAGCATCTCGAAAAGGACAAGCGTCGGCTGCCGACGTCGTACTTCCATCCGCTCACGGGCATTGGACAGGTTTTCTCCAAACTCGCTCTCCATGACCCGGCCGTGCCCAAGTCGATTTTCTGGGGCGACGCTCGCATGCCGGCATCGATCGCCGGTCTGTCGGCGACGCCGTTCGGCGGTTTGGCGAACCTGTATTCCGAACCGCCTTATGCCGTCGTCGGCCTCGGCACGGGTACCTTGGCGACGTACGCTCGGCCTTTGCAGCATGTCGACTTCTACGAAATCGATCCTCTGGTGTTGCACTTATCGCTTCCGCCGGACAAATCACAGCAGCCGTATTTCACGTTCCTCAAGGATGCGCTCGATCGCAAGGCGAATCTCAACATCATCCTCGGCGATGGCCGCCTGAAGATCCGCGAGGCGCCGGAGCATTGGTATCACTTGATCTCGCTCGATGCGTTTAGCTCCGATGCGATTCCGATTCACTTGCTGACGAAGGAGGCCCTCGAGCTGTATCTCACGAAGCTCGCGCCGGGCGGAGTACTCGTTTTCAATGCGACGAATCGCTACGTGGATATCAAGCCGGTGCTGCGTGATTTGGCGGACGAATTGGATTTAGAAACGCTCGCCTCCGCGGAGTATCGCTCGGCGGAAGTACCGGAGAAATACGGAACCGACTTCGTCGTGCTGCGTCGCCGCAATCCGGAGAAGCTTGGCATTCCATTCAATGGCGGGCCTGCACTCGGCGAACGATTGCCGTTGGATCTTGATCGCGAAATCGAACGCCGTCGTTGGTCGGAGCCGGGAAAACTGGGCGGGCCGTTGTGGACGGATCGCTACTCGAATTTGCTGCGAGTGATGACCTGGTAATTCGTTGCCTCTTGCGGAAGCAGAACGCTGCCCGTGGGTGGCACACCCTTCGCGTTGCTCAGGGTGTGCCACCCACGGGTGCTTTTGAAGTCGCGTTGCAAATCGAAATCAATCGGCCGCGGCGGTTTCTTCGGGCGTCTTCTTGCGGCGGGCCAGTGGCCGGATTTTGGGCATTTCGTCGGGGTTCACGACCAGCGTGCTTTCCTCCTCGATCACAGGGCGATTGTTGTCGAGTTGGTCGGCCAGCACTTCGATGTGGAACCGTGCGTCGCCGGCGCGGTCGCCCTTGACGTAAACTTCGTAAGAAGTTTTCGATTCCGCTTCGAGGAACGGAAGCGGCTTGAACAGAATCCATTGGCCCTTCGCGGTCGGGTGTTGGGCCTGATAATCGACCGGGCCCGTCGCACGCACCAGCGAGAGTTCCGGCGGGAAGAAGGCACGCACCGGGATGTTGGTCATCGGAGCGCTGCCCGTGTTGCGAATCAGGATCGGATAGCTGGTTGCGCCGCCTAGTTCGATGGGATCGTCGCGATCGACGGATTCCAGGAGCAGTGCCGAGATTCCCTGGAATGCGGTGCAGGCCTCGTCTTCGACGCGGAGATTCTCGTCGCCGATCGCGGTCGCCTTCACGCACAGATTGCCCGCAACTTTCGTCTTCATGCTCACTTCAACGGTCTTGATCTGGTTCGGCTGAATTTCCGTGAAGAACCATGCGACCTGATCGAGCAGATGCCGGCCGTCTTCGGTTGCTCCGGCAAAGGTGCCGTCTTTCGGCAGATGAGCCGTGATGAGTACGTTCTTCGCGACCATATTTCCTTTATTCGCCACGGCGATGCGGTAGGTGGCGGCGAGATTCGTGTACTGTTGCTTGGGGCCGTTCATCTGGATCCAGAGACGCGGTCCCTTGCCGCCGAAAGGCTCCGGGGAGGTGTTCGGCAGCTTACCACCGGGGATGATTTCCGGCGGCAGGCCCTTGGCTCCCTCCGGCAGCGGATTGCCGACGAGCTTCGTCGTGACGCATTGGCCATGCTCGAATTGAACGCGGAAGCATTGCTTCACGTCCCACGAACCGACGGGCGAGACGACGAGGATAATGTCATGGCAGCCGCCGGCGGGAACGGTGCCGAGGTGCCATTGCAGTTCGGGGTCTTTTTGATGCGGGATCGGCGAGGCGCTGATCAGCTTCACGTTCACCGGCAACGCCGCCTTGACGACGACATGATGGGCGTCGGCTTGCGAGCAGTTGTCCACCTTCACGCGGTATTCGATTTCCTTGCCCATCGGCGCACAGGCCGGGGCTTTCACGCGGAGCTTCACCATCGGGATCGGTGGTTCGTTCGCTTCCTCCGGATCGATCGCGAGCGGACCATGCACCGGCACGCCCGCGACGCCATGGCCATCCACCGGGCCGACGACGGTGGGGTAGGGGAGAGTTTCCGCAGGATGCTGCGGATTGATGGTCGGCTGCTGCGGATAGCCTTGCTGAGGATAACCCTGCTGCGGGTACCCCTGCGGCGTTTGGATGTCGGGATATTTCGGCCCCGGCGGCGTTTGCGGCACCGGCTGCACGTAGGGCGGCTGAGTAAATGGCGGCTGCTTCGGGCCATTCAGCGGCGGTTCTTGGGTGGGAAATGGATTGCCCGGCCCTTGCGCGAGCATCTGATTGCGGGCGCAGTTCGGGCAATTGGGGTCGCCGTAAACCATCACGCCTCCGCCCGCGAGCGCGGCGCAAAGGACGAAAAGCACGGCCAAGCCGAAACCAAGAAGATGGCGAGGTGCGTTCATGGGATGGTCGGACCCGGACGCTGGGGGGCGTCGGTCCTGGCTCCTGCTGAGGACTCGGTTCCGCATGGGGGCGCTAGATGGGGATGGATAACCCCGCGCAAAACCGATCCGCGTTCCATTCTGGAACGCATTTCCCGCACAGTCTTCGCGTACAGCCGAGATTTTGCAGGAGGACAAGTTTTCGGAACCGTCACGACCGCTACCACCGGAACGGCCGGATTAAGGATAAATCTAATGAGCCGCGCACGCAGTAAGCGGAGCCGCTTCGCCTTTGGGACAACCGCTTACTACGTGCGCGGCTCTTGTTCGCATTCTGGACGACGTCGGCCGCATGCGTTACGATTCGGCCTTCGAGATCAGACCCCACGGAGGTTCGTCATGCGTTGGATTCCGTTGTTGCTGTTGCCGTTGCTCGCGTTCGCGTTGTCGGTCCAGGCGGACGACAAGGGAACGAAAAAGGACGATGGCTGGATCACCCTCTTCGACGGCAAATCGCTGGACGGATGGACTGTTTCCGCGAAGACCGGGCATAGCGGGGCGAGCAAGTTCAAGTCGGGCGGGAAATGGGTCGTGGAGAACGGAGCCATCGTCGGCAGCCAGGATATCCCCGGCAACGGCGGCATCATCATCACGGAGCGGAAGTTCAAAAACTTCGAAGTCAGCCTCGAGATGAACAACGATTTCGGCCCCGACAGCGGCCTCTTCCTCCGCTCCAACGACAAAGGCCAATGCTACCAAGCGATGATCGATTACCACGCCAACGGCAATCTCATGGGCATCTACGGCGAAGGCATCGGCGGCCAGCCGCACGTCAAGAATTTCGCTTTTCTGGATATGGTGACGAAGATCAAGAAAACCGACTCCCCCTTCCCGCTGCCCGTCTCCCCCGAGGAATGGCCCAACTTCTGGAAGCACGGCGAATGGAACGAAGTCCGCGCCCGCATCGTGGGCAACCCGCCGATGATTACGACATGGATCAAGGGCACGAAATTCATGGACTACCGCGACGACAAGATGCGCCTCCCCGACGAAGGCGGCATCGCCCTGCAAGTGCACGGCGGCGGCGATTACACGAAGCAGTTCGTCCGCTATCGGGCGATCAAGGTTAAGGTGCTTGATTGATTCCGCGTCGAATCCAATGGCTCGCGGATTACGCAAATCTATTCGCGAGCTATTGAGAGGAGTGTCGCAGCCGTGCCGATCCAAAAGCGTTTGATTGGTCTAGCGGTCAACATGATGGTCGCAGTAGCTTTCGGCCTAGTTCCGATCGCAGGCGGCGGGGTCGCACCGATTGGCATCATCCTCCTCATGGGATTGACGCGCGAAACCGCATGGGGGCTGCCATTGGCGATCGGATGGGCAGGCATCGTCGCGCTTTTCGTCGCCTGTGTAGTTCCAGGACGATTTGCTTACGGCATCTTCACTCTGCTTGGGCTTGCGGGCCTCGTCGCGTCTTGGGCTACGTTTTTGTGGATGAGCGATCATCCCAGGTTCAGCTTACCCTTGTCGATTCCATTCGTCGCCGTCGTGCTTGCTCGTGGTTATTACCTGTACGATGAAGTGTTCGGCAAACCGCTTGTAAGCGAATAGTCGAAATATCGGCCGTCAGATTAGAATCGACCTGCAATGTCCTCGCGGGTAGCCAACTGTCCGCATGCGGCGGCGATGTCGCTTCCCAGCGAGTAACGCATCGTCACCTTGAATCCCGCATCGGTCAGCGTCTCCGCGAAAGCGCGGCGGCGTTGGATCGGTGTGCCGCGAAGGTCGGTCGCTGCGGAGATCGGGTTGTAGGGAATGAGATTGAGGTGCACATCCAAGTGGTTCAGATAGTCGATCAACGCATCCAAATCCTCGGCCGAATCGTTCACTCCCTCAAGCAGCAAATACTCGATCATCAGCGGCCGACGCTGGATTGCCGTCACGCGCGCGATCGATTCGCGTAGAGCATGGAGCGGATATCGTCGGGCGAGCGGGATGAGTTTCTCGCGTTCCGATTGCCTTGCGCTGTGAAGGCTCAATGCCATGCGTACGCGCGGAAATCGCTCGGCACATCGCAGCATCGCATCGGGGATGCCGACGGTTGAGATCAGCACCTTGTTGGGCGAAAGGTTGAAGCAATCCGGCGAGATCAGCGTCTCCACGGATTCGTAGACGGCGGATTCGTTCAGCAGCGGTTCGCCCATGCCCATGAACACGACATTGCGGATGGATCGCCCTTCGTCGCGCAGCAGTTGATTCGCTTGAATCACTTGATCGAGGATCGAATCGCGCGTGAGATCCTGAATCAGGCCTTTTTGTCCCGTCGCACAGAACCGACATCGCACCGCGCAGCCGACTTGGCTCGAGATGCACAGCGACGTTCGCCCCGAAGCGATGCGGAGAATCACGCTTTCGATCAGTTGCCCTTCAGCCGTGCGAAACAGCAGCTTGCTGGCGCCATCGTGGGCCGAGTCATGTCGGCTGTGCAACGTCAGTGCGTGAAACGAAATCTCGCGACGAGCTTCATCTCGATGCGGTTCGGGAATTTCGGTCAAGGCATCGTCGGCGGTTCCTTGCTTCTTGAAGAACACCTTGCGCAAGCGGCGGATGCAATGCGGATCGAATCGCAGTCGGCTGCGAAGTTGTTCCAGAGAATGGGCATCGTGAATGGAGATCATGCCGAGAAACTCGCCGATGTGCGTGCGGCTTCCGTCTTGCTCCTCTCCCTCCGGGAGAGGTTGAAATTGAGGGTGTGTTTCAGTTGAAGGTTTTACCCTCACCCCGGCCCCTCTCCCGGTGGGAAGCGCCGTGCAGCATGCACGATACGATAACAGGTATCCCTCGCACAGGATATGAGGATGCGTCGCGAAGGAGTCGCCATGGAAGGTCTGTATTCGCTGGGCCCGTTCGTCGATTTCGGCCCTCGCTTCTCTCGCCCGATCCAGCCCACGCCCAAGCTCAGCCAAGTCCATGGCCAACGCTCCTCGCAACTCGCAGCCAGCTCAAGCTGATGTGCCGAAAGAGGCCAGGCGATCTACGGTATGCTCGATCGGCTCGGTCATCTCATCTATGTGGGGAAAGCGCTTGCGAACGCGACTGCTCGGCTATTTTCGAACCAGAGCCAGGATCGAAAGCGGGGAAGATCGTGGGGCGGGCCGCAGTCGATCGTGTGGGAATGCTGTGCCCATGAATTCGCCGCGCAGGTGGAACTCATTCGCCGTTGGCGGCCGCAATGGAATGTGCAGGGCAGCCCTTGCGGCGAAGGCAGGCCTTCATCTGCGTGGAGCCGATCGCCGAGCCATATGTGTTCTGGCGCCGAAGCCGAGCGGGAAGAGCTGGTTGCGGGTGTTCGGTCCCGTGCCCGCGGGAATGCGAACGCGCGATGCGATTCGCCGGATCAATGATTTTTACCAATTACGAGATTGTCCGCAGAAGCAGGAGTTGATCTTCGCGGATCAGTGGGGTCTTCAAGGGAGCCTCGCTCCGCCGGCTGCATGCGGCCGAACTAAAAGCCTGCACCTCGGCCTGCGTCAGCAACAAGCGGGCGGCGCCATCTACGCTCAGCGAGCCGCGAAGCGATTCCTCGCGGGTTTGGATGATACCCCCGCTGCGAGTCGTCGGCGAACAGATGTCGGACGCGGCCGCGAAACGCGGCAGTTCCGAGCGCGCCGCGTTTAACGCGAGACAAGTACGCAGCCCTTGATCGGTTGGCAACGCCTCGGTCAGCGTGCGGCGAACAGCGCGAGATGTCTTTATCTATCCGTCTGCGCGTCCTGCGACGGTTCCACCACATGGCACCTCATCCACGGCGCCCGCGTCATCGTCAGCGTTCCTGCACCGACGAATGCAGCAACCGCCTCCGCGATGCTCGATCGCCTCGACTGCGTTTATCAGGGCGACGCCGCCACGCTGCTCGAGTGCTACGAACACGCGGACGGCATGGCCCTCTCGATGGGCTGGTTCCGCAAGCACCCCAAGGAACTGGAACGCACGCTGAACCCCGACGAAGCGCGAGCGAAGTGCCAAGCGATGAAGCACGCGAAACGAAAACAACGCATTCCCTCTCCCCGCCAGCGAAAGAAAAACGCTCCGGTGCAGTGAGCTGCGGGGGGTAGCCAAGAGCCGGAGTGAGGGCAGACGGAAGACGAGATACAGGAGAGTTGGCAGTTTGGCCGCGGTCTTCTTCATCCTTCATCCTTCATCCTTCATCCTTCATCTCTGTCTTCCGTCACCCCCTCGCAGCCTTCAGCCACCCTCCCGCCAATCCGCCTGTCCCTCCTGGCGATGCGGTCGCTGGCGGCGGGGGAGGAAAAATCAGAGGGAACGGTTGCTTGCACCACTGCGTGAGACGGTTACATAAGACGCGTGCCGATAAAACGTCTCTCCACGGGTGTCGTCATGCTTTCATGGTTATTGTGCGTTGCGGCGTCTGCGGCAGGGCAGGGGAATGACGCGAATATCGTCGAGAATTCGATCGGCATGAAACTCGTGCGCATCGAAGCCGGCAGCTTTTGCCGAGGTGCGGGAGCGAAGCCGCCCGCTTCGCGTACGGAATGGATCGAACGCGACTACGACGAATCGCCTGCCCATGTCGTGAAGATCAGCAAGCCGTTTCGCATGTCCGCGCATGAAGTCACCAACGCTCAATACGAGCGATTCGATCCGGCTCACAAAGCTTGGCGAAACAAGTTCGGCGCGTCGCAAGGCGACGATCATCCGGTGACGTTCGTGTCGTGGGATGAGGCGAATGCCTTCTGTGCCTGGCTCAGCAAGCAAGAAGGGAAGCCGTATCGTTTGCCGACCGAAGCGGAATGGGAATATGCGTGCCGTGCAGGGGCGACGACGCCCTTTTCATTTGGCGACGACCTGACCGCGGAGCAGGCGAATTTGGGGGTGAGCAAGGACGGCAAGAAGCCTCTGACGACGACGCCCGTTGGCAGTTATCCCGCCAATGCGTGGGGCCTGCATGACATGCATGGCAATGTCGCGGAGTGGTGTCTCGATTGGCATGGAACCTACGTACCGGCAGAGCAGACGGATCCGGTGGGGCGAGCGAATGGATATGCCCGCATCGTCCGCGGATGGAGCTACCAACTGCAATCGCTGACGGCGAAGAAATACGCTCGCTCCGCGAATCGCGCCGGTCATTTGCCGGACGATGCGAATCGCTGCGTCGGCTTCCGCGTCGTGCAAGCCGACATGCCGGCGACAAAGCTGCTGCCCGCAATCGTCGAAGCCTATCAACGCGATGTGCAACAAAACAAGGTGATCCCCGAACATTCGAAGGGACCGGCCTTCGTCAACTGGTCCGCCGCGAAGAAGCAGCCGACGATTCCGAAGGATTCATGGGGTCCAATCTTCAGCCAGCACAACCATTTCGCGGCCGTCACCTTTTGTCCGAATGGCGACTTGCTTGCCGCGTGGTACACGACCGTTTCCGAAGCAGGCCGCGAACTCGCGATGGCATGCAGTCGGCTGCGGGCGGGGAGCGATCGATGGGACGATGCATGTCTCTTCTTCGATGTGCCCGACGTCAACGACCATGCGCCGGTTCTCTTCTGCGACGGCAAACGCATTTACCACTTCGGAACCCAGTCGCTGAAAGGTTGGGACGACGCAAGCAACTTCCTGCGCTGGTCCGACGACAACGGCGTCACCTGGTCGCAGCCGAAGATCATCATCCCTCGACATGGCCCGCTGCCGCTGAGCCAGCCGTGTCAGTGCATCGTCGATCGCAAGACCGGCGTCTTGATCTTGGCATGCGATGGCGACAACCACCGCGACGAGCGAGTCGCGATTTCGGAAGACGGCGGCAAATCGTGGAAGGTGCAAGCCGGCGATATGCGAGCCGTCGCGAAGAAATACGTCATCCATCCCGCGATCGTGCAGAAAGCCGACGGCTCGCTGCTCTCGTTCATGCGAGGCCCGCATCCCATGCCGGCATACCTATCGAACGATCGCGGCGACACCTGGACCGAAGTCGCGACGCCGTTTCCCGGAATCAGCGTCGGTCAGCGCATCGCGGCGATGAAGCTCGCGTCCGGCGCCATCGTTGTCGTCAGCCACGACAACAAGAATGCCATTACGGGCGGAGTTTTCGCGGCCATTTCGGATGACGACGGTGCGACGTGGAAACATGTCCGAAAGGTCGACGGCGTCTCCGGCTACATGGCCGTCACGCAATCGCCCAATGGAATGGTCCACGTCTTCGGGACTCGGATGAGTGCCGTGTCGTTCAATGAAGCGTGGTTGCGCGAAGGAATGCAACTGAAGGAGAGGCCGTAGGCAGGTTTGGCGACAAGGCGGGGATCTTGTCGTCTTGCAGGCGTGCACGAAGTCTGGAAATTCGGAACCGATCGAACGTCACTCGCTCCCATCAACGCCAGCTTCTTTCGCTTGGCGAAGGGGGCCGCGGAAAGTGATTCGGCCTTTGCTGAGATCGTAGGGCGAAATGGCAACCGTCACAATGTCGCCAGGAAGGATGCGGATGAAGTGTTTTCGCATTTTGCCCGCGATGTGCGCAACGATTTCGGGACCGTTGTCGATCTTGACGCGAAACTGCGTATTGGCGAGGGCTTGCGTCACTTTTCCCTGGACCTGGATCGCATCTTCTTTGGCCATACCGACTCCGAGCGAACGAAAGGAAACCCGATACCTTCATCGTAAGCCTCTTCGAAAGCCTCGGCCAGCGCCAATCCGAAGGAAGAGCAAATGTTTTGGCGTCGCGCGTGCCGAAACCTTGACTGCCGGAGTCGATCTTCCTAGTTTGAGTGAACCGGGCGTTTAGCTCAGTTGGCTAGAGCACCAGCTCGACACGCTGGGGGTCATAGGTTCGAGTCCTATAACGCCCACTCGGTACAAGTCCAGTCTGCCGAAGCGGTTATGGCTTACCTCCCGATGTTCGGGAGTGCGGCGAGAAGATTAGGTTTCCGGGGATTGCCCCGAAAACAGGTTTTTCGCCATGCCTCGACCGCGCAAATCCGTCCCGTCTTACCGTCTGCACACACGTTCTAGACAAGCCCGCATCACCGTGTCGGATCACCTGGGCCGCACCAAAGAGATTTGGCTGCCCGGCACCTACAACTCTCAGGAAAGCCTTGCCGAATACGAGCGGATGCTTGCCGTTCTCCGCACAAACGGAGGGAAGCTGCCGCCGCCATCTCATGGTCAGGACATCACGCTCAATGAACTAGTCGTCATTTTCACGGAGCGGAAGGTCGAAGCGGAATACTTCGA
>JAXMAT010000034.1:0-55472 GCA_046350235.1 Gemmataceae bacterium | reverse complement strand
GCGTCGTCACGATTCCGACGGGCGTTTCGATGCGGTGAATGCCGGGTTTGATTCGGCTCAGGTGAGCCAGCGTGGCGACCAGACCAATCGTGCCGTGTCCGCACATGCCGAGGTAACCGACGTTGTTGAAGAAGAGGACGCCGGCTGTGCAGGTCGGATCGTGCGGAGGGACGAGCAAGCCGCCGACGATCACATCGGAGCCGCGCGGTTCATTGGCCGTCGCGCAGCGAAAGCGATCGTGCTCGTTGCGAAAACGAACCAATCGCTGGGCCAGCGGGCCATCGCCGAGGGGCGGGCCGCCCTCGATGATGAGGCGAGTCGGCTCGCCCGCAGTATGAGAGTCGACGACATGGATCTTGTGCATGCGAATCAGCTCAGCTTCGGCCGATTCGCGATGCCGCGGCGAATGACGGCGAGCACGCGTTCGCGTTCTTCGCCGACGAGCGGCAGGCGCGGCTCGCGCACCCACTCGGCGCCGAGGCCCGTTTCCTGCACGGCCAGCTTGATGTACTGCACGAACTTCACATGCGTGTCGAGCTTCAGCAAGGGGTAAAACCACTGATACAGTTTGCGGGCCTCTTCCCAGCGCCCTTCGCGAGTCAGGTTCCAGAAGTGCTGGTTTTCCGTGGGGAATGCGATACCCGAACCCGCGACCCAGCCGTCAATGCCGAGCACGGACGATTCGAGAATCAGGTCGTCGACGCCGACGAACAGGGCATAGCGATCGGCCACTTCGATCCGCAATTCCGTGATGCGGCGCGTATTGGCGGAGCTTTCCTTGATCGCCACCAGATTCTTGATGTCGGCAAGTTTGCCGAACTGCTCCGGCGTCACGTCGATCGTGTAGCCCACCGGGTTGTTGTAAAGCATCCACGGAAGGCCCGTGGCGGCGGCGACTTTGCGGAAATGGTTCTCGGTTTCGCGGGTATCGCCCTTGTACACCATGGCTGGCATCACCATGAAGCCGGACGCCCCGAGCTTTTCGCAGTCGCGGACGTATTCGCAGGCAAGGTTCGTGCTCATTTCGGCCACGCCGCTCAGCACCGGCACTCGGCCTGCGGCGACTTTGATCGTCCGCTCGACGACCTGTCGCTTCTCCGCGGGACTCAGCGTTTGGTTCTCGCCCAACGACCCGCACATGATGATGCCGGTGACGCCCGATGCGATAATCGCTTCGACATGCTTCGAGGTGGCGTCGAGATCGAGCGTGAGGTCTTTGCGGAACTGCGTGGTGACGGCCGGAAACACACCCTGCCAAAACGGCTTCGCCATGATTCTAGGTCCTTCGTGCAATGGGGCAGCGAGATCAAAATAGCGATTACGATTGCAGAAGGCGCAAAAAAAACGGCGGCCGAAATGGTCGGTCGCCGTTGCGTGTTTGCCGCTGAGAGGACTAATCCTCAGTCAGGCCCGGGTAATTCCGCATGACGAGGTGGCTGTTGATTTTCTGCACCAAGTCGAGGGCGACGCTGATCACGATGAGCAGGCCTGTTCCGCCGTAGAAGCTGGCGACCGCGTAGTTCACGCCCATCGCGTTCGAGACCAAGCTCGGAATGATCGCGATGACGGCAAGGAAGGCGGCGCCGACATACGTGATGCGGGTGATGACCTTCTCCAGGTAGTCGGCCGTGCTCTTGCCCGGACGATATCCCGGAATGAAGCTGCCGTAATCCTTCAGGTTGTTCGCCATGTCTTGCGGGTTGAAGGTGATGGCGGTCCAGAAGTAGCAGAAGAAGTAAATCAGCAAAATGTAGCAGATGTTATACAGGTAGCCCTGACGCTCGAACGTGTACGAGAGCGTACCCCAGGGGCCGTTCGGGAAGACCTGGGCGAGCCACTTGAAGACGAACATCGGCAGAATCAGAAGGCTGCTGGCGAAGATCACCGGCATGACGCCTGCCTGATTGATGCGGAGCGGCAAGAACTGGCGGGTGCCGCCGTAAACGCGACGCCCGCGGACGTGCTTGGCCGACTGCGTCGGGATGCGTCGCTGGCCCTTCGTGATCGCGACCACCGCGACGACGATCGCGATGAAGAGCACGATGAGTGCGACGATCTTCTCCAATCCGATTTCGCCCGGCCCGCCGCCGCCGAGGGTAAAGGCCGACCATTTCACTCGGCCATGTTCGAAGAAGAGGCCGTAAAACGCCTCGGGGATACGGGCGACGATGCCAGCCATGATGATGAGGCTACTGCCGTTGCCGATGCCGTATTCGTCGATTTGTTCGCCGATCCACATCAGCAGGATGGTGCCCGCTGTCATTGTTATCACGGAGACGAGGACGTTGAACCCATTGGCAAAGCCTGGCAAGGCGAGAGCCGAACCTCCTTCCGATTCGGGCCGAACCATGCTGGATACCCAGAACCATGCCTGCAAGACGCAGATGAATACGGTCGCATATCGCGTGTATTCATTGATTTTCTTGCGGCCCGCTTCGCCTTCCTTTTGCAGCTTCTCGAAGGCAGGGACGACGCTGCCGAGAAGTTGGAAAATGATCGACGCCGAGATGTAGGGCATGATGCCGAGGGCGAAGATCGTGCTCTGAGCGAGGTTGCCGCCCGAGAACATCGAGACGAGGCCGAGCAAACCTTGATCGCCGAGATTGCGGCGAAGGCGTTCCTGATCGACGATCGGCAATGGGATATGGAAGCCGATGCGGTAGATGGCGAGGAAGAGCAGGGTGATGACGATCTTCTGACGCAGTTCCTTGATGCGGAAGATCGTGACGATCGGACTGTTCGCCAGCGTACTGACGAATCCGCGTCGGGAAATGGTGGCAGTGGCCATGAAATCCTTCCTGAATATCCTGCTCAACCGAAAGCGGACAATGCTCGCGTCGCATTAGAACCGAAAGGAGCCGCGAACTCAAGCGATGACTACATCCGTCGCTTGTGCTCCCGGCTCGCTTCGGGACATCGGTATGGGACTCGCTTAGCCCTTTTTCTCGTTGGCGGCTTTACGGGAACCCATCTTGTTCTTTACCGGTTTCTTCGGCTTGGGGACCAACGTGATCGTCCCCCCCTTTGCCTTGATCTTCTCGGTGGCCGACTTCGTCACGTGGTCGGCGACGATGATGAATCGCTTGGTCACTTCGCCTTCGCCCAGGACGCGAAGATGCGTGCCCTGGCTCTTGATGATGCCGGCGTCGCGAAGCGTCAGAAGATTGATCTCGGCTCCGTCCTCGAACGCCGAGTCGATATCGCCGACGTTGATTTCGTGAGCGACTTCATCCCAGGTCGCATGGCTGAAACCACGCTTCGGAATGCGGCGGAAGAGCGGCATCTGACCGCCTTCGAACGTCCAACGGAAGAGACGGGCGCCGGCGGACGAGTATTGGCCTTTGTGGCCGCGGGCACCGGTTTTACCGTGGCCCGAGCCGATACCGCGACCAACGCGTTTCTTCAGCTTCCGCTTCTTGATGCCTTGATGTACTTGGGTCAGGTCCATTAGAGGGTCACTCCGCGGAGAGCCGCCACTTCCTCGCGGGTGCGAAGTTCCAGGAGGCCCTGGATGGTCGCTTTCACGAGGTTGATGGGATTGGTGCTGCCGTGCGTTTTCGTGAGGATGTTCTGGATGCCGGCACACTCGAGGACATCGCGAACGCCCGGGCCCGCCTTGACGCCGGTACCAGGACCCGCGGGAACGAGGACCACTTGGCTGGCGCCGAATCGACCTACGATCCGATGCGGGATCGTCTCGCCGCGAAGGGAAATCTTTTTCTGACGTTTCAGGGTTTCCTGAGCGTCCTTGGCAGCCTTCTCGACGGCGGGAGGCACTTCATTCGCCTTGCCGTAGCCCCACGAGACGCGGCCCTTTCGGTCGCCGACGACGACGAGGGCGTTGAAGCTGAAGCGACGACCGCCCTTGACGACGGCGGAGCAGCGACGGATCTTGACGACCCGTTCTTCCAATCCGTCCTGCCGGCCTTCCCGTTCTTTCGCCATGGGTGAATCTCACTCCCGGATATCGCTCGTATCTTATTTGGTTTTAGGTTTTTGGTTTTTGGATTTAGGAAGGAAGGTCCATCGAGAATCGCGAACTCGTTCCGCACTAAAGCCACAAACTCATGACTAAAACTGCAATCCGCCCTCGCGTGCCGCATCGGCGAGAGCCTTGATGCGGCCGTGGTAGCGGTAGTGGCCGCGGTCGAACGCAGCCTGCGTGACGCCTTTTCCTTGGCGGCTTCGGCGAGACGCTTGCCGATCGCCTGGGCGGCCGCGACGTTGCCGCCGTACTTCATCTCGCCCTTCTTGCCCGCGCTGCTCGCGGCGGCGATCGTCACGCCCTGATCGTCGTCGATGAGCTGAGCATGTGCTTCGAGCTGCGAAAGACGGTCAGGCGAGGACGTTCGGCGGTGCCGCAGACCAGACGACGCACGTGATTGCGGCGGCGGGCCTGGCGGATCTTCTTGCGTTTCTGTTGGTCCATGTCCTTCGTTCCCCATCTGGCGAATCAGCCGGCAAGCGCCATGCACGCAGGCCAACGCTGAAGCCCAAGGATTCGATCAACCGCCGCTGGTGAAGCTCTTGCCTTCCTTGCGACGAACGGTTTCGGTCTCGTACCGGATACCTTTGCCCTTGTAGGGTTCCGGCTTGCGCGAAGCGCGAATCTCGGCGGCGAACTGGCCGACCTTCTGCTTGTCCGCTCCGCGGACGATGATCAGCGTGCCCGGATCGCCCGGCTTCAGAGCCTTGCCCGTCGGGTCGGCCACATCGACCGTCACGCCTTCCGGCGGATCCTTGCGGATCTGGTTCGCATAACCGACGGTGAGCACCACCGCCTTCTTGTCCATACGAGCTTGATAGCCGACGCCTTCGATGAGGAGCTTCTTCTCGTAGCCCTTCATCACGCCTTCGACCATGTTCTTGATCAAGCTGCGGGTGAGGCCGTGGAGCGAGCGATTGAGGCGATCGTCGCCGGGACGGGCGACGTTGATCGACTTCTTGCCTTCGTCGTAGCTCACTTGCATCTGAGGATGCGAAGTGAGTTCGAGCTTCCCCTTGGGGCCTTCCACCTTCACCAGGCTGCCGGCAACCGACACTTTCACCCCCGCGGGGATGGCGACCGGTTGTTTGCCGATACGGGACATGGCGTGCGTCCTATTCTCGATGGATCCGAATTACCACACGCGGCAGAGCAGTTCGCCGCCGACGCGTTGCGCCCGAGCCTGACGATCGCTCATCACGCCCTTGTTGGTGCTGAGAATGCTGATGCCCAAGCCCTGGAGGACGGGGCGAAGCTCGCGACTGCCGCGATAGATCCGGCAACCGGGCGAGCTGGAACGCTCGATGTTGCGGATCACGCGTTCGCCGTCCGGGCCGTAGCGAAGGAAGACGCGAAGAATCTTCTTCGGCGTATTCGTCTCGCCGGGGTGAAAGACCGGGCGGCCGTCTTCTTCCACCATCGAGCCCACCTGGAAGTCGAGGATGAAACCTTCATCCTTGAGTACCTGGGCGATGTTTTGCTTCACGTTCGTGTGCGGCATGTCCACGGCCGGAGCTTCGTTCCGGTTTCCGTTGCGGATGCGCGTCAACATGTCTGCGATCGGATCAGTCATCATGGCTTGTCGCGCTCCTTACCAGCTCGCCTTCATCAGACCCGGGATCAAACCATTGTTCGCCATATTGCGGAAGCAAATGCGGCAGATGCCGAACTTGCGATACACCGCGCGAGGGCGACCGCACAGACGGCAGCGAAGCCGAATGCGGATCATGTCGCGAGGACGCAACTTCTTGGCTTTGGGGTCTTTCTTCGGAGCTTCGATCTGCTGAAGCTGCCGCTGAAATTCCACGAGCTTTGCGGTAGTTGACATAAGTCAGTGATCCTTATTGCAAATTGCAAATTTCAGATTGCAAATTTCCAAACAGCGATTCCGTTCTCAATTTGCAATCTTCAATTTGCAATTCGAAATTTCCTTATGCTTCCCGGAACGGCATCCCGAAGGAACGGAGAAGCTCGCGGGCCTCGTCGTCGTTGCGGGTGCTGGTGACGAAGGTGATGTCCATGCCTTGGCTGAAGTTCACCTTGTCGGCGTCGATCTCGGGGAACACGAGTTGTTCGGTAAGACCGACCGTGTAGTTGCCGTTGCCGTCGAAGCTCTTGGGATTCACGCCGCGGAAGTCGCGAATACGAGGAAGGGCGACGCTGATGAAGCGATCCAGGAACTCGTACATGCGACGGCCGCGAAGGGTCACGCGGCAGCCGATCTCATTGTTTTCACGGAGGCGGAAGGCCGAGATGGCTTTCTTCGCCTTCGTGATCTGAGCTTTTTGGCCGGCGAGCTGCGTGAGTTGATCGGCGGCTTGCTCCATGCGGGACTTGTCCTGCAGAGCCTTGCCGACGCCCATGTTGATCACGATTTTCTGAATCTTCGGGATGGAATGGGCGTTGGTGCGCCCAAGCTTTTCCCCAAGCTTCTTCGCGATCTCGTTCTTAAACTTATCCATCAAGCGGGCCATGGCCGCAACCTCTCGCAAAGTTCGCTACAGCGTTTCGACCGCCGATTAGTTGGTTCGAGCCGGGCCCATCGTGCCCAGGCTGCCTTTGCACTTCTTGCAGACCCGCTCCTTACGCCCGGCTGCGTTGACCTGCTTGCCGACCTTCACACCCTTGCGGCAAGAGGGGCAGTAGACCAGCACGTTCGACGCGGAGATCGGCATCTCCTTCGAGAGCCGACCGCCCTGCGGATTGCGACGCGACGGCTTCAAATGGCGATACACGCGGTTGACGCCTTCGACGACGATCTTGTTTTCGTCCGGCATCACGCGCAACACACGAGCCGTCGCCCCAGCATCGTCGCCGGTAATGACTTGCACGGTGTCGTCTTTGCGAATGATCATTGTAAGTTCTCAGCTATCAGCAGACCGCTTTTTAAACCACTTCCGCCGCGAGGCTGACGATTTTCAGGTAGCCCTTATCGCGGAGTTCGCGGGCGACGGCTCCGAAGATACGCGTGCCCTTCGGGTTTTCGTCTTCCTTATTCAGGATGACCATCGCATTGCGGTCGAAGCGGACATAACTACCATCCGCACGACGCGTAGGTTTGCGAACGCGAACCACGACGCCCTTAACGACATCACCCGGCTTGACATCGGCACCAGGGATCGCCTTCTTCACGCTAGCGATGATGATATCGCCAAGGCCTGCATAGCGGCGGCGGGTCCCGCCCAGCACCTTGATGCACATGCATTCCTTGGCGCCGGTGTTGTCCGCGACATCCACGTAGGTGTATTGCTGAATCATGTCGAACCTTCCGGTTTCCTATTCATTCGTTCGCGATGCGGCGAGGAATGGCCAGGAGGGCAGCCCACGTGTTCGTTACTTCGATTCCGCAGCAGCAGCCGAAGCGGCGGCGACGGAGGCTGCGGTCGGTTGCTCCGGAGCCTTCTTCACGACGCGAACCAAGCGCCAGCTCTTGGTCTTCGAAAGTGGGCGAGTTTCGCAGATCTCGACCGTGTCGCCAACCCGTGATTCGTTGGCTTCGTCATGCACCTTGCAGACCGTCCGGCGGCGGATGAACTTGCTGTAGCGAGGGTGCTTCACCAACCGAGGAATCTCCACCCTGCGGGTCTTGTTCATCTTGTCGCTGGTGACGACCCCCACCTCAATGCGACGCGTGCCACGTTCGACAGTCATCCGAATGCTCCGCAAGCTGTCAGCTATCGGCTTTCAGCGTTCAGCCCGATCCCGCGTGATTCATTTTCCGGCCGCCAGCCGATAGCCGACAGCCGAAAGCCCTACTACGATTTCGCGCCCTGTCCGCGGATGCCGATCTTGCGTTCGTGCATCAGCGTCTTGATTCTGGCTACTTCCTTCTTCGCCTTGCGGATTTCGCTCGGCGTCTCCAGGCGGTCGGTCGCCGACTGGAAGCGAAGGTGGAAGAGGTTCTTCACCACTTCCTTCAAAGAGAGCGACAGTTGCTCGTCGCTCATCTGTCGGTAGTCGTTCGTCTTCATGGTTCCACTCTTCGCTTACACGTTCGGGCGGCGCGTCACAAGACGGCACTTGAACGGCATCTTGTAGGCAACTCGGGCCAAGCAATCCCGAGCGGCTTGTTCGGGGAGGCCGGCCAACTCGAACAACACCATGCCTGGCTTGATCACCGCGGCCCAGAATTCGGGTTCGCCTTTGCCCTTACCCATTCGGGTTTCGAGCGGAATCGACGTCACCGACTTGTGCGGGAACACGCGGATGTAGAGCCGACCTTCGCCACGGATGAAGTGGGCCGCAGTCACGCGACCCGCTTCGATCGCCTCCGCGCTCAGCCAGCCGCCTTCAAGCGACTGTAGACCGAATTCGCCGAAGGAGACCGTATTGCCGCGGGAGGCGTTACCTCTTACTTTGCCGCGCTGGTTTTTTCGAAACTTTACCCGCTTGGGCATTAGAGGCATCGCTGCCCTCCTCGGAGTCCAAGAAGTCTCCGTTGTTGATCCAAACCTTGATACCGATGTTTCCCTGGGCCGTCGAAGCCTCGGCGAAGCCGTACATGACCTTCGCGCGGAGCGTCGAGAGAGGGATGCTTCCTTCCATCGCCTTTTCGTTGCGGGCCATTTCCGACCCGCCCAGGCGACCCGCCATCTGAACGCGAATTCCCTTCGCGCCCGCTTCCATCGTCTGATCCATCGTCCGCTTCATCGTGCGGCGGAAGCTCTGGCGTTTTTCAAGCTGTTCGGCGATATCTTCCGCGACAAGCTGGGGATCGACCTGCGGATTGCCGACTTCCATCGTCTTGACTTCGATATGACGATGGATCAGGTTTTCCAATTCCTTCGTCAGCTTGTCGACTTCCGTCCCCTTCTTGCCAATGATCATGCCGACCTTGGCCGAGTGGATGTAGACGAGCACCTTCTCGCGAGTCCGCTCGATGCGGATCTGGGAGATGCCGGCCCGGCCGTAACGCTTCTTGATGTAGTCGCGAATCTTGCGATCTTCGACCAGCAGATCCGCGAAGTCGTTCTTGCCGGCGAACCACGTGCTCTTCCAGCCGAGCATGATGCCGGTGCGAAACCCAGTCGGATTGACTTTCTGTCCCATGCGACCGCTCTCTTGCCCTGGCCCGCTCGAGGCGAACCGAAAGTTCGATCCTTTAACTGAATCACAGAGACACAGAGGCCGCAGAGAAGGCAGAAAGAAGGAGGAATCGAGAATCAGACATCGATCTTCAGTTCGGATTCTCGGTTCTTCGCTCTTTTCCTTGCCTTTCTCTGCGTGCTCTGTGTCTCTGTGGTTCCAAGCAATCTCTGTCCGACTATTCTTCAGCTCCGCTGTCGGCCACGGCCACATGAATGTGGGCGTAGCGACGCTTGATCGGGTAAGCAGTACCGCGAGCACGCGGCATGATTCGCTTCATGATCGGGCCGCCGTCGATGCGAGCCTCGACCACGGTAAGATCTTCCGCATCGCGTACGCCGCGATCTTCCGCGTTGCCCATCGCGCTTTTCAGCACCGCTTCGAGCAAACGAGCGCCGCGATTGGGGTAGAACTTCAAGAGCTCCACCGCTTCCTGCGCGTCCTTGCCGCGAATCAGATCGGCGAACGGCCGAATCTTTCGTGCGGACATATCCGCATGCCGATGCATCGCCTTGTACTGCATGTCCGCCTCATCCTTACTTTGAGCCGCGAATCGTTTCGCAACTCATTCCGACTAAGTTCCGGGGGCAGGATTTGAACCTACGACCTCCAGGTTATGAGCCTGGCGAGCTACCACTGCTCCACCCCGGGATTTGGTTCTACTTCTTCGCTTTACCGCCCGAGTGACCTCGGAAGGTGCGAGTGGGAGCGAACTCTCCCAGCTTATGGCCAACCATGTCTTCCGTCACGAACAATTTCGTGAATTGTCGGCCATTGTGAATCATGAACGTCTGACCGATGAAATCGGGGACGATCGTGCAATCGCGCGACCACGTCTTGATGGGTTCGCGGCTCGTCGAACGGCCTTGCTTGTCGACCTTCGCGAGAAGGCGTTCATCGACGTGCGGACCTTTTTTCAGCGAGCGACCCATTCCAAAACCTCGGTACAGCGTGAGCCTTGTATCCTAGCAACCAAAAACAAACCGGCCAGTCACGCGTTGCGTTTTCGTTTCGTTTATTCGATCCCACAGCCCGGTCCAACCGAATTGAAGAGAAACTCAATCTCCCCGTCTTCAATTCCGCTTACTGAATACCAATCCGGCGAATCCAAGGAACCGAGCTTAACCCAGACATCCTTCTCGTTCGCAACGCTTTCAGCAAAAGACGCTGCGGCAGGAACCTCAGCCGACTTCCATTTGCCGAAAACGTGAAAGTTGTCGGCACCACCGAACTGAAACCAACCAACCAAATTTTGATTCCAGTAAACTTGGTCGGTTGAAGCCATAGCAGCTGTTAGCCTTGCTGGTAGTGCGATCCAGGACGACGGCGTCGCAGGATGTGGCTGTTCGACGGCTTGTTCTTCTTGCGTGTCTTGCCGCCCTTGGCGAGCACGCCGCGAGGCGAGCAAGGGTGACGTCCGCCAGCGGTGCGGCCTTCGCCACCACCCATCGGATGATCGACCGGGTTCATCGCGGTGCCGCGGTTGTGGGGCTTGCGGCCCTTCCAACGCTTTCGGCCCGCTTTGCCCAGACTGATGTTCATGTGTTCGGAGTTGCTGATCGCTCCGAGCGTCGCGCGGCATTCGATATGAACGCGGCGAACTTCGCCCGAAGGCAGCGTCAGCTGAGCCCAATCCCCTTCGCGAGCGGAAAGGACCGCGCGACCGCCAGCCGAGCGGCAGATCTGGGCGCCATGGCCCGGCTGCATCTCGACATTGTGAACGGTCATGCCAAGCGGAATGCGGCGAAGCGGCATGGCGTTGCCGAGGCGAGGCTCGACTTCCAGACCGCTCTCCACCTGGTCGCCTGCCTTGAGGCCTTCAGGGGCGATGATGTACGACTTTTGACCGTCTTCGTACTTGATGAGCGCGATGCGGGCACTGCGGTTGGGATCGTACTCGATCGATTCGACGACCGCAGGAACGCCGTCCTTGCGTCGCTTGAAATCGATCATGCGATACATGCGCTTGTGCCCACCCCCACGAAAGCGGGTGCAAACCACGCCCTGGAAGTTGCGGCCGCCCTTTTTCTTGGCGGGCTTCAGGAGGCTCTTCTCCGGTTTCTTCTTCTTGTCGGTCAAGTCGCTGAAGTCGCTCACCGACCCCGCGCGACGACCCGCAGTCACCGGCTTGTATTGACGAATACCCATGAGACTCTTACCTCTGAGGCGGCTCAGCCGCGAGCTGTCAGCATTCATCTGTCAGCAATCAGTTTCCGCGGAGCCGGTTTGGCTTACCGCTGATCGCTGACTGCTCTGTTAGAAGAAGTCGATCTTGTCTTCTGGGTGCAGCTTCACGATCGCCTTTTTCCAGTTCGAGAGCTTGCCGACCTTGAACTTGAATCGGCGATTCTTGCCGAGGCGGAGGGCGGTGCGAACCTTCTCGACGCGAACCTCGAAGAGTTCCTGCACGGCCGCCTTGATCTGGGTCTTGGTGGCCCAGAGGTTCACCTCGAAGGCGTAGGCATTGTGGTTGCCGTGGGTCGACTGGTGCGTACCCTTCTCGGTCACCAGCGGGCGAATGATCACCTGCGTGGGATCGAGATCCGGCCCGTAGTTCCTGGCCTTGACCTGACTCATGACGAAACCTCAATCAACTTGGGTTTTGGGCTTTAGATTGTTGGTTTTCGCATCGCTGACCTTTGCAACGTCGCAATGGCCATTTGCTAAAACCTAAAACCAAACTCCTAAAACCGTATCCCTTATTTCCACTTCGCGTTCGTGCAGAGTTCCGAGAGGGCCGCCTTCGTGATAAGGAGACGCTTCGGACGCAGAACGCAGTATGCATTCAGCTGCGAGGCCGGATGCACTTCGATGCCCTTGATGTTTCGGCCCGACAGATAGATGGTTTTCTTCTCGTCTACCTCGGAAGCTCCGATGGTGACGAGGCAAGTGGTTTCCACCTTCAGGCTTTTCAGAATGCTTGCCATCGCTTTCGTCTTGATGCCCGGCAGTTGAAGGGCATCGACGACCACCGCTTCGGAATCCTTCAGCTTGCTGAGGATCGCCATGCGGGTCGCGGCGCGGACTGCTTTCTTCGGCAGATGGTATTCGTAATTGCGGGGCTTGGGGCCCTTCGCGGTACCGCCGCCGCGACGCTTGTTCGTGCGGCGAGTGCCAGCGCGAGCGTTGCCCGTACCCTTCTGTCGGAAGATCTTCTTGGTGCTTCCCGCGACTTCGCCGCGACGAAGCGTCGAGTGCGTGCCGGCTCGCTGATTGGCGAGATACATCAGCACGACTTCGTGCAGAAGCTGCTTGTTGATCTTGCCGCCCAGGTCGGCGGGATCCACTTCGACGGAACCCACGGACTCGCCTTTGGAGTTGAGCACTTGGAGGTTCAGCGGTTGAGTGACTTCTGACACGGCTGACGCCCTTTCCGGCGAATGCAATTCAAACGCCCCTCGAAGGGGCGGACTGAATACTGTATCGACTGATGGCTTTTTGTCTTGCCTGAAGACAGGTTTTGGGATTTAGGCCTTTGGTTTTTGCAGCAAGGGGTTGATGCCGCCCCTGCGTTCGAAATCCTAAAGCCGAAGACCTAAAACCGATTCATCACGCTCCCGCCATGACACGGATCTTGATGTCCACACCGGGCGGCAGGCTGAGGCCCTTGTTGAGGGCTTCGATCGTCTTGCCGGTCGGCTGAAGGATATCGACGAGCCGCTTGTGCGTTCGGATTTCGAACTGCTCGCGCGACTTGCGGTCGATGTGCGGGCTGCGGAGCACGGTGTAGCGCTCGATGCGGGTCGGCAGCGGAATCGGACCGCGGACGATCGCGCCGGTGCGTTGCGCCGTATCCACGATTTCGTGGGCGGTGCGGTCAAGCACTTCGTGATCGAAGGCTTCCATGCGAATGCGGATTTTTTCGGTCGAAAAGCCTGCCAACGGAGCACCTCACCCGGCAAACAGCCATTTATCGAGGAAAGTAAAACGATAGGAATGAGGCAATGCCTCGTCAAGGGAGTTGTGCGGGAATGCAAGGGTGACACGCCGATTAGGCGCCGCTCTCGGAGCGGTGCGGATATGGATTTTGCGATCGCAGGGCGTTTCGTCCGCGCCGTTCCGAGAGCGGCGGCTGAACGAGATTCTCGCGAAACATAAGATGAACGCCATGGCTTTCGATGATTGCCCGTTATGCCGCAAGATTGCCGTCCCGCCTGCGGAGGAGGTGGTGTGGGAGTTTCCTCACTCCATCGTATTTCTTGGCCCTTGGCAGCATTATCAAGGGTACTGCGTCGTCGTTTCTCGAACGCATGCTTCGGAGATGCATCATTTGCCGGAAGCGGTTCGCCATGCCTTTTTCGAGGAAATGTGCGTTGTTTCCAAAGCGATCGAAACGGCGTTCGCTCCGCGCAAGATCAATGTCGAATCGCTCGGCAACCAGGTGCAGCATCCGCACTGGCACCTGTTTCCGCGTTCGGCCGCCGATCCGGAAACGCTGAAGACGGTGTGGCTGGCACTGGATCGGGCGGAAAAAGACGAAAGCGAAAAACGCCGATTGCAAAACAGCCAGCTGCCGCGCCAGGAAATCATCGCTCGACTTCGTGCTGCGCGTCGCGGCTAACCGGGTTCACGAGAAATCTCCCTCATGCCTTCGATTCGACTAGGCACTCGCGGCAGTCCGCTTGCCATGTGGCAGGCGCATCATGTGACGGCGCTGTTGAAAGCCGCAGTTCCCGATATCGTCGTCGAACTCGTTGAGATTCAGACGGAAGGGGACATAGTCCGCGATGTGCCGCTCGTTGCGTTGGGCGGTCAGGGGGCGTTCACCAAATCGATTCAGCAGGCGTTGCTCGAAAATCGCGTCGATCTAGCGGTGCATAGCCTCAAGGATCTGCCGACATTCGTCGTCGAAGGCCTGATGCTCGCCGCAGTCCCGGAGCGAGGCGCGACGGGGGATGCGTTCGTGTCGCACCGCCATCGCTCGTTCGCGGAGTTGCCGCAGGGGGCGGTCGTCGCCACGAGCAGCCTGCGGCGGAAAGCCCAGATTTTGCATCGCCGGCCTGATCTCAAGCTCATCGACATTCGCGGGAACGTCGAAACGCGGCTGCGGAAACTCGATGAGGAAAAGCTCGACGCGACCATCCTCGCTCAAGCGGGGCTGGAACGGCTATTGCTCGAAAAACATATCACGGAAATTTTGGACGCCGAGTGGATGTACCCAGCTGTCGGCCAGGGTGCTCTCGGTCTGGAATGCCGGGTCGATGACCAGGCGACGCGCGCGATTCTCGCTTATCTCGATCACGCTCCGACGAAAGCCGCGGTGTTGGCCGAGCGGGCGATGTTGCGCGGACTCGGCGGCGGCTGTCATGTGCCGATCGGGGCACGCACCAAAACGAAGGGCGAGACGCTGACGCTGATGGGAATCGTCATCGACGTCGCAGGCAAGGAACGGATCGTCGCCGAGGCGTCGGGCCCGATGCATGAGCCGGAAACGCTAGGCAAATCGCTCGCGGCCACTTTAATGGGGCAAGGGGCCGAGCGATTGCTCGCAGCGGGGTAAGCCAACCGGAGGCGAACGATGTCGCGATTCGAAGAGCGCCGGAGATACGATGAAGACGATCCCTACGATGACGACCGCTTGCGGCGCGATTCGTTGCCGCATTCCGCTCCCGGCATCGCGTCGTTCATCGCCGCCATCCTCGCGGGGCTCCTCGCTTTCGGCATGATCCTCCTCGCGGCGGCGAACGCGGACAACATCGAGTTCGAGATCGAACGAAAGTCCGGCATCGGCGTGGCGTTCATTTTTCTGCTGCTGGGTTCCGGCGCCACCATGCTGGTCGGCGTCATCCTTGGAATTGTCGGCTGCGTCCAACCGCATCGCAAAAAGATCTTCGCGATATTAGGCTTGGTTTTCAACTTGCTCATCGTCCTCGCCGTGTGCGGTCTGATGTTGATCGGCTTGGCCGCGGCGTAAGCATCTCACATCCAAGGGTCCGTGGCGCCATGGACGACCTGACCAAACCGTATCATCCGAGCCCGGCCGCGGGGCGCTCACCTGACTCGAAATTGCCCGCCGATCAGCAACTCACTTGTCGCGACGTTTCGCCTCATGCACCGGTTGCGGCGGTCTCTTCGCCTCGCGATTTTGGCGGATACGAACTGTTGAATGAAGTCGCGCGAGGCGGGATGGGGGTTGTCTATCGTGCTCGGCAGGTCGAACTAAATCGCTTCGTCGCGCTGAAAATGATCCTTGCGGGAAGGCTGGCGAACGCGGAAGACGTGCTCCGATTCCGCACGGAGGCGGAAGCCGCAGGTCGCCTCAAGCATCCCAGCATCGTCGCGGTGCATGACATCGGCGAAGTCGAGGGGCAGCACTTTTTCACGATGGAGTTCATCGAGGGGAAGAGTCTTGCCGAAGTGATCACCCACGGTCCGTTGCCTCAACGACTCGCCGCACGCTACGTGAGGTTGATCGCGCAAGCGGTACATCACGCTCATAAGCAAGGGATCGTGCATCGCGACCTTAAGCCGTCGAACGTTTTGATCGATGTCGACGATTTGCCGCATGTCACCGATTTCGGCCTCGCGAAGAAACTAGGAACGGACTCGGCGAAAACTCGCAGCGGCGCGGTTCTCGGTACCCCTAGCTACATGGCTCCGGAGCAGGCGGAAGGCCGTCTGAAAGACATAGGACCGGGGACGGACGTATTCAGCCTTGGAGCCATTCTTTACGAACTGATCACGGGCCGACCGCCGTTCCGGGGCGAGACCCCTCTTGAAACGATTCTCCAGGTCGTCAATAACGATCCGACTCCGCCTTCGGTCATGAATGCGAATGTCGATCATGACCTCGAGACGATCTGCTTGAAGTGTCTCGAAAAGGACCCTTCTCTCCGCTACGGCGGCGCTGACCAGCTTGCGGCGGACCTGCATCGGTATCTCGAAGGGGAGTCGATCGAGGCACGCAGTTTCAACGTGTTGGACCGTCTCACGCGCATGCTGGACCGCAGCCGCTACGATGCCTCGTTCCATGCGTGGAGTTCGATGTTGCTCGGAATGAGTGCGGTCATTGCAATCGAACACGTGCTGGTGTTTGCGCTGATCCGCTGGGAGCAACCCCAGGCCACGGTTTTTTCGGCACGCTTCATTCAGTTCGTGCTGCTTGCCTTCCTCTTTTTCTGGCATCGAGGCTCTCGGCTTTTGCCCTCCACGCCGGCTGAGCGAGAGTTGTGGAGCATCTGGATCGGCTACTTCTTCGCGTATGGCGGTACCGTGGTGGCGACGCGCGTGCTTCGGGTCGCCGAAATCATCGAAGAGGGGACCATCGCCACGAAGTATTTGCCGGAACTGTTGCCTTATCCCTTTATCTCGATGATGTCGGGGGTGGGGCTGTTCGCGATGGGCGCGAACTACTGGGGACGTTGCTACGCCCTTGCGATTGCGTTCTTCGCCATGGGAATCGCCATGCCCCTAAGGCTCGAATGGGCGCCGCTCGGATTCGGCATGCTCTGGTCCCTCACCTTGCTGATGCTCGGCTTGCATCTTCGGCGTCAAATGCAACGAGCGGAAGAGGAACGCAGCGTCCATGAAGGACGCGTCAACGGCTCTGGCTCTGCCGTCCCCCCTAACAACAAAACGCGTTCGTGAACCACGTCATCGCAATTTTTCGAGCGTCTCGCGAAGCTCCGGCGGTAGCGGCATTTCCCAGTGCATCGATTCCTTCGTGATTGGGTGCGTAAAGCCCAGTTCGGCCGCGTGGAGAAAAAGCCGGGGGCAACCGCTGTCATCCTGCATCGGCTTGCCGCTCCGCGTGCGATCGTAGACCTTCTCGCCGCAAACGGGATGGCCTAGTTCGGAAAGGTGAATGCGGATCTGATGTGTTCGACCTGTTTCGAGTCGGCATGACAGCAGGGTGAACTTCGGCAACTCCTCGACGACTTCGATGTGCGTGACCGCCCCTTTGCCTGATGCCTCCGCGGGTCCGGAACCACGCCGACCGTCGCCGCGGTCCCGGATCAGATGGCTGCGGATCGTCTGCGCCTTGGCTCGGCCCGGAACGAGGGCGAGGTAGCGGCGGACGACGGTGTGCTGCGCGAATTGGCTGCCGAGTCCGCGCTCCGCATCGACCGATCGCGCAAAGACGATGAGGCCGCTCGTTTCCTTGTCGAGTCTTTGGACGACGCGAAGGCGCGGTCGTGGTTCGTGTCTCTTCTGGGGCAACCGCTCGCCGAGTTGCCGGAGGACGAGGTCGTCGAGCGTCGGAACCTTCAGGCGTCTCTCTTCAAGCCAATCGCGCTCGGCCGGATGGCGAACCGTGGAAATGCCGGCAGGCTTCTCGGCGACGACAAGGTGCGGATCGACATGCCGCAGTACGATCGCATCGACCAAGTCGGGCGTCTTGGCCGCCTTCGACGACACTTCGACGACATCGCCCGATTTCAGCCGGCGCGCGGAATCAAGCCACGTTTCGCCATGGATCCGCACCTGCCCGCGATCGACGAGCCCGCGAACCAGCTTCCAGCTTTGGCCTGGCAGCCATTGGCGGAGCAGGGCCGCGAGGGTCTGATTCGCTTGTTCGGGAGCGACGGTGAAACGCTGTTCTGCCAAGGTGGGGGACTCGTGAATGCGAAATGGTCGAGGGGTTGTTGTACATCCAACCAAGCCCCAGGGTAAGCGCAGCGCACCCTGGGGATCGCGCGATGCAACTCTCCTTCAATTCGCGGAGACCTTCGACCCCCAAATTGCGGAGAACCTGTCGTGTAGCGAAGTGAGCGTCCGCAAGGGCTAGCCCCTCACCCCCAGCCCCTCACCCCCAGCCCCTCTCCCCAACGGGAGAGGGGAGCAAGACGGCGATACATTCGGAATGGTCGTTATCTCCGTGCGCCGACAGTCAAGTTTCCGCAATCGTTGCAGCTTCGCATTTGACACCCCTATGTCATCGGTTAACATTAGGAAGAGGACTTTGCCCGCCTCCGATTGCCGGTCACGCCTTCGTCGAATTCCAGCCTCGACTGCGGAAGGCAATGCCGGCGCCGAGATTTCGTCCATGGCCGCTACAACCGCGAACCGCGTCGAAGATATCGCCCACGAACTGTTCGAAGTGGTGACTCAAATTTGCATTTCCACGCTGCGCGGCCGACGCCGCGGCGGCGATCTCAAGGAAATCGAATTCCTCACCCTCTCGCTTCTCCAAGCGAACCAAACGATGATCGTCGGCGACATCCAGCGCGTGCTGGGGATTCTCCCGGCCCAGATGTCCCGCATCATCCGCTCGCTCGAAAACCGCGACCGCGCGTTGATCGAATGCAGCATCAACCCTCGCGACAAACGCAAGATCGACGTCTGCCTCACCGCCCATGGCGAAAAGACGTTGGCCGACTATCAGGACACGCGCGTCAATCAGATCGTCGGGAAACTGAAACGTCTCTCGGACGACGATCAGGAAGACTTGGTGCAGGTGCTGCATAAGCTGCAAGGCCTCCTGAACGGAGCCGCAGCGTAAGGCGTTCCACGCGAACTTTCGACCACGAGCGACATCGGCATGTCACTCGTGGTTCGCTTCCTGCTCCTCCTCGCCTTGGTCCGCCGCATTCGCGTCTTCGGGCGATTCTTTCTGCCAAATCATCAGCGTATTGCGGCCGTACCGGCGGATTTCCCACTCCAGCAACGCCTCGGCGTCTTCCACGGGCGAATCGCGCTCGGTCTGAAGCACGATCACCGATTCTTCCGGCACCCGCTCCATCAGCGTCTTTACCGCCTCGATGAACGTCTCCGATCGCTCATGCAGATCGGGAAACGGCGGGCTCACGAAGATGTTGACCGGTTCGTCCGGCGCCTGCCAGTTGGCGATCCAGCGGTAGACGTCGGTGCGATACACGCGGCCCTTCGACGTCAGGTCGAATCGCTTGAGGTGTCCTTCGATATCGCGTGATTGCTGCAGATCGCGTTCGACGAAAATGGTGGACGACGCTCCACGGCTCAGCGCTTCGAGTCCAATGACGCCGGTGCCGGAAAACACGTCGAAGAAGGGACGATCCGGAATCGCATTTCCCAAAATGCTGAAAAACGCTTCACGAACCATCTGCGGCGTGGGCCGAAGGTCGGGGTGAACGTTGCAAGCCAGTTTGCGGCCGCGCAGGGAGCCGGCCACGATGCGAATCTCGGTCTTCATGCATTCATTGTTGGACGACCGAGCGTGCGAAACAAGGTGTGGACGGCCAGCAAGCAGGAATAAATCGCTTAGGACGAACTCGGCGGCTTGCCTTCGCAGGGCAACATGGAAACCGGGCAGCGGACCATCATTTCTTCAGCTTCGGATCGACAATTTCTTTGATTCGAATCGCGTAGCGATCGTCGACGACCACGATTTCCCCGCGAGCGAGGGGTACGCCTTGGACAAGCAGATCGACAGGTTCGCTTGTGGTTCGGTTCAGTTCCAGGATCGAACCTAGTCCTAGCTGAAGCACCTTCGCGATGGGCAAGCGGATGCGTCCTAACTCTGCGGTCACGGTCACGGAGACGTCGAGGAGTTGATTCAACGAACCAACGGCAGGCGTCGTTGCGTGTGCCGTCGCCTCAGGAAATTCCGGAGGACGGGCGACGATAGTGGGGGCTTCATCTTGAATAGGGGTGGCCATGGTTTCTCTTCCTTGAGAATCGTGCGTCACTGATCGAGCAGCGAATCGATTGCGAAGGCTTGATACGACCCCGCACGCGTCGGCCAACCGCGGAAAAACGGCTTGTCGCCAAGATAGGCGGACAAGGGCTCGGAAATGCGCTGCTCCAGCAGGATCAGGTCGCCGCGTTGCAGATTCGCGAGTTGCGCCAGCGGCACTTCGACCGTTCCGAGGATGACCGTCACGTCGAGCGGAAGATTACGTACGAGCGCTTCGAGTTGATTGCCCACATGAACGGGCGCCCGCTCAGGAGTCGGCTCTTCCTGGTCCAGCAACCCCATCAGGCCCTTTTGCGGGAACAGCCTACGACGGTTTGGCTCCAAACGGCCCTTTGAACTCGAACGAGAAGACGATGAGCGGATCGGCAGGCGCGAACAGTCGGGTCACTTGCGGGTTCGGCTCACGAGGCCCGACTTCCCAGACCGTTTCCTCATGACTCGGCCACGACTCCTTGAAGTAGGGCGTCCAGTTGCTTTGCACGAAATAGTCGGCAAGCGAATCTTCGACCAGCGTCAGGTCCCGTTCGGGCTTCTCCCCAATCTGCGCCTCGCCGAGCAACCCGCTGATCAGGCTGAGGGCAAGCGACCGCTGCACGATCCACAGGGTCGGTATTTTCTCGGGACCGAGATGGACGCGAAAACCGAACGAGCCGTCAGGAAGTTTCTTGAGGGCCGATTCCGCCTTTGCGGTTTCTATACCTTGAAGTTCAGTCGTCAGTTCGAAAGGGTTCGTTCTCGCCCACGCCTTGGCCGCGAGCGCGAGAGCGGATTTGCCCCACTCCAGCAGTTTGTTGTGGAAGGAGGGGGCGAGACGCTCGGGTCGGGCGAAAGTAGGAGCGGCCAGCGTCATTGCACCAAAAACTCGTCCATGAGTACGTCCAACACTTTTTCCGATCCGTCGGGAAAAAGCTTGTGGTTGAACTGGTCTCGAATCTCACGCCGCAGCCGATTTTGGCCGGCGGCTCGGCTGACTTCATTGACCGTCTGATCGCTCAAATAGCTGAGCAGCCAATTCTTGAGAAACGGTTTCTGTTTGTTCAGCAGTTCCGTGACGTCCTTCGACCATTCGTCGTCCACGACGATCAAGATCTTGGCCCGCAAGTATCGATTCGAGCGTTCCTCGGCGAGACGCACGCCTACGTCGCCGAAAGGGATGACGGCATGCTTTGGTTCATTCGATTCGCCGGCCTTTCCCTTCTTCCTCTTCGTCGCGGCGCCGTGTGCGTCGTGGCCTGAGGCATGCGACTTATCGTGCGTGTTTTCGTCGTGCGTGCCTCCACTGGAGGGGAGGAGCCACGGCGTCGCTGCGCCGCCCCCCAGAGCGAGCAGAGCGAGCACGATAAAGGCCAGGCCGCCTTTGCCTTTTTTCTTCTCGGAAGCAGGTGCGGGTTCCGACATGGCACGATCTCGGATCGTTAAGGCGGCTCCTTGGTGGGATTGGAGCCGCTAATGTCCCATTTTCCTTATCGACCCGAAGCGCCGTTTCTGTTTCGCCCCGCTCCAATTTCCCCCGTTTGCACGACCGCGAAGGCCGTGTCGTTCGATACGATCGTCAAAGTCGGATCTCTTAGTGCCTCGGCAAACCCGCAGCGGAACCCTTTTCGCGATCCAGGTAGGTTTCGAGTGTCTTCACGACCGTTTCCAGAGTCTGCCGATTCTCGCGTTCGACGTTGCGGAGCTTGCCGCGCATGTCGTCCATTTCCTGCTTCCAGTTCTGCATCTCGTCGCGAGTACGGCGAATTTGCTTGGTCGATTCCTGGATTTCGTAAGTCGCTTGCACGATGGCTTGGTCTTTTTCTCGCATTTGAAGTTCGACTTGCTGCAGCTTGCCGGCCATGGTTTTTCGATCGTCTTCGATGGCGCTCATCTTCTGGAGCATGAGCGACAAATCGTTTGCCGACGCATTGGGAATGAAGGCCGGAGGCCGATTCGCGAGCGCCGGATTCCCTCCGGGCGGAGGCGGGCCTTGGCCGTACCAATCGGCGGTATAGTGTTCGTTGTGCGGCGGCTTGCCCCATCCCATGGGATGAAAGGAAACCGTGCATCCAGTGAGGCTGAGCGTGAACAGCCAGGCAGACGCTCGACGCAGGAACGTCGTCGCCATCGTTTCCCCCTTCGCCCGCTGCGGACTCCGATTTCCCCAGGGACGACGCGCCGTGCGCATTGCTCCCTATCGGGTCCGATTGACGAGCTGATTCGACGATGGTTCATCGAGCGAGGAGGTATAGCGTGGATTCGAAAGCTGCCAAGTGGAATTTCTGCTTCACGAGGCAGTATGTTTAGAACGCCAAATCCAATCGAATGTGCTTGCCGCATGTGCAGGTCACTTCAATCGCTTCCACATCGTTCCCGTTTCGGAGCAACTGCACTTCAGGCTCCGCAGACGGAGCCTGTCCGGGAAGGCGTAGACGAACCGGTTCCATCATCATGCGTACCTCGCGATGAGAAACGACGGTTCGGGCAGGAAAGGGGCTGCGAAGGTCGGGGGTCATGGCATCGTGCCCTTAATCGTCCGTCTCCGTAGATCGGAGAATTTCGGAAAGCTGGTAAAGACTCTCTGCCAGAACGCGCGAAACGCGAGATTCCGAGAGACCAAGCACTGGCCCAATCTCCTTGAGCCGCAGATTTTCGAGGTAGTAGAGCGTGACGACTAAGCGTTCGCGTTCGCCCAACTTGAGAATGGCATTCCGGAGCAATACTCGCATCTCCGCTGCCTCGGCCTCGCGTCCCGGCGATTCCAGATGAACTGGAAGCGAACTCGGCATTGGTTCGGCTCTTCATCAGAAGGAAACCATGCGCGTCGGCATGCGCATCGCTTCCAGGCAGTCGCCGACTTCGTCGACCGACATGCCGCACGCGACTGCTATTTGCTCCGGTTGAACTGGAGGCGTCAGGTCGCGAATGGCTTTGCGTACTCTCGCCACCTTCTCCAGCAGTTTCTGAGGCAGCGGACAATTGCGACGAAGCTCGTCGAGCACCGCACCCGCAGATGCAGGCGATAGGCGTACGCATCGAATGCGATCCCCGCGACTGGCATCGAACCGGTTTCGCGGCTGACAGGCCAAGCGTCCAGCCGCCTCGAGGTTCTCCAAATCGACGCCGAGGCAGCGGCGACGAGGCAACCGACGACGTGGCGAACGAGCTTGAGATTGTTGAGGACAAGTTCGTCCGTTGCTGCAACGCCATGCGCTTGCCATGGATGTGCGGCCCGCCGGGAAGACCCGCAGGGACCCAGCGTTACAGCCCCGATTGCGAGTGGCAAACGAGGCAATCTGTGCGGCCTGGGCGATGCTTCGTCGCTCATGGCACATCCTCCAGCCGAACGATCACCGCTGCTCAAGCAAGCGAGTCCGTGGGAATCTCCTGAAACGCCAAGACTCCCAGGTGGGAAGCCGCCGGGCGAGGCCTCCACAAAGGACGACGCAAGATACTATCGGTCAAAAAGTGCGGATCCTTCCCTGCGGCCTTCGCGCACGGTGAACTCTTGTCCAAGTCGTTCCACCAATTTTCCAGCAGTACCGGTTCGAGCATAAGGTTGCCTTCATGCAAACGCTCTTTGAGCCATAAGCCGCATGTCGAGAATGATGGCCTGCAATCTGCCCGAAGCATCGCGAAAACGGTCGCAGAGGGATCTCCCCATGTGCGAACGGGCACGTTCAGCCAGTTCGCCTGCGGTCCTTGGCAACCCCAGGCCGAATACGCCAGGCATTCGAGGATATGCGGCAGATTGGAGATGGGTGCCTGCTCTTCAAGATACGCGTAAAATTCGATGCCAGGCCCCATCGAAGTTGCCTGGGGAATCATCTCGTCGACTAGCGAAGGCGACGTTTCGCGTGCTATAGGCAAGTTTCTTGAAGGTCTCTCGGCCCAACAGTTCGCCCGCGTGTCGCCGCAGCAATTCGCCCAAGTGCGTAATGGCGACGCTGGGAGCATCGACCACGGTGCAACCCATGAGTTGCGGCCGGCCTTTATCGTTCTCGGCGACCCACTTGGCCAGCAGACCGAATGCAGGATCTGGAATTTCTTCGCCCGGCAGATCGCGAGGAAGCATTCAGCGGATTGATCGCCAACTCCAGCAACCTACGCGAACCTGACCTCGTCCAGCGGCCATTCGCGAAATCGATACGTTTCAGAAGGTAGATTGCCGTTGTCGCGAATGCGGATGGGCGGAGCCCATAGGCCGTTGCGATGAGCCAGATCGCGACGTAAGCCGGTGATTCGCACGATGAGCCCGCTCTCGCGTTTCGGGTCGACCATGGGAATGAGCGCCGTGGATACTTCGAGACAGGCGCGATCGGTCTGGAGAAAATCGTCGAGGACTGTTTCGAGTGCCGGTCGTTCCGGCGAGCCAGACGCTGCCGGCACTTCGCCCGCAGATGTCGGCATATCGAGCGAAGGCTTGGGAGACTTGGGACGAGTGAACCAATAGGCGATGCCCGCCAAGGCGAGAAACGGCAGCTTCGGCAGGCCCGGGATCACTGCAAGGCCGGCCAGCACTAGTGCGCCGACCCCGAGCATTTGCGGATTCGCAGTGACTTGTTCTCCGATTTCCTGGCCGAGGCTTGATTCGGACGTCGCCTTGGTGACGAGGATACCCGAAGCCAGCGCGATCAACACCGCCGGCACCTGAGCCACCAGGCCGTCGCCGATCGTCAAAACGGAGTAGGTGCGAATCGCATCGGAAAATGAGCTGCCTTTCGTAAGCCCCATGATCACGCCGGCGACGAGATTGATCGCCGTGATGATCAGTCCGGCGATGGCGTCGCCGCGCACGAATTTGCTGGCGCCGTCCATGGCGCCGTGGAATTCCGCTTCCCGCATCAGATGTTGGCGGCGACGACGTGCCTCTTGCTCGTCGATCGCGCCGGAGTTCAATTCGGCGTCGATGGCCATTTGCTTGCCAGGCATGGCATCCAACGTGAATCGCGCTGCCACTTCGGAAACGCGACCGGCGCCGCGGGTGATGACGACGAACTGAATGATGACAAGAATAAGGAAAATAACGAGGCCGACGACCAGGTTGCCGCCGACCACGAAATCGCCGAAGGCATTCACGATGCTGCCGGCATGGCCTTTCAGCAGGATGAGTCGCGTCGTGGCTACGTTCAGCGCGAGGCGAAACAGCGTCGAAATCAGCAAAATGGAAGGGAATACGGAGAAGTCGAGAGGCTGCTTCACGCCCAGAATGATGAGCAGCATCATGATCGTTAGCCCGAGATTGAGCGCGATCAGCAAGTCGAGCAACATTGGAGGCAAAGGCGCGAGCAACACCGCCAAGATGCCCATCAGTCCGCCGAACATGGCGAACTCGCCGGGCCGCGAAGCCGTGGGGGGCGTCGGTAGTGTTGCCGTCTTCGACATCCGTGTCCTTCGGTCTTCGCCCCGCACTTTTCGCGGCGGAGCGGAGGTAGAGAATTACATTGAACCCAAGCGGTTCCGCTTGAGGCCATACACGTAATTGATGAGTTCCGACACTGCGAAATAGAGGTTTATCGGGATTTCCTGTCCAAGCTGCACGGACTTGAACAAAGCTCGAGCCAACGGTTTGCGCTCGACGACGAAGACCTCATGCTTGCGGGCCGTTTCGATGATCCGTTTCGCCACGACTCCAGCTCCTTTCGCGACGACGCGCGGTGCTCGCATTCCGGCTTCGTACTTGAGGGCGATCGCCAAGTGAGTCGGGTTCGTTACGACGACCGACGCTTTGGGGATCTCGTGGAACATCATTTTGCGCGCTCGTTCGCGCTGAAGTCGGCGGATGCGGGCCTTGACTTGCGGATCGCCGTCTTCGTTCTTCATCTCCTCCTTGATTTCTTGTTTCGTCATCATCAGGTTTTGTTCGTGCTGCCAGCGCTGCCAAGCGTAGTCGAGCACTCCCAGCAGAAGCAGTGTCGCGGCGAGACCGATCGCGAAATAGCCGACCGTCCCGGCAGCGCGAGCCGCCCACGATCCTGCCGTTGGATCATCCACGGCGAAGACGGCACTCATGCGTCCGCGAAGCAGCCACCATGCGACTGCAGACGCGGCGACGAGTTTGCCTGTCGTCGCCAGCATTTTGAAAATCGCGGATCGAGAGAAGATTTTGCCGACGCCTTGAGCGAGACGCTCCCCCTTCAAGCCCAAGAGGTCGGGCACGAAGTGGAAGCCGACTTGCAGGACGCCTAAGCCTAATGCCGTGAAGAAAAGGAGCGCGAGAACGACGCCGACATGTTGCGCTCCGCGGCCCAGCATTTCGCCGAGCCGGCTGTTCGCCCCGTCGATATCGAGGTTCTTTACCGCGCAGCCGGAAAGTCCGTCGCGAACTTCATCCAGCATGCTGACGGCAAAGTGTCTGCCCGCCAGCGCAAGGACGGCGACGCCGACGAGGATCATGGCCCCGGCGTACAGATCCTGACTCACCGCCACTTGGCCCTGCTCGCGCGCCTCCTGACGCTTTCGCGGCGTTGCCGGTTCGGTTCGCGAGTCTCGTTGTTCGTCAGCCATGGTCGATCACCTCGCCCAGGCCAAGATTTCCGCAAATTTCCCGAAAAATCGCGCCGTCGCGCTCAGCATTTGAGGCAGCATGGTGACTGAGGCGAGCAATCCGATCAGGACACGGGCTGGAAACCCGACCGTGTACAGGTTCCATTGCGGTGCAAGGCGGCTCAGGAACGCCAGTCCCACGGTCGTCAGAAAGAGACACAGCACCGCCGGCCCCGCAAGGATCAATCCTGCCTCTTGCGCGGCGGATAACCCTGTCGTCATCTCATGGATGGGAGCGCAATCGATTCCCCCGCAGGATGCAAGCGAAACGAACCGGCGAGCGTTGCGAAGAACAAATGGTGTCCATCAAACGTCAAGAACATGGCGGCGGCGATCATCTCGAAGAGCGAGGCAAGAGGGCTTGAAGCGCCTTCGCTGGATGGGCTGACGAGCGAGCCGAACGTCATGCCCATTTCCTGGCTCATGAGTTCGCCCGCGATCTTCGCCGGCAGCAGGAAGAGGCCCATCACATACCCCAGAATGCCGCCGAGAGCGAGTTCCCGAATCATCAGGATGAATGCGTAGGGCCAGGCAATCGTCGCTTCGGCGTCGCGCAGGGCAGGGGGTACGGTCACGCCGTCAGCGAAGAAACACCAGCTCAGACCAAGCGTGAGTCCCATCTTCACAAGCCGTGGCGTCGGTTGCCCGCCGAGCAGCGGCAAGAACGCTACGAAGGCGCCGATGCGAGCCAAGAGCATCCCGATGCCGACGACCACACCGATCATCGCACTACCTCGGAAGCGGTTCCCAACATGCGCACGGTGAAATTCACCGCCTGCTGCAGGGCCCAACTCATCGTGAACAGCAACACCAGCCCGACCGCAATGAGACGAGGCACGAAACTGAGTGTTTGTTCCTGGATGCTCGTGATGGTCTGCAAGATGCTGATGATCAGACCGACCAGCAAACTGGCGATCAACGACGGCAATGCAATGAGCAGCGTCGTCCAGAGCAGCTCTCTGCCGATTTCAAGCACATCCAAAACGGACACGTTCTGCCTCCATGCGAGTTTTTCGCCGCGTGCGGTTCCAGCAGGATTCGACGCTAGCCGAAACTAGTCCCTAGCGCGCGTGCCACGAGATGCCATCCATCGGCAAGCACGAACAACAGTATTTTGAAGGGCGCCGAGACGACCACGGGCGGCATCATCACCATGCCCATGGCGGTCAAGATGCTCGATACCACCAAATCCACGAGGAGAAACGGCAGGTAGACGCAGAAGCCCATGATGAAGGCGGTTTTCAGTTCGCTCACGACGAATGCCGGAATCAGGACACGCATTGGGGTCTGCGAAGGATCTTCGGGTCGCGGCGAACGCGACAAGTGCACGAAGAGAGCCAAGTCCTGCCGGCGCGTTTGCCTCAGCATGAAGGTCTGCAGAATGCCGACACCCTTATTCCAAGCTTCGGGCCCTTTGATTTGCTTGTCGAGGTACGGGCTGACGGCCTCCTTGTTCATGGCATCGAGCGTCGGGCCCATCACGAAAAGCGTGAGGAACATCGCAAGACCCATCAACACGGTGTTGGGCGGAATTTCCTGCGACGTGACCGCTCGGCGCACAAACGACAAGACGATCACAATCCGAGTGAAGCCAGTCAGACACACCAGCATTGCCGGCAGCAGTACCAGCGCTCCGAGAAAGAGGGCGGTCTGCAGCGGCGGCGACAAATTCTGAAAGAACGCCGACTCCGTCAGCTTCTGCGCGAGATCCGCTTCGTCGCCCATAGCATCCGCTCCTGAGTCGATTAGGCGGCGCGCTGCAGCACGGCCGGCAGTTCAGGCGTTTCGTCAATCATTTTTTCGAACGCTTCTCCGACCATGAGCACGCTCTTGATGCCGGCCGGGTCCGCTCCGACCAAAATCTGTCGGTCGGCCAGCGAAACCAAATGCAGCATGCAGCGATTGCCCAAGTGCAAGCTTTCCACGAGTCGCAAATCGCCGGTTCTCGCCGCATTCGTCGGCGTGACGACAAGCCAGCGTTTCATCATCCACAAGGATCCTGCGCAGAGTCCCAGGACGGAAATGGTGCCCAGGCTGAGCCGCAAAAACATCGCTTGGGGACTTGGTCCCTCGGGCCACTGGGGCTGCGCGTATTGGAGATCTCCGGTAAGGGCGGATTCTTTAGCTTCTCCCTTGCCGATGGCAGGAGACGCGTCGGCGGGGAACCATTGCGAAAAGAGCAATCCGGCTGCGAGCGCCAAACCCGCCACTCCGGCCCAACCCCAGGTGCGGGCCGGTTGCGATCCGGTCGAGGGGGGGGGCATGAGATCGTTCCTCCGCGCAAGCTGATCCGACTCTATCGGTCGTATCGGCACGGAGGTTCGTTCAAGTTGAGGGTTTTTCCGGTTGTAGCGACGAAGGCAAAGCACGAAAAAGGCCGCGATCCGCATCCACCGGAGCGCGGCCGGGCGCGAACTGCGGAGCGGAAATCAAACCCGCGCGACTGCTTCCTTGTTGCTCGGAAGCGCGGCGGCATCTTCAAGCGATTCCAACAGATGAATCCGGTTTTTGCCGAGACGCTTCGCGGCGTACATCGCCTTATCCGATGCCGCCAACAATTCCTCGGGACTTACGCCCACGATTTGGGGACAGAGAGTCAGTCCGCCGATCGACGCCCCGACCTTGCCTTCCCTACCCTCGAAGCGAATCGTCAAATCGTTGATGGATTGCCAAACCCGCTGAGCGAGCACTTGCAATCCCGGACGGTCAGCATGCACCGCGACGATGCAGAATTCGTCGCCGCCGAAGCGAGCCACCATGTCGTCGGCCCGAACTTGCTGCCTCAGAGTATAGGCCACTTCTTGCAGCACCTTGTCGCCGAAGGCATGGCCGAATCGGTCGTTCAGCGGTTTGAAACCATCGAGGTCGATGAAGAGCAGTCCGATTTCGGACATGCCTTCCGGTCCCGTAAAAACTTCCTGAAGGCGCTCTTCGAGGAAGCGGCGATTGAACGCTTGCGTCAACGGGTCGACGACGGCAGCCTGACGCCAGCGACGCGCTTCCGATTCCGCGCGGCGTTTCTGCTCGTTGTAGCGGTGATTGTCGAGATTGATGGCGAGCGTCAGATTCACCAGCTCTTGAGCGGCGTTCGCAAGGATCACTGGGTATTTTTCGACCTTGCCGATATCGACCTTCAGGATCGATGCGAACAGTTCGATCTTGTCGGTCAGCGGTTCAAGGAAGTCGTTCACGGCTGACTCGGCCATGTTGAACTTCGTCCTCGCCAAGTCCAACAATTCGCGATAAAGGAAAACCTGGCCAGGAAACGCCAGTAAGTGGGCGACCTTCGATGCGAATTGCAGCATGTAGGCTCGCTGCTCGACCGCCTCGGAGCGATACGTGCCTTTCGCGGGGTCATGATGATAGAGGATGGCGTCGGTGGTTTCGTCCGGCAGTCGCCACTTGTTAAGCAGGAAAGACGTGACTTCCGCGTGATGGACGCCGCAGGCGGATTCTTCCATCTCGCACTGCTGTTGGAGGAACTCCGTGGTGGAAGCATGAAGAACGGCTTGGTACTTCTCGCGGAAGAAATGCTCCAGGATGAGTTCGCCAAGATCGCGAAGAAGTCCTGCCGAGAGATCTTCTTCCGGGTCGCGCCGCTTTAGTTTGACCGATAGTTCCTTAGCAATGATGGCTCCGGCGACTGAGGTCTTCCAATAGCGTCGCGTGCGTTCGTCCGGCTCCCGGTGCTTTTGCATTTCAGGGAGCGAGAGCGTGAGCACAAGGGAGCGCGCCGACTTGATGCCGAGCACCGCTAGCGCTCGCTGAATCGTCGTGACCGCCCGAGGAAACCCGAAGACGGCCGAATTGACGGTCTTGAGTATTTTTCCTGAAAGCCCGGCATCCATGCTGATGATGGACGTGAGGTCGCCGATCGTGCAATCGGGTTGGCTTGCCTTCTCGAGTACGCGCAGGGCAACCGACGAAGGGGTGGGAAGTTGGGGGTCGGCTGCGATTTTCGCGAGGAGTTCGAGTTTCGACATGTCTTCGCGCCTGCGGGGTGCGTTCTTCGTGAACGAAACAGCAATCGAGCAAGCTTCGCTTCGCTTGCGGCAAGTATTCTCCCAATTAAGGATTTCAAAGGAAAACTCGAGGGAAATGCCTGCTTTTCCGACTTTTCCGATTCGAACGATTTAGGGCAGGTCGAAATTTCCGCACGAGAGCAAACCGCCGTTTCGTCATAACTGATGCGATCGGATTCTTCAGATCGGATTGCCTCGTTTTCCTCAGAAGCGTCGTGGCAAACCGCAAGGATATTGGCGAATCGTCGATGAAGAAAGCGGATCGGCTTTTACAGATGATGCCGACCGGGGAAGCTGCGCATGTCCATGGACGCACTGCTCGCCAAGATCGCAGACAACCCGCGCCTTCCGTCGCCTCCAGCTATCGCGTTGCAGGTGCTGGATCGCGCGAGCAAGCCGTCATGCACCATCGCGGATATCTCGAAAATCATCAGCATGGATCCCCCGCTGTGCGGGCGATTGCTGAAACTTGTCAATTCCGCCTTGTTTGGTCTTCCGCGTTCGGTCGCTTCGATCGATCGAGCGCTCAACTTGCTGGGACTGAATCGGGTCCGATCGCTGGTTCTCAGCCTCACGATGCCGACGCTGAAATTCAACAATGCCGACCCAGCGCGCATGCGCGATTACTGGAAGGTCTCCGTCACCGAAGCGATGGTCGTGCGACAACTCGCCACGCGCTTGGGTTGGTCCGATCCGGACAGCGAAATGGTCGCCGGACTCTTGTGCGATTTGGGCATTCTCATTCTTCAGGAAACGTTTCCGGAGCAATACGCCCAGATCATGGCGTACCCGCCGGAAGTATTGGTGACGAGTCAGTCGGAACTCGAAGATCGCGTGTTCGGCATGAACCACGCGGACGTCGGCGCCTATCTGCTGAAGAAATGGCGATTCCCGGAAGAATTCACCCAACCGATTCGATTTCATCATCGACCGTCGCAACTCGAAACCAAGGACAAGCAGCAGACCGATCGCGCCCATCTGCTTTACTTCGCATCGCGCATTTCCCAACTCCAACTCACAGTGACCCAAACCGCGGTGCTTGGCGAGATCGTGTCGATCGCACGCGACCGATACGGCATGGATGATGTCCAGTTTTCCAAATTCCTCGACAACCTCAATCAGAAGATCGATGAATTCGCGAGCCTGATCGAGGTTGATTTGGGAAGTTGCCCTCAATACTCGACCCTCTTCGCGAATGCCACCGAGAATCTGACGAGGCTGGCCGTCGAAGCCAGCATCGACAACTTCCGAGTTCACGAAGAGAAAGCACGAGCGGAAGCAGGACTAAAGCAAGCCGAAGAAGCGTTGCATCGCACCGAAGAGCAACTTCGCCAATCCCAAAAGCTCGAAGCGATCGGGCGTCTCGCCGGGGGTGTGGCCCACGATTTCAATAATGTGCTGACCGTCATCGCAGGGTATTGCGAACTGCTCCTTTCGCCTCATCCCCAGGATGCGACCTACCTCATCGATCAAATCAAGAAAGCGGCCGACCGAGGCGCCAATCTGACGAGACAACTGCTGGCCTTCAGCCGCAAGCAGGTGATGGAACCGGAGGTACTCAGTCTTGCGGGAGTCATCCGCGGCATGAAGTCGATGATCAAGCGAATGATCGGGGAGGACGTGGATCTCGAGATTCGCATGGCCAGCGACCTGAAGCTCATCAAGGCGGATCCGAGTCAGCTCGAACAAGTCATCATGAACCTCGCGGTCAACGCGAGGGACGCCATGCCTGTGGGCGGCACATTCTCGGTGTGCGCGTCCAACGTAGTCATCGAAAATGATACGGGCGACACGGACTGCGTGCTCGCTCCGGGCGAATATGTCGTGCTAACGGTAACGGACACCGGTTGCGGGATGGACACAGCGACGATGGAGAAGATGTTCGAGCCGTTCTTCACGACGAAGTCGCGAGGCACGGGCCTTGGCTTGGCCACCGTGCACGGCATCGTCAAGCAATCGGGCGGCCATATTTCGGTAAGCAGCGAGTTAGGCAAGGGAACGACTTTCATCGTTCACCTGCCGGTCGCCGACGAGTCGCTCAAACCGACGAAAGTCGTTACGGTTCTTGAAGACGTGCCGGCGGGACATGGCACGATCCTCATCACCGAAGACCAAGATTCCGTTCGCGACATGGCGCGGCGAAGCCTTCAGCAGTACGGCTATACGGTGCTCGAAGCGACCAGCGGGCGGGAAGCGTTACGTTGCGTCGAGGAGCACGGCAGCGCGATCGATCTCCTGATCTCCGACATGGTGATGCCGCACATGGGCGGTTGCGAACTCGCACAACGCATCCGTTCGCAGCATCCGCGCGTGAAAGTGCTGTATACCTCCGGCTACTCGGATGACTCGATTTTGCGGAACGGCATGCTCACCTCCAGCGCACCATTTCTGCAAAAGCCGTTCGGTCCGAAGAAACTTGCCATGAAAGTGCATGAAATCCTGACCGCCTCGCCGGTGGCGGGTTCGTGAGCGATGAAAAGTGCGGCAGCGATGCCGCACCCTGATTTCCGCAAGAGGCAGCCATGGATTCCAGTTCGCCGCTCGTCACGTCGGAACGCCCCTCGACCCGCATCCTTCCGCCGGCGGCGACTCCGCCTGGGCATCAGTTGCTTCAACGCATTCTCGAAGCAAAGCTGATCCTTTCTGACGAATTGGAGGGACTACCTACCGAAGCGCTCGCCGCCCTGGAAGCGGATACGACTCGCGAATCCGTATTGCGGGTATTGCGCAACCAGAATTTGCTGACGGACTATCAGCTCAACCGAATCAAATGCGGAGCCATGCACGGCCTCGTGCTGGGCAACTATCGTTTGCTGGATCGATTGGGCGTCGGAGGCATGGGAACGGTCTACCGCGGCGAACACATCTTGATGCGCCGCAAAGTCGCCATCAAAGTTCTGCAGAATACGCTGCAGGACGACCCGATCGTCTTGGAGCGATTTTTCGCTGAGATGCGGGCGGTGGCCAACATGAATCATCCGAACATCGTCGCCGCGCTCGACGCGGGATTCGCCGCCAACGAAGAATCGGCAGCGGTGTATTTCTTGGTCATGGAATTGATCGCGGGCCACGATCTTGAAGACTTCGTTCGTGCCAAGAGGCCGACTCTGCAGAAAGCTTGCGAGCTTGCGTATCAGGTCGCCAGCGCCCTCGCGGAAGCGCATAAGAACCATTTGATTCATCGCGATCTGAAGCCGTCCAATATTCTGGTCACGGAAAGCGGTCAGGCGAAGCTGTTGGATTTCGGCCTCGCCCGGCAATTCGCGAACAACCGTTTGACCGAGCCAGGCACGATTCTCGGCACGCTCGATTACATGGCTCCTGAACAAGCCGTGGATTCCTCGGCAGTGGATATCCGTGCTGATATTTACGGGCTAGGAGCCACGTTGTTCTTCTGTCTCGCCGGCCGGCCCCCCTTCAGCACTCAAGGAACCCTTACCCAACAAGTCACTCAGCGGCAGAACGGACAGGTGCCTTCGGTTCGCAAAATGAAACCGGAGGTGCCCGAGGAACTTGATGCTATCGTTCGCCGGATGATGTCAATTCGGCCCGACGACCGTTATCCGAATCCTCAGGCCGTCATGCATGCTTTGTTGCCCTTCCTGCAACCGAACCCCTCTGCGACGATCGCCTCGCCCTCCAAGGCAGACCTCATCATCGAGCCGAAGACGCCGCAATCGGGAAAATCACGCGTTCTTATCGTGGACGACGAATCGTCGATTCGTGAGATTTGCCGTTATTACTTCAAAGTGGAAGGGCTTGAGTGCCACGAAGCGGAAGACGGCAGCGAGGCAGTCGAAATCTTGCGACAGAACGTTTTCGACCTCGTGTTGCTCGACGTCGACATGGAGTTCATGGGTGGCTTCGAGACGCTTGCGGAACTTCGCAAGAATCCCCCATATCCGAATCTGAAGATCATCATGATGTCGGGCAGCGCGGCGGAGACGAAATGGCCAAGATGCTCGCGGCCGGAGCGAACGACTTTCTAGCAAAGCCTCTTAGTCGCATTCAAACCGTCAATCGCGTCAAGATGCATCTTGAGCAACGGGAAGCCCAGGAAGGGAATGATCGGCTTCGCAAGCATCTGCTTGCCATGAATGCCGAGATGGAGCGTGCGCTCAACGCTCGGAACAGCGATCTGATCGCTTCGCGCAACGCACTGGTGTTTTCGTTGGCCAAGCTGGTCGAAAGTCGCTCGAGCGAAACGAGCGGGCACCTCTTGCGCATTCAGAAGTTCTGCGTTGCCTTGGCCGAAGGAGCATCCAAAACTCCGAAATTCGCTCCGCAGATCGACGACAATTTCGTCCGCATGCTCGAATGCTGTTCGCCGTTGCATGACATCGGAAACGTTGCGCTGCCCGACAATATTGTGATGAACGCGACGAAGCTCGATGCGGAAGAACGCCTCATCATGCAGTCGCACACCACGATCGGCGCCGAAACGCTGCAGGCCGTGGCGTCGAAGCATGGATCCGCCGTGGCATTCCTGCAGATGGCGATCGACATCGCTCGGCATCACCACGAACGCTACGACGGCGCCGGCTACCCCGATCGGCTCGCCGGCGAGCGAATCCCCCTCGCTGCTCGAATCTTGTCGATTGCCGACGTCTACGATGCGCTGCGTTGCAAAGTAAAGTATCGCCCCGCCATGTCGCACCTGGCCGCGATGGAGATGATGCTCGAAGGTTCCGTGGGGCAATTCGATCCGAACTTGTTGAGCGTGCTGCGGAATGTCGGCGGCGAGTTCGAGCGGATCTTCGCCGAATTCCCAGACATTCGATCCTATTGAGCGTTCGCTCCAGATCGTTGGTTCGCGTGCTCATTCCTTGGGCTTTGGGATGGCTTTCAGGCCCTTCAGTTTCTCGAGGATCTGTGCTGCGAATGCTTCGTCGCCGGTCTCGGCAAGAATTTTCGCCGTCTTTCCTTCCTTCATGCTCGCGATCACTTTGACGGCCATGTCCATTTTGCCGCTTTCCGCGAGTGCCATGAGCGTGCGCCCGGCCGCATCGAGCGGCATCCCTTCGAGGACTTTTCCCATTTGCACGATGCGGGCTTTCTCCGCCTCGTCGACTTCGAGCAGAGTTTGCTTGAGTTCCTTCGTATGGTCGACGATTTTCTGACGTTCCGACTTCGTATCCAACGACTTCTTCTCGAGCACGTCGATCTTCTCGTTGAGGAGCTTCACTTCCTCGGCGATTTTTTGCCTCAAGTCGTCGAGCCCGTTTCGCTCCTTTTTGAGATCTTCATAGATCGCTTCAAGATTCTTCTGTCGCACCGTCAGTTGCTTCTCTTTGCCCTTGATGGCGTCCATCTGTGCCTTGAGCTGCGAGGCAAGCCCCGTCAAGTCTTCGGATCCGGGGATATAGTTCGAAGCCGGTTTGGCGTGGCCGTCCTCCTTCGTTTCCTTTTTGGGAGGTACATGGCTGAGGTCCGGCTCTTTCAACACCTTTTCGTTGCCTGGATCCAGTTTCCCCTTTGCTTCATCCAGCGGTTTCTTGATCTTGCTTTGCAAATACCACGAAACGCCCGCGGACGATCCAAACAGCACGACGGCGACGATCAGCAGTTTGACCGGTTTCATGAGCGTATCTCCACAGCGGCTTCGTCTGTCGCGGGTTCCATCCAATTTCGAAGGACATATTCGTCCGTCGCGAGTTGAGCGCTGCGTTCGTTCGCAGCTCGATGCGCGTCCCAGGCTTGCTGGCGAAGCTGGAGGAGGGCCTCGCAATATTGGACCGTCCGCTTACGTTCCGCATCGATCTCGCGAAACGTTTGCTCGGCCTTCACTCGCCGATCCTCCGCCGACCGTTGCTCCGCTTCGATCCGTTGGGCGTTCCGAGGGTAGGCATCCCAGTTGGCCGGAAGCACACCGCTCGTTGCGGATGCCTCGAATTCCTGAGCGAGCCGAATCATCGAAGCTTTGCAGGCGCCTATCTCCTCCTCGGAACGCTTGATTGCCTCGAACGCAACCCGCAGGCGATTCTCAACCCACGTCAGTCGGCGTTTCTGCAATCGCAGTGCAGTCTCCAGAGGAAATCGAAATCGCTTCATCATTCACCGTGAACAGCGTCTTCAGTGGAGCGCCAAGCATCAGTGCCTGTGTCTGGTGCTCCCCAGCACATCGCGATTGCATTCGATCAGAACGTCCATTCTGCGGTGAGGCGAAGCAAACGTTCTCGCGTCGTTTCGAATCGTGATCGTTCGTTCATGCCTTGCCGCAGAAACTCGAGCACTTTCGGCCGCAGCTTGACCGCCAGATCCGAATCCTTCGCGCTGCCGGGCTGATAGATGCCGAGTCGGATCAAGTCTTCGACCTCGCCATACGCAGCCATCATCGCTCGAAGTCGACGCGACGCTTCGCGATGCTCGGGCGTCACAATCTCATGACTGACCCGGCTTACGCTCTTATCGACGGCGATGGCGGGAAAGTGTCCCTTCTCGCCCAGACGCCGGTCGAGAACGATATGTCCGTCCACAAACGAACGGACTGCGTCGGTGATCGGCTCGTCCAAGTCATCACCATCCACGAGCACGGTCAATAACCCGGTGATGCTTCCTGTATCGGCATTTCCCATGCTTTCGACGTAGTTCGCCAGCAACTGAAAAACGGAAGGGGTATAGCTGCGGGCACTAGGCGGTTCGCGAAGCGCCAGTCCCAATTCTCGTTGTGCCATGGCAAGGCGAGTGAGGCTGTCGACCATCAGCAGCACATGCTTGCCCTCGTCGCGAAAGTGGCATGCTGCGGCGAGGGCGGCTTGTGCCGTGCGAACACGCATCAGCGGCGTGTGGTCGCATGTTGCGAGGAAGACCGCGGATCGGTGAAGGCCCTCGGAGCCGAGGCAGTCTTCAAGGAACGGCTTCACTTCGCGACCACGTTCGCCGATCAGAGCCAGCACGACGATGTCCGCTTCGGCTCCCTTGGCGATCTCGCCCAGCAGCGTGCTTTTGCCGACGCCGCTGCCCGCGAAAATCGCCACACGTTGGCCGCGCCGCAGGTCAGCATTCCGTCGATCGGACGTTGTCCAGTGATGAACACTTCGCGAATCCGCGCCCGCCGCATCGGCGCGGGAGCGGACGTCGTCACGCGGCGGCGCGGGCAAGGGGGCAGGGGCCCTTTCTCGTCGAGCGGCCGTCCGAGTCCGTCGACCACTCGGCCGAGCAGACCCATGCCCACAGGGACGGTCAGACTTCGGCCGTCGTTCATCACGCTCATGCCTGGATGAATGTCGTCGCCGGATTCGTAGAGAACGACGTCGGCCGTATCGCCGGCGAAGCCGATCACTTCGCCGAGAAGTCGTCTGCCGTCTTCGCATTCGATGGCGCATTGGTCGCCGACGGCAGCGGGGATGCGGCACGAGAGGATCAGTCCGCGCGAGCTGCGGACCTTGCCGCGCACGCGAAAGAGGGGCAACTCGTCGAGCGCCTTTTGGATTCGGTTCCAATCCAACAGCAAATCCATGAGGCTTCCTCATCCCGGATGCTTTGGTGCTTCGGCAGCGGCGGACTAGGCGGCTTCCTCATCGCCCAGCTCGTCATCGCGTTTCGCATCGGCGGCTTCCAGACTTTGCTCCAACGCGTCACGCACTTCCTGCACACGCGTTTCGAGATCGGACCAAAGGCTGATGTCGTTGGCTTGGACCCGAAAGCTGCCGCGCGACAACGACGCATCGGATTCCCAGGCAATCCCTTCACGTTCCAGCATCGCGCTCGCCGTTTGTTGCGTGAATCGCAGATCTTCGGGATGCAACCAAACGACGACGGCGGATTGCGGATCGAGCTTCCGCAGCGCTTCGCCGATCATTCCCTCCCAGTCGTATTCACCCGCATGAATCTTCTTTCCGACCAGGTGACGAGTTGCAGCAATCACCAGGTCGACAACAGCACGTGCGGCTGTCGCCGCTTCGCGACGTCGTTCGACGCGGATTTCCGAGGCGACTCTGCCCAATTGCTTAAGGACGTCCCCAAGACGCTCTTCGACAGTCGGCGGCGGCGGAATAGGAGGCAGTACGATTTCGGAAACGGTATCTGCGACTGCGAAAGAAGTGATCGGCTCCACATCGACGGGCGGCAAAGCGATCTCCGGATCCGACGGAATCACCGCGGAGACTCGGTTCGGCAGACGTAGGGTTGTTCGATGCATCGCGGACATTCCCAACTCAGGACGTCATGACCAGTTCGCCGCGGGCATCGAGCGCCTGCAGCGCTTCGAGGATGACCTTGCGAGCCTGTTCGACTTTGGACGGAGGCACATTGCCCAACAAGGCGATTTCTTCCCCGAGCGTTTCCTGGGCACGTTTCGAAAGGTTATTCAGCAGCTTGTCGCGGATGCCGTCCGCTGCCCCTTTCAAGGCAAGTGCGAGGTTCTTCGTGTCGAGTTCAGCTAGAAGCTTTTGGATGGACGAATTGTCCACCAGCATCAAATCCTCGAACTGATAAAGCTGATCCTTGACCCCATTCGCCGTTTCCGGATCTTTCCCTTCCAGGGCGGTGAGCATCTCCATACGTTCGTTGCGTTCGAGTTGGCGAAGCAGGTTCGCGATCTTGCGAACCCGGGCCAGCGGATCGCTCGATTGCGGGATTTCCTTAGTCGTTCGGCATTTCTCGAGCACAGCGAGCGCGATCCGTTCCAAGACCGCGGGAGGCGCCACCGGTTGCAATGCGAACTGCACCGACACTTCGCGTCGCACTTCCGTGGGCAATAGCTTGTAGATTCCGCCGGCGACATTGACGTCGAGATAGTTCAGGAGCAAGCAAATGGTGCGAGGGCCTTCGTCTTTGAGCACCATCGCCAAATGTTCCGTCGGAACCAGTTTGATCGCTCCAAGCGGATCCCTCGAGCCGTCGGGAATGACGGGGCGAGGCGGAGATTCGACCACGACCGGCGGAGGTGCATGAGTGGGGGCGAGATCGTCGTCCACGACATGGTCGATGCGTGCACTTCCCGCGTTCCTTCCGGCTGGTCTGGACTTGTCGATGACGGCGGTATCGACTTTGAGTCCCACGCTTTTGCCGCGGTTTTCGGCGCTCGCCTCTTCCTCGCTCTTGCGTAAAGGCGATCCGGCCTTGCTGAAGATGATTTGTTCGATCTCGCGGAGAATCGCCATCATCTCCCTGCGATCCGGAGGCGTTTGCTCAAGCAGAAGCATTTGCGTGCGCAATCGTTCCGCCTGGGGCTGGGCGAGTTGGCTGAGCACCTTGGGCGCAAGTTCCGGCGCCAAGTTCTTCAGCAGGACAGCGGCTTTTTCCAATCCGTTCATGGCAGGACAAGTCCCTTAGCGAGCTTCATCAGGATGCTTTGATCCGCACGTCGCCTTGCTCCAGCCAATCGGCCAAGACCTTCGACAAGGCGTCTGGTTGCCGAAACGTGTCCGCGAGGCGTTCCATCATGCGAGCGTCTTCAGGGTTGTCGCTCGCGGGAGTTGTGGCTGCGGCGATCTTGGCTTGTGCGGCTTCTTCCTGCGCCAATCGACGGCGACGCATCATCGAGTAGGCCATCACCACAGCGGTGATCGCGGTAAAACCGATCGACGCGTCACGAACCATGGTCGCGATCCGGGTCCATTTGCGAATCTCGGCGGATTCGTCTTCGGTGAGATCGGTCGGGACCGGCGGCTGAAATTTGGCTTCGGAGACGAAGATCTCGTCTCGATCGTCCTTGTACCCGATTGCTTTCTTGATCGCTTCCTGAACGGAGTTGAGCGACAGCAGTTTTTTTCCGTCCGAACCGTCGCCTGTACTTAGATCGACCATGGCTGCGACCGTGAGGCGAAGGACGCCGCCGAACTTCTCTTCGATGTCGAGGATTTTTTTGGAGGGGACGTATTCGTTGAGCAGTTCTTCCTGTTGAGAGGAATTGCCGCCTCCGGAACCTCCAGTAAGCCTACCAACGACGCCCCCAGTGCCGGGCACGCCACCTTTGCTCGATGATCCGTTGTCCTTGCGTTGCGTGTTCTTTTCGATCTTCAACGCCCGATTCTCAGGGTCGTAGATTTCGCGATGCTCTTTCAGGGACTTAAGATTCAGTTCGGCCGTTACGCGGACGACGGTCTTGCCTGGTCCGAGAACTTTCGACAGCATCTCTTCCGCTTTGTGCGAAAGATATGTTTCCAAGTCCCGCTTCGTATCAAGTTGGGTACCAGAGGAGTCTTCGCCGGCCAAGCCCTCGGAAAGCTGCCGACCCGTCGTATCCAAAATCGTCACATTCTCTTTGCTCAGGCCCTCGACGCTGCGGCTGACCAGCGCGACGATGCCCGATCCTGTTTTGCGGCTTAGCGTCCCACCCGGCCGAAGCTTGACCACGATGCTCGCCGAAGCGGGCTTCGTATCTCCGCGGATGAACGGGCTCGCCTCGGGCCGGACGATGTGGACGCGGGCTTGGACGATCGGATCGATCTGCATGATCGTTTTGGCAAGTTCGCCCTGCAAAGCACGCACGTAGTTGATGTTGTTGGTGAATGGCGTGGCGGAGAGATTCGTGTGGTCGAACAACTCGAAGCCGCGGCCACCCTTGTTGGGCAGATCTTCGGCCAGCATTTCGATGCGAAGTTGAGCAACTTGATCGGACGAAACGAACACCGCCGTGCCGTCGTCGGAGAGCTTGTAGGAGGCGGACTTCGACTTCAGTTTGTTGACGATGGCATTCGCATCTTCGGGGGCAAGTTGCGCGAACAAGACGGCGAAATCATTTCGTGACGAATTCCAACCGACTGCCAACATGAAGATCAGCGAGAAGACGCCGACGATGCCGATGCCCGCCTGCTGCCAGCGCGGCATGCCGCGCCAGGTTGCGACGAGTTGATCTCGGTACTTGTTCAGCGTTTCCACGACGTTGACCTCGTCTTTTCCCGCTCATTCGCCTGGCATCGCGCGCTACAGCGGCATCTTGGCGACTTCCTGGTACGCTTCCGAAAGCCGATTGCGGATTTCGAGCACCAGGCGAAACGCAAGGTCTGCTTTCGCGACTTCGAGCAAGACGCCATGCATCGAGTCCGTTTTGCCCAGAGCCAAATCCTGCACCGACTGATCGGCAACCACCTGTTGGGTGTTCGCTTCGCCGACGAAGCGGTTGACCAAATCGGAGAACATCCCGCTGGGAGCGGACGCTCCGGCAGCCGAAGGTAGGGCGGACGTGCCAGGCATGCCCCCGATCGGCAGACTCGTCGCGGCGAGGACGTTCATCGTCGTTACCTCAGGATCGAAAGCGCCTGTTCCATCTGTTCGCGAAACATTTGCATCACCTTCACGTTCGCTTCATACGCCCGGCTGGCCGTCATGAGATCGACCATCTCCATCGGCAGAAAAACGTTGGGCATCGCGACGAAACCTTCGCCGTCCGCGTCCGGATGCCCGGGTTGATAGATGCGAGGAAATTCGCTCGGATCATCCAGCTTGTTGACGACTTGCACGCCACGCAGTCCGGTCGCCCCATTCGGCGTGTTGGAGGCCAGTTCATCGACCATCGACGCGAAGACGAGGTGCTGGCGGCGGAAGGGGCCGCCATCCGGGCCGCGCGTGGAATGAGCGTTGGCGATGTTGTTCGCCACCACTTCCATGCGCATACGCTCGGCCGCCAACCCTGAGGCGCTGATGTTGGCGGTGCGGAAGAGATCGTCGAATGCCATTGGCTGCCTCGCTTCCTTAGCGACCCGCAATCGCGCTGCGCATCATGTTCACCTGGGTTGCCATCACTTGGGCATAGGTGCGAAACATAATGTTGTTCTTGTGCAGTCTCGCCATTTCCTGATCCACATCGACCGTATTGCCGTCGCGGCGGACGATGGCATTGGGATCGGCGTGGATGTCGACGGTCACGCTCTTGAAGCTGCCCGATTGCGAGTTCAGCGCCGACTCCGCCGCCTTTTCGAAATCCACGATCAGGGCTTGGAATTCAGGCGTGTTGACGTTGGCGATGTTGTTCGCGATCACCTGATGACGCAACGTGGACACGTCCATGAACCGCGTCAAGAAGTCAGCGGAGGCAGACAACATCGCGAAATCCTGAGACGCCTGAAGATTCCGGTTTCGCCGATTGTCTCGGCTTCCCGGTTCCTCCAGCTTTATCGTCCGGATCGAGGGGATGGGATTAGCGGGTCACAACGAGTGGCTAAGACCGGTGCGGAATGGCTTCGCCTGATCGGGAAGGATTCCTCAAATTACCAAGCTTGAAGCGACATGGCGGCACGATCTCCGTCTGGCCGTAAAGGGACGAAACCGTGTGCGCGGACAAGACCGATAGCTTGGTACGAGATTGTGCCGGAGTGCGGCCGGGGGCCCTTGCTCCATTGCGAGTGTAAATCAGCTGGCTAGCTTTTGGGATTTGGCTCGACTCCGCGCACGGCGCTGCTGCTGCAGCAAGAACGCCCAGAGTTTTTTCTCGCGAATCTCGTTGGTGCGAGGATCCACGGATTCGATGAACTCGAAGCCGTAGAGCCCCGGGCCTTTCGATTCGGCATGGACCAAACGCACTGGGACGGACAGCGATTGAGCAGGATCAAGGAAGAGCTTGGCCGTAACGCGAGAAGGGGGCAGAGCATCCGGTGTGGGCACAGGCACGCGAACGCACATGCCAGTGACCGATAGATCGACGAGTTGCCCTTCCCACGATCGGTTGTGGGCAGGGTCTTCGACCTTCACCGGCATGGATTCGTCGGGATCGAAGGGGTGTCGATAGCATTCGCGGCGATTGTCCATCATTGGACCATTCGACATGTGGCGGCAATGAAATAAGCCTAGTAGCGAGGAAGAGAGAAAGAAAGCGGTGCGGAGCCGGGACAAAGGCGAGGATGCGTAGCCTTTCCCTGAACGATTTCTTTTAGCCCACCGGTATCATCCGTCGATGTAGAACGACATGCGACGGAATTGGTTGATCTCGGCATGCATTCTGTGCTCGGCGAAGATCGCCGCTGCGCAGGAGCACGGGCCATCACTGAATCGCCGATTCTGCCCATGCCGCGCATGTTGCCTCTGCCGGCCAAGGAGGCGAAGGAGTCGGCAACCTTACCGGATCCGGTCCCAATCCGTCCGCCTTTCGTACCGCCGAGTTCGACGATCCCTCCGATACATTCCATGCCCATGCCAGGGCCCAATCCCACGGGAATGCCCGCGCCGCCCCTGCTTCCTCCCTATGCTCCGCCATCTGGGTATCCATCGGTCGCTTTGCCGCCGTCCGATCCCTATCCGATCCGCACGGTGGAAGAGGAACTGAAAAAACTACGGGCCGCACGGGAAGAACTGGATGCGACTTATCGCAACGGACCGACCGCGTCTGTTCAGACTCCCGAATCCAAAGGCATCGACCACGACCAGCTTCTGCTGAAATTGCGGCTTGGCGACGTGCTGCATCGTCTGCAAAGCCGAGCACCGCGCCATGTCGAACCGATTCCGTCGAAGTATCCGGCATCGCATGATCCGGATCCGCCTGCATCGGTTGCACAAACGCCCAACGAACCGCAGAAATCGCCCTCGAAGCAAGCGGAACTGGCGCCTTCGAAGGTTGACATCGATCACCCAGTGGATGCGCTGGCGATGGCGCATTCGCTGTTCTTGGCGGGTCGTCCCGAGGAATCGCTAGCCGTCTTCCGCAAACTCGATCTCAAAGACTTCCGCCCGGAAGACCGCATGCCCATCCAGTGCCTCATGGCATCATGCCTGCGCCAAATGGGGCGGGCTGACGATGCGAGGGAAATTTACCTGAAGCTCGCGAACGCCAAAGACGACGACCAGATCGCCGCGGTCGCTCAGTGGCAGTTGCGGCAAATACGGTGGCGGAAGGACATGAACGATCTTGTCGATTCCGTCCGCGCACGTCGGCAGAGCCTGGAGAAATCGCCATGAGTCTTTCGCTCGAGACGATCGAAGCGTCGTTGGCCGACGCGTATGGCGAGGAGATCGCGATCTACGGCGAAGTGCTCGAATCCGTTCGCCACCGGCCGTCGATGGACGAGACGGCGAACGGCGATCAAACGTGGCTCTCGCTGATGAGCGACGGATTGGACCGCATCGCCGCTGTGGAAAAACGCATAACTGAAACCAAGACGGTGTGGCAGCAGATGGATGCTCGACCGGGATCGACACTAAGCGATCGGCTGATGCGAGTCGCGGAACTGATCCGACAGATTTCCGCCGAGATCGGGTACGCTGCCGCGGACGCGGAAGCCAAAAAACGCCGTCTGATGCCCGAGATGGAAACGCTGGCAAAAGCCCAACGCATGCAGCGAGCTTATGGAGCGAGGTGACATGGCTGCGTCACGGGAACGGTCGGACATCTTGAAGCTGCATCGGCCCGAAGAGGATTCTGCTGCGATGCTCGTTGCCGTGTCGTCGGCGATGCGGCAGACTCTGCGCTACGCGGAACGCGTTGCCGCCAGCGATGCCCCCGTTCTCGTCGAAGGCGAAAGCGGAGTCGGCAAGGAACTGCTCGCCCGGCTCATTCATCGCAACAGTTCTCGCTCCGCGGCGCCGTTCGTCAGCATCAATTGCGCAGCCGTCTCCGAGACGCTCGTGGAAAGCGAATTGTTCGGCCACGAAAAAGGTGCGTTTACCGGCGCCGACTGCGTGCATGCCGGCCGCTTCGAACGTGCGAAAGGCGGCACGTTGCTTCTCGACGAAATCGGCGAAATGCCGCTGAAGCTTCAAGCGAAGCTGCTCCGCGTTCTGGAGGAAAAAGAATTCGAGCGAGTGGGCGGACGCTCACCGATTCGAACCGATGTGCGGGTCATTTCGACGACGAACCGCGATCTCTTCCGCGAGGCCTCGCAGGGCGGATTTCGCCTCGATCTTTTCTATCGGCTCAACGTCGTTTCCATCCGCATTCCTCCGCTGCGCGATCGCCGGGACGATGTGATGCCGCTCGCGGAGCATTTTCTCGCGAAGCTGCGGGAAGATGGCGTCGGTACCGCCGAAGGTCTGACGGACGAGGCGAAACGGATCCTCCTCGAACATGCCTGGCCGGGAAACGTCCGCGAGATTCGCAACGCCATGTTTCGGGCGGTCCTGCTTGCGGAAAAGCCGATGCTCGATGCCGGCGATTTTTCTCTGCATGCTCCGATCTCGATGCACGGCGAAGCGACGCTCGACGACGTGGAACGGCAGGCGATCTTGCACATGCTGCAGCAGACGAAGGGAAACAAGACCGCGGCCGCCATCCGCCTCGGCGTCACCCCACGAACGCTCGCCAACAAACTCAAACGTTGGCGGAACGCTGCCTGACTTCGACTTTCCAATGGAAAAAGCCGGCGATCGCGCGGATCGCCGGCCCTTGGTTTTCGCTGACACGAAGATTATCCGAGGTTCGTCAGTCGGCCCGTGCTGTCGCCGATGCGGTCCATTTGGCATTCGACGCGGTCGAGCATCGAGAGCCAGAGGTTGTTGAGCGGCGTGTTGCGGTCGTACTTGATGTGGCGGCCGGCGCGGATGGTGCCGGCGCCCTTGCCGAGCAGGGCGATCGGCAGGTCGTCGTGGTTGTGGCGATTGCCGTCGCTGTTGCCCGAACCGTACACGAGCATCACGTTGTCGAGCAGCGTGGCGTCCCCTTCGCGGGTGTTCTTCATCTTGTTGGCGATGTAGGCGAGTTGCCGCGTGTGGAAGCAATTGATCTCGCGGATCTTCGCCTGCTTGGCCGGGTTGTTTTCATGGTGCGAAAGGTCGTGGTGGCCCTCCGGCACGTTGATGTGGCGATACGGGCGGTTGCTGCCTTCGTTCGCGAAGACCAACGTGCAGACGCGGGTCGTGTCGGTCTGGAAGGCAAGGACCATGAGGTCGCCGAGCAGCCGCAGGTGTTCTTCGTAGTCGCCGGGGGCCTGGTTCGGCATCGTCACATTCGGAGGCGTGACGGCCGGCATGCGGGCGGCCCGTTCGATGCGGACTTCGATGTCGCGGATCGCATTGAAGTATTCTTCGAGCTTGCGGCGATCGCTCGAACCCAGTTGAGTGCTGAGGCTCGACGAATCTTCTTTCACGAAATCGAGAATGCTGCGGCGAACGCGGTCACGGCGAGCGCGATCGGCGTCCGGCGTCGTCGAGAAGAGCCGGTCGAAGATCAGACGCGGATTCACCAGCTTCGGCAGCGGTGTGGTAGCCGAGCGCCAGGAGATGGTGGACGAGTAGACGCAGGAGTAGCCCGAATCGCAATTGCCCGCCATCGCGCTGGGGTCGGCGCCGATTTCGAGCGACTGCAGGCGAGTGCGATCACCAAGCCGGTTTGCGGCAACTTGATCGACGGAGACGCCGGCGCGGATGTCGGTGCCGTCGGTCTTGCGAGGTTGGGCCCCGGTGAGGAAGGCCGCCATCGCACGGGCATGATCGCCGGCGCCGTCGCCATTGGGGCGAGCCTTGTCGGCGGTCAGGCCGGTGAGAATGGTCAGATGTTCGCGAACTGGAGCTAGCGGTTCGAGAATCTTCGGCAGTTCGAAGTTGGCGCCTTCCGTCTTCGGCGTCCAATCCTGCATGTGCACGCCATTGGGCACATAGATGAACGCCATGCGGTTCGGGGTGCGGTTGCCGGCGGCGGCGACGGTGTTGCCCCACGACGCCATCGGGCCCATCGCTTCAAGCCACGGCAGGGCCAGCGATGCTCCGACGCCACGCAGCAGGGTTCGACGCGAAATCGATCGACTCATGGATTCGTGTCCTTTCCTCGACGAAGGCGGAAGGGCTCGCTTTTCGCGATCTCCGCTGCAAGCACGGAAAACCGGTAGTCGTTCTTCTCCAGGGCCGCCACGATGCGGTCCACGGGACGCTTGTCGTACAGTTCCAGGCCGCGACCCAGACCGTACGTCAGCAGTTTCTCGGCAACGTTTCGGGCGAACAGCGTCTTCTTCTCCTTCAGGATCTGCTTCAGTTCTTCCGGACCTTTGAAGGTTCGGCCGTTCGGAAGCACGCCTGACGGATCGATGGCCTCATCATTATCTTTCCATCGGAATCGGCCGATGGCATCAAAATTCTCAAAAGCAAATCCGATCGGGTCCATGCGGGCATGGCAATTCGCACACGCCGGGTCTTCTCGGTGCTGCTCCATGCGTTGACGGAGCGTACCTTTGGTTTGCTTCGACTCCGGCAACGGCGGTGCGTCTGGCGGCGGAGCAGGGGGCGGTGTGCCGAGGATTTGTTCCAACACCCAACGTCCACGCTTCACCGGCGACGTACGTGTCGGGTTGGAGGTAACGGTGAGGAAGCTCGCCTGCGTCAGGATGCCGCCGCGTTCCTTGTCGGCGAACGTCACTTTGACGAACTCGTCCCCCTTGATCGGCAGGCCCGGTTTCGTCTTCGCCTTCTGATAAAGCCGATTGCCGTTGGTGTCCGCGATGCCGTAATGCCGGGCGAGGCGTTCGTTCATGAACGTCCAGTTGCCGTCGATCATTTCGAGGATGTTGCGGTCTTCTTTGACGATGGCTCCGAAGAACAACTCGGTTTCGCGGATCATCGACGCCCGCATTTTGGCGTCCGCTTCGGGGAACAGCTTCGGGTCCGGATTCGCGTTGAGCAGCGGACGAAGCTGCAGCCACTGGGAAGGGAACGCACGAACGAGGGCTTCCGCCTTCGGGTCCTTCAACATGCGATCGACTTGCTTGTCGATGTTCTTGTGCAGTTGCTTCTTGGCAGCGAGATCGAAGAGTTCGTCGTCAGGCATCGAACTCCAGAGGAAGTACGACAGCCGATTCGCCAGCTGGTAGTCGTCGAGTTCCTTCGGCTGAGCGGTCTGCGGGCGGTCGTCGAGTTCGACGCGGAAGAGGAACTTGGGGGACACGAGCACCGCCTGCATGCCGATGCTGACGGCCGCCTCCCACGAATCGCCCGCCTTCTCGGATTTCTGCGTGATGGCGATGAGGCGATCCACTTCCTGCTTCGTCGCGGCCCGACGATACGCATGGTCGGCGAATCGCTTCAGCACCTGCTGAGTCTGGGCGGCCTTGTCCGCTTTCGGATCGCAGGCGAGCAGCTTGCGGTGCGATTCGGGTCGCGTGTCGCTGGGGCCGGTGAGCTGGATGTACTCGATGAACGCCGTCCGCTTCTTGACCTCTTTTTCTTTGCCGTCCTTCGCGTCCTTGGTTTCCGAACCCGGGTTGACCAACTTGACCGCGCACCGCATGGGGCCGGAGGCGTGGTTGAACGTCACCTTGATGGTCTCGGCCGATTTTTCCTCGGTCGCTTTCACATCGACGGTCTTCAGTTCCTTGTCCTGGCAGAGGAACACCAGCTTCGGCATCTCGCCATCGACCTTGTTGCCGTAGACGCGGATTTGCAGGACGAACTCGCCGCCGAGCGCGGAGGCGAAGGGCGTATGCAATTTGCCGTCGGTCAGCGGGCGGAACTTGACGCCGGGTAACTTACCGCCCGCGGGTTCCAAATACTTGCTCGACATGTGACGCACGGGCGATTTCGGCGGGACCGGCAGAATCGCCCGGCTCATGATCGTGTCGGCAGCCGCGAGGTAGCGCTCGAGATGGACGGGCGACACGGTCAGCACGTCGCCGATGTTGTCGAAACCATGCCCCACGTCGTCGGCAGGGAAGTCTTCGGAGGGATCGAAATCGACGCCGACGAGATCGCGGATCGTATTGCGGTATTCGAAGCGATTGAGCCGACGCATCGTGACTCGGCCCGGATCAGGCGGCAGCATGCGGTCGTAGCGATCGAAGAGCGTTTCGAGCGAGGAAACGAAATGGTCTGCTTCCGTCGCCATCGGCCGCTTCTTCTCCGGCGGCGGCATTTCGCCCCGAATGCACCGTCTTGGCCACGTGATACCAGATCTTGCGGGCCTTCAGGAGATCTTCGTCGGTCTTGAATTGATGAAGCGAGAGTTCGCCTCGCTTCTTTTCGGGGCCGTGGCAGGCGATGCAGTGCTTCTGCAGGAATGGAATCACCACGCCTGAAAGTTCCGGCGATACCTTCCCTTTCGCGTCCTGAGCGGAAGCGATCACAGGAAATGCCAGCAACGCGGCGACGAGATACGAGAACCGGGACATAGGCGGGAGGTCTTGAGAAGGCGAATTCTGGAGGGTTTTGTCAGATTACCCGATCGCAAGCCGAAGAGCAATGAGAATGGGATGAGAAACCCACTGTTTCTCGGCGTGTCTTTCAAAGGAATGCTTCGATTTCGGAAATGTTTTTGCCGTTGTCGGAATCGTTGGTTACAAACAAGCGACATTGCGGAATGAGGAAACAGCAGTCGCCCGACTTCGCTGGGAGAAGGATGTGATGTTGCGATGTCTCGGGGGCTTCACGCTTCTGTTTGCGGGCGATCGCCACGTATGCGGACGAGGAGTGCTGCAGTCCGCAAGATCATGGAACGAGGGGGTCGCGTCGAGCGGGACGAGAAAGCTGACGGGAAGCCGATCGTTATGATCCGTCTGGGGACGAGCAAGCCCGTGGACGATCTCGCCGCGGATATTGGCAAAGTGACGACGCTCAAGACGCTTAATCTGACCTATAGTCGGCTCAGCGATGAAGGCTTCAAGCATTTCGCCGATCTCAAGGGTTTGGAGTCGCTCCGGATTGGCGGGACCCAGGTATCCGATGCGAGCTTCAAGCTCGTCGAAGGATTCACGAAGCTTAAAGAACTGGAGCTTCGCGATACCAACGTCACCGGCGATGGCCTGGCTTTTCTCAAAGGAGCCAAAGGGCTTGATCTCCTGTTTCTGACGAAGGGCCAGCTGAACGATCGCGGCTTGCAACACCTGGCTGCATTGGGGCTGGTCCGCACGGTTCAATCGCCGACGGGCAGCAGTGGACGGCCAGCGCCTCCGGATGCGGAGTTGACCGAGACGGATCTGTCTCAAAGCGCGATCACAGACCAAGGGCTTCAAGCACTCAAGGGGCTCACAAAGCTCAAGGCAATTGGGCTCAACTCGACGCAGGTCACTGGGGTTGGCTTCAAGGAGCTGAAGGATCTGCCGATTTCGATGATCGAGTTGAACGGATCGCCGATCTCGCCCGAAGGTCTGGCGACGCTTCAGCAGTATGAGAAGTTATCGACGCTCCGGATTGGATTCACGAAGGCAAGCGACGACGACATGAAGTTGGTAAAGGGGATGAAGAATTTGTTGTACTTGGATGTCCGCCTAACGCCGATCTCCGATAAAGCGTTCGGCGAGATCAAGGAACTGAAGAAACTGAACATACTCTGGGCGGTCGGCACGAAGTTGAGCGATGTCGGATTGAAGGAACTCGAAGACCTCGAGTATCTCCGCGAGCTTTACATACAAGGCACCGGAGTGACGAACGACGGCATCAACCGCTTTCGGCAAAAACGGAAGACATTCATCCTGAAATAGTTTGACGAGCACGGCGGATCCGCCCAGTCCGTTGTGCCCAGCTGTTTACGATTCTCGCTGCGTTCCTCCGCTTCGGCGGTACGGCGCGCAATCCGTGAGGTGTGTCGAATGCTGCGAATCGTAGCCGTATTGGCGACGTTGGTTGGCTTCTCCGCGTTGGGTCATGCGGACGATGACGAACTGGCCCAGAAAATCAAAGATCGCTTTGGCCGAGTCGCTCGAGATGAGAAAGCGCCGGGCAAGCCGATCACCGAGATTCGTCTGGGCGCACCGGAGAGCGTGGACGAACTGGCTGAGGAGATTGCGAAATCGAAGTCGATCAGGAAACTCGATTTCGCCTTCGCAAAGCTGAGCGACGCTAGCCTGAAGACGCTTAGCGCGCTCAAGGATTTGGAATGGCTCGACATCGGCCACACGCAGGTTACCGAAGAGAGCATGAAGGTCATCAAGGGTTTTCCGAAACTAACGCATCTCTTGATCTGGAACACCGCGATTACGGATGAAAGTCTGGTGCATCTCAAAGAAATCAAGAACCTCAAACGGTTGAACCTTTCGAAGGGTCAGTTGACGAACCGCGGACTGCAAATTCTTGCGGAGATTGGGTTGCTTCACGTCATCGCTTCGCCGGCCGGCGATTCTCGCACTGAGCCCACGGATGCCGAGATGACCCGCCTCGACCTGTCCCAAAGCGGCGTGACGGACGAGGGCCTGAAGGCGCTGAAAGGACTCAAAAAGCTAACCGAACTCGGCCTGCGCGAAACCCGCGTCACGGGTATCGGCTTATCGGAGTTGAAGGATGTGCCGCTCACGCGGTTGCAACTGGACCGCTCGCGGCTGTCCGACGAGGGCGTGGCTGAATTGGCCAAATTGGAAAGCATCAAGGATCTGACGTTGAGCGGCTGCTCCCTTATGGACGAACACATGAAACAACTCAAACGGCTTCAGAATTTGGAGTACCTGAACCTGAACTTCAATCCCATCACGGATGCCGGAGTGAAGGAACTATCAGGGCTGAAGAAAATTCTCACGTTGTATCTGCAGTTAACAAAAATTACTGATTCAGGACTTGCGGACCTTCAAGGCCTGGAACGATTGCGTGAGTTGTACGTTACGCGAACCGGCGTCACCGCTGAGGGCGTGGAGCGATTCAAGGCGACTCGCAAGACATTCGTCCATCGCTAGTTCGCAATTCGCTGACGATGCCAAGGGGCGGCGTGCGAGGTGTTTCGCGGGCCGCCCTTCGGTCGCTTTCCGAGGACGGACGCGTAGAATTGAACGCAATCGGTTTTCCAGGTCCGCGCTGAGGTCGCCTGATTCATGACCGCATCCCGCTTTGTTGTCGGCATCGATCTTGGCACGACCAACTGCGCCTTGGCGTACTTCGACACGGGAGCCGGGGACGAGCCGAAGCTGCAGCACTTTCAGATTCCGCAGGTTGTCGCTCCAGGTGCGGTCGAACCCAAATCGTTGCTGCCTTCGTTTCTCTATCTGCCCGGCCCGAACGAGCAGCCGGCGGGGGCACTGAATCTTCCCTGGGCACCGAACCGCGATTACTCCGTCGGCGAATTCGCGCGCAACTTCGGCAGCCAAGTGCCGACCCGGCTCGTTTCCTCCGCCAAATCCTGGCTATGCCATCCTGGCATCGATCGGCGCCAGCAGATTCTGCCCTGGAAGGCGCCCGAAGGCGGACGGAAGGTGTCGCCGGTCGAAGCGAGCACGATATATCTCAAGCATCTTGCTGATGCTTGGAACAGCCACATCGCCAAGGATGTGGATGCCCATCGCCTGGAGAACCAGGAGATCGTGCTGACCGTACCCGCGTCGTTCGATCCGATGGCTCGCGAACTCACCGTCGAAGCGGCCCGGGCGGCGGGCCTCGAAAAAATCACGCTGCTTGAGGAGCCGCAGGCCGCCTTTTACTCGTGGATCGATCAAAGCCACGACAAATGGCGCGACCATGTCGAAGTCGGCGACGTCGTCCTCGTCTGCGACGTCGGCGGCGGCACCTCCGATTTTTCCCTCATCGCCATCAGCGAGGAGGCGGGCCAACTCGTTCTCACCCGGGTCGCCGTCGGCGAGCACATCCTGCTCGGTGGCGACAACATGGACCTCGCCCTCGCCCACCATGCCGCTCAGGGGTTCGCGGCCAAAGGCGTGAAGCTGGACAGCGGGCAGATGCAGATGCTCTGGCACAGCTGTCGGCAGGCGAAGGAAACGCTTCTCTCGATTACGGACCTCGAATCGGCTCCCGTGACCGTGTTGGGCCGCGGTTCGCGCGTCATCGGCGGAACGCTGAAGAGCGACGTGTCGCGAGCGGACATGGAAAAAGTCATGCTCGACGGCTTTTTCCCGATGTGCCCCGCGAACACCATCCCGCAACGGCAGCGCACCGTCGGCCTTCAGGAGATCGGCCTGCCCTACGCCGCCGATCCCGCAGTCAGCAAACACTTGGCGTTTTTCCTCTCTCGCAATGAGGAATTGCTGCAGCAGCAAGCCGGCAAAAAGAAGCGGAAGAAGACGCATCAGCCTGCAGCAGTGCTGTTCAACGGCGGCGTTTTCAAAGCGAGCGTGCTGCGGAGCCGAATGCTCGAAATCCTCAACAAGTGGAACAAGACGGAAGCAGGCGTGCGCGACCTGGAAGGCGCCGACCTTGATCGCGCTGTCGCCGGAGGGGCCGCGTATTACGGCCTAGTCCGTCGCGGCAAAGGCATCCGCATTCGCGGCGGCACCGCCCAGTCGTACTACATCGGCATCGAGTCGTCGCTCCCCGCCGTCCCCGGAGCCCCGCCTCCGCTGAAGGCGCTCTGCGTTGTCCCCTATGGCATGGAAGAAGGCACAGAGACGGATGTGCCCGGCCAGGAGTTCGGCCTGATCGTCGGCGAGCCCGCTGAGTTCCGCTTCCTCGGTTCCGCCCAGCGTCGCAATGACGCCGTCGGCACTATGGTCGAAGAGTGGGAAGGCCAGATCGACGAAATGTCCCCCGTCGCCGCCACGCTGGAAGCGCCGGGCAAGGAAGGCCGCATGGTCCCCGTGCATCTGCATACGAAGGTGACGGAAGTCGGCACCCTCGAACTCTGGTGCATCAGCCGCGACGGCCGCGAGAAATGGAAGCTGGAATACAATGTGCGCGGCAGCGAAAGTTCGGAAGAATAATGCATGCAAGCCCAGGGGCGAGCGCAGCGAGTTCCTGGGATCGGAGTCGGAACAGAAACTTCGTTTACCGTCTGGATCCCAGGAGCTCGCTGCGCTCGCCCCTGGGCTTGGAGTGTCACCTTACATTCGCATGATCCTTCTCATCGACAACTACGATAGTTTCACCTACAACCTCGTCCAGCGTTTGGGCGAGATGGATCCCGATATCGCGCTCGGCGAAGTGCGGCGGAACGACGAGATCACGCTCGACGATATCGCCGCGATGAAGCCCGAGCCACATCATCGTCTCGCCGGGGCCCTGCACGCCGAAGGAAGCCGGCATCTCGAACGAGGTGCTGCGGCGGCTTCGCCCCAACGATCCCCACGCTCGGCGTCTGCCTGGGCCATCAGTGCATCGGCCATAGCTTCGGTGGCGAAGTGATCCGCAATTGGCGCATCATGCACGGCAAGACATCGCTGATCCATCACGACGATCAGGGCGTGTTCAAGGGCATGAGCAACCCTTTCGAGGCGACGCGCTACCACAGCCTGGTCATTCGCCGCGAAACCTTCCGCAACCCCGATTTCGTCATCTCGGCCTGGACCGACGAAGGCGAAATCATGGGTGTCCGCCACCGAACCTGGCCGCTCCACGGCGTGCAATTCCACCCCGAAAGCTTCCTCACCTACGAAGGCCCCAAGCTGCTGCGCAACTTCGTCGAGATGACGGCACCCGCTGTCGCAGTGAAGTAGGCGGCCCGCTGCGTCAGCTAGGGAGGTGCGATCATGTCCGATGCGTTGTTCTCGGTCGAAAACCAAGTCGTCCTCGTCTCCGGCGGTAGCCGCGGAATCGGGCGATCGATCGCACAAGGATTCGCGCAACGCGGTGCGACGGTCATCATCACGGGACGCGAACTCAGCACGCTCGAAGCGACTGCGAAGGAGATCGCAGGGCCGAAGAAACCCGTCACGCCAATCGTGTGCGACGTGTCCGACCTGAAGGGCATCTCGGCATTGGTCGAACGCGTCATTGCCGACTTCGGCCGCATCGACACGCTGGTCAACGTCGCCGGAGTGAATCGACGCAAGTTGTCGGCTGACGTCACGGAAGACGACTGGGATTTCATTCTCGACATCAATCTCAAGGGCCCGTTTTTCCTCTCGCAAGCAGTCGGCAAGCACATGACGGCGGCGGGGAAGGGGAGCCAAATCAACGTCGCTTCGCTCAACAATGATCGCCCCGTGCTCGGCGTTCTCCCGTATGCCGTCAGCAAGGCAGGCATGGGCCACATGACGCAGTCGCTGGCGATGGAATGGGGCTCGCACGGCGTCCGCGTGAATGCGATTGCGCCGGGCTTTATTCTCACGGACCTAACGAAAAAGCTCTGGTCGCAGCCGACGATGCAGCAATGGGGCCACGCCAACACGCCGCTGCGCCGACTCGGTCAGCCCGACGACATGATCGGGGCCGCCATCTTCCTCGCCAGCGACGCGTCGGCGTTTATGACAGGCCAAATCCTCTTCGTCGATGGCGGATTTACCGCAGGCCTCATGTGGCCCATCGATTTCGGAAAGCAATAAACCTGCTGCTGCACGGAAAGCGGTTCTCGCGTGGTGCGTGAAGGCCACTCTGCGCGCAGCTTCAAGCATTTCTCCATTGAAACGAAGCGTCCCTTCTGTTCCGAGGCGAATCCATGCCCGCCCATGCCGAACGTCGCGAACGATTGCTCGCCCAGATCCTCAACGATCAACTCGACGGCATCCTGATCACGAATCCCGTCAACGTGACCTATCTCACCGGATTCTCGGGTGAGGCAAGTCCTCTAATCTTGTCGAAGGGT
>JAXMAT010000033.1:0-56173 GCA_046350235.1 Gemmataceae bacterium | reverse complement strand
GGAACATCAATACCCCGCCTCGTTTGCCAACGGCTTCATCGTGGCGTACTACATCGCCACCGACATCGGCTGTCTGGCCAGCGGCGTCTTCTCGAGATGGGTGACTGCCCGCGGCATTTCCGTACACCATTCTCGTATGATCGCCTTCTCCGCTTGTGCCGGCCTGACCGCGCTGGCGCTGCCGATGCCTTGGATCTCGGCAGGTCCCATGCTGCTGGCTTTTCTGCTGCTGATCGCCGCCGGTTCCCTGGGGCTCTTTCCGCACTACTACGCATTTACTCAAGAACTGTCTGCTCGCCATCAAGGCAAGGTAACCGGCTTCCTAGGCTGCTTCACTTGGGCTGCGACGGCAGGCGTGCAAGCGATGGTGGGCCGACGCATCGATGCGGATGGATCCTACATGTTCCCTCTACTGCTCGCAGGATCGGTCCCGGTCATCGCGGCAATCGTTATCGCAACCTTGTGGGATGACACGCCGAATCCCGTTAACGCAAACACGGCCATTCAACCTAAACGTCGCTGACTCGAATTGCATGGCGGGAGTCTCGGACCTATCGCAACGGGAACACCGGCGGGGTGGTATTTCCGCCCGGTGACGGCGGTGCGGGCGTTGCGGGGAACGGTGCGAAAGGGGCAGGCCCTGGAGGTGCAACAGGGCCGCCAACGATGGGAACCGGCGGCGGCACCGCGGAGTTGGGGACATACCCCCCTCCCGGGGGAGTTATGGACGGCCCTTGCGGACGCGAAACCCCGCCGTAGGGCGTTACTTTGTTCGTATAGAGTTTGCCGGGCCGGAAGTGGTCCTTAATATCCACGCAGGGACGCGTGCTGATGCAGCCGGCGAGGCCGCAGAGAAGGACCAGGAGGATTCGTCCGCGGCGCATAGTCGGCAGTCTCGGCGGGGTCCGAGATCACGCCTCCTTGCGCCCTCGTTCCTGAATCTGGGCCCACGATTCCAGGAGTCCTTCCAGAACCAGCCCCAGTTGGATGTATCGGCCGATCTGCGTCTCCGCTTCCAAGCTTCGTTCCATCAGCGACAAAAACGTCTCGGCCGACCGGCCCTGGGCTAACGATTGCACGAGTCGCGCGTCCTCCGCTTCGGCGGAGGGGGGCTCTCCGCCCACCGTGAGGCGTGCCGCATCCTGCCAAGCTTGGAGCAGCAATCGCAACAATCGATATGCCCGCTTCCGATGGAGCACGGTCTCCTTTCCGGCATCTTCGGCAAACTCGGTGATTTTCTTGCCCAGACCGACCGCGTCGATCTTCGGCTGACCAAGGCCCGCGAGGACGAGGTTGCGTGCCTCCCAAATGGCCGGATCCGCAAGCTCAAGGGCCTGGCCAGGACTGCCCCCCGCAAGATGCAAGATGCGAGGCAGCATGGCAGGGTCCGCCAATTCCTGACGCGACAGGACCTCTTTCGTCTCGGCCTCCGTGAGAGGAGCGAAGCGAATCGTTTGGCAACGCGACCGGATCGTCGGCAGTTGCGCTTCGAGACTCGTGCAGAGGAGGATGAACACCGAACCGGGCGGCGGCTCTTCGAGCGTCTTGAGGAAGCAGTTCGCGGATTCCTCGTTGAGGTCGTCCGCATCGTCGAGAATGCCGACCTTCCCTCGGCCTCGCGACGACTTCAGCGAGAAGTTGCCGCACAACTCGCGCATCGTTTCCACCGGCATTTCGTTCTTGTCTTCCGGCTTGCCGACGATGAAGAAATCGGGATGCGTGCCGGCATCGACGAGTTGACACGATGCGCACGCATCGCATGCCTCGAAGTGTTCGGGCGTGGATCGTTCGCAGAGCATCGCCTTCGCCAATTCGCGAGCGAAGAGCCGTTTGCCCACGCCTTGCGGGCCCACGAAGAGATACGCATGCGCGAGCCGACGACGCCGAACGACTTCGGCGAACGCGTCGATCCAAGTGCGATGCCCGACGATCTTCGACCAGGTCATGCGTGATGCGGCTCCGACTGAGAAAGAAATAGCGTCGCCTTCGGCTCCCCGCTAAACGGGGGTAAACTTGTTCCGCACATACGCGAGCGAATCTTCGATCGCTTCGACGCCGAACACCGCGAGACAACCGGTCGTCAAATCCGCGAGGGCGCGGTCGATCGCCTCGCGGCTCCGTTGGCAGTTCGATGACTTCGCGGACCCGTTTGCCTTGAGCGAGGCCGTCTTTCAGGCGTGCATTCAACTCGCCGTCGGCTCGCCCCGCATGGCCCCAATCGGCATAAAGTACAACGCGGTCGAAAGCATCGCCAGCGGTGAGACCCATGGCGATCAGGTCCTCGTCGCGGCGATCGCATCCGGCGAACACCAGCGTACGATGCGGCTCCTCGAATGCATCCAACGCGGCGACCAGCGCGGCAACCGCGGACGGATTGTGCGCGTAGTCCACAATAGCGACGGCCGTGGGCACGTAGGACATTGAACCGACCTGGCGCATCGTCCGCATTTCCTTGAAACGTTTTCAATCCTTCGCGAATCGCGTCGATCGCGAGCCCCGCCTGCCACGCGGCCGCGGCACCGGCGAGGGCGTTCTCGATTGGAACGGCACCTTGCCCCTTGGTGCAAATGGCAGCTCGGTGCCGGCGAGGAGGCGAAGCTCGCGCGAGCCCTCGGCGAGATAGAGTACGCCGCTTCGCTCGAAAGCGGTCAAGCCTTCCTGTCGCCGATGCTCCGCGAGCACCGGATGATTTTCGTCCAGCGCAAAGAACAACACCCGGCCACGCACCGCTTTGGCCATCGCCGCGACATGCGGGTCGGCAGCATTCAGCACCGCGACGCCGGAGGGCGCGGTCGCAGCCGGCACGACTTGCTTGACGTGGGCGAGTTCCTCCAACGTATCGACACCGCGGAGACCCAGGTGATCTCCCTGACCCAGATTGGTGACGACGGTGACGGTCGCTTCGTCGAACGCCAGGCCTTCGCGAAGGATGCCGCCGCGGGCGGTTTCGAGGACTGCGACTTCGACCTTCGGATTCAGCAACACCGATCGCGCGCTATGCGGGCCGGAGCAATCGCGCGTTTCTGTGCGTCGTCCATCGAGCCAAATGCCGTCGGTGCAGGTCATGCCGACGTACTTGCCCGCCTTGCGGAACAGATGCGTGATGAGTCGCGTCGTCGTCGTCTTGCCGTTGGTCCCGGTGACAGCAATGGTCGGAATGCGGCCATCATCGCCGCGAGGGAACAGGGCATCGACGATCGAGGCGCCGACGTCGCGCGGTTTCCCGCCGCTTGGTTCAAGATGCATGCGAAGGCCCGGCCCCGCGTTCACTTCGACGATGCCGGCACGCTGGCCGTGCAAGGGCTGCGAAATATCTGTGGCGACGACATCGACGCCCGCGATATCCAAGCCGACGGCTCGGGCCGCCTCGATCGCATTCATCGCCGCTTCGGGGTGGACGAGGTCGGTGACGTCCGTCGCGGTCCCACCCGTGCTCAGGTTCGCATTGCGGCGAATCAGCACATTCATGCCTGGCCCCGGGACCGACTCCGGCCTCATGCCCTGCTCCGCCAACACCTGCGTCGCAACCGCGTCGATCTTGAGGAAACTGAGCGGCGTCGCATGGCCATCGGATCGGCGCGGATCCTTGTTGGTTTCGGCGATCAGTTCCTGAATCGTCGATCGCCCGTCGCCGACGACATGAGCCGGTTCCCGTAACGAAGCGGCCGCAAGCGTGTCCCCGACGACGAGCAGGCGATAGTCGCTGCCTTGAAGATGCGTCTCGACGACGATGAATTCGCTTTCTTGTTTCGCCGCCTCGTAAGCCGCGACCACTTGCTCGCGCGTGTGCAGATCGGTGGCGACCCCGCGGCCCTGATTGCCGTATTGCGGCTTCACGACCACCGGCAAACCGACCTCTTCCGCCGCCACCCATGCGTCATCCGCGGAAACGACGGGGCGACCCCACGGCACCGGGCAGCCGACCGTATAAAGGAGATTCCGCGTAAGCTGTTTATCCTGGGCGACGATCTCCGCCAGAGCGGGCGTGTCGTCGGTTTCCGCGGTCCAGATGCGTTTCTGCCGAACACCCCATCCGAGAAGCACCAGGCTCCCCTCGTTGAGCCGCCGCGTCGGGATGCCACGCCGCTTCGCCGCCTCCACGATGGCCCGCGTGCTTGGCCCCAATCGCATCTGATGTGCGAGGTCGCGAAGTTCGGTCAGCCGTTTGGCGAAATCGAAATCGACGCCGGCGATGATGGATTGCAGTGCGTCGAACCCCGCCTGCAACATCGCCTTGGCGAGATGCTCTTCGTCGTACTCGAAGACGACTCGATAGTAGCCCGGCTTCGCGGTGGAGTAGACATTTCCGAATCGCACGCCGCATTCAAGGCGACGCTGCATGGATTGGATCAAGGCCAGCAACGCATCCGCGAAATGCGTTGGTTTCGACGTCGACCCACTTTCGGCCCATTCAGCGAACCGCGAGGAGAAACGCGACTCGGAAGGAGACAGATTCGCTTCGTCCCCCAGATCGAGTTCCGCTTCCAAAACGGGAACAGGGGCCCAACGATTGGGCCCCCGCATGGTCCAAATTCGCCCAAAGTGCATCGCTTGGTCTCGGGGTAGGAACGCCGGGACGGCAGTTCGACTCCGTTGATTGATTTAGCAATTTCCGCATCGGGATGGCGCAGAAGAAAAGCGACGGAGGCCATAGCGGCTTCCGTCGCTTCTTCCTGTTCGCCGCGTGAATCACACGCTGGCGTGTTTGCGTTTCTCGGCCGGGATCTTGGAGTCGCGGAGGTACTGGGCGATGTATTGGCCGTAGTATTCGCGGAGGTCCTTCGAGAGTCCCTTATATCCCTTCAGCGAGCCGCGGCAGCCGTCCGTGCTGCAGAGGCAGGGGCCGGTAAGCGACTGGAACTCGACTTCGAAAGTTTCGTAGTCGAGCGTCATCTCTTCGCCTTCGTCGATGTCGCGAAGCGCGTGAATTTCCAGGCCCTCGACGCCGCTGCGGATCAGGATGCCGCAATTCGGTTCGCAGGCGTGGTTGAAGAATCGAATCGGCGACGGCGGCACGAGATGCAGATCGTGGTCGATCTGGATCGTGTGCATGGAGCGCACCGTCGTGGTCGGGCCCCAACCGGCGGCAATCAGCTCGCCAGCGCGGAACGCGCGACCTGCGTAGGCGGCCTTGCCCAGGCGATTCTCACGAATCTCGACCTGAGCGCCCGCCGCATGCTCGGCCGCGGGCGCCGACTTAGGGTTTGCCGTCAACATCTCGCTCATCGTGACTTCTCGACCTCCCTTGGAGAGAAACTGCTTCAGCAAGGCGACTCCGTCGTCGATCCGATCCGGTTGGACCACGAGCAAATCGCCAGGAGAACACGCCGCCATCGCTTCTTCGATGGCTTGCATGCCTCCAAATATGGTTCGTACTTCCGTTGCACGCCCACCCCGAGCAATTCCCTGGCCAAATAGCGAGGAAATCTCGCCGACTTGTCGGCCTCGGAGATACGTGTCTTCGTAGAGCATCACTCGATCGAAGAATCGTCCGAGCAGTTCGCCCTGCTCGATGATGTCGCTGTCCCGGCGATCCCCCGCGGCGGAATACACCACCGTTCGATGAGGATGCGGGAAATCCTTCATCGCTTCCAACAGCCGATGAAGGGCCGACACATTGTGCCCGTAATCCAGGACAACGCTCACGTCCTGAACGTTTAGCAAATTGAATCGCGCGGGAGCCTGATCCATGCCGCCGCGAAAGGTCCGCAAACCATTTCGTAACGCTTCGTGCGGAAGTTCGAGGAACCACGCCGCCGCAACGGCGGCCAGCGCGTTCTCAACATGAAACCCGACCCGGCCGCCCTGCGTTAAGGGAACTTCCTCAAAGCCGATGAGATCGACTTCGGCCGGGCCGTCGGCCAAAATCAAACGGTTGGCACGCGCGAACACGGCTCGACCACCGTCCGACCGATGGGCGAGGACAACGGGGTGATCACCCGCATGTGAAAAATAGATGATGCTGCCGTCGCAATGCTGCTTCATGTTGACGACGAGCGGGTCTGCGGCATTCAAAACTGCCGCACCCCAGGGAGCAACGCCCCAGACGATCGTGCTTTTGACGTAAGCGAGTTGCTCGGGCGTATCGATGTCGGAGGCGCCGAGATGATCGCCGCCTTCGATGTTGGTCACGATGGCGACGTCGCAGCGATCGAAGCCGAGGCCCTCGCGAAGAATGCCGCCACGGGCGGTTTCCACGGCCGCGGCCTTCGCCTGAGAATGTTGCAGAACCACCTTAGCGGCTCTTCGGCCCGCTGCAATCGCCCTTCGCGATGCGGCGATCGCCGATCCAGATGCCTTCGGTGCACGTCATGCCGACGGGCGCCCATACCTGGCCCAGCAGGTGAGCGGCGAGGGCGCGTCGTCGTCGTTTTGCCGTTGGTCCCTGTGACGCTGATGACCGGAATGCGGCTGCCGCGGCCTTCGGGATAGAGGAGGCGGACGAGGCGGCTTCGCCGATGGACAGGGAAGAACCCGCAACGGCATTCAGGAACGCGTTGTAGTCCGGCGGAGCGACCATGCCGAGAACGACGCCGCCCTGCCCCTTCGAGCGGCTTCGACAAATCCTGGGCGACGATTTCCACTTCCGCGACGTCGATCCGCAGCCCTGCCAACGCATCCGCCGCACGCTCCGCGATGGCGGCACACACCTCGTCGGCGACGTTGGCGCCATCGGCATCGAGAGCCGCGACGAGCTGGCCGCCGATCATCAGCAGACGATATTCGGCTCCGGGAGCGACATGGTCGATCAGCGGCGTCCAACCGTCTTGGTTGTACGCGCGATCGAACGCGGCTTTGACCTCGGCTTCCGTGCTGGCGGGTCCGATCGGCGTCTTACGCGATTTGACGTAGCGAGGCCGAAGCACGACCGGCAGCGTCATTTCCTCTGCGGTTGCCCAGGCTTCGTCCGCTGTCGAAGCGGAGCGGCCCCATGGCGTCGGCACTCCGACCGAATGCAGGATTTCGCGGGTGAGCTGCCGATCGTAAGCGATGGAGACGCCCACGCCGCTCGAGCGATCGGTTTGGCCGTTGAGAATACGATGGCCCTTGGCGCCCTGCCCTATGTGCAGCAATCCGCCCGGATCGAGCAGCGTCGCGGGGACTCCCAGCTTCTTCGCGGCCTGCATCACCTCGGTCGCAATCGGGCTGAGCTTGTTCTTTTCGACGATCGCTTGCAGTTTCGCGACGGCGGCCTGCACATCGAAATCGGCGCCCTGCACTGCCGCCATGCAAAGTTCGCGGCCCACTTCGCAAGCGAGACGACCCATTTCCTCGTCGGAATATTCGATGGCGATCTTGTAGACGCCGTCCTGGCTGGTCACCCGCGTTTTGCCGTAGCCGACTTCACTACCGGCAAGCGATTGCAACTCGAGGACGACATGTTCGAAGATGTGGGCGAGATAGGTGCCGCGTTCGAGGCGAAGGAAGAAGCCGCCTTCGACGCCCTCGGAGCAGCGATGTTTCGAAAGCGACGGAAGAAACGCTTTGAGTCGGTCGTTGAATCCAGGGAGTTCGCTGGAGGCGGCGTCTTTCAACTCGTGGAGAGCGACCCACGCTTCCAAGACGGGAAAACGCGCCCAGATATTCACGCCGCGGAGGGCCTGAATGCGTTGGATTTCCAATCCCGTCATGGTTTCTTCGCGGCGGTGGGGTTGCAAGCGGGGGGTATTATTAAGACCTATCGGTGTGGAAAACCAGCAGATTCGGCCAAGATTTCGAGTAGGCTCCCGGCGAATCCGCCATCACGGACGTCAAGGCTTGCGCCCGACCCGTGAAGCGCCCATTCGATTCCTTCGCGATTCGTCGGCGGTACCCGATGACTTAGGGAGCCGCCCGCAAATGTCAAGATGGGCAATCTGGACAAACATCGAATCTACCAAGTAGACGGAGTAAGTTTCACCACTTTCATCGACCAAGCCACACGTTGACGGCAGTCGTTGTCGAAAAATTCATCGGAGAAACGTGTTTCCTGGGATTTGGATTCGTTGGCGGGGGAAATGTCGAATGACGAAACACCCAAACACGAAAGAATGACGAATCGAATGGCTTGGGAAACGTGCGACCTCAATGGCGAGCACGGAGCGGTGCTAAATTTCAATTCGTCATTCGTCATTCACCAAGTGCTCCCAAATTCGCTTCAACGCGGCACCAAACGTAAGATGCGTGGAACGATTCGTGCGGAGATGGTCGTGAACGGGACTGCGGAGCGATTGGCGTTGCCGGAGGCGTGGCGAGCGCTGGCCGGGAAACTGGATGACGGCGAGCGCGTCGTCGCCTGGTTCGCCGCCGATCTTGCCGGCGATCTGCGATTTCAACCGCAGCGATTGATTCTCACGAACCGGCGACTCGTCGCGTTCACGATTCATGGCGAGCGGGCAGGCGATTGGCCTCTGGCGCCGAAGCCAACGCTACGGTTGCAGGAACAGGGCGCGATCGGCTCGCTCGAACTTGTCGGCGACGAAGGCCGCGTTGCCCATTGGCGGTTCACCTCCGGGCTGTTTCAACTTGCTCGCGTCTTCGTTCAAAAATGGGAAGCGGAAGTCACCGGCGTTCCGCTCACAGCATCCGTCTGCCCCAGCTGCGGTGCGACGGTTCCGCCCGAAGCAGATCGTTGCCCGGCGTGCTTTCCGGCCACCGAAGGCAATGCGGCATTCTCGTTGTTCCGCCTGCTGACGTTCGCCACGTCGCAGCGGAACATGATCATCTTCGTGTTTCTGCTCACGCTGGCGAGCACGGCCGCAGGGCTAATTCCTCCCTACCTCACGAAACCGCTGCTTGATGAAGCGCTCATCCCAAGGCAAGAAGGGAAGGATGTGCCCTTCTCCTTCGTCACCTTCTATCTCGGCGGGCTCGTCGGCGCGGCCGTGATCTCGTGGTTGCTCGACTGGGCGCGGTCCTACCAATCTGCCCGCGTCAGCGAACGCATCTCGGCCGAACTGCGCGAACGGACCTACGCCCACCTGCAGAAGCTTTCGCTTGAGTTCTTCGGCGGCAAGCGTACCGGCGACCTCGTCTCGCGCATCAGCAGCGACACGGATCGCCTCTGCACGTTTCTCTCGACGCACCTCGTCGATTTCGCAAATGACGTGTTGATGATCGCCATGACGGCGGCGATCCTGCTCTTCATCGATCCCTACCTCGCCCTCGCCACCCTTGTCCCCTTCCCTCTCATCGTGTGGCTCGTGACCTGGGCTCGCACGCGGTTTCTCAAGGGATACCAGGCCGCGAGCATCGCCTGGGCGGATATGGTCAGCGTTCTCGCCGACACGATTCCCGGCATCCGCGTCGTGAAAGCCTTCGCCCAAGAATCACGCGAAGTTCAACGCTTCGAAACCGCGAATCAACAAGTGCTCCATGCCAACGACCGCAATAACTTCATGTGGTCCTTCTTCGGCAACATCGTCAGTTTTCTGACCACGCTCGGCCTGCTGTTCGTCTGGGCATTTGCCGCGTATCGGGTGTACCACGGCCTGATCACCGTCGGCGTGCTCACGGCGTTCCTCGCGTACATCACAAGGTTCTATGCTCGCAGCGAGTCGATGATCCGCATCTTTTCCAACGTGCAACGCGGACCGCCAGCGCGCAGCGCATCTTGAAATCCTCGACCGCTCGCCAAGCGTCCCTGAACCGGAGAAGCCGGTGCATCCGGGCCGATTGCACGGCAAGGTCGAGCTGCAAAACCTGCGATTCAAATATGGCACGCGTGAAGTGTTGCATGGCCTGGATCTCACGATTCAGCCCGGCGAAATGATCGGCCTCGTCGGCCATAGCGGCGCGGGGAAGAGCACGCTCATCAACCTCATCTGCCGATTCTTCGACGTCGCCGAGGGGGCGATCCTCGTGGATGGCGTCAACATCCGCTCGTATCCCGTCGAGGAATATCGCGGCAATATCGGCATCGTGCTGCAGGATCCGTTTCTCTTTTACGGCACCATCGCGGAAAACATCGCCTACGGAAAACCTGGTGCGACTCGCGCGGAGATCATCACGGCCGCCCGCGCCGCCCGCGCCCATGAATTCATCCTGCGATTGCCGGACGGCTACGATTCGATCGTCGGCGAGCGAGGCCAATCGCTTTCCGGCGGCGAACGCCAGCGCATCTCGATCGCCCGCGCTTTGCTCATCGATCCACGCATCCTCATCCTCGACGAAGCGACCTCTTCCGTGGACACGAAGACGGAACAAGAAATCCAAGCGGCGCTCGAAACTCTAATCGAAGGCCGAACGACGATCGCCATCGCGCATCGGCTCAGCACGCTGCGACGCGCGAACCGCATCGTGGTCCTCGAACGCGGCAACATCATCGAAGTGGGCGACCACGCCGACCTGATGACGAAGGGAGGCGCCTACGCGTCACTCCACATGGCCCAGGCCGCTCCTCAAGGCGTGGGGGCCTGATATGGAAACGCCCTTCCGCCTCCACTACGACCCCTTCGGCCGATTCGTCCTCACGATGCCCGATGGCCTTACGCATGTTGGCGTCGAAGCCGTGCGTTCGTTCCCGGCGACCGATCCGAATCGCTTCGTATCCATCGTCGATGCCGAGGGCCGCGAGGTGGCATGGGTGGACGATCTCGCATCGCTGCCCGCCGACCTGCGACGAACACTAGAAGCCGAACTCACGCGCCGGCATTTCCTACCGAGCATCGAGCGGATTTTGCAGGTGAAGGGGCAGATTCAACCCACGGAATGGGACGTGGAAACCGACCACGGCCCCGTCCGATTCACGCTCAACAGCGACGAAGACGTCCGCCGCATGCCGAATGGCTGGATCGTGATCGCCGACGCCCAAGGCGTGCGCTACGCGGTCCGCAACCTCGATGCGCTGGACCCCGCGAGTAGAAGGTGGCTGGACAACTACATCTGGTGACCTATGTAGCCCTCTCGCTCGGCGAGAGGCAAGCGAATGCGTCTCGCGATCGCACTGGCGTATGCCGATTACCTCTCGCGGAGCGAGGGCTACATAGATTCCGAAGCGTTAACGATGGCTGGCGGTAGTCCATTAATCTGGACGAAAGACCTCGCCTGCCGCCACCGACTGCCCAACCTTGCATTGCCGCCGACCTCACGCGGAGCGTGAGGACCACACCCCCGGCTTGTGGAGCGATTTACCCCGCATGTCCGCTTTCTCCGGATTTTCACTCCGCCTTCATCACGCGTTTGCGTCGCTGATTTTCGTTGCCTTCGTCGCTCCTTGCGTGACGGCCAATGATGAAGCGATACCGTGGGCATTCCGCAAAGTCGATCGGCCTGCCCTCCCCGAAGTCGCTCGGGCGAAATCGATCCGCAATCCGATTGATGCGTTCGTTCTCGCCAAGCTGCAGAAAGTCGGCATTGTGCAGACGGAGCGGGCCGAGAAGCTCGTGCTGTTGCAGCGTGCGTTTCACGATGTCGTCGGGCTCGCCCCCACCGAATTGGAACGCGAGCGATTCCTTGCCGACACGTCGCCGGACGCCTTCGAAAAGCTCGTCGAGCGACTGCTTTCCTCGCCTCATTTCGGCGAACGCTGGGCGCAACATTGGCTCGATGTCGTGCGATATTCGGAAACCGAAGGCTTCAAGGTCGATCGCTTTCGCCCCGATGCCTGGCGATACCGCGACTATGTCATTCGCGCGTTCAACGAGGATCTGCCCTACGACCGCTTCGTTCGCCAACAGATCGCGGGGGACGAACTCGAACCGAACAACCCGGACGCCCAGATCGCGACCGGCTTCCTCCGCCTGCATCCCGAAGAGAGCAACGGAGCCGACTATCGCCAGATTCGTCAGGACATTCTCGACGATGTGACCGATGCGGTCGGCATGACGTTCATGGGCGTCACCGTTGGATGTGCGCGTTGCCACGACCACAAGGCCGATCCGATCTCGCAGAAGGACTACTACGCTCTGCAAGCGTTCCTTGTGGGCATGCTTCCGAACGACACCGTCTCGCTCCTCGGCAAAGACGCGCGGGCCGAGCGGGACAAGAGACAGAAAGCGTGGGACGAAGCCACCAAGCCGATGCGCGACCGCATCGACCAGATGATCACGCCGCACGCGAAGGCGATGGCGGCGGAGGTAACATTAGCGCTCGATCCCGACACGCAAGCCGCTCTCAACACGCCGCAGGACAAGCAATCGCCGATGCAGCGTCAACTCGCGTGCTACGGCAGCAAGCAGGTGCGTCAGCGGATGAGCAAGGCGTTTCGCCGGCTCAATCCTGAAGAATGGAAGGAATACGAGCAACTCAAGGCGAAGCTCGCGACCTTCGATCATCTCAAGCCCGAGCCGATGCCGACCGCAATGGGCATCACGGACGTCGGCGATCAAGCCCCGGCCGTCCATCGACTCGCAGGCGGAAATCTCAATCGCAAACGCGAGGAAGTCGCCCCCGCGTTCCCGGAAGTTTTCTGCCCCGCGAACGCCGACGTCGGCCCCGATGCCTCGCATCCAGGCACCACCGGCCGACGCGCCGCGCTCGCCCGCTGGCTCACGCAACCCGATCATCCGCTGCTCGCCCGCGTCATCGTCAATCGCATCTGGCAGCACTATTTCGGCGAAGGCATCGTTGCGACGCCGAACGATTTCGGAGCGATGGGTTCCAAGGCAACGCATCCCGAGTTGCTGGATTGGCTCGCCTCCGAACTGGTTCGCAATCAATACAGCCTCAAGTCGATCCATCGGCTCATTCTGACTTCCGCGACCTATCGCCAGAGCAGTCGGCCCGATCGCAATCCGACGCTGCCGATCGCTCAGCGTAACGATCCGGAAAATCACCTGCTATGGCATGCCCGCGTTCGCCGAGTGGATGGCGAGACATTGCGCGACATCTCGCTGCAGATTTCGGGCAACCTCGAGGATCGCCTCTTCGGCCCCAGCGCGACCCCTGCCCTACCGAAGCCCGTGTATGATCAGAGCCGTTATGCTTGGAACGCGGACGAAAAGCCGGAGAATCGCAATCGCCGATCGATCTATGTGTTCCACCGCCGAAACCTGGCTTTCCCGCTGTTTCAGGCTTTCGATGCGCCGAACCGCATCGCTCCCTGCGGCGCACGCCAACTCACGATCACTGCGCCGCAATCGCTGACGTTGCTCAACGACGAGTTCTTCATCGATCAGGCTCGCCGCACCGCGGGACGCATGTTGCTGCAGACGCGCAACTCGCATCGGCTCGTCGAACTCGCGTATCTCCGCGTCCTCGGCCGAACGCCGTCGCCGCAGGATTGGTCCGCGGCCGAGCGATTCCTGGAGCAGCAATCGCGAGCCATCGGTCAGCATGATCACCCGAACGCGGACACGTTGCCGGATCCACTCCCCGCGAACCTGGATGCCGCCAGCGCCGCGGCCGTCGTCGATCTTGTGCACGCGCTCATGAACTCGGCCGAGTTCCTCTACGTGGAATAAGCATGTTTCCGCACACTCGCCCGCCGATGAGCCGACGCGATTTTCTCGCCAGCGCGGGCGCGGGCTTCGGCGGCGTTGCGCTGGCCGCCATGCTGAGCCGGGCGGGGCATACGCAGGAACCGCGTCGCGATCCGCTCGCCCCCAAGCGGCCGCATCACACGCCCAAGGCGAAGTCGATCATCTGGTGCTTCCTTGATGGCGGCCCGAGCCATATCGATCTCTTCGACCCGAAACCAACGCTCAACTGCCTGCATGGCCAACCGCTCCCCGCGAGTTTTCCGAAGCCGATGACCGCGATGGGCATCACGGCGAACAACCCGCTGATGGGTTCCTCGCGCCGCTTCGCAAGACATGGTCGCAGCGGGTTGTGGGTCAGCGATTGGTATCCCGAAATCGCCCAGGTTGCCGACGAACTGTGCGTCGTCCGCAGTTGTGTGGCCGATGGGCTGACGCATGTCGCGGGTATCCTGCAGATGAATACCTGCAGCCTGCTTCCGGGTCGGCCTAGCGTCGGCGCGTGGTCGCTCTATGGTCTGGGCAGCGAATGCGACAACCTTCCCGGATTCGTCGTCCTCGCCGACGGCTCCGGCGAACCGCCGGGCGGCGCGCAGGCTTGGAGCAGCGGCTTCCTCCCGTCTCCCTTCGCCGGCACCCGTTTCAGCGAGGGGCCGACGCCGATCCTTTTCGCGAATCGACCCGCGGGCGTCTCCGAAGCAAGGCAGAAGGGAAAGGTCGATTTCATCCAGGATGCGAATCGCCGCTACGCTGCCCAACGGCCCGACCACGCCTTCGTCGATGCTCAGATCGCCGCGATGGAACTCGCCTATCGCATGCAATCGAGCGCTCCCGAAGTCGTCGATTTGACTCGCGAAACGGAGGAGACGAAACGGCTCTACGGCATAGACCGCACCGAAACCGCCGCGAATGGCCGCAACTGCCTGCTGGCTCGCCGGCTCGTCGAGCGAGGCGTCCGCTTCGTCCAATGCTACATGGGCGTGGGCAGCCAATGGGACGCGCATGCGGACCTCGAAGGGAATCACACGCGATTCTGCACCGAAAGCGACAAACCGATCGCGGGCTTGATCCGCGACCTCAAACGCCGCGGCCTGCTCGACAGCACGCTCGTCGTCTGGGGCGGCGAGTTCGGACGCACGCCGATGAGCGAGAGCGGCAATGGCCGCGATCATAATCCCTACGGATTCACAATGTGTTTCGCCGGCGGCGGAATGAAGCCCGGCTTCGTCTTCGGCGGCACGGACGAGATCGGCCTCTATGCCGTGGACAAGCCCGTCCACGTCCGCGACATCCATTCCACGATGCTGCATCTGATGGGCATCAACCACCGCGAACTCAAATTCCCCCTCAACGGCCGCGACGAAATCGCCACCAACCTCGGCGGCGACCCCATCCTCGAGATCGTTTTGTAAAAGAGCCGCGCACGTAATAAGCGGTCGGCAGATTCCGCGGACCCCATCAATCCGGCAGCCGAATACAGGACACTTTACCTGCATGGAACCTGTTGGCCGCTTACTGCGTGCGCGGCTCTTCCGAATCATGCCGGCCGCTGACCATAGCGCATCGGGCCGCCTTTGTGTGGCGCCCAGCCGGTCATCATCATCGCGAAATCGAGCGTGTCCGCGTCGGCGACGACGCGTTCCTCGACGCAGAGTTTCGCCTCCGCGACCATGCGTTCGACGAGCCGTTTTTGAATGTGCCGCTGGCGATCCGCTTTCGCGACCACGGCAGGCGTCGTTCCCGGCAGCGGGCCTTCGTTTCGCAGAATATTGGCGAGATACGCATTCTCCGCGCGACGGCCTCGACGCAGCGCACGCCAAAAGCCGACGCCCGATTCCTGGCCCATCCAACCTCGCTCTTCGAAGAATCGCCATGCGGGGTCGAATGCGATACGGTCGCCGTAGACCGCTTGCATCGCCGGGATGCTCGCGAGGGCGATGTCGATGCCGAGCAAATCCAGATGTTCGAGCGGGCCTTGCACTGTGCCGAAGCGGATCATCGCCTGGTCGATTTCCTCGATGCGGAAACCTTCACGGAGAAGGGCGAGCGACTCGTTCCATGCGGGGAGCCAAATCCGCCAGAAGATTCCGCCCGGGCGATCATTGGTCCGCACGGCCGACTTGCCGATCTGCCCGGCCCATTCATGCAATCGCTGAATCGTTCGTTCGGAGGTTTGCGAACTTCCCGCGAGTTCGAGCAGGGGAAATTTGGCCGTCGTCATGCTGACGAAACGGACGGCCGCGACTCGTTCCGGATGGGGAACGACGGCCTGAATCGCCTTGAGATCGACCCCTGGCGCCGTGGCGGCGAGGATCGTGTCGTTCCCCACGTGCTTCGCCAACTCCGCAAAAAACTCAGGTTTTGGGGGATCGCCAGCAATGGAGAGATCGAGCACGAGATCGACGTCGCCGAATTTCTTCCACCCTGACGTGCTGCGGATCAGATCGAGCCGGCGGCCATCTCGGCCGAGGTGATCGTCCCTTTGCGGATCTGATCCTCATACGCCTTGAGCACGCGGAAGAATGACCAGCCCAACGTCGATTCATCCGGTTCGCGCAGCAGCACGGGAAAATTGCGGCCCACCAGCCATTCGAGCAGATCCATCCCCTGCCCTTTGGCTCCAAGGATGGCCACCCGCCGAAAGCGTTCCTCGCGCGGCCCTTCCGGTTTGAATCGCTCGCGCAGTTCCCGGAGCCGAAGCAAATTTCGAAATGAATCGCTCCGTACCAGCTTGCCGAACGCCTCGCGATCCCGCGCTTGATTCGTTTCGATTGTTTTACCTATACCCGATCGCAGCGACTCGAACGCCTCGCGTGGAGCGTCGAATCCTTCCGCCAATCGTTGCCGCAGCGCCTGTTCGCCACGCCGAAGAACAACGCGTTGCGTGAAGGGAAATAGGCTCGCGAGCTTTTGCTTCCACCCGCGTCGAACCAGCCGGCTTCGATCGCGCGGCATGCGGAAGTCGGCGAGATCGGCAATCTCCGGCGCCGGCGATTCGCTGACGCCGTCGATGAGGTTCCACGCCAGGGCTTCGCGGGCCGTCAGCCATTTGCCGCCGAGCAGCATGCGAAGCGAGCGGTCGAGCCCGATGAGGTTCGGCAACTGATGGATGCCTCCCCATGCGGGGATCAACCCCATCTCCATCTCAGTGAACCCGAACGACGAACCGATCTTGCCTGCGGAAATGCGCCAATCGCACGCCAACGCGATCTCCAGACCCGCACCCAGGCAAAGCCCCTGCACCCATGCGACCGTCGTTTTACCCATCTCGACGATCTGCCGCACCAACCGCTGCCCCGCCGCACAAAGCCGATCCGCGTCCTCAGCCGAGAGTTCGCCCCATGCTGCTGGTTCGAGGTTCTGAGCGAAGCTGTTCGACTTGGCGGAGCGAATGCAAACGACCTCGAACCGCGGCTCTTTCGCCACCGCTTCGACCGCCGCATTAAGGTCATCGAGGAGCGCGAGATCCAATACAGTGACGCGCGAAGGCGGATCGATGGTGACGACCGCGATATCGTCGCCTAAAGGCTGCACCCAGGTGGTTTTTGCCTGAAAAAACGCCATCCGCGAATCCCACTTTATCGATTCCGCGTACGCTCTATGAAACAACGCGGACAGCAGCGGCAAGATGCATGCGGAACGAAATTTACTTGCACAACTCAAGAGCTTTTGTTGCGAGTAACTTTGAACGGTCACTAACGAATACTTCAAACTTATCCTTGAACAACGACTTCGGGCAAAGCGCATGAGTTAGAATCTCATCGACATTTGCTGCCATCACGCTCTTGTATTTGGAAGGTGCAACACCGCCGAGCTGCCGATTATCCGTTCTTGAGAGAAAGCAAAAATTCGCAAGAACACTTTCACTCAGGACAACTTGGTCGGACTTTTGCAGAAACGCTCTAGGCATTAAGTGATGGAATTCCGTTCTGTTGCTTTCTTTTAGCGTCGTAGCCAACGAAACAGGCGTACCTGAAATGAAACTAAGCGGCTTATGCTGAGCCAACATCAATATGAATGTCTTGGTATTAACATTTCCCATTCCAAAATCGTTCTCAGTGAAGAAATCTGGCGTTATAGAAACAGAGAACTGGCCGAGATTAGTCTTGCCACCAGATCGAAGGAGAGCCATTCCATCAATATCAGCCTTAAGATTCCTAAGCACCCCAGAAGAGTAACGCTTGGAGAACGCGGTTCGCCAAAACCACTTATTAATCGTCTTTCGCTGGTCGTCGGAATACGAAGCCTCCTTGCTACCCTCTACCGCAAAAAACACCGACAGCGGCACCAGGACTGTAGGAAAAGGAAGGTTACCTAAAGAGTGGACATTAAATTGCTGTCGCAAGTAGTCAACTGCATACTTTACGCCGTTCAGCACCTTACCAAAGTTCTCGCGAACTTCGGGGCCTTTAAGATTCATTAAAGCGTCAGGTGACGCATCTCCTGCGAGCACGGCAGCGCAACACCGAAGCAGCAAGTTTGTATCGCCCCCAATCTCTTCAAAACCGAATGGCGCCAATTGCTCGGTGAGATCAGCGAACTGCTCTTGAATCTGAAATTCCTCGCTCCAGGTCCAGGCAGAGAGTAGCTGCAATGTATCAAGCGGAACACCCTGACGATTCACTCGTTCGAAGATGATCGCAACAGTCGCTTTCTCCTTAGTGTCCGACGTTTGCACCGGAATTAACGTCTCTTTAAACACAGCTTGCATATCATCAACACGCTTAGCAGTTTCGTCAGAAAGGGTTCGCGTCGCTTTCCTATACGCCACCGTGTCAAAAAGCGCATTTAGCGGAAAATACCGGCCAGCATCAACTTCTTCGGCTGAAAGCGCCACGAACTGGGTGTCTTGAGCGCTGTCTTCCGCCTGGAAATCAAAATAGATCTGCTGCCAGAACACCTGATTCGTGACAGGGAGCTCGGTCTGAAATACGCCGAAAATGGAAGTTAGGCGTTGCTGCCCATCGAGCACATAATCGACCGGATAATCGGCCAGCGGCTCCGGCAGCTTGAATGGACCAAGATCGCGCTCTATTCGCAGCGTTTCACGCGTCCTCCAGAACAAGAGCGAACCAAATGGATAACCTTTGTAGATGCTATCCATCAAATACGCGACGCGGTCGGGCTCCCAAACAAAACCCCTTTGAAACGCTGGAATCCGAATTTGACCTCGTAACACCTGATCAAGAATCTCTCGAATCGTGATGTTGTTCATGATTTCTCCGTCGCCAACAACATGATTCCGATCAGGTCTTGACCGTCGACAACATCCTCCCTTGCTCCAACTGAGCAAGGGAGGACGAGACGATTACTACCGTTTGCCGTTGACCAGTTCATCCGCCAGCGGGCCGGCGTCGTACATCACTCGCAATGATTCGATCATCGCGGGGCTGCAGACGCTGACGGCGCGGGCTTGGCCTTCGGTGTAGACGAAGTCCCACACCAGGCTTTGGATGTTGCCGTCGAAGATCAGGCCCACCACTTCGCCCGCCTTGTTCACCACTGGGCTGCCGCTGTTGCCGCCGATGATGTCGGCGGTGCAGACGAAGTTGAATGGCGTCTTCAGGTTCAGCTTGTCCTTGCGGTCGAGCCACAGCTTCGGCAGGTCGAACGGGGCGCGGTTCCCTTTTTCGGTCGAGCGCTCGTAGAGGCCCGCCATCGTCGTCTCGAAGGGGATCTGCTTGCCGGCTTCCTCGTAGCCTTTGCAGGTGCCGAAGGAGAGGCGGAGCGTGAACGTCGCGTCGGGATAGGTGCTCGTCCCTTCCACGGCGAACTTCGCGCGGGCGATCTTGTCGTAGGCCTGACGCTTCGGCTCCTCGACCTGGTTCTCGATGATCTTGCGGACGGCTCGCGAATCCTCGTCGACGAGCTTCGCCAACGCGATCAGCGAATCCTTCGATCCCGCGATCGCTTCCTTGCCGCCTTCATAGAGCTTCTTCCGCTCGGCCACATCCGTGAGCTTCGTGCCGTTGAGCAGCTCGGCCGCCCGTTCGCGGGGCGATTTTCCGGCGAGCACCTTCTGCACGATCGGCGTTTCGTATCCGAGCACTTCGCACATCCAGCTCAGCGAGTCGGAAAGCTTGTGAAGCTCGAAGTCGGGATAGATCGGCCGCTTCGAGAAGAGCTTCAGCTCGAGCGACTTGCGATCCGATTCGCCGAACTCGCTAAGGCGATCCTCGTTCGGCTTGGCGAATTCCTCGGCTCCGCGATACAGCGTCCGAGCGATGCCGAAGAGCCCCGTGTTGAACGCGGCTCCGCCTTCGAGCATCTGGTAACGGCGGATGTTGGCCGCACGCACCTTTTGCACGGCAGCGATCGTGTCCCACGCATCGGACACGTCCTTCAGGTCGGGATTGCTGGCGGCCGCGGCGCGGAGTTTCTTTTCCTGTTCGCGCTTGAGGGCCATGATCGCGGGGTCCTGCAAGCCTTCAAGCCCGCCCATGCGAGCCTTGCGGCTATTAGCGATGCCGAAGAGCATGTCCTTCGCCTTGCGTTCTTCTTCCTGGCCATAGGCGCTGTAGATCGACAGCGACACTTCCATGCGGTTGAGGCGCTGAAGGAGGAACGGGTAGCCGATATCGCGGAGATATTCGAGTTCGGCCACGGTGTTGAGCCGATCAGTGTGGCCCGGATGGCCGGAGACGAAGACGAGTTCGTCCTTCCCCGCGCCAGCCTTGCTCCACTTCAAATAATGCGGCACCTTCGCCGGCTTGCCGTCCTCGTAGACGCGGAAGAAGCACATATCGAGGTCATATCGCGGATAGGCGAAATTATCCGGATCGCCGCCGAAGAAGGCGACCTGCTGCTCGGGCGCCATCACGAGGCGAACATCGGTGTAACGCTTGAAGCGATAGAGGTGGTACTGCCCGCCCTGATACAGGGTGATGACGTTGCTGCGAAGCTTCGTTTCCTTTTCGGAATCCGCTTCGATCTTCGCAATCGCGGCCCGGCGAGCGCTGAACGCCTCCTCGCCCGTCGTCCCTGGCTTCACCGCGGCCTTCACCTTTTCGGTAACGTCCACGATCTCCATGAGGACGTTGAGTTCCTCATCGACCGCCTTGAACTCCTCTTCGAGCGTCTTGGCATAGAAGCCGTCCTTCACGTAGTCTTTGCCCTTCGAGCTGAGCTTCTGCAAGGCGCTCAGGCCGACGTGGTGATTCGTCATCACCAGCCCATCGGCGGAGACGAAGGAACCCGACCCGCCGGTATTGAAACGCACGGACGATTTCTGGACATGGTCCAGCCATTCGGCCGTCGGCTCGAAGCCGTAGCGTTCCTTGAGGATTTTCTTGGGCGGGTTATTGAACAGCCACATGCCTTCGTCGGAGAAGGCGGCGTTGGGTAGCATGGCGAAGATCCATCCTGCGAGAAGGTACAGGAAACGACGCTGGGTCATGGAAGCATTCCTCCGGTGAACATGGTCGGGTATGTCTTACGATTCGCCGCCGCTAGCCCCATCGTAAGCGCAGCGCACGGTGGAGATCCATTCGGCCGGTAGGATCCCCAGGGTGCGCTATCGCTTACCCTGGGGCTTGGCGGAATTATGCACGCTCGTCTTTCTTGCCGCCGAACAGCCTGCCGACGCCGACGAACCAGAGCAATCCGGCAAGGGAGAGGAAGATCAACAGGGCCGCGATTTGGTGGCCGATCGAAGGATTCTCGACATCGAGTTCGACGGCTCGACCGAGCGAACCGAGAGCGGCTTGCCAGGTATCGGGCATGAAATTCAGGAACGCGATCAAGACGCCCGCCAAGCTGCCGCCGGCGATGAAGCCGGAGGAGAGGAGCATGCCGGGGCTCGATTCGCTCTCCGCGATCGCGCGGACCTCGGCCTCCTCCTTGCTTAGGCCTTCCGCGACCGCAGCCGCTCGGGCTCTCGCGGATGTCAGCGTATCCACACCCCAGCGGACGATGCCGCCCAGGAAGATCGGCGTCGAGTATTGCATTGGAATGTAAAGTCCGACCGCAAACGCCAGCGACGAGATACCGCACAACTCGAGCGCGATGGCGATGCAGGCGCCGATCAGAACCAGGCTCCAATTCAAGTTTTGGTTGAGCAAGCCATTGATGATGATGCCCATGACCTGCGTCTTAGGGGCGTTGAACTTCATCGAGACCGGGCGTTGTTCAATCTTGTAGACGATTTGGCCGTCGAGCGGATCGACCAAGTACTCGCCTGATGGCACCCGTGGATCGACAATCGCGTCTTTGTCTGCAGCGTTTGCTTTCTTGTTTTCCTTCGCTTCCTCTCCGTTTTTCCAAATCTTGAACCGCACGAGGCCTCGCTTACCCGAGTTCATCGTGTAGGTGTGTTTGAGCTTCTTCAACTCATCCGGAGAGAACCGCCTTTGCGCATCTCCATCGAAGTTCACAAGTTCGTCGCGAGTTTTCAGTTCGCCCGTAATTGTCGGATCGACCAATGCGAGGAGACGACCATCGAGATCAACGATGTATTTGCCGGGCTTTACCTTTACCTTTTGATCCGGGTGGTCGGTTGAAGGAAGCTCGATTTCCGTGCTCGGGCGAAATACATGAACCTTGTTCCCTTCGAATTCCTCGGTCTCAGTCAACGTTGACAGCATCGGCTTCAGGTTCGCCTGCGGCAGATCGCGATGGCTGTAGACGTTGCCCACCGAATTGAAGAGCAGCAGCGTGCCGCCGATGACTACGGCGCTGGTGCCGGCCCCGATCAGGATCGCCCATTGCTGCCATTTCGGCGTGGCGCCGACGAGGAAGCCGGTCTTCAAGTCCTGCGAGGTCGTGCCGCCGTTGCTGGCGGCGATGCAGACGACGCCACCGATCGACAGAGCGAGCACCGCTTCGAGCGGGCTCGTCATGCCCATGCTCAGGAAAATCAAGCACGTCATCAGCAGCGTGGCGACCGTCATGCCGGAAATGGGGTTCGAGGAGGAACCGATTTCACCGGTAAGCCGCGACGATACGGTGACGAAGAGGAAGCCGAAGGCGAGCACGAGCAACGCGCCGAGCAAGGCCTTCGCAACGCCGACCTCGGTGTGGAGAACGCGGTAGCCGCCACCAACAGGAACAGATTGCCGCCGAGCACGAACGATGGAGGCAATCTTGTTCGGTGCGCGGCGTGGCTCGGGGACGTTCGCCGGCGCGTTTGCCGCGGATGGCGCCGAGGCCGTTGGAGAACGAGCGGATGATCATCGGCAGCGTGCGCGACATGCTGATGATGCCCGCCGCCGCCACACAGCCGGCGCCGATGTAGCGAAGGTAGTTCTTGTAGATGTCGCCGGTCGTCAGAGCCGGGTCGCCGCTGATGGCGATCGTCGGCGCCAGCACGAACCCGCCGAGCACCGCCCCCGCCATCATGATCGCGGCCGTGCGCAGGCCGATGATGTAGCCGACGCCGAGCAGTTCCGAAGCCATGTCGCCGGTGAACTTCGCGATCCGGCTAAACGCATCGGTCGCATTCGCGGCCGAGTTTGAGCGGCAAGGTCGCCGTGGTCGCGAGGACGTTCCAGTCCTTCGGTGATGAACTTGTGCGCGAAGGCCAGACCAAAGCCGATGAAGACGGTGCTCCCGCTCGAGCCCCCTTGTCCCCCGAGATGAGCACCTGGGCGCAGGCGGTTCCTTCGGGATAGAGCAATTTACCCGGTTCCCCGCTTTGCCGTGCAGTTTCACGATGAAGGCTCGGCGGAGCGGGATCATCATGAGGATGCCGAGCAGGCCGCCGAGGACGGAGACGACGAGCACGCGCGACCAATGCATCTCGAAGCCGATGAGCATCAGCGCCGGCATGGTGACGCCAACGCCGAAGGCGATCGATTCGCCCGCGGAGCCCGCGGTTTGCACGATGTTGTTTTCGAGAATGGTCGTCTTGCGCAGGCCGAACGCTTTGCCAAGCCAGCGGAACAGGGTGATCGAAAGGACAGCGACCGGGATCGAAGCCGACACCGTCATGCCGACTTTCAGCACCAGATAAAGCGACGAGGCGCCGAAGACCAGCCCCAGCAGCGACCCGGCCACGACCGCGGGCCAGGTGAATTCCGGGATGCGGGCTTCGTCCGGCACATACGGCTTGAAGTCCGGCGGATGATCCTCGCTGATCGGAGCCGACGGCGTCGGCATGGGGGCGGAGTGAAAGGCGGTATTGGGATCGGACATGAACCAACTCCGAAGCACGTCGGTGAGGCGTTGCTAGCTTCGCCGCTTGTGGGGCGGATGGCAAGCGTGGAAATGACGAATACCAAATGACGATGGGTATTCGTCGACGCGGTTCATGGTTAGCCGCGACGCAGCGGAGCCGCGGAATGCAAGTCACGCGGTCGCACGAAATTCCGACCGCGCTCCGCTGCGCGTCGCGGCTAACCACGGACCCGCCGTCATTCGTGCTTCGTCATTCTTTCGTCATTGGGTGTTTCGTCATTTCCGCCTAAAGCACCCCATACTTGCGAAACGCATCGGTCGCGAGCATGCCGTCGCGGATGGCGTCGCGGACCTCGTTCTCCGCATGAGCTTTATCCCAGGCTCGTTGCACCACGTCGGCTTCGACCTTCGACGGAACCGTGACGATGCCGTCTTCGTCCGCGAAGACGAGGTCGCCCGGAACGAAGGTCACGCCTTCGATTTCGACGGGCACATCGACGTCGATCACGCGTTGGCGGTCTTTCGAGTCGTAGGGACAGAGTCCGCGGGCGAAGACGGGGAATCGCATCTCGCGCATGCGGACGACGTCGCGGACGCCGCCGTCCACGATCGCTCCGGCACAACCGCGGTTGCGGGCGGCCGTCGAAAGCAATTCGCCCCAGATGCCGGACCGCATCGACCCTCCGGCCGCCGCGATCAACACGTCGTCTGGTTTGCACGCATCGACGGCTTGCAGTTCCAACTCATAAGGCCGCGGATCGACGTGGGCCATATCGCTCCAGAGCGTCGTCTTGCATCGGCCCACAAGCAGGCCCTGCGTGGTCCAAGGCCGAATCGACACACGCGGGCATTGCCGGGTGTAGCCGACGGCATCGAGCGCATCGCATACGAGTGCGACGCTGAGCTTGGAACGCATTTGGTCGAGCGTGATCGTCATGGTTGGCCCTCAGGGAAACGAAGGCTTCTCTATAATCGACGCAACGGCGAAAAGCGACAGGCGAGCGGAGATTCCCGTGCGAAGGCTGCACATCATCGGCCGAAAGAACAGCGGCAAGACGACGCTGATCGTCGATCTAGTCCGCTGGTTCGCCTCGCAAGGCCGCCGTGTCGGCACGATCAAGCACACCTCGCACCGCCACGAACTCGATGCCCCCGGCAAAGATTCCTGGAAACACCGCGAAGCCGGAGCGATCGCTGTCGGCATCGTGTCGCCGAAGATGCACGTTCTTTACAAACCGCAGCCCGTGGACAAGAAGCCGGACGTGTACGCGGAATTGGATGCGTGGTACTCGGACTGCGAATTCGTGCTCGTGGAAGGCGATTCGCAAACGCCCGGCCCCAAAGTCGAGGTCTGGCGCTCCGCCTCCGGCCAACCGCCCTACGCTTCGGAGATGCCGGGAATCTCGGCGATCATCACAGATGACGCGATCGAAACGCAATTGACCATCTGGCCGCGTGCGGATGTCGAAAAGTTGGCGGAAGCGATCGAAGCGGCGGTGGGGTAGTTCCTCGCAACAATCTTGTCGTCTTTCCGGCAAATCTTCGCCCGAAGATCGAGCGGACAAAGCCACAACGCTCGGCGGTAGCTAGCACGAGCAAGAGTCATGGAGCGAAAATGCTGCGGCATCGTTTGAAGTTGAGCCAACCGGAATGCGCGCGGTTGCATAGCGTTTCGATCCGGACCCTCGCCAGCCTCGAAGCTGGGAATGCCCGTCGTGTACGGCGGCTCGTCGCATTAACGAGCTTCAGCGTCTTGCGGATGCGCTGAGCGAAGTGATGAAGGCCGAGGCGATGGGTTCGTGGCTCCAAACTCCAAACGAGACATTCGACGGACTGAAGCCGCTGGAGGTGATCGATCGAGGAGAATCGGATCGCCTATGGCAGATGATCTATTTCCTGCGTTCCGGCACGGCTGCCTAATCGAAGCTCGTTGGATAATCGTGTTTCGTTTGCCCCGACGGACCTCGGCAATTGCTGACAAATCTGGTTCGATGATTCGGACCACTGCCACATTGGCACCATATGAACCGCTTCGCGTCGCTGCATTGTCCACCGCAAAACAATAATTAAACACGACTTAGATTGCCGAACCCTTTCGCGGCACGCCTCTTGCATCCGCACGCCCCCCATACTACGAACGCAGATTCCCTGCTTGGCGGGGACTTCCGCTTTTGCATCGCAGGAAGACACCGAAGCTTTGAGGCGCCTCGAAACGCACGGCGCCGTCGTCATCTTCAAGGAGTACGCGGATGGGAGCAAAGCAACTGACTTACGCTGACGAGGCCCGTCAAAAGCTGCTCGCCGGCGTCAGCAAGCTGGCTCGAGCGGTACGGGCCACCCTTGGCCCCCGCGGCCGAAATGCCGTTATCGACAAGGGCTGGGGCAGCCCGAACGTCACCAAGGACGGCGTCACCGTCGCGGAGGAGATCGAACTCGAAGATCCCTACGAAAACATGGGCGCTCAGCTCGTGAAGGAAGCGGCCAGCAAGACGAGCGACGTCGCCGGCGACGGCACCACCACCGCCACCGTCCTCGCCGAAGCCATCTATCGCGAAGGCCTGAAGGCGATTTCCGCCGGCGCCGATCCGATGGCTCTCACCCGCGGCATCACCAAGGGCGTCGAGAAGGTCGTCGAAGAGCTCAAGAAGATCGCCGAGAAGATCGACGACAAGGACGACAAGGAAATCACCGAAGTCGCCACCATCGCGTCGAACAACAACCGCGAGATCGGCGCCAAGCTCGCCGAGGCGATGAAGAAGGTCGGCGCCAGCAATGGCGTCATCACCATAGAAGAAGGCAAGACGGCCGACACCGAAGTCGTCGTCGTGCAGGGTATGCAGTTCGACCGCGGCTTCCTTTCGCCGCACTTCGTCACGAACCAAGAGCAAGTGCTCGTCGAACTCGAAAACCCCTACATCCTCATCTACGAGGAAAAGATCAGCTCCGCGAAGTCGCTGATCCCGCTCCTCGAAACCATTTCCAAGAACAAAGCCCAACTGCTGATCATCGCCGAGGACATCGAAGGCGAAGCGCTCGCCACCCTCGTCGTGAACAAGCTCAAGGGCATTCTGCAGGTGGCCGCGGTGAAGGCGCCGGGCTACGGCGATCGCCGCAAGGCCATGCTCGAAGACATCGCCACCCTCACCGGCGGCAAGGCGGTCTTCAAGGATCTCGGCATCCAGCTTGAGAACATCACGCTCAAGGACATGGGCCGGGCCAAGAAGGTCCGCATCGACGCGGAAAACACCACGATCACCGAAGGCGCCGGCGACAAGAAGGCGACCGAAGGCCGCGTGGAAATGATCCGCAAGGAAATCACCCGCACCGACAGCGAATACGACCGCGAAAAGCTCCAGGAACGCCTGGCCAAGCTCGCGGGCGGCGTCGCCCAGGTGAAGGTGGGAGCCGCCACCGAAACCGAAATGAAGGAACGCAAGGCTCTCTACGAAGACGCCCTGCATGCCACCCGCGCCGCCATCGCCGAAGGCATCGTCCCCGGCGGTGGAGTCGCGTTGCTTCAAGCCCGCAAAGCGATCGCCGGCCTCAAGCTGGAAGGTGACGAAGCCATGGGCCTACGTTGCCTCGAAGCCACGCTCGAAATGCCGTGCCGCATGATCGCCGAGAACGCCGGCATCGATGGCTCGGTGGTCGTGAACACGATCCGCAGGAGCAAGGAAAAGAACTACGGCTACAACGCCCTCTACCGGCGGCGGCGACCTCGCAAGGCGGGCGTCGTCGATCCGGTGAAGGTCACCCGCTCGGCTCTGCGAACCACCGGCTGGCGTGCTCGCCTGCTCTCCCGCGATCGATCGTCGCCGACATCCCGAAGGAAGAAGGCGGCGACGACCCCTGCTGGACATGGCGGCCATGGCGACGGCCACGGCGGCATGGAGGCGCCGGTGGTATGGGCGGCATGGTGCATGAGGTGAATGGGCGGCATGGGTATCGGCATCCGCTGGCCCCGCAGTGTACGGCGAAGGCGGAGCGCGACGTCATGGCTGGCCCCAGTCGATCGACCTGGGCGGCCTTGCTCGCCAGCAGCGTCGCGGTAACCGTCAACGTTCCGGGGCCATCGATGGCCAAGGCAAGCACCGCATCAGCGGCACCAGGCTGTTCGTCCTCTCGATGGCCGCGTGGTGGTGGAGCCGCTCGAAGCGGAAGAAAAGACCGCCGGCGGCATCGTCCTCCCCGATACCGCGGGCAAAGGCACGCGCGTACGTATCCGCGACCGGCCCGGGCAAGCTGCTCGACAACGGCCAGCGCGCCCTCGCGGTGAGCACCGGCGACGAAGTCATCTACGGCAAGTACGCCGGCAACGACGTGAGCGTGGACCGCAAGGAGTTCAAGATCCTCCGCGAAAGCGACATCCTCGCAAGGTCGTGAAGTAAGCCGTTTTCGCCGTTTAGCCGCCGCTCTCCAGGCGCTGCCGGACGGCACGCCATGCCGTCGCGACACTCTGCCCGCGCCCGCTCGGAGGCGAGCATTCAAGCAGGCTACACAAGAAGCACCGCAACCGGAATTCGCACGAATGGCCAAACAGCAGCACCACCACCAGGCGACGCTGCAAGAGCGCGAAAAGCGGAGCCGGCAAGCTGCGCCGCATCGGCAACGCCCTCGGCCCCACCGGCCGCAACGTCATCATCGAAAAAGTGTTCGGCGGCCCACCGTCACCAAGGACGGCGTCACCCGTCTCGAAGGAAATCGACCTCGCCGATCCTTGGCTTGAGCAAGCTCGTCCAGTTGCTCAAGAAGGCCGACGACATCGCTGGCGACGGCACCACCACCGCCACCATCCTGGCTCTCTCGATCTACCAGGAAGCCTCCGTTCCATCACGGCGAGCAATCCGATGACCGGCTGAAGCGCGGCATCGAGGCGGTCGGCCACCGCCGTCGCCCAGGTCGAGAACATGGCGAAGAAGCTCTCCAAGAAGAGGAGATGGAACAAGTCGCCGGCATCTCCGCCAACCAGCGACCCCATCATCGGCAAGCTGATGGCGGATGCGTTCGAGAAGGTCGGCAAGGACGGCGTCATCACCGTCGAAGAAGGCAAGACTTCGGACACCACGCTCGACATCGTCGAGCATACCAGGTCGACAAGGGCTATATTTCGCTACTTCATCACCAACCCCACGGAGATGAAGGCGGAGTTGGAAGACGCCCTGATCCTCTGCGTCTCACGGCTGTCCATGCGCGACGCATGCGCTGCTCGAGAAGGTCGCCCAGGCCGCCAGAGCGCTGCTCATCATCGCGGAAGACGTCGATAGCGAAGCGTTGGCGGCTCTCGTCGTCAACCGCCTCCGCGGCGTTCTCAACGTCTGCGCGGTGAAGGCTCCGGGCTTCGGCGATCGTCGCAAGGCGATGCTGGGCGATATCGCGGTCCTCACCGGCGGCCAGTTCATCAGCGAAGATCTGGGCGCCAAGCTCGCCGAAAGCATCGAAGTCGGTCAGCTCGGCAAGGCCGAGAAGATCGTCGTCGAAGGAAAACTGCACCATCGTCAATGAGCAACGAGCGGACGGCATCAAGAGCGGTCGGTGGAGTTCGCATCCAGATGAGCAAACCGAGTCGAATACGACAAGGAAAAGTTCAGCGAACGCCTCGCCAAGCTGGCGGGCGGCGTGGCCATCATCGGTCGGCGCGCGACCGAAGCCGACATGAAGCAGAAGAAGCCCGCGTCGAAGACGCCTGCACCACCACCCGTGCGGCGGTTGCCGAAGGCATTCTCCCGGGCGGCGGCGTCGCTGTTCGCTGCATCGCCGGATCGAAGAGCTGGCGAAGAAGCTCGAAGGGGACGAAAAGGCCGGCGGCTCGATCGTCGCCCACGCCCTCAGCCGATCCGCACGCTCGCTCAGAACACGGGCCTCGATGGCGCCGTTATCGCCGACGAGGTGAAGAAGCAGAAGTCCGACAACGTCGGCTTCAACGCCAACACCGGCGAGTACGTGGACATGTACAAGGCCGGCATCGTCGATCCCGCGAAGGTGACCCGTTCCGCTCTGCAGAACGCCGCCAGCATCGCGGGCCTGATGCTCACCACCGAGGTGATGATCACCAAGATCGACGCCGACGTGCCGCAGAACAAGGTCTCCGGCGCGATCCGCTAAGGATCGTGGGCGGTAGAATAGGACGACCTCGCTTGGAGGCGAGGGGAAGAACGGATCGCCTCCGCCTTCCCCTCGCCTCTCTTGTTGTGCAAAGGCATTGCTAACCACAGAGACACAGAGAACACAGAGAAAGAATGGGAAACCAAATCGGAGAATGAGGATCGGAGATCGGAGAACGAAGAATGAAAAGCCAAGCGTATGGATTCCATTCTTACTTCTTCATTCTCCGATTTCCGATCCCCGGTTTTGCCTTTCTCTGTGTCCTCTGTGCCTCTGTGGTTAGCAAATCCGAGTCAATCGCCGGAAACCATGATGACCGAGAAACGTGATTACTACGAAGTGTTGGGCGTCGCCAGATCCGCGACCTCGGATGAAATTCGCGGCGCATTTCTCATCTTGGCGAAGAAGTTTCACCCGGACCAGAACATCGCTGATCCGGATGGGGTTCAGCGATTCAATGAAGCAAGAGTCGCTTACGATGTTTTGCGAGACTCTAAGAAACGTGAGGAATACGATCGCGTCGGCGATCCATTCGATCCGAATAATCAGAAGCGCGCTTTCGCAAACGCAAATTTCGGCAACCTACTGACGGGGTGGCTTCAGCAGTTGGCAGAAAACGCCGATCGAGAAAATCGTCCATTGCCTGGCGAGGATGTGCTGATCCAGCTGGCTCTGACACCCGACGAAGTTCAGCGAGGGGGGCAGCGAGAAGTCTCCATAACTCGTTTGCAGCGGTGCGAAACATGCGGAGGGAGAGGCGTCGATGGCCAACTGACTTTAACGCCGTGCACGCGATGTGACGGCAATCAAACTTATGTTGCGAAGTGGCTCTTCTTTCGACTTCGAAAACGATGCAAACACTGCGGAGGAACAGGCCTCGAACCGCTCAAGAAATGTTCCGCATGTCTTGGCGAGCGGAGGATCCGCACTGACGGAACTGTCAACGTTGAGATACCTACTGGAATTCGCGATGGCTCACGAATCACCATTGTCGGCGAAGGAAACGCTGGCGACCGCCCCGGAATGACCGGCGATTTGTATGTGGAGTTTCGGTTTTCGGAAATTAACGTGCGTCTATCCTGAGTGAGCAAGAACGTCAATGACCGAGAAACGTGACTACTACGAAGTGTTGGGCGTCGCCAAGTCGGTGGGCGATGAGGAACTCAAGAAGGCGTATCGCACGCTGGCGATGAAGTTTCATCCCGACCGAAATGTCGGCGATGAAGAGGCGGCCGTGAAGTTCAAAGAGGCGGCCGAGGCGTATGCCGTCCTGAGCGATGGCGAGAAACGCCAGGTTTACGACCGATACGGCCACGCGGGCCTCAATGGCGCCGGCGGGTTCGGTGGGTTCAACTCGGACGACTTGGCCGAGGGCCTGGGCGGCATCTTCGAACAACTCTTCGGTGGCGGCGGCGGGCGACAACGCCGGCGCGGCCCGCAAGCCGGCGATGATCTCGGCCTGCGGATGGAGATCGAACTCACCGAAGCCTATCGCGGCATTCGCCGAACGATCACGGTGCCTCGCCAAGAAGTATGCAACGAGTGCTCGGGATCCGGTTGCCGGAAAGGCTCGAAACCCTCGACCTGCAAGACCTGCAACGGCCAAGGCGTGCAGGTGATGTCGCAGGGATTTTTCCGGGTTCAGCAGACGTGCCGCAGTTGCGGCGGCAAAGGCAAGATCATCGCCGACCCGTGCGTGCAATGCCGCGGCGAAGGCAAAGTGAAGGTCCGCCGTAACCTCGACATTCAGGTTCCCGCAGGTGCATTCAGCGGTTTCCGCTTCAAGATTCCAGGCGAAGGCGAGGCGGGCGATCCGGGCGCGCCCCGCGGCGATCTGATCATCGAAGTGCAGGTGGCGGAGCACAACCTCTTCCGCCGTGAAGGCGATCATCTGATCTGCCAAGTGCCGATCACCTTCAGCCAGGCCGCGCTCGGCGGCGACGTCGAAATCCCAACGATGGACGGCAAGCATATCCATCGCCTCGATGCCGGCGCCCAGGGCAATGATGTCGTCCGCATTGCCGCCAAAGGCATGCCCAGCCTCCGCACCGGCCGTCGCGGCGATTTGCTGGTCGTGCTGCAGGTGGAAACACCCAAGACGCTGACGAAACGACAAGAAGAGCTCTTCCGCGAACTTGCGGAGATCGACGCGAAACACGTGTCGCCGCATCGCAAAAGCTTCTTCGAGAAAATCCGCGACTTCTTCGCGGGATCGGAAGAGAAGGACAAAAAGGAATGACCTCTGGCCCCCTCTCCCCGTTGGGGAGAGGGGTTGGGGTGAGGGTGAGGGGTGACGCCCACGCCGGAAACGTTAGATCCGTCTCAAGCCCCAGGGTAAGGCTCGCGCACCCTGGGGGATTCGACCGAGGTGATCCCCACCGTGCGCTTGCGGCACGGTGGGGCTTATCGGACGACAACACGCGTCCGCACGGGCAGTACCTCACCCCCAGCCCCTCTCCCCAACGGGGAGAGGGGAGCAAGACATAGATTCGGAGAACACCAACATGAGCGACGAAAAGCCGACGGCTACGGAAGCCGTCAACATAACGCCCGAAGAACTCGCGACGCTGCGAAAACAGGCGGCGGAGCGGAACGAATATCTCGACCTGGCTCGACGAACGCAGGCGGAGTTCGAGAACTACCAGAAGCGAAGCAGCAAGGAGCGCGATCAGGAGCGCAAGTACGGCATTGCATCGTTGATCAACGACCTGCTGCCCATTCTCGACAACCTCGAACGCGCCCTCGGCGCCGCCCAACAAGCGAACGAATCAGGGACGCTGGTCCAGGGCGTGCAGATGGTGCAGTCGCAATTTTTCGAGCAACTCAAGCGCCAAGGCGTGACCCGCATCGAAGCCGCCGGCAAGGCCTTCGATCGAACGTCCACCAAGCCGTCATGCAGCAGCCGAAAGACGACGTGGAACCGAATACGATCCTGCAAGTGCTCGAAAACGGCTACGCTCCACGAACGCGTGCTGCGGCCTGCGAAAGTAATCGTTTAGTAGACATGATTTTGAATTTCAGATTGCGAACTGAAATGCAAACCCAAGCCCAGGGGTGAGCGTAGCGAGCTCCTGGGATCGGAGTCTCGGCAGAGCAACGTGCCTTCGGTCTGGATCCCAGGAGCTCGCTACGCTCGCCCCTGGGCTTTGATTGTTCTTCCAATTTGCAATTTGAAATCTTCAATTTGAAATTTGATCACGGCCCCTGCACTCGTTGTACGCCGGTATCCGGTTGCATGCGGGCCAGGTCGAACGACGTCACGCCTTGCATGCGTTGCCGTTGAAAGGCGACGCTCGGCACATTCGGATTCGCTTCGGGCCGGCTCATCGAGAGCGTCAGCTTCACGTTGTCCTTCGGATAGCGGAGTTCCATTCGCACCGGAATCATGCCGCCTTTGCCTGGGTCGATCTCAACCTGCATGATGCGGGCGCTGGCCACTTCCTTGCCGGTCGCGTCGTCCAGAAGCTGATGTTCGAAGACCTGCGGGTTCGGCGCGTTCTGCACTCGGCGGTGCATCACGATCACTTTCCGCATCGGCTGGCCCTGCGGCGACATGATCTTTTCCGTAAGCCGAATGACCTTATTGTCGCTGTCGATCGTCCATCGCTCGGCCGGGCCGTAATTCGCCATACCCATCGTTTCCATCACCCACTCCGGCTGGAACGGGAAGGGCAGATTGCGGACTCGGCCTTCCTTGAAGTCCTTGTAGGACGCGTAGAACTGGTAAGGCGGATTGATCTTGCTCGACCAGAACCAGAATTCCTGATCGTTCGACCCGATATCGACAACGTCGCTGCCGAGAGCCGACGCGCTCATGATGAAGTTGCGCGGCTGCTGAGCCATCATCTTCGCTCGCAGATGCGGCGCGATCAGCGATCCTTGATCGACCTTCACGTCGATGTCCGTGCAGCGTAGCGACTGCATTCGGCTTGAATTGTCGTTGAGATACATGACGAGCGACGAAACCGACGGCACGCCCGGCAGCGGGCTCTTGTCGTCCTGCTGCTGCCGATCGCGGTCGCGAAGGAAGTTCCAGCGAAACGTATCGCAGCCCACGGAAACAGCCGCGAGGCAGACGGCGAAAGCCAGGGCGATTCGTTTCATGGAAAGCGTCCTCGGTAATTCTCGCACGGCCCGATCTAGTTTCCGCCAGCCCCACCGTAAGCGAAGCCGCACCGGTGAGGATTCATGCTTCCGTCAATTCGATCCCCACCGTGCATTTCGCTTACGGTGGGGCTTGAAACCGCTAATCAATTCCACCCCAGCCTTCCGAAAACTTCCTTCTGCGTCGCTTGCAGTTGTTCGTCGTCGAGCCGTGGGTTGAGCACGCGGACTTGTTCGCCGGTGCGGATGCCGAAGCACGAGACGTTCGACTCCGTCTTCCAGCACGGATCGCTCGAAATGGTAACGTTTTCGGCGGATCAGGAGCAAGGCCACCACATAGCGGAAGGCCGCCTTGGCGGGGTCGTCCTGCGACTGCAAACGCTGGAAGCACTCTTCGAGCAGATCGTCGTCGAATCGCGGCTTCGCCGATCCGCCGCTGCCAGGCACTTTTCCGGCCCAGAAGCTGAACGCACCGGCAGGGGCACCTTGCCAACCTTCGGGCGCATAATCGCGACGAACGAGATTGCCGTCCTCATCGAAGAGAGCGGTGAAAAATCGTTCGCCCGGCTGCAACTCTCGACCCGTCACCGCACAGCGGCGAGTGAGCGGTCCGATGCGATAATCCGTCATCATCTGCCTTGCCCTCGCGAATCCTGCGACAAGGCACTGTTCCATCCTAAGGGGACATCCGCTTTTCTTCGGTCCAATCAAGGTCAATCCGCGAAAAATGCGCGTAGGTGTGGGCCGATTTTGCGGACCACGCCGAGTTGGAGGATAAGGGACTTCGGCGACCCCGGCTTTAGCCGCGACGCGCAGCTGGGCGCGGACTGGATGCCATGCGAACGATGCGAAGGCTGTCCGCGGCTCCGCTGCGCGTCGCGGCTAGCCGAACCGTTTGATACACTTCAAGGATGCTTCGTCTCGTCGCCTCCGCATGGTTTGCATTCGTCTGCGTTCTGCCGCTCGCCGCTCAGGAAACGGCACACAGGTCGTTCGTCCTGCCGCTTAAGGATGGCCGCTACTACTCGCTGCGCGACTACTGCAAAGCCAGCAACGCCAGTTTCAACACTGGCTACCCCCTCGACAAAATCCCCGACGAGGAACGCGAAATCACTCCTGTCGAACGCGTGGCAGTCCGGGCGTTGCTGGGCGATCGCGTTCGCATCACCGCGGATAAGCTCATCATCCAAGTCGATGACGCACAACAGCCGGAAGCTCGCCGCGAGCAACGCCAGAAAGTCAGCAACATCCTGGGTCTGAAACTCGACGCCTGGCCTCCAGGCAAAGGCCTCGATGTTCCCGCGGACTTTCGTGCAGGCAAGCGCACGTTTCTCTTCATTCATGGCCTCGCCAGCGACATCGACGACACCTTCGGCGGCTTCCTCCCCGAATGCCGCGAGAAGGGTATTCAATGCCTCACGTTCGAGTATCCGAACCAGGGACCGATCGTCGAAGCGGCCGAACGACTGCGGAGCGATCTGCGAAAATTGGAACGCGACCATCCCGGCCCGAAACTGTCGATCATCGCCCACAGCATGGGTGGATTGGTCGCTCGCTACATTCTCGAAGTCGGCGACCCGCCCACGTGTGTGACCGACCTCGCGACTCTGGGCACGCCGCACCATGGTTCACGGCTCGCGAATCACTTTGAGCTATTCCACTTCGCTCGCACGCTGCTCGCCGACAAGGAAGAACGCCGGGTGCGGCTCAGCGAAGGCCTCGGCGAAGCCGCCATCGACCTTCGCCCCGGCAGCGAATTCTTCAAGAAACTCGACGCCGCAGGACTGAATCGCCGCGTGCGTTATCACGTCGTCATCGGCGACAAGGGCGCGATCCGCGCCGGCGATTTGTCGAAACTCGAGGAGAAATTCGCCGTCGCAATCCGCCGTCGTTCGCTGCGAGCGGAAGAGGAGCAGCGATTGATCGCGGCATTCTCGAACCTGCATGAAATCGAAAGCGTCAAAGGTGACGGCGCCGTCACCACGGAAAGCGCCTCGCTTCGCGGCGCCTTCCGACAACGCACCTACCCGCTGACGCATGTGGGCCTTGTCCTCGGCGGATCGGAAAACCCCGTCTTCCGCGACTTGCTGGCGGACTTGCCGTAAGGTAGAGGGTAGTCCTCACGCTCCGCGTGAGGTCAGCGGCGACTTGGTCGTTCACGGCTTTGCTCTCCTCTCCCCGTTGGGGAGAGGGGTTGAGGGTGATGGGTGGGCGTCCCTTGCGGACGCTGATTCGCATTCACAGGTCAAGAACGAGTCGCCGCGGGCGCATTACCCCTCACACCCAACCTCTCTCCCCGAAGGGGAGAGGGGCGCCAGACGGACTGCTGACCACGTCGCCGCTGACCTCACGCGGAGCGTGAGGACTACATTCATCCCGAGAACCGCTCCTCGATGCCTCACATGCTGCTGCCGCTGGTGACGATTCGCCGCGAGATCGACGCGGATTTGCCGAAGGAACGCCCGTATCGCGTCTATGAGATCGAAGATGCCCGCGGCGACGCCGGCATGCCGCTGCGGCGAATCGCTTACGTGTTTCCGAAGCTCCGCGAACAGCGTTGGGCGCCGCAGTTTTTGGAGCGCCTGCATCGCCTCCGCGAACGCCCCCTGCCCCACGTCGCTCAGCCGATCGAATCGATTTGGCTCGATGGTGGCGGACTGGCGGTGCTCTTTCATCCATGCACCGCCGGCGCGACGCCGACGTTTGCGTCCATCGAATCTCTGGCGCGTGGCCTCGCGTCTCTCCATGAGGCCGGGATCGTCCACGGCGCGATCACGCCAAACTCGCAATGGCGAAGCGACGGAGAATCCTCGCGCCTCGGCGACGTTCTCCTCGGGTCACTCGGCTTCTGGTCGTCTGGCGCCTTCATGCATGCGAAGTCCGCGGAATTCGCTCCGCCGGAATTCGAAGGGAAAAGCGCCGCCCCCACGTTTCGCGGCGACCTCTACTCGCTGGCGAAGTCGTCATTGCATCTACTCGGTTTGCCGCACGACGATGCGAAGGCGATCGCTCGCCTGACGCTCGAACAGCGGGCGTTGCTTGCGCCGATGCTCGAAGCCGACCCTGCTCGCCGTCCCGCCGATGCGGCCGACGCATTACGCCGTCTGAACGCGTATCGCACCAGTCGCCGAAGATTAGGTATGGCAATCGTCATGCTGTTTCTCGCCATCGCGGGTTCGCTCACCGTGTGGCAGTTTCTGAATGCTCGCACGTCGCTCACCATCGCAAAAGCCTCTGATCTCGAGCGGACGAAGACGCTGCATGACCTCGAAACACGCAACCGTGAGTTCGCCCTCCTCGAACAACAACGCAACGACCTCGATCGCCGACTGCGCATCGAAATGGACGCGAACAAACTCCTTAGGGACCAGTTGAAAATCGGCAAGGAACCGGTCGCGGCGAAAGAGTTAGTCATTCCGCAAACGCACGCGAAACTCGAGGCAGAAAAGTGGTGGCTACGTAACGCCAAAGACACATCGCTTAGTTTCGCCGACATGCGTTTTTGGGGACCAGTCCTCCCGGAAGCGGGGAAGATTTATCAGCAATGGTGCGACCGCTTCGAGTCGTACCCCAAAGAAGCGGCTAACGAAAACAACCGCGCCTGGTGGATTCGCCCCGTCGCAGGCGGTGCGGCGACGAAGGAATACGGCAAGTCGCGGCGCATCAGTATTTCGGTGGACGACATCGTCGTGAATACCTGGAAGGAAGACTGGGCCGAAGCGGAGCAGCACTCCTATCCGCGCGGCGACAACGACTGGATCCGCCTCCGCGGCTACGAACCGGGAAAAAAAATCGGCATCCTGGTCGAGTACTACTCGAGCCTGCTCGTTTACCGCGAAGGGGCGAAAGCAACGTTCGATGGCCCGGTAGCCTTGTGGAAATTGCACCATGACCGCCGCGTCGGCAGCGATGCCCTGTGGGTGGAGTTCGAGGTGGATTTCCCGAGCGGTTTTCCGAGTGTCGTCACCGTCCCTTTGACGAAACTCGCCAGTTAGCACGCTGCGCGAGCAAGTGCGGGCGATGAAACCTGGTGAAACCTATCTAACTGCGGAACCTTCGAAACGCTTGATTGCGTAGCGTGCTGACACGGAGACATTTGCATGTCGGATTCCGCGAAAAACATGCTGCTGGGCTTCCTCGCGGCGGTCGTGCTCATCGGCGGGCCGCTGCTGTGGTGGATGGCGTCGCGGCCGAAGCAGGCGGATCCGGTTCTTGCGAAGCCGGAAGATGTCAAGCATCACGAAGCCGCGAAGGAAAAAATTCGCTCGCTGAGCGAAAACGCTGCCCGCCTCGAGGCGAAAGCCAATTGGTGCGATGCGGCGACCGCTTGGCAGAAAGTGCAGGATGCGGTGAAGGAGGCGGGCAGCCCTGATTTTCTCGCCCTCGATCGCCTCGCCGCGGAACGCAATAAGGCAGCGTGCGAGGAGCAATGTCAGCCCAAGAATCTCGTCAAGCAAGTCGAACTGAGGCCGGAACCCAAGAAACAGCCGCCGAAGATCGAAGCGAACGAACTGCTCCGCTTCTACCCCGCCGGCAAAACGATCCGCTCGCTCGCCATCACCAACATGGACGGCAAAGCGAGCAACACCGATTGGGGCCTGAAGGGCGAAGCATCGTTCGTCCATCTGCTCGAAGCGCTCATCGAAACGAAGATCCTCTCCAACGACGGACAACGGGTTCGTTTTCACATCAGCCTTCGCAAGGTCACGCAGACGCTCGTCGTCTCCAAGGAAACGCTCGAACTCGCGTTGCCCCAGGCACCGATCCTCGAACAAGCGTGGGCGGACGTCGCGCTCTGGCGGCTCAACCCTGGCGTGGCGAAACTGCGGCTGCTCTGGGAAGGCGCGAACCTCGTCGATCCAAACCTGAAGAAGACGCTCACCGGCGTTGCCGAACACCTGAAACGCGTCGGCATCGCGGGCGGGCCGCCGCAGGAAGTGCAGATGCTGCAGCAACTCGACAAGACCAGCGGCCTCGAAGTGGAAGCGGATTACATGAACGGCATCGGCATCGTTCGCCTCGAAGTCGTCGGCGGCCGACGCGGCAACCTCTTCGACGAACACGCCCTGAAAACGCTCGGCGACCACCTCGCTCCACTCATGGATTTTCACCTATTCCCCAACGCGAACAAAGCCGTCGGCGAGCGATGGAAGGTGCGAGCCCAGGACATCCTGCGGGCGGCGCCGATCGATTTCAACGCGGAGATCGACGGCTTCGTGGAACTGGAGCGCAAGCCCGACGACGCGAAAGACCGAGCCGGCATTGCCATACTCGGCGTCATCGACGGCAAACTGCAAGCCGACGGCCGAGCAGCCGACGCCGTGCGACGCGGCGAACTGAAGGTGCGGACGGGCGAATTGGAGTTTTCGATGCAGGACCTCTTCGTCCGCCGCGGCGAACTGACGTTCGATGTGCGTTCGACCTTCGCGAGCCGCGATCATTTGCTGTTCCGAGCCGAGAACTTACGCAACCTTCGCATCCGTAGCCGTTATGAAGCGCAGATCGTGAAATAGATCGGCACTCGCTCGTTTCGCACGCCAGCAAGACATCCAAGGAAAAACCATGTCCACGTCCGACGAACTTCGTGCCGCCGCCGACAAGATCGGCATCGGCGACTACGAGCGCCATGTCTTTCTGTGCGTCGGTCCGACCTGCTGCACTCCCGCAGCGGGCAAGGAGTCGTGGGACGCTCTAAAAAAGTCGCTCAAGCAGTCCGGCCTCGGCAACGCATGCCAGCGTACCAAAGCCGGATGCCTTCGTATTTGTTGCGAAGGCCCGACGATGGTCGTCTATCCGGAAGGGACGTGGTATCGCGGGATGACGGCGGATCGAATCGATCGGTTCGTGCGCGAACATCTTGTCGAAAATCAGCCGATTCGAGAATGGATCTTCGCCGACAATCCGCTCCAAGCAGAAGGTGAGCGAAGTTAATCGGAATCTCTGCGCGAGTCCTCGCGCGTCCTGAGCACGAAGCGGACCCATTCAGGAAAGCGTTCCTCGAAGTCGCTCGGAAAGGCATGAGCGGAGGTATCGGGGTAGGTTCTGTGGATGACTCGGGCGTTGCATCGCTTGAGCCAATCGGCGTCATCCGCGGCAAGTCGAACATTGCCGGCGTGTTCTTCCGCTCCGCAGGCCACGACGTAGCCGCGGTGAGCAAGGATCGGCGAATTCTTAGTCTCCGCGAGATGCGACGACGCCCCGGGCGAAAGCACAATAGCTCCCGCAAACTCTTCGGGGTGACGGACGGCCATTTCGAGACCGACTTGGCCGCCTTGCGAGAAGCCAAAGGCGATGACTTCACCTTTCTTGATGGCTACGCGGTCGCTGACTTCTTCGAGAGCGTCGCGAACCCGTTTGAGATCTTTCTCCGAATCTTCCGCCCACGCAAAGCTGCGCGGCCCCTTGGATCGCGTGCCGCTCACGCCGATGACCGCAACGTTCAGTTCGTCCGCATACTGCTGCGCGTTGCCGTTTGCGAAATCTTCCGGCCGCGATCCGAACCCATGCATCCAAACCACGGCGGGGATCGGCAAATCATCGTCATAGTCGTAGTCTTGCGGCAGAATCAGCACCGTATGGGCCAAGTTGGCCGTCTCGAAATAGCGATTGCATTGCGTGAGGAAGCGTTGCACCGCATCCCAGCGGCGATCGCCTCGCAACGAAGCAAGATCTTCGTCGCGCTGAGCATGGCCCGAGTCCACCCCTTCCTCGAGGGCCGCCGTTTGCAGCCAGTAGAAAGCCGGCTCTATCTGGCCGATGCGGGCAAGGGAACATGCGAGGTCATACTGACCTGCTTTCGCCGTCTGCACGAGCCAATACTGAAAGGCGGCGGCACTCCGGTAGTCGCCTTTCGCCATCGCCTCGTTTGCAGCCACCAGCAACGCCGGCATCCATGGTCTTCAAATCTTTTTCGGCGATTCGATCCGGCATCGCGGCCGGTTCGGCGATGTTCAGCGGCCGATCGGGCAATTTCGCGGGCGCATCGGACTTCGCGAAATGCGTTCCGTCCGCTTTCATCGGCTTGAAATGCGTCGAACTGCGCGGACAACCGACCACGAGAACCACACTCGGAATCAGCAAACCTAGCCAAAGCATGTCCCGCGACATGATGATACTCTCACGATAAACGGCAACCCATCGACGATCGACATGGCGAAGTAGGGCGAGCATTCATCTTTACCCTAGCGCACGGCGATTACAAGCCTCATCTCACCGGCTCCGAATTCGACCAGTCGCTTACTTCTTCGTTCCCTGAGACGGGTAGACCGGATTCAGTCCAATCTCCCACCGGCGAGCGGTCAGGTCATGACCGATGTTCTTGTAGTGTTGAAAAAGCCGACGCTCCAAAGCGTCGGCTCGGGCCGACTCGGCCTTCGCCAAGTCTTTGCTTTCCCCCGGATCGCTGCTTAAGTCGTAAAGCTCACGGCTTCGAGACTCCAAGGTGCATATCAGTTTCCAACCATCTGGGGCAAGGATCGACCGCTTGTAGGTATATTCACGATAATCCGTCTCCGAAATGATGTCGCGAACTTTGCGTTCGCCCTTCGCCGCAGCCGCCATGCTGACTCCCCGCAATTGTTTGGCAAGAACCGAATCGATCGGCACATCGAGAAAATCAAGGATCGTGGGCATCACATCGATGCTGCTGACCGCCTGATCGATGTCGATTCCCAAAGGACCTCCTTGAGGCAATTTCATGATCAGCGGCACTCGGGTCAGTTCCGAATACAGCGTGAATCCATGATCGATGCGGCGATGCTCGTAGAGTTCGGTGCCATGGTCGGAAGTAAGCACAAACAAAGTTCGATCCGCGACGCCCAGTTTCTCGAACGCACCGAGAAACTCTTTGAACTTGGCGTCCGCCCTTTGGATCTTTTCATCGTAAATGGCGCGCCAGAACCTCACATCCTCATCCCGAAGCGTCAGCTTGCCGTTAGCGAGCCCCTCTTCGCGAAGCACTTCTTGTTCGCGTTCGCTGCCGAGGAACCGCTTGTCGTAGTTCTTGTCCACGAAGCGGAAATCGTATCCCGTGGGCAAAACCGATTGGCCATGGATGTCGTAACCATGGAGAAACAGGAAGAATTTCTCCTTGGAGTGATCTTTCAGCCAAGCGAGCGCCTTCGGGACGCTCTGATCGAGCAGCCCAAACTTTCCCTTTTCATGCCAGTAGACGTCGAATCCTTCCTCATAGCCGAACCCGCCGCTGACGCCTGCATTCCCTGTGAACCCCCCAGTCGCGTAGCCTCGACTTTTGAGCACTTGGGCGAGAGTACGCAAGTTCGGCGCGACTTCCTTTAAGTTGGCGACTTTGATTCTTGGAGGCGCGAACTGCACGTACTTGTTCGTCATGCGATGTTCGGAGGGATAGACGCCAGTGAACCACGTCATGGATGCTGGGACGGTCCACGAGGCGACGGAGTAAGTCCGGTTGAAGTGGCTTCCCACACGCGCCATCGCATCGATCGTGGGCGTCACATTGCGTCCGTACCCCAAGCATCCGACATGCGCCGCTTGCAAAGCATCGAAGCTCACGAAGACGAGGTTGCAGTCCTTGAACTTCCACTTCGGTTCGTCTGAGAACGCGCCGCTCGCGGTCCAGCTTACGGAGAGCAACGCAAACATTGCGATTCGCATGAAGATGGGACGTCCTAAAAAGTACGGGCGACGCGGAAGCCGATGTGGTTGGCTTTGTCCCCGGGAACGAGGAAAAATCGGCTCGCGGATCGGCAACTTTCTTGCTGCACCATCCAGGAGCCGCCGCGCACGACGCGATGCGTCCCTTGCGCGGGCCCAGTCGGGTCGCTACGCGGAACCTTGCCGTACGCTCCTTTGTCGTACCAGTCCCAACACCACTCCGCCACATTGCCGTGAGTATCGAAAAGCCCCCATCCGTTGCTCGGGTAGCTCCCCGCCGCCACCGGACGGTTCGGGGCGTTCCATAACGGGCCGGAACCGTAGACGGTCTCATGGGTGGCGCGAATGTTTGCTTGCGTGCCGTTATTCCCCGAATGATACCAGAAGGGGGTCTGCGTCCCGGCCCGACAGGCGTATTCCCATTCGGCTTCCGTCGGCAGGCGATATCCATTGCCCCCAACCGCGGTCACGGCAGCCCGCCGGATCGATTTCCCTTCCTTGGCTTCGATCGTGAGCTTGTAGTAGGGCAGATAGCCATCCAACTCGCTGAGGCGATTGCAGAAGGCGATCGCATCAAACCAGGTCACGCTTTCGACAGGAAATCGTTCCGTCGTTTTGACATGGTCGACTCGATCTTTGCGTGCGCCGGCCTGATGAAACTCGCTGGGTTGAAAGTCCATGATTTTGGCGAAATCCTCCTGCGTGACTTCGCGTCGGCCAATCAGGAAACCTCGCGTCAAGGTCACGCGGTGCTGCGATTCGTCCGCCTTGCCCGATTCCGTGCCCATCCAGAATGTACCTGAATCGATCACGGCAAATTCCATCTTGGTGCTTTTACTGACGCGCGCTTTCTGAACGATGGCCGTCGTCACCTGGCGAATGCGTCGCGTCCATTCCGCATCACCGCTCGGCATGGCATCGCGGAGCAGGGGAAGCGCCGGTTCACCGACCTCGATCAACATCTGAACCGCTGCCTCACGCTTCGCGAACGACTTGTCGCCGAGTTGCGTTACCCATTTTTCAAGGTCACCCTTCGGAGGCGTTTGCGTGTGGGCGACGGATAGGTTGAAACAGCCGAAGCATGCAGCCGTGGCCATAGCGACGGCTATCCGACTGGACGTTGCGCTGGGCATGCGAGACTCGCCTCCCATCAAGCGAACTTCAAACGAACGGCGTTATGGGCGCAGAGTGCTGTTGGATCATACACACTGGAGGTCCGACATTCATCATCTTCGTTCCGAACGGCATGTTCGATTCCGACGCGGACATAACCCGGCCGGACAATCGGCATCGCCGGAACAATCGCTACACCCCTCCAGCTAGCCCCGCTGTGCAGCATCCGCACACTCCGCGCATGCGACGTGCAATTCGGGAACTCTCGCGATTCTCCGCCATAGCTCGCTCCAGCATCTTTCCTCGCTTGTCCGATCCTCATCGAGAACGGCCCGCCCGGCGCTGTTTCCTCTCGCACCCGATTGGTTCCGCCTGGAGTCGTCGAGGACATCCATGAGACTGCCCCTTCGGAAGATGACACTGCTGGCTTCGCTGCTTCTTGTGCTGGGCCAGGCGAATCTCGCCTTCTCCCAGGATCTGAGTGCCCGTTCCGAGCTTTCGGAAAACCGCCGAATCGACCCGCTGCAGTTCACCAAGACCGGCGCACGACGGACTGCCGTCGTGCAGGCGATCGAAAAGGTGAAGTCTGCGGTCGTCAACATCCACAGCGAGCGCACGATCACGAGCGCTGCGGCTGAGATGCATTCGCTCACACCGTCGCAAAATCGCGTCAACGGCATGGGCACCGGCATCATCATCGATCCTCGCGGCCTCATCGTCACGAATCACCATGTCGTCGAAGACGTCAACGTGCTTCGCATCCGGCTTTCGGACGGCACTGCGGCGAATGCACAAGTCATCGCTCGCAGCCCGGAGACAGACCTCGCTCTGATCAAGATCGAGGTCAATCAACCGCTCCCCGTAATGCCGCTCGGCACCGCGCATGATCTGCTCGTCGGCGAAACCGTCATCGCCATCGGCAACGCCTTCGGCTACGAACACACCGCCAGCCTCGGCATCGTCTCGGCGATCAAGCGTGATGTGTCGCTCAACAAGGACATGTCGTACAAGTCGCTGATCCAAACGGATGCGGCCATCAATCCCGGCAATTCGGGTGGCCCGCTCATCAACGTCCACGGCGAACTCGTCGGAGTCAACGTCGCGATCCGTGCTGGAGCCCAAGGAATCGGTTTCGCCATTCCCGTCGACAACATGGTGAAAGCCGTGAGCGAGATGCTGCGTCACCGTCGCCGCGGCGGTATCTATGAAGGCCTCGCTCTCCGCGACCATGTCGAATTGCAGGGCGAAACGCCGCAACGTCTCGTGGTTGTGGAGCGAGCCGAACCGGGAAGCCCCGCCGCCGCTGCAGGCTTCCGCGCCGGAGATGTGCTGGTGGCCGTTGGCGATACTCGCCTCATCTGCAGCTACGATTACGAACGAGCGCTGCTCGACCGCAAGCCAGGCGAAGCCGTCCCGGTGACGTATCGCCGGCAGGGCCAAGAGCAGAAGGCTCAGGTGACTCTAGGAAATATCACCAGTGCACGCCCCGTCGCTCAGACCGATGGCGTTTGGGCTCGGCTCGGCATGGAGCTTTCGCCGGTCGGCGCTCCCGCCGTGGCGAGCGTCAATCGCCAACTGCAAGGCGGCCTCGAAATCGCCGCCATCGACCCGAACGGTCTCGCAGCCCGCAGCGGCCTCCGCAAAGGCGACATCTTGGTCGGTCTGCATCAGTGGGAAACGGTTTCGAATGAGAACGTGATGTACGTGCTCAATCACCCCGAACTAGCGACGTTCAATCCACTCCCCTTTTTCGTCATCCGCCAAGGGCAAGTCCGCCGGGGAGCGATCCAACTGACGAACTAATCGGAAGGCTTCGAGGATGCAATGCGAGCGGTCCACCATGTGGGCCGCTCGCATGCGTTTCAGCGCCGTCCGCATTTTTCCACACGCCCGCTGCTCATTTCACCTTCCAATATTCGTCAAACAGTCCCGACGCTGCCGTTTCCACTTCCATCGCTCCGTTTTCGTTGAGACTGAGAATGCCCCAATCACCGAGCCGCGGGTACAACAGGGCATTGGTCTTCTCGAATTCCGTTCCGCGAAACGTGTGGCCGCTATTGATCACGACATACTTCGACGGATTCAACGGGTTCGGGAAAATCAGCGCGGGCACATGCTTCGATGCGTCGTAGGTCTTGCCGGCGAAGCGGATTTCGTCTTTCGTCCACGTCAGGGGTAATGCATCCAAGATCTCGGCAATCATGCTGTTGGAACTCGGATCGCCGAACAGGATGATGTGTTTGTTCTGCAATTCTTCGCCTGTGAGTTCCTCGTCGTCCTTCGCGGCCAGATCGCCGCGGAGGTATTTCGACCAATCTTTGGCGAATCGATCCAGGCTGGCTTTCGCATAGGCATCCGTGGCCGCATGCCATGCTTTTCCCGAGCCGCGCAGGCAGACGAAGCCATCGGAGAAGGCATCGTCGATCGGGCCTGTGAGGCCGACGATTTTCTGCGGTTGCCGATTGCGTTCGGTCGCCAATCGCTGCGGAAGGATCTGCTTCCAGCGGCCCTCCTTCTTCGTCACATAGAGATGACCGATGCCGGTCGCATCGACCCACGGACGTAGCTTGAGCGGTTGGCCGTCAATGTCGAGTTTCTGCGGATCGACGTCGCCGCTGGGCAGCGTGAGATGCAGTTGGCGGATATTTTGCGTCGAGACTTCGAATCCCTCGTCTGTCCGTTTGCCGTGCACGCGGCTTTCCTTGTAATGCTGTTCGAGGGCGAGCACATCCACCCACTTGCATGTCGGATACTTCAGCGTGTACGTGACGAATCGAACTTCAGATGGATAGGCCGAACGATCTTTGACAAGCGCCTGATTCCAAAGAACATTCGCCTTTTTCTGCCATTCGGCGGGAAATGCGTGCTCCAAGTCCGGAGCGACGAGATGCGTCATCGGAATGCCGAGCTTTTTCAGGCGTTCCTCGACGAGATCGGCGGCGAGCTTCTGCGGATCCTTCGAACCCGAATAGGCTACGATCGGCACATTGAACGCGTTCTCCGCGTAGTCGATCGCATCGTAGATCGTGAGGAGTTCCTCCTGCGGCGACTTCAGCGGCTTGGGCAGCTTGGCGATGTAGCCATGCGTCGTGGAAAAACCGGCGCCGGGGCTGAGGAGCGCCCAGCGGTCGGGATGATGCAGCCCGAGATGCCACGTGCCGGCGCCACCCATCGAAAAGCCGCGGAGAACTTGCTTGCCCGCATCGAGAAAGCGTTCGCGGCCGCTTGCACGCTCCTGCGTCCAGAATGCTTGCATGACCTCAAAGACATCAGTCTCGCCCGCCCAGCGATAGGCGACATTGCCTCGGCCGAAGATTTGCACCTCAACGCGATCGGTTTCGCCGTACTTGCGGTCGCCGTTGTACGTGTGGAGAAACTTGACCTCGGTGAGCGACGCATCCCGGCCGTGCATCACGAAATCGACCCGATAGGTCTTCGGCGATTTGCCGAAATCCGCCGGGAACGACACCGCAAACGGCTGGACTGAACCATCGACACGTGAGCGGTAGGCGCGGATCACGGGATGTCCGATCGCGACGGTCCACGGCGTTTCGCCCTGAGCGAGCAGCTTCGCTCGAAGGATGCCGCGATCGAGCGCTTCGTCGGCCCAGGCGGCAGTGTCCTTGTGGTAGTACTCGCCCAACTCGAGCAGCATACGGACGGCACGTTCGTAGATTTCGACTTCGACGAGGCCCGGATCGCGGACGCCCTGCCGCCTCAGAGAAACCACATATCGGCTTAGTTTGCCGAGTTTGTCCTTGAGGGCGAACGTCGTCTCGTCCGAAGGCTGATTCGTCTTCGGCGGAGCGAAGTTTTGGGCGAAGGCATCGGAACTCATGAGGCACAAGGTAAGGCACACGACGATACGGAACATGCGGCTCTCTCGCGAGAAATGGACGAGCCTCCGACGATACCCGCCGCATCGAGCCGGAGCAAGCGTCAGAACCGCTCGTAGACATTGCCGGGCAGACGGCGAACGAGCCTGCGGATTTCCATCATCATGAGCAAGCTCGCGAGTTCACCCATCGTTTTGCCGAGATGCCGGCACAGTTCATCGATGGTCCGCGGAGTATCGAGCGCTTCCCACAAACCGGTTTCCGCATCGGACATGCCGACGGGTCGAACGTTGGGCCGTGCGGTCGGAGCCTCGATCGGAGCTGCGGGCGTCGCGGCTACGGCATTCGGCGTGAGAGGTGCAAGCCCCGCGAGATCATCGAGCACATCCTTCGCATGACGAACCAGCTTGGCCCCTTGGCGGAGCAATCGCAGCGTGCCTTCGCTGGCGGGCGAATCGACTTGGCCGGGCACGGCGAACACCTCGCGGCCTTGCTCGGCCGCGTGCTCCGCGGTGATGAGAGCGCCGCTCTTTTCGTTGGCTTCCACAAGGATCACGCCACGCGAAAGCCCGCTGATGATGCGATTGCGTGCGGGGAACATGCCCGCGAGCGGGTCCATCCGCATCGCCGCCTCGGTGACCAGTGCGCCATGCGCCATCACTTCGGCCGCGAGTTCTTTGTGTTCGGGCGGATAGATTTTCGACAGCCCGCCCGCCATCACCGCGATGGTGCGCCCGCCCGCATCCAGGGCGCCGCGATGTGCGGACGCATCGATGCCGCGCGCGAGTCCGCTAACGATGGTCACGCCGGCGCGGGCGAGGTCATACGCGAGGCGTTCCGCCGTTTTGCGTCCATAGGAGGTGCAGAGCCGAGACCCGACGATGCCGACCGCTTCGCGATCCTGTGGCACGAATTCGCCGCGCACATAGATGAGCTGCGGCGGCACCGGAACTTCGGCGAGCGACGCGGGATACCCGGGCGAGCCAAGGCGAACCAGCTTCACGCCGAACTTCCGCATCTCCTCGATCTCGGCATCCACGTCGCGCGAAGCAAAAGCCGCATGCAGCTTCTCCGCGACCGCCCGCCCCATATGCGGAATTTCCGATAGCTCCGAGGGGGACGCATGGCGAACGGCGGAAGCGGTGCCGAATTTCTGAAGGAGAGCGGAGAGCGTCTTCGGACCGATGCCGTGAGCCAGATACAGAGCGAGCAGATCGCGGTCGTCCGGCGAAAGATCCACGCGTCGGCTCCAATTGAAGTTGCGGGGATGACCCGCATGAATTTCGGACTTTCACCAAGCCCCAGGGTAAGCGCAGCGCACCCTGGGGATCGCGGGCGCCGATGCCCACCGTGCGTTGCGTCCTATGTAGCCCTCTCGCTCCGCGAGAGGTAAGCGGCTGATTGCCATGCGATCGCAAGGGATCTAACTGCTTACCTCTCGCGGAGCGAGAGGGTTACACAGAAGCCAGCACGGCGCGCACATCCGATTCCGGCACCTCATCGAACAACGCCACCTCGCCCATGCGTTTCGGCAGGATGAAACGAAGTTGGCCGCCGACGGATTTCTTGTCGGTCCGCATCGTCGCGATCATCGCGTCGGTGTCCCAGGCTTCCGGCTGGATCGGCAATTGGAATCGCTGCAGCAAGCGAATCTGGCGTTCGGTGATATCTCCTGCAACCAGTCCGCGTCGTTCCGCGAGTCGACTGGCAGACCATGCCGGCGGCGACGGCCTCGCCATGCAGCCAACTGCCGTAGCCCGCAGCGGTCTCGAACGCATGGGCGAACGTGTGGCCGTAGTTGAGCATCGCGCGCAGGCCCGTCTCTTCGCGTTCATCTCGCTCGACGACGAATGCCTTCAACTCGCACGATCGATGGACGATCTTCTGCACCGCTGCCGGTTCGCGGCGAAGGATCGCGTCGGCGTTCGCCTCTTGCCATGCGAAGAAATCCGCATCGAGGATGACGCCGTATTTCACGACCTCCGCGATGCCGCTGCGGTATTCGCGGTCGGGGAGCGTATCGAGCGTGCTCACGTCGATGAAGACGCCGAGGGGCTGATGGAAGGCGCCGATCATGTTCTTCGCGCCGGATGATTGACGCCGACCTTTCCGCCGACCGAACTATCGACCATGGAGAGGAGCGTGGTGGGGACCATCAGCAGCGGAATGCCGCGGGCATAGGTGGCGGCGACGAATCCGCCGAGATCGCCCATCACTCCGCCGCCGACGGCGACGACCAGAGTCTTGCGATCGGCGGGCATGTCGATCAGGGCATCGAAGAGCTTGGCCGATTGTTCGAGCGATTTGGACGCCTCGCCCGCGGGAATGGCGGCATGCGCAGTCTTGAAGCCGGCGCGATCGAGACTTTGGCGGACCTTTCTCGCATGGGCCGCCACATGTTCGTCGGCGAGGACGATCGCGGATTTGCCCTTGGCCCGCTGCTTGGCGAAATCGCCGACGCCATCGAGGGTGCCGCTGTCGATGGCTATGTCGTAGCTGCGCGGGCCGAGTTGTACGCGGAGAGAATGCACGATCGACCGTCTCCAAGGCACGCCCATCGCGCAATGCAATCGCGGCTTCGGCGTGGTGGAGAAATGCTATCCGCGATGCGGCATGGGGAAAGGCGTCACGGCGTCCACTGATTGGGCGCGACCATGCCTTTAAGTTGCCGTTCCATCGCGCAGTTGCGGTCGGCCATCTGCAGATAGGGTTGGACGGTGTCGATGTCGTTTTTGCCGAAGCCTGCATTTTCGAGATAGACGCGGGCCAACTCTTGTGGATCGGGACGCGGCGGCGCGGCGGCTGCTTGCTTGCGGGCAACATCCACCTTCGCGAGTTGGGCGGCGTAGAGCGGATCATCCGTCACCCGCGAGGTAGCGGCACCGCCGATCTCGGCGCGGAGCGGCATCGAGATCTGCTTCTCCGTCGTCGGAGCCTGCTTCGCCACCATCCGGCCCAGTTCGAAGGCGAGCACGGCGGCGAGTTCGTTCTCGTTCTTGCAGAGATTCGCCAAGCCTTCGGTGATGAACACCATCGGCGTCTCGCCCACGCCCGGCGCCTGCTTCCGCATCACATGAAAGACCTCGGGCTGCGGATTGCCGATGGTCGCAAACAATACCGTCTTCTGCCCAATTTGCGGATTCGCATTCAGCACTTTGCGTCCCGCCGCATCGACACGGGTGGCCAAGGCCTCATTCGTGGAAGGCGTGTAGCTTGCGCGCGTGACATTTCCGGAAGGCGCCTGCAAGCCAAAGTGATTGCCGGAAACCTGCGCGGTCTCCGGGTCTTTGAGAAACTCGGTAGGCACGCAACCGGCGGCAGCCAGGCAAAGTGAAGCGAACGATATTCCGCGCAACATATTCCGCCCTCCGCCGGCATCAGAGCCACCGGCGCGCGGACGATAGCTATTGCGAACCGGCGTGTAAAGGCGAGTTGCGAATGAGCGAATGGAGGTTTGGGCGATCAGTTCTTATGGACCGCTCACGAACCGCCGAGCTTCGCCTGCAGATCATTGAGATTCGCTTCCAGCCTTCGAACCGTCTCCTTCAGTTCGTCCACCTCGCGGCGCAGATCGGCCAATTCGCTGCGAGGCTCGGCACTTGCCGACGACGCCGTCGCGGGGCGAGAGGCGGATTCTTCGGTGGGCGCCGTGGCGCGGATGCGCGCGAGTTCGGCGGGATCGTGGAATCCGTGCGTGATCAGCGTGCCGCGACGTCCCTCGGGCCCGAGAAAGACGACGAGCTTGCGGTTCGCCAAAGGCGTCAGCTGAGCGCGAAGGGCGGGGAGGTCTTCGATCGGTTCCATGCGCGATGCCCTGCTCCGCAATTCGCCTTCGGTCTGTGGACCGCGGAGCAAAAGTTCAGCAAGGATCGCTAACTCCACCTTCTCGACTTCCCATACGGCATACATCTGATGCTTAAACCGATCCACACGGCCGCCCGTGATGCGGACGACTAGGCCTTTCTTTTGCAAACCCTGGAGCGACTGCTCGATGTCGTCATCGGTCACGTTCATGACCGGATCGCGGTTGCTTTTTTGATTGCTCCCGGTCGTTAGCCCATTCAGAGACATGGGATACGCTTCCGGAGTTCGCCTTTTCGACGAGCACCCCCAGCACACGGCGTTCGAGGATGCTGAGCGGTTCCCAGCTTTTGTTTCGGCGGCTTCCGACATGACAGGCTCCATGAAAGTGAAGTCGACTGGGCGTTTTCGCCGGATCGAGTCGCAACCGGCGAGCCGCGCCCAGGCTCTGTTATGGCTTCGCATCTGCATGACGAAAAAGTTGTTTACTATTCTCTGCTTGCGGCGTGCGCGAACACGCCTTACTGCTGCTGCTTCGGATGTTGCTGCTGCGGGCGGACCATCTCCCGCCAACATACTCTGCCAGAATGAACCTAGGGGTTCTCCAATGCTGAATGTATGGGGCGAAGCGCAACGCTTCTGCGACGGCCTGTCGCGGCGTATTCTCAAGATCGGGCGTTTGGGCGTACCACCCTCGCCGACGTCCTCCGAGCGAAAGCGAACGCCAATCCGGCCCAGTCCGGTGGTCAGGCGATGCCTCCCAAAGCCGCCATCATGATCTATCTGCCGGGTGGCCCGTCCCACATGGACATGTACGACCTCAAGCCCGAAGCTCCGATGGAGTATCGCGGCGAGTTCAAGCCGACAAACACCAACGTCCCCGGCATCCAGATTTGCGAACACATGCCGCGTCAGGCTCGCATGATGGACAAGCTCGCCATCATCCGCTCGCTCGTTTCCGTCGATGAGCATTCCGATTCGCTCGTGATGTCCGCCTACAAGGAAAACACCAATCGAATCCAGCATCACCCGTCGTTCGGCTCGGTGGTCTCTCGCCTTCGCGGAAATGCGGGCGGCGATATCCCGCCCTTCGTAAGCCTTCGCGGCCAATCGATCGGCAGCGAACCGGGCTGGTGCTGCTCATCGCGCCTTCACGCCGGATGGGCCGGGCCTCAGCAATCTCGCGATGGCGAACGGCGTGCCAACCAGGATCGCACCGGCGATCGCCGTGAGCTCAAGCTGAACCACCCGATGCGGTGCGACGCGACATCGATTCGACGGGAACGATGCGAGGCATGGATACGTTCACCCAACGCCTTCGACATGGTCGCCTCGGTTCCACTCGCCGGGCACTGGATCTGAACCGCGAAGATCCAGCCGCGGCCGCGTGATCGATATAAGGGAATCGAGAGCTTCCTCACCGCTCGCCGGCTTGTCGAATCCGGCGTCGGCTGCGTGACGCTTTCGTATGGCGGATGGGATACGTACGAAAACAACTTCCCGGACACTGCGTCGCCAGCTGCCGGAACTTGATCGCGGCATCAGCAACCTCGTCGAAGACCTGCATGATCGCGGCATGGAACAAGACGGTCTCGTCGGCCCAGGCGACTGGCCGGACGCCGCGAGTCAACAACACCAACTCGGGCCGACCACTGGTCGCCAGTCATGTCTGCGATGTCGCCGGCGGCGGCATGAAGATGGGCCAAGTCATCGGCTCATCGAGCTGCACGCGGCGCAGAGGTGCCCTCGCGACCGACGAGTGACAGTTCAGGTACTTCGACGTTCTACCACGCGATGGGTATCGACCTGAGCATGACGTTCCCGAACCAAACGGGCTGTCCGATGTACATCTTGGAAGACCGCGAACCGATCCGCGAACTTCAAGCCCCACAGGCGAATGCGAAAGCCTTGATCGATCCTGGCTTTTTGCGCCAACAGGCTACTGCGGGCCCGCAACCATTACAAGCCGATCCAATCGTCCGCATCCAGCTGCGAATTCCTGCGCTCAAGGAAAGAAGGTCCTGAATACGCGAGATGGGGCTGCAATTTCATCACTTCGTCGGCGTTCCCTTGCACGAATCGCTTGCCCTCGCGTTCGCCCAATCCCAAGCGCGCCGCGAGCAAAACTGACTTTGAAGCGATCAACACTCGCGGACCCAATGCCGGAATTCCGCATCGTCGCCACCAATCACGGAGATGCCTCCTCCTCGAGACGGCCAACCTCATCTCATGCTGATTGCTGCTTGCGAACACGCGGTCGGCGATCGACATGCTTTCCGAAAGGAAGCGAACATGATCGACGAGACAGAGCGAGTTCCGAGGGGCACGAGCGTGCAACGTCACTTCAGCGCGTGTTGCATTGCGTATCGATTTCGATATTGGTCGGGACGAGAAGGGCTTTGTCAGCGATCGCGAGAGCAGACGTCTTAGACGCCCACTGCGGAATTGCAAAAGGGAGAAAAACACGGATTAGACTGCATCCGCATGAAATCAGCGCTGGCTCTTGGCTTCTTTCGCGACCGCGAAGTACTCCATCGGATCCTGGTTTTTGGGATCGTAGTTGTAGTTCACGGTGATCTCCTCCCCTTTGGCGATGTCGCGGTGGGCGAGGTAGAGAAGGTGGCGGTTGCGGTAGTCGTGGTTGTAAACCGCGTTTGGCTCGTAGCTGTGGTTGTAGATCGAGCCGTAGCCGAGCGAGATGGCGACCGTTGATTTGGTCCACACGTAAAAATACGTGTTCAGCGTCAGGTTTTTCCAGCCTCCCTCGAACGCTGCTGCTGGGACGACGATCACCGGCACGCGTTCGATGAGTTCGCCCTTCGCAATGTCGCGGCGAGCGAACACGCCCCTGCCCTTCCCTTTGGCGGTCTTAACGGAAACCAAATCGGAGTGATGCATGCGGAGAATTGTAGCGGAATGCGTGACGGATTGCAGCATTCCGTGTCGGCGCGGACGATCCCAACAGTGCGCTGCGCTAATGGTGAGGCTTGTGGTGCGGTTGATTTGTCGTGCTGACGGCTGATCGATGAAAGCTGAGAAAAGCGGAGCAAGCCGAAGCATGACCGGCCGAAAGTTCGGCGCGATTCCGGGACCGTGCAGGCACCGCAAATGTTTTGGGGGCGGCGCCCGGGGACGGACGGGCTCATCGCCGGTCTATCCCTTCGGCAGCTTGGCGACCACGGATCAACATGCCCCTTGCGAGACACGCCCCAGAGATCCAAGGCCCATCGCTTTGCGTCCCCGCCTTTCGGCGGGTTTGCCCTTTCGAGGATGAAAGGCGTTTCGGTCCAGGCTAGATGCTTCGGCTTGCTCCCGGCTTTGCCGCCAATTCCGGCAAATCCGTTGCTTCCCCAACCATAAGACACGAATCCCACGCAAGCAAACGGGAATCGCACGCATTGACCGAACCCAAACTTAGCTATAGCTTGATCTATATGTAGGCTCAGCTAATTCAGGCGGACATCGCGATGCGCTTTTTGCGGTTCGGCACCCTCTTCCTCCTCGCGGCCATCGGCTGCCAAGATCCAGCCACGAAACAACATCACACCGACAGTGGGCCGATTTCGTTTCCGCGCAAGCATGACGGCACTCGACCTGTGCAAGTCGTCGCCACGACCGGCATGGTCGCCGACCTCGTGCGACATGTCGGCGGGGATCGCGTGCAGGTCACGCAACTGCTGGGGGCCGGCGTCGATCCGCATCTCTACAAGGCCACCTCGCGCGACACCGGCCTGCTTGCCAAAGCCGACCTCATCGTCTATTCAGGGCATCACCTCGAAGGGAAAATGACCGAACTCTTCGAAAGCCTTTCTCGCAAGGTGCCGACCGTATCCGTGACCGATCGCCTCCCGCTCAGCGGCCTGCTGAAGGACGAACATGGCGTCGTCGATCCGCATGTGTGGTTCGACGTTTCGCTGTGGTCGCGTGGCGCCGACGTGGTCCGCGACGCATTGGTCGCCTACGATGCCGTGCACGCCGATGGCTACCGCGAGCGGGCGAAGAACTATCGCGCGAAACTGGATGCGCTCGATGTGGAAACAACCGCCCGCATGAAAGCGATCGACGCCAAACAGCGGGTGTTGGTGACGTCGCATGACGCCTTCCGCTATTTCGGCCGACGATATGAGGTCGAGGTTCGCGGCATCCAAGGAATTACAACGGAAGCGGAAGCGAGCGTCCGCGATCTGCAGGATTTGGCCGCATTCCTGGCATCGCGCAAGATCCCGGCGGTGTTCGTGGAAAGCAGCGTCAACCCGCGCAACATCGAAGCTCTGCGAGAAGGATGCAAAGCGAAAGGCCACGACGTTGCCGTCGGCGGCGAGCTGTTCTCCGATGCGATGGGAGCGGAGGGGACGCCGGAAGGAACTTACGAAGGCATGATCCGCAAGAACGTGGACACAATTGCGAAGGCTCTCTCCGGGGAGAGCCGCGACCGTTAGGGAGCGGCCCGCTTGACCTGACCGAACGCCGAGTCGAAAACAGATATTTCGCCCGTTGGATATCTCGCCCGCACGACAAGACGGTGGCCGCTTACAAACGTGCGCGGCTCTGCCGAACCTACCTATGGCCGACGATTCCATTCTCGACGTCCATGACGTCACCGTCGCGTATCACCGCAAGCCGGTCCTTTGGGACGTCGATTGGACGCTGCGCGAACCGGCGATGGTCGGCATCATCGGGCCGAATGGCGCGGGCAAATCGACGCTGATGAAGGCGATCCTTGGCCTCGTCCCCATCGTGCATGGCTCCATCCGCATCTTCGGCCAACCGCTGAAAAACATGCGACACCGCATCGGTTATGTGCCGCAGCGTGAAAGCGTCGATTGGGATTTTCCCGTCAGCGTGCTCGATGTCGTTCTCATGGGAACCTACGGCAAGCTCGGTTGGATTCGCCGACCGGGACGTGCCGAGAAGGAGAAGGCGCACGCATACCTCGAACAGGTCGGCCTGGCCGATTTGGCCCAACGGCAGATCGGTCAGCTTTCGGGCGGGCAGCAGCAGCGCACCTTCCTCGCGCGAGCGCTCGCTCAGGATGCGGACCTCTATTTCCTCGATGAACCGTTCGCCGGAGTC
>JAXMAT010000032.1:0-57888 GCA_046350235.1 Gemmataceae bacterium | reverse complement strand
GCTCATCTCCGCGATATGCGGTTCGATGCCTTGCGCCTGATGCGCGTCCTTCGCGCGTTCAAACCACGGCTCATCGGCAGCGTGATGACGGGGCACATCCGCAAAGGTTCCGACATCGATCTGCACGTCTTCTCCGACAGCGTCCCGCTCGTGGCCGAGGCGTTGGAACGTGAAGGCTTGCGGTTCGACGTCGAGCGGAAGCAGATCCTCAAGCATCAGGAAACGCGCGTCTTCACGCATATTCATGTCGATAGCCGATTCCCGTTCGAGCTGACGGTGTATGCGGAGGACAAGGCCCACTACGTCTTCCGCAGTTCGATCACCGGCAAAGCCATCGAGCGGGCGTCGATCAGCGAACTGGAGGAGTTTCTCCGCCGCGAGTATCCCGACTTCGACTTGGAGCAAGTATTAGAACAGGCCGGGTCGAAACCGGATCCGTGGCCCCTGTTTCGCCAGTTGCTGATTCCGCTGGAGAATGTGAAGCAAAACCCGCGCTGGCATCCGGAGGGGGATGCGTTGTACCACTCGCTGCAGGTCTTCGAGCAGGCCCGCGAACGAAGGCCGTACGACGAAGAATTCATGCTCGCCGCGCTCTTGCATGACGTCGGCAAAGCGATCGACCCGCAGGACCATGTCGCCGCCGCGCTGGAGGTGCTTGAGGGCGTCGTCACGGAGCGAACGCAATTCCTGATCGCCCACCACATGGATGCGCTCGCCATCGCGGACGGGACGTTGCCGTTCACCGAACGCCAGGAACTGCAGAGGTCGCCCGATTTCGACGACCTGATGTTGCTCCGGGAATGCGATGATGCGGGTCGCGTTCCCGGCATTGCTGTTTGCACGCTCGACGAGGCGATTGCGTTTCTGCGCGAGCTGGAAGCGGAAAACGGCGACTGGTGACTCAGGGCGAGCAGCCTTTTCGGGGCGGCTGCTCGCGGTCACTTCTCGGTCAAAATGCGGATGCGTACCCGTTGGCCGACGCGGAGAGGTTGATTGGTGGTGGAGGTCACTTCGATCAATGCTTCGAGCGTGCGGACGTCGTTGACCATGAAGGGTTCGATGATCGGATTGCGGCGCGGGGCGAACCATTCGGACAGGCGGACGACTTTTCCATCCCATTTCGGCCCTTGGTAGGTATCGTCCTCAATCACCGCTTTCTGCCCCACGGCCACGCGGCTAGCCCACTCCTGCAGCACTTCGCCGCGGATGACGCGCTTGCCTTGCGGCAGGAATTGAACCGGCGGATTCTTGGGATTTTGACCGAGCACTTCCCCGGGACTGACTTGCACTCGCAGCACCAAGCCATCCGCGGGCGCGACCAGCGAGCATTCTCGAAGACCCAACTTGGCTTGCGAGAGCCGGGCCTGTTTCGCCGCTACATCGGCGGCGGCGCGTTGAGTGTCGATATCCGGGCTCACGAGGTCTAGTTCGTCGAGTTTCGCCTTTTCCGCTTCCACCTGACGATCGAATTGCGCCATCGCTTCCTTGAGAGCGCTAATGAGGTTTTCGTTAAGATTGATTTGCGCCTGCTTCGCCTGGTCCAACTTCGTCTGCAGATCGAATTCGGCTTTCTTCTTTTGAATCTTGGCGGCTTCGTAGGCGGCGCTCTGTTGCTTCTTTTTGCTTTCGAGAATCTTTGGGCCCAGCTTCGCTCGCTCGTGTTGTTCTTTGGCGGCTTTGAGATCGGCCTCCGCTTCCAGAATCTTCTGCTCGGCGAAACGCGGGTCGAGTTGAAGAATCGCGTCCCCTTTATTCACGGACGTTCCTTCCGGCAACACCTCCATCACTCGGCCTGTTTGGACCGGATAGAGGTTGGCGATGGCGGGATCGCCGTCCACGAAGCCAATGCAGATGACGCCGGCGGGCGTTTCGGGTTTGGGTTCGGTTTCGTTCCATTTCGCTTTCGGTTGCGACTGGTTGTAAATCCAAGCGCCGCCGATAAGGGTGCCGACGAGGAGAAGCAGACCGAAGATCCAAGTAACGCGATTCATGCGAGTCCATGCGTGCGAACGACCGCACGTGCCGGAGAGAGAATCTGCACATGCTATTCGTTTGTGGACTACCTTGCAAAGATCATCGCTCGGCGGCAAGGTTAGACAGGGACGTGGCTGCCGCCGTACAGCGCCATCGGACGCTCGGCTCCCTCGGCAATGGCGCCGTCCTCGAGATGCAGCACGCGGTCGGCGAAGGGGATCAAACGGGCATCATGGGCTACAACCAAGATCGTCGAGCCCGCGTCGTGGGCGGCGGCTCGCAGCAACTCCACCACCTGTTCGCCGTGCTTCCAATCAAGCGCAGCCGTCGGTTCGTCGGCGAAGCAGAAGGTCGGTTCCTTGATCAGCGCTCGGCCAATCGCCACGCGTTGTTTCTCGCCGCCGGAAAGCTGAGCAGGGCGGAGGTGGGCTTTCTTCGAGAGGCCGAGCAGCGATAGCATCGCATCGGCTCGTTCTGCCGCCTCTCGGCTGCTTACTCCATTTCCCCAACGGAGGATCATTTCCAGCTGCTGCCGAGCGGTTAGCGCAGGAAGAGGTTGTAGCCCTGAAAGATGAAGCCGAAGTTCTTCCAGACGTGGAGACGCTTCACGTTCCGTCGCTCATGCCCCAGAGTTCGGATCCAGGGCCATCACCTTGCCCGCATCGGGCTTGAGCAGACCGGAAAGGACGGCAAGGAGCGTCGATTTGCCGCTGCCGGACGGCCCCATGAGGAGACGAGCTGGCCGGGGTTGAGATCGAGTCCACGTCGTGGAGAGCGACGGGTTGCATGTCGCCGGAGCCGAAGGTGCGACAGCCCCCAGGCTTTCATTGCGGGGCCGTGAGCGGGACCATCGCGAAACATGCGGGATTCTCGGAACAGGCGGCGTTTCGGTAGAGGGGATTATAACCGCGATAACATTACACCCCTCGTCTTGACCCAATTCGCCCGGCGTTCGCCTGATTTTCGACGGCGATGCCGAAAGCGCAGCGTCTACTCTTTATTCTTCGTGGGCAAAGCGGGGGATGTCGGCCGATTTTGGAGGATGGGCGAGATTTGGTCAGCCAAATGTGCCGCCTGGCGACTTTGCGGATTGGACGAACGATCGGATGCGTGCGAACATATTCCGCTTGCGGCTTGGCGAGGACACCATGACGCCGCAAGCGGAAGTCCGCTCATTACTTCAGCGCCGCGAGGACGGCGTCGGCCATTTCTTCGGTCGTGTTGTTGCCGCCGAGATCCGGCGTGCGGACGCCAGCGTCTTTCAGCACTTTGGCGACGGCATTGTGGACCGATTTCGCCGCTTCGGGCTGATTGAGATGATCGAGCATGAGGACAGCGGAAAGGATCGCGGCGAGCGGGTTCGCAATGCCCTTCCCTGCGATGTCAGGTGCCGAGCCGTGAACCGGCTCGAACATGCTGGGGAACTTACGCTCCGGGTTGATGTTGCCGCTTGCCGCCAAACCCACGCTGCCGGTAACGATAGCGCTGAGGTCGGTGAGGATATCGCCGAAGAGATTGCTGGCGACGACGACATCGAAATGTTCGGGCTTGCGGACGAAGTCCATGGCGGCTGCATCGACCAACAGCGTGCCGGCGGCGACGTCGGGAAATTCCTTCGACACGTCTCGGAACGCCTCGTCCCACAAGGCCGACGTGATCGGCTGAGCGTTCGACTTCGTGATGGACGTGATCTTTTTGCCGCGGCTGCGGGCCGCTTGGAAGGCCGCGCATGATGCGTTCGCAGCCGCGGCGGGTGAAGACTGCGGTGTGCGTTGCGATTTCCTCAGGCGTTTCCCGCGTAGAGTCGTCCGCCGACAGGGGCGTATTCGCCTTCGGTATTTTCGCGGAAGACGAGCATGTCGATGCTGCCCGGCTTCTTGTCGCGAAGTGGGGATTGGACGCCGTCGAAGAGGTAAGCGGGGCGAAGATTGACGTATTGGTCGAAGAGCCGACGCATCGGCAACAGTAGGCTGTGGACCGGAATCGTGTCCGGCACATCGGGCGAGCCGACGGCGCCGAGAAAGACGGCGTCATGCTGCTTGAGAATCTCCCAGCCATCAGCCGGGACCATGGAGCCTGTCTTTTTGTAGACGGCGGAACTCCAGTTGAGCCGATTCCAATGGTAGGTGGCGCCGTGTTTCTTGACGGCAAAGTCGACCACGCGGATCGCCTGCTCGATCACCTCCGGCCCGATGCCGTCTCCACCAATCACAGCGATGCGTGCGGTCATGTTGTTCCTTTGAAGATGCGATACCGACAACGAGCCCCAGGGTAAACGCAGCGGCACCTGAGGATGGGTCGCTCTCGAAGGCACATCCCCAGGGTGCGGCACGCTTTACCCTGAGGTTTGGCGGGCATAAACCCGTCGTGTTCGCACATGTCGGCGAGTCCGTACCTGCCGATCGCACGAAAAACGCGTTTTTTCTGAAGCCGACTTCAGTTTATGGTCGATCCTTTCTGTGGAGGGATTTCAGATTGAAGTGCGGGCAACCTGAGAATAGACCTCCGCTCTCTCTCGGACATTGACGCCCCCCGATTCGGTATGGGTGCGGCAGCAGCATTGCTTTTCGGATTCGCTTCCGCGGGCACCAGTCCACGACCACCGTCAAGCCAAGCGGCGATCCGATCCTCGGCGAAGTTCATCCGCAGAATAACAAGTTCGGCCCCACGCCTCCCGCATCCGCATCGACGGGCACGGGTTCAACTCCGGGCGCTACGCTCTCCGACGCCGAAAACACGGCCGTCACTGTCTCGCCAACCAGTCCGCTTCCTCGCTGCATCAACCGCACGCTGCCGGACAGCTCGCCCCTTGCGATCGGCGATCGTCCCTTTGGCAGGCGACCTTGCCGACAGTGATTCCGGTACCGCGCGATCCGGCCTTCGCCACGCTGACGAGCAATCCGAACAACCCGCCGCCGAGCTGGAACCTTTCCACGTCCGCGATCATGCAGACAAGCGTTCCGAGCGGATTCGTCGATCCGAACGAAGCCCTGCTCAAATCGCGCGGCATCATTTCGCAAAAGCAGGAAACCGTTGCCGGAGGCAACATCCACCTCGCTGATCGCCCCAACCCTGCCAATCCCGGCGTAGGACCTTCGAGGAGCAGGCCGCGAATTACCCACTGGCTGTGCAAGCGATCATCCAGCAGATGGACGGCAAACGCTGATCGAGCATCTGTTTGCGGCGAACGCAGTCCTGCCCGACAGTTCTCCTCGCTGCCAACCTTGGCATGCATCGGGCGGCAAGCTAAGATGGAGAGGCTTTTCGAGGCCCGCATTCGACCTTCGTTCGGCTAGCTCGGGATTCGCGCTAGGCGACTTCGGCCGCGTCGATCGGCGGATCAGCGAGGTCGGCATGTCGCAGCGGCTTTCGTGCCCGAATGGACATGCCGGAATCCTCTTCCGGCGATGCCGCCTCGTGCCCGGTCTGCGGCTTCATCTCCCGGCAACCTTCCTCCGCAAGACGACGCGACTCCGACGTTGATGATCCACACCGCCACTGGTTTCGGCGAGCATTGCCGACGATTCCCGAGTTTCAGATCCTGGGAGAGCTTGGTCGGGGCGGCATGGGGATCGTCTACAAGGCGAAGCAACATGGTGATGATCGCCTCGTCGCGTTGAAAGTGATCCGCAAAGATCCGATTGCAGCATGATGAAGCGGGTGCGTCGGTTTCGCCGCGAAGTAAGCGGCGCCGCCAGCAGCATCCGAACATCGTCCGCCTCTTTGATTCGGACAACAGCGGCGACACGCACTTCCTGGCCATGGAGTACGTGCCTGGAATCACCCTCGAGAAGTTCGTCGAACTGAACGGGCCCGCTCCCTACGCCGTCGCCTGCTCGATTCTTCGCCAAGCCGCGCTCGGCTTGCAGCATGCCCACGAACAAGGGCTGGTGCATCGCGACATCAAACCGTCGAATCTGATGATTACGCCTGCGAGCGGCCGTACGGATGACGGCTCTCCTGCCTCAGTAAAAATACTGGATATGGGCGTTGCCCGTGTGCTCCAGGGGGACAACCTTGCGGAATCGCTGAGCACGCTTACGCAGGGCGGTTCCGTGATCGGCACGGCGGACTACATTGCCCCGGAGCAGTTGGAAGATCCGCACGGAGCCGACATTCGAGCCGATTTGTACAGTCTGGGATGCACGTTCTATTACCTTCTCATCGGCAAAGTGCCGTTCCCGGGCGGCAGCCTTATTTCGAAGCTCGATAAGCAACGTTGGCAGATGCCGACGCCGATTGGTTTGCTGCGCCCGGAAGTGCCGGTCGCGGTCGCCGGCGTCGCGGCGAAGCTCATGGCGAAGAAGCCGGCGGAACGCTACGCCAGCCCCGCGGACCTTGTGACAGCGATCGACGAACTGCTGCGTACGGATTATTCCTCAAGCGAACCCGCCGGCCCCGAACCTCGCGAGTTGAAGCGTTGGCTGGCCCACCCCGAGGCCGTCTGGTGTCTTGCGTTCGGACCGGACGCCAAGACCGCGGTTTCGTCGGGGAAGGATCGACTCGTCAAGTTGTGGGATGTGGTTCAAGGCGAACCGGCGCGCGTCTTTCCGCAGCAAATGCAGGATGTGCGAGCCCTCGCCTTTTCGCCGACAGGCGACCGCATTGCGGGGGGAGTCGGCGTTTCCATCCGCATTTGGGATTTGGCAGGCAATGAGGTGCGCCGCCTGAGCGGACACACGGGAATGATCCGCTCGCTCTGCTTTCATCCGGAAGGAAACCGGCTTTTCTCGGCCAGCGACGACAAAACGATCCGCGTATGGGACCTGCTCTCCTTCCGCGAAGTGCAACGCTTCACGCGACATACTTCGGCGGTTACCGGCATAGCGCTGGTCGCTGGCGAAGATACGCTCATCAGCGGCGGCCGTGATCAATCGCTGCGAGTCTGGGACCTGCGCAGCGGCCAACAGGCGCGAAGCTGGGCGACGGGTGCAGCCGTTTTGGGTTTGTCCCTTTCTGCCGACGGACGACGCCTCGCGTCCGCGAATTTCGATACCGTCGTCCGCATCTGGGATGTGGCCACCGGCAACCCGCTGGGCGAACTGCATGGCCACAAGCAGATGGTTGGCGCCGTGGCGTTTCTTCCGGACGATCGGACGTTGCTTTCCGCCAGTCAGGATATGACGTTGAAATGGTGGGACGTCGCCACCGGTTGCGAGATGGCGTCGCTGGCGTTGCACAAAAACGGCATTCACGCGCTCGGCCTTCATTCGGACGGCACGCTTGCCTTGACCGGCGGCGGAGACGGCACGCTTTGTCTCATCGAAATGCCGCAGCGATCATGAAACCACGCGAAGCCAAGCAACAACGTGTCGACGCGATCGTCGCCCGCCTGGACCAGCGGTATCCGGACGCGACCTGCGCCCTCATCCATCGCAACGCGCTCGAATTGCTTGTGGCAACGATTCTGTCCGCTCAATGCACCGATGCGCGAGTGAACCTCGTCACTCCCGCGCTGTTCAAGAAATACCCCAACGCGAAAGCGTTTGCTGAGGCAGAGAAGGAAGACCTGGAACGGATGATTCAATCGACTGGATTCTTCCGCAACAAAGCCAAAAGCATCCAATCCGCTTGTCGCGACATCGTGGAAAAGCACGGCGGCGAAGTCCCTCGAACCATGGAAGAACTCACCCCGCTTGCCGGCGTGGGGCGCAAGACGGCCAACGTCATTCTCGGCAACGCTTTCGAAACGCCTGGCATCACCGTCGACACGCACGTCGGCCGATTGTCGCGGCGCATGGGAATGACGAAGCTTTCGGACCCGGTGAAAGTCGAACAGGACTTGATGAAGTTGATCGCGCCGACGGAATGGACCAACTTCAGTCACCGCATGATTTACCACGGCCGCCAGGTCTGCCACGCTCGCAACCCGAATTGCGAAGGCTGCATCCTCATCGATCTCTGCCCGAAAGTCGGCGTGACGTCCCCGACGACGAAGGACGTGAAGGCAAAGAAGAAAAAGAATTGACGTATCGCACTCATGCGATGGAGCACTTGGTCTGGTGATTCCTCGCAACCTCTTCCTGGTCCTGCAACTCTCGACTCTGCATCTCAGGCTTGACAGATACCGGAGGCCGATTATAAGCCCGCGTCCTTGTTCGCTGGACTGCGCCGGGGGGGAGGGCCGATCGGGGGATCGGCGTTCCGCAGAACCTCGCGAAGCTGGCGAAACGAGCGATTCTCGTGGGGGATACGGGTTCATGGCGGATGATGCCGATACGTTGGCGTCGCTGAAGGCGATCGTGCGCCGGTTCGTGGACGAACGCGACTGGCAGCGATTTCACACGCCCAAGAACCTTTCGATGGGTCTGGCCGCGGAAGCGGCCGAGCTGCTCGAACATTTCCTCTGGGTCGACGGGGCGGAATCACTCCGCCTAGCCGACGACCCGACCAAACGAGAAGCGATCGCGGACGAGATGGCGGACGTCTTCGCCTACCTGCTGAATTTCAGCATGACCCTGGGCATCGACCTGAGCGATGCCCTGGCGGCGAAGATGATCAAAAACGCCAAGAAATACCCAGCGGAGCAGTACAAGGGGAAGTACACGCTGGGGAGCTAGGGGGAAATGGCGAATGACGAAATCCGAATGACGAGAGAATGACGAAGCACGAATGACGAAAAGCGATCGGCTGATGCAGAGTCGTCGCGAAACTGGTTCGTCATTGGGTATTCGAAATTCTTGAGACATTCGTCTTTCGACATTCCTCATTGCGAAACCAGGGGGTTCATCAGTCGTGCGGCAACGCGGGACTACATTCGTGGCGGCGGGAGCGCTAGCGGTCGTGTTGATCGCCTGGCTCGCGGCATCGGCGCAGGAACGCCGAGCGCCATGGCCGCCGCGTCCGGTGCCTCCGCCAGAAGATGGTGCGGGAATTTCCGCACCACCGCTGTTGAATGCGCTGCCTCCACCCAGCCCCATTAAGCAGACGCAATACGACAACAGCGGCAAGGAACTGCCGTTGCCGAAGATCGTTCGAAGCCAGCCGGGCGCCGGAGTGATCGTGCTGCCCGATCCGGATTCCGTATTGCCCGCAGGAGGAACGCCGCGACGTCCTGAATTGCCGCCACGCCGTCTTCCGGTCGAAACGGCGGCGCCGCCGCTGAACGTCGAGCCGATGCCGCCGGTCGATGTGCGCGACGATCCGGCCAAGACGATCGAGGGATTGCTGCAAGCGATTCAGCAGCGCAAATCCGCGGAACCGCCGAAGGCGAGCGCGACGACGCCGACGATTCCCGACACGCCGCCGCTTTTGGATGCGAAACCGCCGGCGATTGAGCCAAGGCCTCCGGTGCTTGTGCCGACGCCGCCTGCTCCAATGCCGTCTGTTCCGCAGATCACGCCGACACCGCCGTTAACGATCGGCGAAATTCCGCCGGAACCGAAGCTGGATCCGCTGCCGCCGATCGCACCTCTGCCGCCGTTGCCGAAGCCGGAAACGACATTCGAGCCCAAAATCGAACCGAAGGCGGAGCCGAAACTTGAGCCGAAAGTGGATGTGATCGACGTGCTTCGGCAGAGCAACAAGCCGGCTCCGATGCCGCCGCTTCCAGGCGTTAGCGTTGAGCCGAAGAGTCCGGAACCTGCGGCCAAAATTGAACCGAAGGTCGAAGTGCGACCCGAGCCGGGTCGATTCATCCTGGTAAAGCCGGTTCGCCGCAATGAGCCCGGGCCGGACCTGTTCGATCCGTCACGCACGGGGCAGGACAAAGTCGCTCCGCCGCCGTCGGCCGAACTTGATCCGGACGCATCAGTCACGCCGCAACTCACGGTCGAGAAACGCGGGCCCTTCGCCCAGAAACTGGGTCCGGCCCTCGCGTATCAGATTCTCGTTCGCAATGTCGGCCAAACGCCGGCGGCGAACATCCGCGTCGAGGATGAGATTCCCGGTTCGATCAAACTCATCGACTGCGATCCGCGCCCCGATTCCTACGAAGGGGACAAGGCCATCTGGAAGATCGCATCGCTGCGGCCTGGCGAGGAACGCGTGATTCAGCTCAAACTGCAGTCCGATCGCCCCGGCGAAATGGCGAGCACGACGGCCGTCCATGTGTTCGCGTCCACCAGCTTCCGCACGAAGATTCTGCCGGGGGAGAAGGGGGAAAAAGGAAACACGTTGCTCGACGACGAAGGCCCGAACCTCTTCCCGCCGGCGCCGAAGACGGACGTGAACCGAACGTCGTTCGATCCGTCGCGATCGTTCAGCGTCGATGCGAAATCGGTGGGCGTGAAAGTGGGAGCGACGGCGACGATCGAAGTCGTCGTCACCAATCGTACGCCCGCTCCGCTCGAAGGTTTGCAGATGTTCGCCAAGGTGCCTTCGGGACTCAAGCATCCGCGCGGCAATGAGATCTTCGCGGACCTGCCCGCCATTAAGCCGAACGACACGCGCACCTTCAAGGTGCCGCTGAGCGCTCCCGTCGCGGGAAGCCATCAAGTCGAGGTCCGCATCGTCGGTAAGGGTGGCGAGGCGTCCACGATTACGACCGTCGATGTCGGCAACGGCGGCGTGAGCAGCATCGGAGTCGGTGCTGGAAGCGGAACCGCCGCCCTCAGCGTCACGCAACCCGCGGTCACTCGCCTGGCTCTGAATCGCGACGGCGAAGTGCAGATCCAGGTCACCAATCATCAAGAAAAGAATCTGCGCAACATCGAACTTCTCGATCGTTTACCGAATAACCTGGAGTTCGTCGGCGCCAGCGACCGAGGACTGTATCAACAGGCGACACGCACCGTGCATTGGCTGATCGACAGCCTCCCGGCCGGGCAAACGCGAACGGTCTCGCTCAAGGTGCAGCCCAAGGCGCCGGGGCAATTTCCGCACGAAGTGGTCGCCCGCGCGATGCATCTGCCGGAGCAGAAATCAGCCGGCACCGTCGAAGTCGAAGGCTTCGCAAGCCTGACATTGAAGATCCGCGACCGCGAAGATCCGGTCGAAATCGGCAAAGACGCGGTCTACGACATCGTTCTCGAAAATCGCGGCTCAACCGCAGCCACGAACGTCCGCATCGCCGTCCTGATGGACGACGGCATGACGCCTCGCACGGCAAACGGCTCGCAAGCGTTTCAGGTGCAAGGCCGAACGATCACGTTCGCTCCAATTGCGAGATTGGCTCCCGGATCCACCGCCACCTTGCAGGTGATGACGACCGCCAGCCAACCCGGCGACCGCCGCGTCCGCGTGCAAGCGACCTCGGATCAACAGACGACGCCGGTATGGCGTGAGGAAAGCACGACCGCGTACCGCGAGTGACGTCGGTGCGTCAGAGTGGTCCTCACGCTCCGCGTGAGGTCAGCGGCGACGTAGTCGGCATGCAGTCTTGCTCCCCTAGCCCCTCTGGGGAGAGGGGTTCGGGGTGAGGGGTGTTGAACCATGCTGACGCTTGAATCGGTGCATTGAAAACCATCAAGCGTCAGCACGCATTAGCCCCTCACCCCCAGCCCCTCTCCCCAACGGGGCGAGGGGAGCGAGACCCAACGAAATCCATCTTGATTCGCGCGGATTTTGGAGCCAGTTGAATTTTGCAAGAAGAAGCGTTGCCCCGACTGGCGCGGTTGCTATAAGGGGCCTTCCGACGTGGCGGACGACATCGCTCGCTGCGGCGGAAACCGCGGAAAAATCGCCGATTCGCAGCATGAGCTGCACGGTTCCGCCAAGCCGGGCGAACCGAATGCGAGCGATTCGCGGAGGACGAAGGGACGACTGCGGAAAAGGTTTGCGTTGCTCGAAAGGGGTCGTTAAGCTGCCGGGACAACTCGCCGTTCTACATGCCTCTCGGCCACGAGGGCTGTAATCCGGGGAAGGGAATCCCCCTCTTTTCGACCCGCGGTTTCGAAGTGTCGGAATTGGCCTTGTTCGCTCCAAGCGGCCGAAAGTACCATCGGCCCCGCTTCGGACGGATCCGAGCTGAGTTCCGCACCTGACCCGAGCAACCCGACGATCTCAAGGAACGAGGGATCGCCAAGGCACGCTGCCTGGGGGTTGGCGGCGCGTCGCGGCGGGGGAGGCTTGCCGTCATGAGCACTGGTCGCATCGACAAGGAACAGACTCGCGTTCATATCCGCTGGATGATTCGCCGCGACATGGCGGAAGTCCTTCAGATCGAACAACAGAGCTTCGAATTCGCCTGGACCGAAGAAGACTTTCTCCGCTGCCTGCGCCAGCGCAACTGCATCGGCATGGTCGCCGAGCACAATGAGAAGGTCGTCGGGTTCATGATCTACGAACTGCATAAGGACCGACTGCACATTCTCAACTTCGCCGTCGGCAGCGGCTGGCGTCGCCAGCATGTCGGCGCCCAGATGATCGCGAAGCTGGTCGCCAAGCTCTCCAGCCATCGCCGCACGAAAATCACGCTCGAGATCCGCGAGACGAATCTCGTCGCTCAGCTGTTCTTCCGCAAGCAAGACTTCAAAGCGGTCCGCGTCATGCGGGCTCATTACGAAGATACTGGCGAAGATGCCTTCCTCATGTCGTACCGCTTCGGCGCCGAGGTGCCCGAGGAAGTGGGCGAAATGGTCAACCGCATCGCTCAGTACGAAGAAAACTAGCCCATCGCGGGTTCGCCCCGATGCGGAGCACGGACGGGTCGTCATGCGTTTGCGTGATGATCCGTCCGTTTGTCATGAACTGTCGGTTTGGGCGCAAATCGCAACGTTCGAAGAGATTGTTTGGGCCTTCGACACTCGGCGGCGTGCCAGCGAAGCAAACCGGTTGGCGCGCAACAAAAAATCTCTCCTCGCGGAGAGATTTGTCGTTTTCCAATCGCACTTTCCGCTCAGTTCTTGTCTTCCGTGGCAGGCGCGGCTCCACCTTGAGCGAGGCCTTTCTCCACCGCTTCCAGCAGGCGTTCCATAGCAAATGGCTTGCGGATGTAATCGACGACGCCAAGAAACTCCGCGTATGCCTTGTGTCTGCTGCCTTCGTTGGCGGTGATCATGATGAAGGGCGGCGCGTCAGTCTTCCCCTTGAAGTGCTCCAAGACGGGGTAGCCGCCCATGCGCTGCATCATCATGTCGAGGATCACGAGATCTGGACGATGGTTGTAGACCATCGTCTTGCCTTGCTGGCCGTCGCGGGCCTGCATGACCTTGTGCCCCTGGCTCTCCAGCACCGCGCGAATGCCGTCGGAGAGTTCGTAGTCGTCGTCGACGATCAGGATGAGCTTCTGCTGGGCCATGTCCGATTTCCTATGCGGAAGGTGAGCGCCACCATCAAAGTAGCATCCACTCGAACGAACAACAACCAGGGAGATCGCAGGAGCCGGCCCAAGGCGCGGCGAGTCGGGTGGCGCCTCGGCTTGTATCGGCCATAGAATTGCCGGGCTAACGCCCACCGTTTCGCGGAGTTCCGATGAACGACGTGCCTGCATTCCAATGGATCGAGCATGCAAAGGTTCTCCTGCGCGAGGAGAACTACCGCGAAGCGGTGCGTTATTTGAACCTTGGCCTCGCGGCCGAACCCAGCGCCTACGCCTATTTCCTACGCGGCTACGCACACTCCGCTCAGGAGCAGTACGAGGAAGCCATTCGCAGCTATCGTTTCTCCATCGATCTGGAAGGGGACAAGTACGTCGCATGGTTCAACCTCGGCAATGCCTTGCAGGCGCTGGGACGCGTGGACGAAGCGATCGACGCCTTCACCAATGCGAGCAAACTGAGCCCGAACGAAGCGGATCCGCTCATCAACAAGGGACGGCTCCTCGACGACACGGGGCGGCCGCGTGAAGCGATCGAATGCTACGACCGGGCACTGATATTGTCGCCGGACGACGTGATCGGCTGGGCGAATCGAGGCAACAGCTTCCTGCAACTCGATGAGCTGGACGACGCCCTCGCCAGCTATGCCTATGCGCTACAACTCGATGCCGCCGATCGTGCGTCACTCCTCGGCACGGCCGAATGCCTGGCTCGCAGCGGCAAACTGGCGGAGGCGGTTCCTTTCGTCGAACGACGCACGAAAGCGGAGCCACGCGACGTCGCGGCCCTCGTGCAACTCGGCATCCTTTACCTTCGACTCGATCGCAACGAGGAAGCCCTCGGGACCTTCAAACGCGCTGGCCGACTCGACCCCGACGCGCCGCCGGTGTGGAACAATCTTGGCGAAACACTGGGCCGTATGGGCCGCTGGCGCGACGCAGTGCCCTATTTCAACAAGGCGCTCGAGAAGCAACCGGACTATTCCCCCGCGCTTTTCGGCAAAGCCCGAACCTTGATGAATCTCAAGCGATGGAGTGGAGCGTTGGAGCATGCGGAGCGTTTCCTCCAGGTCGCCCCCGACGACTCCCTCGCCAAAACCGCCCGAGAGTATGTTCGGCTCGCACAAGATATGTTGAATCGCTGACCCGATGTCTGATATGCGCCGGTTCGACCCCGCTCCGCGGCGAACCTGCTGCCGTCTCGCCGCCAGTCGCTGCATCATTCTCGATAGCGCGATCGGCGAATTAGTTCTTCCGCAGTGAGTTCCCTGGACTCAGGTTCGATCTCGAAATGGCGATCTTCCACCTTGGGCAATTCACGCAGGAATTCGCGCCCCGCCCCGCTCACCCACACATATCGATCTTGGTAACGCGTCGCTCTGAACCATAGCTTCTGCGAGTCGAACGTTGCCATCAGCATGAAGGTGATGCCGGCGAAAATCGCTCCGAAGGCGAGAAAGTTGTACAGCGCAATGTGGAGAAAACCCATCTCGCCTGGCGGCACGATGACAATCCCCAGAGCCTTCTGAATCATGAGAACCGCGACCGCCACGGCGACCATCCCCAGGCCGAACAACGCGAGCCGGATGCGCCTGCCGCGATGCCACGAACAAAGAGGAATGACGGCTTCCACCGGGCCTGTGTAGCGAGTGCCCGATATCAAATCCGACGCTGCGGTCGCGACTTTCTGTACCGCGGCAACCTCGACGTAGCGGGCGCTTTTCCGCTCGAAGGTACATGCCAACGGCTCCCCGTCCGCAGGCTTGTTGCAGAGGGGGCATCGAGCCGGAAAGGAAGCACCTTCGCGAATCACCAGCGTATTGACGTCGCGATAGAGCCCATCGGATTTGGAGGACTTCTTCTTTTTCATGCGTTCCTCACTCGGCCCGGAAGATGACTACCGAACTTTTCAGAAATGTGGCGGCGTGCGATGATCAAGAAAGCGGGTTCATCCTTGCCGATGCCTTACGGGAAAGCAATAGTCAGCCTCGGAATCGAAATTTGCATCGGCCTTCGCTTTGCAACGCATTCGTGCCGCGATCTTCGCGCTTTCTGCATCCGAAACCGCTTGACGCAGTTTTCGGCGATGCGTACTGATGATCTATCTGTCCCCAAGCCCATTCCTTCTTCCAGGTTCAGACAACACACGAAGTGGAAACGCAAGACCCCATTCTCGATTCCAAATCCCCGGCCTCCGCGAATGGCCGAAACCCGGCCGCCAACGGCCGTCCTCAAACTACCCTGGAAATTATGGATCAATGGAAAATCCAGGACGCCATCGAAACCTACGAGGTGCGTCACTGGGGCAAGGGCTATTTCGGCGTCAACGACAAAGGCCATGTCGTCGTCTATCCCGACAAGAACCTTGAGAAGGCCGTCGATCTCAAGCAACTCGTCGATCAACTGCAGGAACGCGGCATTCAGTTGCCGATCCTCATCCGCTTCACCGACATCCTCCGCCATCGCGTCGGCGAAATCTACGAAGCCTTTCAGACCGCCATCAAAGAGTACGGCTACAACGGCAACTACTGCTGCGTGTATCCGATCAAAGTCAACCAGCAGCGCCATGTCGTCGAGGAAATCCTCGACTTCGGCAAACCCTACCACTTCGGGCTCGAAGCGGGCTCGAAGCCGGAATTGCTCACCGTCCTCGCCATGACCAACGGCGGCGATACGCCGATCATCTGCAATGGTTTCAAGGACGACGAGTTCATCAAGATGACCATGCTCGCCCGCAAGATGGGCAAGCAGATCATCCCCGTCGTCGAAAAGTTCTCCGAACTCGAAACGATCGTCAAGCAGGCTCAAGAACACAACGTCCGCCCCGTCATCGGCATTCGCGTCAAGCTGGCAGCGAAGGGAGCCGGGCGTTGGCGCTATAGCGCAGGCTATCGCTCCAAATTTGGCCTCACCCTCACGGAAGCGCTCGAGGCCTACGAGTTCCTGCAAGCGCGCGGCTACGGCGACTGCCTGCAACTCGTCCACTTCCACCTCGGCAGTCAGATCACCAACATCCGCAGCATCAAGAACGCGCTGACGGAAGCGGGCCGCATCTTCGTCGAACTGTCCCGCCTCGGCGCGGGCCTCAAGTTCATGGATGTCGGCGGCGGGCTGGGCATCGACTACGACGGATCGCAGACCGACTTCGAATCGTCGGTCAACTACACGCTGCAGGAATACGCCAACGATGTCGTCTTCCGCATCAAGTCGGTGTGCGATGAGGCCGGCGTGCCGCATCCGACGATCATTTCGGAATCGGGCCGAGCCGTGGTCGCGTATCACAGCTTACTCGTCTTCGATGTGCTCGGCGTTTCCAACTTCGACCGCTACACGGTTCCGCCGGACCTGCCGCCGGACGCGCCGCAGCAGGTGTCAGATCTGTTCGCCATCTACCGAGACCTGTCGAAGAAGAACCTGCTCGAAGGCTACCACGATGCCGTGCAGGCGATGGACGAATCGCTCAATGGCTTCAACCTCGGCGCCATCACCATCGAGCATCGGGCGCTCACCGAACGTCTCTTCTGGGCGGTGTGCAGCAAGATCTTCCGCATGGTCCGCGACCTGGATTACACGCCGGAGGAACTGCAAGGTCTGGAAGCGTTGCTCTCCGACACGTACTTTTGCAACTTCTCCGTCTTCCAGTCGATGCCCGATAGTTGGGCCGTGAAGCAACTCTTCCCGGTGATGCCGATCCACCGCCTGAATGAAGCACCGACGCGCCGCGCTGTGCTCGGCGACATCACCTGCGATTCGGACGGCAAGATCGACCAGTTCATCGATCTCCGCGACGTCCGCTCGACCCTGGAACTGCATCCCTTCAATGGTCAGCCGTATTACCTGGGCGCGTTCCTTCTCGGCGCCTACCAGGAAATCCTCGGCGACCTCCACAACCTCTTCGGCGATACGAATGCCGTCCATGTCGATATCGACCCGGAGACCGGCGAAGCGATCATCGACGACGTGGTGAAGGGGGACACCGTCCGCGAAGTGTTGGCTTACGTGCAATACAACCCGGACGAACTGGTCAACAAGCTGCGGAAAGACGTGGAGCGGGCGGTTCGGGCGGGCAAGATCACCGTCAACGAATCGCGGCAACTGCTCTACTTCTACGAAAGCGGCCTCGACGGCTACACCTACCTCGAAGAAGCGTAGCGGTAACCTTTCGCAAAAACGTTGGAGCTGAACCGCCCCTCGTGCGCCGTCAGGTCGTGCGAGCGGCGGTTTCTTGTTTGATCAGCCGAGCGGCTGAAGCCGAACCGCGAGAAGGCCCGTGAACGGGCCTCGCCGGAAGGGAGAGGGCAAACGGCCCGAGTCACCCGCCGTCAACGGCGGGCCTAGACGCTGCGCGAAAGCCCCGTGAACGGGGCTTCGTCTGCGAATGAAGTTTGCTGGAAACGTTATTGTTCCGACACTTGAACGCTCGAACTTCCATGAAGATTCCATGCCCAGACAGAGCCCCGTTCACGGGGCTTTCGCAGCGTCTAGGCCCACCGTTGACGGCGGGTGACTCGGACCGCTCGCATCATCTCATAGCGAGGGGCGTTCACGGCCCTTCTCGCGGTTCGGCTTCAGCCGCCTCAACAGTACGTCGAAGCGTAGGATGCGCGTTGGGTTCATCCTCGTCGTTGCATCTCGGTTTCGCTCCGCGTACGATGCGGCGAACCGAGGAACCCCGCCATGAATCGCATCGCCTTCGCCACTTTGTTTTTCGCATCTTCGTTCGCCCCGGCTCAGGAGAAGGCCCCGGACGAGCGCAAGGGTTGCATGAAGCGTTGCGTACCGAAGCCAAGAAGCACTTCGATGCACGGCGTGCGGAACTGGCCAAGTTGAAGACGCCGGACGACGTCCGCAAACGGCAGGAAGCGATTCGCGCGAAGTTCCTCGAATCGCTCGGCGGTTTCCCCGAAAAGACCCCGCTCAATGCCAAGGTCACCGGCACGCTGAAAGCCGACGGCTACCGTGTCGAAAAAGTCGTCTACGAGAGTCGGCCGAACCACCATGTCACGGGTGTGGCCTATGTTCCCGACGGCAAAGGGCCGTTTCCCGGCGTGCTGATTCCGTGCGGCCACTCCGCGAATGGAAAAGCTGCCGAAGCGTATCAGCGAGTGTCGATTCTCCTTGCCAAGCATGGCTTCGTCGTGCTCTGCTACGACCCGATCGGACAGGGCGAGCGCTATCAACTTCTCGATCGCGACGGCAAACCTTCGATCCCGTCGAACACCAACGAACACACGCTCATCGGCATCGGCGCCTGGCTCGTGGGCCAAAGCACCGCGACCTACCGCATTTGGGACGGCATCCGCAGCATCGACTATCTCGCGAGCCGACCGGATGTCGATGCGAAGAAACTCGGGTGTGCCGGCAACTCCGGCGGCGGCACGCTGACCGCGTATCTCATGGCTCTGGACGACCGCATCGCGGCCGCGGTTCCTTCGTGCTACATCACCTCGCTCGAGCAGCTCTTCGCGACGATCGGCCCGCAGGACGCGGAGCAGAACATCCTGGGCCAAGTCGCCTTCGGCATGGAACACGCCGACTTCGCGTTGCTCAGAGCCCCCCGCCCCACGCTCTTCGCCGTGGCGACGCGCGATTTCTTCGACATCGACGGGGCCTGGACGGCCTACCGCGAAGCGAGCAAATACTACAGCATCCTGGGCCATTCGGAACGCATGGCCATTTCCGAGTACGACGACACCCATGGCTTCACCAAGCCGCGACGCGAAGCGACCCTCCGCTGGATGCGCCGCTGGCTCCAAGGCGTCGACGACGCTCCGACGGAAGCCTCGTTTCCGGTCTTCAAGGACGCCGACCTACGATGCACCCGCTCGGGTCAAGTCCTGGAGGATTACCAGGGTATCTCGGCCTATCAGATGAACGCGAAGTTCGCGGCGGAAATGGCCCCGCAACGCGAGAAATTCGCGAAGCTGACGAAGGCTCAGCAGCGAGACGAAGTGCGCCGGCTCTTGCGCCTCCATGAAGGCAAATCGGAGAGCACTTTGGATCAACTCGCCAAATCCACGACGACGCGAGTGCCGGCGGACATCAAATTGCCGATCCAGCAATTCGACGTCGTCGTGCATGAAGGCCCAGTGGAGGCGGCCAGTCAGGAACGTTTCAAGGAGTTCGAGAAGAGCGGGCGATCGTTCGCGGATTTCGTGTTCGTGTCGCCGCGAGGCATGTCGATGCCTGCGCCGACGGGGAAGCCTCGCTACTTCAGCCACGATTTCGGCGAGTCGATGCTCTCGCTGCATCTCGATCGCCCCTGCTTGGAAAACGCGTTGCCGATGTGCTGGCGGTCATCGACCGCCTTCCGGCGAAGGCGCCTGTCCGACTGATCGCGCGTGGCAAATGCGGTCCGATCGCTCTGCATGCCGCCGCTCTGAGCGACCGCGTCGCATCGCTGCATTTGACGGAATCGGTTGTGTCATGGGAGAACGTCACAAAGACGCCGGCGAGCATCGATCAAATCGCCAACGTCGTTCCCGGAGCACTCAAGACCTACGACCTTCCGCACCTCTTGCGGATGATGGGCGATCGTGACGTGACGATCGAGCGCCCCGTGGACGCCGCAGGTCGCGTGCTGCCCGCGGAAGATGCGAACGCGTTCTACGAACCGATTCGCAAGAGTGGAGTCAAACTCACACTGCGGTAATCGTGTTTGCTCACTACTCGACGCGTGCCGCTCGCAACGCGGGGTCGTCTAAATTGAGGCGGTACAGTACCTGGTTGTAGTTGTAGCGCGGCGTGCGATGCGGATTGTTGGAGAAGTCGTTGGTGTAGGTTCCTTCGAAGTGAATCGTGCGGCCGCCGTCGCGGTCGAGAAAATCGTGGTGGCAGACGTTGTAGAACGTCTGCTTGTCGTGCGTCGCGATCTTGACCGCTTTGGAATACGGTCCAGCCGGTTCCTTCGCCTCGGCGTACCACACCTCGCCTAGAAACGAGGTTCTCCCTTCCATCTGACAAGCGATCAGAATCCAGCGTTTTCGATGCTCATTCCAGCGGACGCTGCCGGTGTGGAGCAGGATGGCGTCTTCTATACCGGCCGTATCGCTTGGCGTGAATCGTGCGGCTTCCGGCCGAAGCTTGCCGGCTTTCCGCCAGCGACGCTCCGTCGCGGAATCGACTGGGCCGACATCCCGCTGCCATCGCCAGAGCGGTTTGCCTCGTTCATCGAGTTCCGGATCGCGTCCCTTGGCGCAGGTGAAAGCCTCATACTGGGCCGGATCGAGCACCGCCTCAAACGTGGCGGGCACGCGGACATTGGGATTCGGGCTGCCGAAAAGAATCCATTCTTTTTCGTCCGCCTTCCACCGGCTCGGATGACCCTTGGGAATGCGCCATGTCTCGCCCTTGGGAAGCACCTTGGCCGGCTCGAAGATTTGTTTTTCGTCGTTGAACACCGCGATGCCGTGTTCGAGTTCCTCCGCCAGTCCCTTGCGTCGCGAGTAATGTCCGACCATTCGCGGAGTGCCCGCCTTGTCCGGAACGACGAACAGGCCGAAGATCCACACGACGCCTTCCGGGCGTTCGGGCAGAGGCATCATGGCCCGGGCGAAGCCGGTTTTGTCGACGAAATAATCGTAGGGAATGCCTGCCGACGGATCGCTCTCCGCTTTGTTGGGATCGGGTATCGGGATCGTCGCGCCCGCCATGCGAAACATGCCGAGCGGGTATTCCATGCGATTGGTGTCGCCCCAAAAACAGTAGACCTTTCCCGCATGAATCGTCGCCTGAATCGAATCCTGCCCCGCCACCTTTCCGTCGTTGCGTCGTTGAGGAAAGGGAACCGGATGCCCTAGCAACAGGCGGTCGCGAACGAGGCCTTCGCCCGTGAGCCGACACAGCCGCTCGGCGATATTGCGTCGCTTGACTTTGATGGTGGAGACAACGCCTGCCCGGGGCGTGATGCGAGCGCCGGCGAAGCCGAACCCGTCTTTCTCGGCATCATAGCCATGGCTGCGAACGAAGAAGAAGAGTTGTCGATCCATCAACTCCGGTTCGTGAAACGCCACTCGCCCTGAGTTATCGGTGACGAAGAGCAGGTGGTTCGTTGTTTCCAGTTCCACCAGGGGAACGCCTCGGCCCGTCGCCGCATCGACGACGCGGATCTCGGCGTACGGCGTTTGACCTGCTGTAGCGCATGTCGTCATCGCAAGGAGTGCGAGCATCTTCATGTCGTCACCGTCGAATAAGTCCAACTCACCGGTTTGCCGTCGCGATAGGGCATGACGCCATGGAACTGCGGGATGGCCGGGTCGAAGACAAGCGGCAGGAAGAAACGATCCCCTTCCCAAAGCGGCAGCGACTGGACCGCATCGAGGGGAATCCATTCAAGCGTTCCTTCGTCGTTCGCGGCCGGGACTTCGCCGTCCCAGGCATCGACGACGAAGATGAATCCGAACCAGTCTTCTCCCTGTTTGCCGAACCCCGGCCAGCTGATGGTGCCGCGCAGGCGAAGGGAACGGCACTCGATGCCCGCCTCCTCACGCAGTTCGCGGCGAATGCAGGCGACGACGTCTTCGCCGGGCTCAAGTTTCCCGCCGAGGCCGTTGTATTTTCCGAGATGCGCGTCGCCGGGCCTGCGATTGCGATGAATCATCAGAACGCGCGAACGATCCTCGGAAAGAACGTATCCCAGCGTGGCAAGAATGGGAGTGAACGGCATGACGATGTTTTAGGTGCTATGGCCGCAGGTGTGTCCGTCCTGCCGCGGAGGCGCAGCATCTCGGTCGATTTGCCGTCCGCGTCAGTTGTGGAGAAGTTTTTTTTCGCATGGTGGGTGGGCTGATTTTCTGATAAGGATTTCTAACCGCTCTCCGCTGGTGGTCGGCGATTCTTATCGCGTGTCGAATATTTCGGGATACGAAACGAAGTACCGCGGAAGCGCCCAGCGAACCCCTTCTTCTTCGTGAATCACCCATGGCACGAACTATTGCCTGTCCGAAGTGCAGCGAGAAATTCCAGGTGCAGGACGAGCAGCTCGGCACGCAGGTGGCGTGTCCCAGTTGTGGGGCCAACCTGAAGCTGCCCAAACCCCCTGAAGCCGCCGCCTCCAGTCCGCGACCGGAAAACCGGGTCGCCCCAGCGCCACTGCCGCCGTCCATTCCGCCCCTGTCGGACCCCATTGCTGCTGGACGCCCCTCGCGCCGCGACGACCCGGATCCCGAACCGCGTGGTCGCCGCGGCTACGACGAAGACGACGATTATGATCGTCCTCGGCGCCGTCAGCGCCGCGACTGGGACGACGGGCCTCCGCCGGAACGTTGGGGGACGACGATCGTTGGCCTGAAGATGATTTTCTGGGCCGTGCTGATCATGTTGATTTTCGTCGTGCTGTTGCAGACTTTTGCGGTGATTGGTCCGAATCGCGATCTCGCTGCCGTGATGGGAGCCACGGCCATCGTGGGCGGCTGTTCCGTTTTCATCGCAGCCATCGTGGCGTTCGTCGGCATGTGCATGTGCGCTGCCGCCCCTTACAAACCGGCTTCTCGGCTGGCGCTCTCTTCGGTGCTTTGCGTCGGCGCTGCGATTCTTGGAGCCCTGATTCTGGGATTCATCGTTGCAGCGACCGTAGCCAATGCGGCCCGGCCGAATAACCAAGGGTTCGGCAATCCGGCTGACGTCAATGTGCTGCTGCGGGCCGGCGCCGTTGGAATCGTCGGCGTCGTGATCCTCAGCCTTCTGATGCTCGCTGCCGTCATCTGCTGGATGCTCTTCCATGCGGCGATCGGGACGCGGTTCCAGAATTCCGGCCTTCGCACGCAGTCAATCGTGTATCTGGTGGTGTACATCCTCTACTCGGCTGCAAGCATCGCCGCGCAGTTTCTCCTTGTCGGAGGCGGTAACTTCGGCAATCCGCAGCAACCGAGGTTGTTCTTGCTGATCCAGATGCTGGCCAGCGCGGCGCTCTGGTCGTGGTTCCTGGTGATCTGCGTCCTCACCTACCGATCCATCGAACGCGGCCAGCGCGTCGCCGCAGATGACTACGACCGCCGCGATGATCGCTATTAAGATCCGGTTCGTAGGGTGCGTACTTGCCTCGACAAACCCTACGGCTTGGCGGGTTCGTCGAGGATCAGCTCGAAGGTATCGGTGCGGTCGTTCAGGCTTCGCAGTTCGATGCGGAGCGCACGCGGTTCGCCGAGGTGCTTGCGGAGATAGTTGCCGGCCGTCTTGTTGCCTTCTTCCAAGTCCGCGGCGCAAGGAAACGTTAGATTTCCGGCGACACGCAGCAGCACCGTCGTCATCGGCGGCAGGTTGAGCGGCAGCGGAGTTTGCTTGTCGAATGCGAACTGCCCCAACTCAACCCATTGCCCGCTCGGCCCGCGAAGCGACGCCTTGGAGCCGACGAGGGCGTTGGGAAGCGTGCTGTAATTGGCGATGATAAGCCCGACCTTCACGCCGATCTGCCGTATTTCGATGGTGGAATTGCCGAGAAAGAACTCGCGATCGAGGATGTAGGGCCGTAGGCGTGGCCGCTCGCGATTGGCTCGGATGAGCCAAAAGTAGAAGGTGGCGAGAAACGACGCGGCCGAGCCGCCCAAGGAAACGATCGACATCAGCGATTCCATGCGATGCACCTCCGCTATCATGGATGCGCATACGGCAAGATTGTGACTGGTGCGGCAGAATTCGGTGAGCGAATCGGCGCTGATCGATTTCGACGTTTTTTTTCTTTCCATTCTTGAGATCCAACTATGGCTGACCTCCGAAAAATCGCGTTGGTGACAGGTTCAGCGACGGGCGTCGGACGGGCGGCGGCGTTGCGGTTCGCGAAGGAAGGGTTCGGGGTTGTCGTCAACTATTCGCGGTCGAAAGCGGATGCAGAGGAAACGTTCGCCGAGGTGCGGAAGCTTGGCGTGCCCGCGATTCTTTGCGAAGCAAATGTCGGCGACGAGTCGGCGGTGAAAGCAATGGTCGCTCGCTGCAATGAGGAACTCGGCGGACTGGATGTGCTGGTCAACAATGCGGGCACGACGCATTTCATCGACCATACGAAGCTGGATGCGCTCACCGATGTCGTGTGGGATGAGATCTTTCGTGTGAACATGATGGGGACGTTTTGGGCCTGCCGAGCCGCCATGCCGTTGTTGCAGGAGCGCAAAGGCGCGATCGTGAATGTGACGTCGGTGGCGGGGCTTTCGGGGCAGGGCAGCTCGATTCCCTATGCCGCCAGCAAGGCTGCTCTCAATTCGATCACCAAGTCGCTCGCCCGCGCCTTCGGTCCGCATGTCCGCGTCAACGCCGTGGCGCCGGGGCCGATCAACACGCGTTGGCTGGCTCCGCATCAGGCTCACATTCAGCAATACCTGAAACAGACGCCTCTGCAGAAAGCCGCGGAGCCCGAGGATATCGCGGACGCGATTTGGTATCTCGCGACCGGCACCAGCATGACGACGGGACAAATCCTCGTCGTGGATGGCGGCCGAACCATGTGATCGGTTTACCAGCGGAACTCCAACCCGCCGCTGATGCCCTGGGCCCAAAACGACGACTCGCCGAACGCAAAGGCCGGGCGGCCGCTGCCCTGGACAGAGTCGGTCACGTCGCCAGGTCGCACGGCGTTGGGCAAAAGCAAAAACGTGTAACCCACCGTTGCACGAATGTGGCTTGTCAGGTCTGCGCCCGTCCGCACTCCGAACTCGGGCACCCAGGCGAACGCAGTAGTCAAGCGTCCGCCAGCATTGCTTGCTTGCACGAGGAATCCGTTGGGACCGCCGCTGAGGTTGGCCGTCTGCACGTCGACGCCGAGGCCGAACCGAGCAGAGCCTTGCAGGAACGCGCGCCCCATGCGAACTTCCGCATCAAGGCCGAGCTGGGCGAGCCAATAATCGTTTGAAGTTTCGAAACGATCGGAGATGAGCTGCGGATTGCCTCCCGCATCGAGAAAACGCGAGTTGCTTTGCAGCGATTCGCCCAGGTGGAGATAGCGGGCGCCGGCGATGCCGTCGAACCGCCAAAAGTCGCCGCGAAGGAAGGGGAGGCGTGTGTCGAGTTCGATGCCCCAAAAATTGGTCACGGCCGACACGTTGTAGACTCCGGGAGGGCCGCCCGGCGCCGCGAGCACCTGGTTCTGCACATTGCCCACGGGATCAGTGAAGGGCAGCGCGAGCGAACGAACGGCCGTGGTCTGCGAGCCGTTGCGCTGGCCGAGGAAAAAGCCATCCAACTCGAGTCCGATCGATTCGTCATCTCCCAACCATCGGCCCACAAGGAAGCGCCCACCTGACCTTCCCTGGCTGCCCAAGTCGAGGCGACCGCCGATCGTTTCGCTCCATCCGCCAGGGTAACCGAGGACGGCGAGCGGGCCGGACTGCTGATTCGCGGTGAACCAATAGAGGTATTCCGCTCGGCCATACCACGTTGCCGACGGCGATCGACTAGCGCCTTCGAAGGTCGTCCCCGGTAGCGCCACGACATTCGGCGGAGCCGCGAGTGCGGGATCGTCGACCTCGGCCGAGCGACTCGCCGGGCGGGCGGTAATCACGCGCGCGGAAGGCTTGGCGTTAAGAGTCGGTCCATCGTCCGTCGGTTTCGCCCAGCCGCGTGGCGGCTTCACGGCAGCAGGAAGTTCGCTCGGCGGAGCGGCCTCCGGCTTGGCGTAGAGGATACGCTCCGGCATCGGGAGCGTCGGGGGCGTGTCAATGTTCGGGGACGGAGCGACTTGCCGCGGCGGGACGGGCGGCTGAAGCGGAAGCGATAGCGGCGTGATCGGCCTCGGCTGAGGAGGAAGGCGACGGAGGTCCGGCAGCGGCGGAAACGTCAACGCTCCCGCCTGCTGGATCTGCGGCCAAGCCTGGACGGGCATCGACTGCATCGGCGGTCCGTACTGCACGAACCCATAAGGCTGCGGCTGAGACCAGTACCCGTATCCCTGGGCGAACGCCGGAGTGGCGGCCAGGACGCATCCGAACCCCAGAGCGAGCGATTCCCGCAACATCGCGAATCCCCCCAAACCGCGCAAACCGGGAGAACTGGCGAATTTCTCCTGATTCATCCTTTCCGTCCACGTCGCCTTCATCGACCAACCCCAACCCGCCGGAAAAGGCTCCGCTTCGCTTCCGCCGGTTTCCGAAGTACGGAAGGAGGAGAGTCTTCGGAGTATGCCGATTATGCGTGCCGCACCGAGAGGATGAGCGGTGACGGTCGGGGTTGGCCGATGTCGATGATCCTGCTATGTTCAGACTTCGTGCCCCTGGAACTGGCTTTGGGCGGAGAAGTTGCGTGGAACATCAGGTGTTGTCGTCGGCGAACGAACGCATCGCCGCCGTGCGAGCGAAGATACGTGCCGCATGGCCCGGGATCGCCATCGGGCTGTTCATTCTCGTCGTGCCGTTTCTCTACTACCGTCATTCGTACAGCACCTACAAACGCTTCCATGTCGTCGATGCGGACAAGGGCGTCTATCGCAGCGGCTGCCTCACGGCGGCGGGCTTCGAGGAAATGATCCAGCGGTACGGCATCAAGACCGTGCTTAACCTTCAGGACGAAGCGAAGGATCCCGAACTTCCCGAGACCTATGCTGCATCTTGGTTTCCCGGCAAGCGGGAGAAAGAATCGGAAATCTGCAAGCGAAATGGTGCGGAGATGATCTATCTCTTCGCCGGACATCTGAAGCTCGAAGAGCAAATCCGCTCGCGCTCCGGCGAAACCGTTCGGCCCATCGAGATCGAGCAGCTTCTCGAAATCTTCGATAACCCGAAGCGGTATCCCATCCTGGTTCACTGCAAGGCGGGCCTGCATCGCACGGGCGTCACCGTGGCCCTCTATCGCCAGGAAATGAACGGCTGGTCGAAGGAACTCGCCCTCCAGGAACTGAAAGCCAACGGCTTCGGCGAACTCGGCTCGACCTCCGCCAACCAGTACATCCTCGACTACATCCTCAACTATCGTCCCGGCATCCGCCGTCCGCCGATCGAGCCGAACACTTCGGCGAAGTCGCCCGGCGCAAAATCCTAGCCGCATCGGGAGTCGTTCATGCTGAAGATTCTCGATCGTCAGATGACGTGGAACTACCTCAAAGGCTACTTCGTCTGCGCGATCAGCCTGTTGGGCTTGTTCATCGTCATTGACCTCTTCATGAACCTCGATGCGTTCACGGAGGGGAAGAAAGACCTGGCGTCGATCTTCAAGCACATCGGGCTCTACTACCTCTACAAGACGCCGCAAATCTACGATCGACTCAACGAAGCGATCGTGCAAATGGCCGCCATGTTCACCATCGCCTGGGTGCAGCGCAACAACGAACTATTGCCGTTGCTCTCCGCGGGCGTTTCCACGCGGCGCGTCGTTCGGCCCTTGCTGATCGCATCGTGCGCCATGATGATGCTCGCGGTCGTCAACCAGGAGTTGATTCTGCCGAAGGTGGACCTCTACCTTCTCGAAAACCGAAATGACCTCAAGGGCGAAAAGGAAAGCGAAGTACGCGGCGGTTGGGAACTCAACGGCTCGCTGATTTCGGGACGCGTCGGCTTCAAGAAGGATCAGTTAGTTAAGGATTTCTTCGTCGTTTTCCCGTCCATCCCTGGCGTCTCCAGCGTCGGTTTTCTGCAGGCCGGCGAAGCGAAGTACGAGGAGCCTAACAACGGCAAACCGAGCGGATGGCTTCTCCGCAACACCGTGCCGGCCGAGATGAAGGACTGGAAGCTTTACGAGAAACTCGGCCTGACGCATGTCGCGCCGGGCGTTTACTTCCTGCACACCGACCAAATCGACTTCGACAAACTGACCCGGCACAAGAACTGGGTCTACTTCGTCACCACGCCGCAATTGCTCGAAGAGATGCGGGCGACCGACACCAACGGTCTTTCCGGCCTGGCCGTCCGTTTCCATAAACGGCTCACGCGGCCCATCCTCGGCATGCTGCTGACGTTCATGGGCTTGTCGATCATCTTGCAGGATCAAAACCGCAACGTGTTCATCAGCACCGGCATGAGCCTCTGCCTCACGGCGATCTTCTTCATGGCAGATTTCGCCTCGAAACACCTTGGCGACCATCAAGTGCTTCCGCCTGCGCTCGCAGCATGGTTGCCGGTAATGATCTTCGGGCCAATCTCGTTCGTACTCTTCGATATGGTCCACACGTAAGATTCTCAGCGCTATCTGGCCGCTTAGGGCGACCGGCTCCGCATGTGCGACTCCGAACTGGGCGATGCGGGGCTGGCTCATCGCTACGGCAGCACCAACCTTGCGAGTCTGTGGATCAGCGTCATTCTAGGCTGCCGTCATCACGTATCGTCCGCCCATCGACTGACAACCATCGACATATGGCGGCCTGGTATACCCCGCTTCGGCGAGCGTCGCCGTTGCAACAAAGGCGACGATTGCAAGAAGATGTATACGAGTCATGTGACCTCGGTCGTTACTGCGGTGGGTACGCTTAGTGGAATCAAACGGCATGAAGCCGATTCTCCTCGGCGCCGGCTATGTAAGAAGTGCGGTCATCGCCGGAAAGCGCAAGGCTGACGACATTGCAAAGCACGTCGAGGATCATCGCCAATACCTCCTTGCCGTCTGGACCAATGACGGCACCGCATCCCCTGAACGATGCACCTCCGCGACAGCGCGAGGGCGAACATTGGTTCCCTCTGCCGGCTTATTCCCACTGGTGGTATCGCCTCGACGACGCGAATCGCTTCTGTCCTCAAACATTCGGTCGATGTGCCATGCTTCGGGGACCGCCCGATGGGTCAGGGCGCCCTCCGCTTTCACCCCCCTTAGCAGAACACGCCTCTCGTCTGTTGCCGCGAAGTAGGATGCGCGGCGGGTGACCCCTTGCGTTCTCGCTTTCTGCCGATCAACGGCTGAGGAATTCGTCCGACAACGGTGACGAGAGCAAAGTCGATGTCTCAACGAAAGAAATGCTTGGAGGCGATGTCCGCCCCCAAGCAGAGTTTCTGATCGCTCGTTGAACGTATCCATGGGCATGTTCATCGAACCGTTAAGGTGTATGGCCCCGTGGCTCCGCGAGCGAAGGTGGTCACAACGACTCGGTAGTTCGCCGTCCGCTGCGGAATGAACACGATGCGGGCATTCAGGCCTTCGCCGCTATCGTCGTCGTCGGCGAGTGGGCGGCCGTTTTCGTCTTCGATTCGTAGCCACACGTCAAGGTAGTTCGGCCCACGCGGGCTGACGCAATCGAATTGCGTTCGCTGACCTGCTGTGATCGCCATCGTGTAGACGACCGCGTGGCACCCCTGTCGAATTCGATCTAGCGGGTGCCCCTTTGTCAGCGAGCCATGCTGAGTGATTCGCGGCGGATTGTTCCCCGAGTTCTTGGGCCGGGCATAGACGCCGAAGCTTCGTGTGACGGCGTTCGGCGCCGTTTCGGCCCAGCCCGCGTCGTAGCGGTTGTCGTTTTCCCTGGCTCAAGGCCTGAGCGATGCGGATGGCCGTCGCATAGTCGGGGTAATGCCCGTAAAATTCGTAGCCCGCAGGCTGAGCGAACGCGGACGAGACGGCTCCGCAGAGCAGGAATGCCGCGGTCAGGGTGTAGTGCTTGAAGATTCGCATGGCTGTTACTCGCATCATGGGGTTGTCTGATTCAGTTATCGAGACGCCGACCTATTGCCGTCGCGGATCGGAACCGGACAGCCATTTGTTTTTACGGTCCTCGCGGACCATCCGGAAAACAATGTCGGTCGGGAGGAGCCGATGGAATTCTCCGAAGAGCAGCTTTCGCGGTGGATCGAGGGGGCTTCGCGCCGGCAACGCCGCGGCCATGCTCGATTTTTGGAACCGCATGGGGCCCGCCCTGGAGCGGCTTGCTCAGAAACGCATGGAGCCAGGTTTGCAGCGACGTGTCGGCCCGGAAGACGTCGCCCAATCCGTGTGTCGCACCTTTTTCCGTCGCATGCAACAGGGCGAATTCAGTTCGGCGAGAGCGGACTTTGGCCTGCTGTGTGCGATCACCCTGGCGAAGGTGCGCGAAAAGGCGAGGCACCACCTAAGGCAGAAGCGCGGCTTGCAGCGAGAACGGGCGTTGGAAGGGCCTGAACCGGGGGCGGAATTCGTGCACGCATCCGACGAACCCACGCCTGCGGAGCACGCGGAATTCGCCGACCTTCTGCAACATGTCTTAGGCGACCTTGACGAAGAAGAACGGCAGATCGTCGAGCTGCGCCCTGCGGGATCAAACGCAAGCGGAAATCGCGGAAGCGATCGGATGCGCTTGAACGGACGGTTCGGCGCATCCTGAAACGCGTGGAAGCCAAGTTCGAAAAGGCGCTCGCCCTGGAATGATTCGGCACCCCTCCACGTCATCGGAGTACGCCGACGTCGTGAGCCGTGAGGCGGTTGCGGCTCGCATTGACCACCATCACACGGACGACATAGGTATCGTCGAGCCAAGCATGGCGATCCCCGAGGTCGATCGTCGTCTCGAACACGCCCGGTTGTTTCGGATTCGACGCCAGGAAGTGCCCCTGGGGCAGCCCGGCCAATGCCGCCAGGGGATTCTTCGCCGCATCGGTTACGTACCCGATGTTGATCCACCCGTCTTTCAAGGTCGCGGCGTAGACCTGGATAGGGCCGGTCCCTTGAGCCTCCACAGAGAGCGTCAACTTGCTCCCTTCGTAGCGCTGCTTGACGGATCGGATCGTGGGGTAGTCCGCAGGCGCCTCCCCTTCCCGGCTGATGAACAGGCCACGCGGGCCTCCCTCGAACAAACCGGACGAAACGGACGCGACGACCGAACCGTCGCGGTTGACCTGCACGGCTCCACCCGTGTTCCATTGCCCTGCTCCCATCAATCCGCTCACCGCGAGCCTCCGTCGTCCCGAATTCAGATCATGGACGAACGCGGCCAGCCCGTTGTTCGCCGCGCCTGCGGGATTGGCCACCGCGTACAAGGAGCGGCCATTCCCCGCGAGTGTCGCGCTGTAGACGGCGAAGGCTTGGGGAGCCACTTCCGAGATGTGCCCCTCCCGCCAGAGAAACGTGCGATACTGCTTCTCGAACAACACCGCGCGGCCATCTTCGCTCATGCTGAGATTGCTGAAATGGCCTAGTTGGATTTTCTCCGCATGGGCTTTGTAGTCCGTCCCGGAACCGGCTAGAACGACCCACTTCGCGTTGACGGGATCGTACTTCTTGTCCGCGAAATGCATCTGCGTGATGGCGGCCCATCGCGTGCCGTCCGCATTCGTGACGAGCGAGGTGAGGCGATCGGCTCCTCCGAGGTGGCGTCCTTCATGGACGATGTGTTTCGTCTCGACAAGGAAATGGGCTCCTGCGTCGTCGACGCGCACGATTCCTTCGGACGCAATGAACAGCAGCGATCGGCCGTCGCTAGTCGCCTGCGGATCCCAGCCGTTGGTGATCCCTTTGCGATCCTTCGTCTCGAGAACGACGGTTGCAGGTCCGCCAATCGTCGCCTTGCGGACTTGCAGATGAAACGGATCCTGGAAGGGGATCGGACGCTGCAGCACGAACCATGCGACCTTTCCGTCGCCGCTGGTTCGCACCACGGGATTGCGGAAATCCTTCGGATCGAACTCGAAATCCGATTGCTTGGCGTTGCTTCCGTTCGAGTCGATCGACCAAAGCTGCCAGCGATTCCCCTTGAAGTCGGAAGCGGCATTGACGAGCAGCATCCACGCACGCAGGCCGTCATGCCTCAACGCATACGAGTGCAACCCGAATCCCTCGGGAAGCGTCCAGAGCGGGGGCTGAGAGCCTTTCGGCAGGTTCTTTTCGGGGAAGTAGGTTGCGATCAATGCCTCGTGTTGACGATTCGAAACCCGCATCGTCGTTCCTGCCGCATCGGTGCGAAGTTCGGGGATCTCGACATCGATTCGCTTGACGACGAACGTGAGCGGATCGCCGCGCGAGGCGGGCGCAATCGCTGCCGCCGTTCCGCTTGTCGCATCGAAGCGGATCAACATTTCTCCCAGTCGCACCGTTTCGACCGCGGCCCGTAGAGGAGCGGCGCCGATGGCGTCGGGATAGAATTCGATCGCCATCGGCGTGAAGGTGGTGTTGATGCGATAGGAGTATTTCACGGTCTGAGCTTGCCGTTTGACCGAAACGAACTGGACGTCGAAATCGAACTCGATCGTTTCTCCCTTGGCGTTGCGGCCGGTCCAGCGCGTGCCGCCGAGATTGGGGTTGAAGACGAGGCGATCCTGCCGCGGCCTGGGATCTTCCTTACGCGGACGAAACTCGATGGGAACGCGCGGCGGCGCGGGATCGAATCGACCCTGCCTCAGCGTGCCCACGATGAACTCGTAGAGCGAGCCGACATTCGTCGAATCGAGCGTGAGGGCGTTTTCCCAGAACCACCGGAAGCGGAATGAGAACCATGCAGGACGCTGCTCGACGATCGAAGTGCGGACATTGATGATTTGGCCGAAACGATCGTAAACCCAGATGCCCCCCGCGCCGCCGTCCGCGGGGGCGCGCGGAATGGCGATGCTCAGCCACACTTCGATGATGCGCTGAATCTCGACGTTCGCCCACGGATCGGGTTCCAGCAGAATCTCGACTCCCTGCCGAGAAAGCGTCGGCACGGTCGGATTCTCGATCACGGGAGGGATGATCGGCGGAGGCGTGGGCTGTCGCGGAACTCGCGCATCCCTTCGCCGACGCGTTTCTTCCAGCGCGGCTCGCGCATCCACGAGAGGGCCGATCGGTTCATCCGTTTGCAGACGACGGCCCGTCTTGGTCAGAATGTCGGCGACGTCCGCGAGGCGCAGCTCGGGGTCGATGGTCTTCATGAGAGCGACGACGCCGGCGACGTGGGGCGCCGCCATCGAGGTTCCGGTGAGATAATCGTAGGCTTTGGCAGGTTCGGCCAAGCCACTGTAGATCATGGCGCCGGGAGCGGAGACGGTCGTGTAGGGTCCGAAATTCGAGCCGAAGCCGGTGGTCGCTACTTCATCCCAGCGTTTATCCTCGCGCGTGATCGCGGCGACCGAGATGACGCGTTTCGACAGGGGCAGGGCGTAAAGGTGCGCGGGCAGACTCTGGTTCCCCGCAGCCGCGACGACGATCACGCCGCGACGCTCGGCGAGGTCGAGCACCGGGCCATAGGCCTCCGCCTCTTTCCGAATCGCAGGCATCAGACGCTGTTCGATCGCCGATTTCGCCTCCGCGGTCGAAGCCTTGCGCCATTGATCGACGACTTTGGGGTCGAGGTAGGTTCCGAGGCTCATGTTGACGACCGAGGCCCCGCTCGAAACCGCTCGCTCCAAGCCGGCGACGATCTCTTCGGTGCTTCCCGAGATGTCTCCTGAGCCGTCGGCGTTTCCTTTTGGGCGGAAATACAGAACCTGGATCGGCATCAGGGGACTGCTTGGAGCGACGCCGGCGGTGCCGACTCCGTTGTTCGCCGCTCCTCCCGCCGTGACGGCGACATGCGTGCCGTGGTTGCGGACCTCGTAGTCGTAGGTCGTGCCGTTGGGCGTGAGGATTTTCTTCATGCCTTCCCGACAAGTGCCATCGCGCGCGTAGGTCCACGGTTGGATCGTGCGGCCTTTCAATTCCTCATGCTCCAGCCTCGCACCGGAATCCAGAACGGCGATCACCGCGCCTCCGCGCGAAATCTCCCACGCCTCCGGCGCCTTGATGCGATACAGGTTCCAGTTGTCCCGATCCTCCATCATGTTGTCCGGCTTCTTGAATACCGGATCGTCGAACGGGGCTTTCTTCGGCGACTGATATGCCTGCATGAACTGGTTGAAAGACGCCGCGGCCACATAGGGGTGATTCGCCAGCCGCTGCCTCAATTCCGCCAGCCTTTCGTGATCGACGGCAAGCGTGAATTGATTCAGCGACTCGATGCGGCTGACGACATGGTACTTCGCTTCCAGGCGGTCGAAGATCGGCTTGAGATCGCTCTCCTTCACTTGCGGATGCAGCGAGAGCAGAAGCTCTCCCTTGACGATGCGATCGCCGGCGGGGCTTTCGACGATCTCGATCGGAGGTCGCTCCTTGGGCTCGGCCGCCGGCTGAGCGTGCAGCGTCGCGGCGAGGGCGAACATGATCGACAACATCAGCACACACGCGGCACGTTTTCGATGAGACATGAGAAGGGCCTTGCTTTCGGAAGCATGCTTGAGTTCAGGGGAGTGCGTCCGTCTTCATTTCGATCACCGCCAAGTTCCCGCCCGAATCGGCGACAAGGGCCTGCAAGCGAAAGCTGCCCGCAACGATGGGGCGCACCGCGAGTTCGGAGACGAAGGTCTGACGCTTTCCGCTCAACGCACGTCCGCCCACGACGGAATCTTGCGCGGGTGCGAAGAACGTCACCGCACGCAGGCCTTCGTCGTCGTCCGCAGTCAGTTCCACGGCAACCTTGCGCTCCCCGACTTTCGGCGGAATCGTCCACTTCCATGCCGCGATCGGCGGTTTCGCGTCGTTGGCGTTCAGATCCTTGGCGATGAACCGGGAAGCCAGCAGCAGGCGAGCGTTGGCGTCGGAGAATTGGGCCGAGTTAGCGCGTTGGGGTTTCGGCTCGAAATTGCGGCGCATGTTGCGGAAGCCGTTTCCCATGATGTCCACAGCGCCTTTGCGTTGGTCATGGGGCAGGCCCAACGCGTGACCCAATTCGTGAGCGACCGCGCCGAAGCCGTCTTCGATGAACTCGAAACGCGGCGAGTTCTTTCCGCGGTGACCCAACGCAGTTCGGCCCGGAATCGGCGTGGCGTCGAAAAACCATTCGCGTTGCTTGTCGATCGTGGTCGCGCAGAGTTCGGGCCGCAGGATCCACGCGGAGAAGAGGCCAAGTCCGCCGTCCGCGGAGAATCGCGCTCCAAGGGCGACACCGCCGGGCCATTCGAACTCCGCCATGCCTTCGTCGTAAGTCTCCGCGAACACGATGATAAGATGGCGCGAGGGCGTGCCGACGGATGCGGGAATTTCTCGGAGCAGCATGTTCCACTGATTGTAAGGATCGTAGTTCGGCGCCTTGTTGTAGACCGCGGCGGCATGTTTGCCCTGGATGCGATGCACGATGGGAACGCCGTTTTTCGACTCGAACGCCAGGCAGGGGAATGGTTTGCCGCGCGCTTCCATCTCCTGCCGATACAGTTCGGAAACGAAGTGCATGACGACTTGGATGCGTTTCTCGTATTCAGGCGCCGGCTTTCGATCGGTCGGCAGAAAATATGCGAGGCGAATCGATCGATCCGCGGCGGGTGGTTTCGGCAACGTCGCCGGATCGACCCAGCGCCCGTCATAGAGGCCTTTCCAGTTCGGATTTTTTCCTTGCTGCCATTCGGAGCGTTGATCGAATAGGCGAACTCGCATGTCGCGACCGGCGTCGAACAGCTCGACATGCAGCGGCGTTCGTCCGCTTTCCTCGAAGGTCAGCTCGAATCCATCCGGCGTCCGTTCGCGCCACTTCGTGTTTCCGACCTTCGCGAAGTGGCCTACTCCTGCGGCGGATTTGTACTGCCACGCAACGCGTGCTTCCGCCGTCGGTTCCTGAGCATGAGCCGCAGTCGCAGCGAATGCCGCCACCAACGCGGCGGCGAGTCTTGCCGACATGTCGTTCCTCTGTTTCTTCATGTCACTCACCCCTCTCCCAAAGGACGAGGGGGTTGTTGGTTACGGTCGCGGCGGATCGACCCAGATTTCCAGCTTCCACGAACCCGTGTTGTCCGCGGGCATGTCGTCGTTGATGCCGAGAGAAAGCTCCGCGGGCCTGCCGGTGATCTGAAAGCGCTGCCGATCGCCGATGCGAAAAACCGAGTCGTGAATTTTGCCGAGCAACGCGAGGCCAGGTTCCTTCGGGTGCGGCAAATGGGGAAGCGCATCGCGACCTTTAGGAGGAACCGCGTGGTAGTAGTCGCGGCGATCGGAGTCAGGGGCGGCCTCGATCGTTCCGGAGGCGTGCACATCAAGAATCGTTCCGGCATCGAAGATCAATCCCGAGCCCGCCCATGCTTGATTTGCGTCGTGCTTCCAAGTGATGCGGTACTTCGCCCCTCGCACCTCGCACGAAAGGGGCGGCCTCGCCTCGGCGAATGCTTGCGACGTCGCCGCGAGAGCGAAGAATGCCAGCGCGAGGACGAGCCCAATCCAGAACGCGACGCGATGCTCCTCGAACAGCAACGGAGCCGGATCTTCGCAGGTCCCGTCTTCGTTCGCGGCGATCGGCGCCGCGCCGCGGGAGGGAAGCGCGGGGTGATACACGAGAAACCCCGGCGGGCAAGTCCCGTAATCGACGACCAGGCCGCGCATCTCGTCCGCTTGAAAATCGTTGATTGCGACCGTCAGGCCCTTCGTCTCGAAGATCACGTCGCGAACCGCATCCGCAGTCGCCGTCAAAGAAATGTCGTAATGCGGCCCAAACGTCGTTTGCTTCACGCCGATGCGGACGATGCGGGCCGCGTTCGGATCGAATCGCATGGAATCCCGCACCGCGTTGACCGCGGCATCGGTGAACGTGGCCGGCGCAAAAACCTTCGGCGTCGGAAAGAATCGGCGCCAGATTCGTTTGAATGCCTCTGGCAAGACACCGGCGGCGGCGAAGGTCGCCAGCGAGACTGCGTCATTGCCGAAATACGCCAGCAGCGCCACGCCGAGAGCGGTGCCGACGATCTCGTCAAGCCAATTCCGCTCGATATCGACACCGAGGCGAAGCAGGATCAGTGCGGTCAGACGATTGATCAGCAGGATGACGAATCCGCCGAAGAGCACGCCCATGTAAGTGCCTGCGAGCAGATGAAAGGGGCTCGGCGTGAGCAAGCTGATGGGCGGTTGCAGCGAGTACCACTCCCATGCCCATTTCCCCAGCGGCACGACCAGCATGCCGAGCAGCAATCCTTTCCAGCTGCCGCGAACCTGCGAGTTGTAGTAATGCCGAAAGCGATCGTGCGTGCTCAGGCGAAGGATGCGGCCGCCGAGGCAGTCGAGCACGACGCAGCGAAACATGAATTGAAATACCGCCACCAGTAGGAACCAACCCGCGATCCAGGTCGCGAAATCGCCCGCAGAGGATCGATCGATATCCCATTCCGGCAGCGTGCCCACGCCAAGCGAATCGCCCGTGGCGAGCAACTGGAACACGTCGTCCGAGGGGTAGGCCATGCTTATCGCGGTCTGAAGAAAGGTACCGACGGATCCCATGCCAAGCGGCGAGGAGAAGCTTCGCAGCACTTCGATCGCGGCGCCTCGCGACTTCATGCCGCGATCGTCCCACCCGGTGAGCCGTTCGACGACGCATACCAGCGCGACCATGTCGCTCGATGGGGGAAGCGCATCGCTGGAGGTGCGTCTCTCACGTTCGACCTGCTTGCCCCATTCGATGGCGGCGCCTTCGTGCCCTGGGAAATGCTTCAGCCAACGCGCTTTCGCCCGGGCTCGCGACGATTCGGTCAATCCGACGTGTTGGTCGAGAATCCAACAGTAGACGAAATCGCTCGCCGGCGGGACGGCGGCTTCTCCGAACCAACTGCGCTCGCCATCCTGGTTGTCCTCTGCCGAAAGCCAGGCGCGGTAATGCACGTTTCGGCGATCGTAATACGTCTTCGCCCAGGCCATCGCCGCGTCGTACTCGACTGCATTCGGAAACGCCTGTTTCGCACGTTCCGCAAGGCGAAACACCTCGGAGCGGTCGGGATATCCGGCCGTCACTCGCGCCCAGGCGAACCAGAGATGCTCGTCCTCCGTTCCCCGCGCCGGCTCGACCGCGACCGGACGACTGCCGGTCTTTTCTCTGCAGGTGCGGTCCCACCAGCGGAGAAACAACGATTCGCCCCATGAACGCAGCTTCGCCCAGACGACCACGTCGTCGGGCCTATACATCCTCGCCAAGTCCTCGCGAGCCGTGCGGAGGTCGGCTGCGGAGAGCATGGTGTGCGGCGTCGTCGTCTCGAAGCGGAAGGATTCGGCTTCCGTGAACATGATCGCGACATGCGAAAATGTCCCTTCGCCTCGCTTCTCCGAACGAATTGCCTTGAGATTCGTTTCTCGCTGCAGAGGCGGAGCGATCCGGGCGGTCGCCTCGTCGTATCCTTCGATGAGGTAGAACGGCTCGGCCTGATGTTGATCGAGGCAGCGGATGGCGACGTCGTTCGGGTCCGCGTCGGCTTGCCGCGCGTAGTAAGGGATGCGAAGCTGCGCGGCGAGGCCGATGCCGAACATTCCAGTCAACAGAATCATCGCGAACAGAAAAAAGACGACATACGGAAAGTAGAGCAAAGACTTCGTTCGGCTCGGCGCGTCGTCCGATGAGCGCGGCATGGCGGACTCCTCATTAGGGAGAAAAATGCGATGCAGCGAGCCGTAGTATGCGGTCTGCTTCGCTGAAACGCTAGGCGCAATCCCGACAATTTCCTACGAATAGATTCGACCCGGTTTCAGCGCAAGCGATCGTCTGCACGCCGTTCTCGCAGCAATCGGTAATTGCCGAAACGTTCAAGAACCGGACAACGATTCCGAATAGAATCGGACAGGCTGGGCGAAGCGGCGTGACGAACGAGGGACTGCGATGGCGGTCGCGCAATGTCCGCAGGCGGAACAACGAATCGCTTTCGTTCACGGGTTGCTGGATGAACGCGAACGGCGGGCGTTTTCTTTGCACGCTTCCGAATGCGCCTTGTGCCAAACCGCCCTGCAATCGACTGCAGACGACGAAACCGTCACCAACGGCGCGAAGGCGAGCGCGGCCGACGATTCGTTTTCCACCGCAGTGGACGAGAAGCGATGCCGGCAGTTCGACCAGGCATGGGCAGCGGGAACGGCGCCGAAGATCGAGGATTATCTGCCGCCGCCGGGCGATCCGCATCGGCTCGGCACGCTTGAAGAGATTGTCTGCTCAGATATCGAGTTTCAGTGGAAAGCTCGCTCCCGATCGCAGAGCGTCGAACCGCGTCTTGTAGCCGACTACTGCCGACAGTTTCCGGACCTCGCGGCCTCCGCACGACGATTCCGTTTGGTGAAGCACGAGTTCGCCGTCCGCCATCGACACGGGGATCGCCCCACCGCGGAATCGTATCGGCTCGCGCACCCCGATCTCGCCATCGACTTCGATACGCTGTTCCGATCGACGAAGCCCGCCGCGTCCACCGGACATCCTGCATCCATCGGTCCCTACCGAATTCTCGGCTTCCTCGGCACGGGCGGCATGGGCGTCGTCTACGAAGGGGAAGATGCCAAACTCAAACGACATGTCGCGCTCAAAGTCATGAAAGCATTCGGGTCCGGTCCCCGAACCGGGCCCGCGAAAAAGACCTCGTCGGAGTGGGACCGCTTCCTCGCGGAAGCCGAATCGTTAGCTCGCTTGCAGCATCCCAACGTCGTGCAGATTTTCGAGGTCGGCGAAGCGGACGGCATGCCCTATTTCACGCTCGAGTTGATGACGGGGGGAAATCTTCGCGACCAATGCAAAGGCACGCCGTTGGAATGCGATGCGGCCGCCCGCATGACGGAAACGCTCGCACGCGCAGTCGGCTATCTGCATGCGCACGGCGTCGTCCACCGCGACCTAAAACCCGCCAACGTGCTGCTCGCTTCCGACGGCACGCCGAAAATCACCGACTTCGGCCTGGCCAAGATCCTTGAGGATCAGCAAGGACAAACCCAGACGGGAGATATCTTGGGTACCCCGAGCTATATGTCCCCAGAGCAAGCGGCGGGGCTTGTCGCCAGCGTCGGTCCCGTATCGGATATCTACGCACTCGGTGCGATTCTTTACGAGTTGCTGACGGGAACGGCGCCGTTTCGCGGCGCGACGCCGGTCGAAACCGTACGCTTGGTGTTGGACGTGGAACCCGCGCCGCCGTCACGTCTACGTCCAGGTCTCCCGCGCGATTTGGAAACGATCTGCCTGAAATGCTTGGAGAAGGATCCGCGCCGTCGCTACGCCAACGCCGAATCGCTCGCCGACGATTTGGGGCGATTTCAGCGGCGCGAGCCGATCATGGCTCGGCCGGTGGGAGCGACGGAGCGTGCCTGGAAATGGGCACGCCGCAAGCCGGCGTGGGCTTCGCTCATTGCACTCGCCGTCATCGCGACGGCGGTAGTCGTAGGCGGCGGTTGGGCGGTCAATCTGCGCCTCTCGTCGTTGTTGCATCAAGTCGAAGTGAAGGCGAACGATCATCGCCTCGGCCTCGTTCGGATGCACACGGATTCCGGCAATCGCAAGGCTGAAGGGGGCGACGGCTTCGGAGCGCTGACTTCGCATGCGGAATCGCTGCGCTTCAGCAAATCGAACGACGGCACGGCGGACCTGCAACGGCGACGGATGGCGATGCTCCTGCGTAATTCGCCGCGCCTCGCACAGCTTTGGACCTTCGCAGGTCCGATTCGGCATGTCGCGTTTCATTCCGACGGCAAGCGTCTGGCCATCGCATGCGGCGACGGTGCGGCGCGCATTTTCGATATCGAATCCGGCAAAGCGCTCGTCCCTGAGATGCGCCATGAAGGATATGTCTCCCATGTCGCATTCAGCAAGGATGGCAAACGCCTGCTGACCGCGTCCTACGACCATTCCGCCCGCGTTTGGGATGCGGAATCGGGAACGACGCTGGTCGATCCGCTTCGCACAGGCGGCCCTTTGCACCGCGTCGCCGAAAGTCCCGATGGCTCGAAAATCCTCACATGCGGCGACGGCGGCACGGCGCTTTGGGATCGAGCTACGGGCAAGAAGCTGGAAGGGACGTTCTGAAACAATTCGCCCACACTGCATTGCGCATTCAAAGCGGATGGTTCGCAGGTATTGATCGTCACCTCGGTGTTCGTCGGAACGGTTTACGATGCTGCCACGGGCAAGGTGCTCTCTTATCGCAAGGTGTTGGCTGCTGGGCCAAGGCCAGGGTCGATCATTCACTATGGAGAATTCAGCCCCGACGGATCGCGTGTGCTGCTTCCGATGATGGGCAATCCCGAAGTATGGGACACCAAAACCTGGCAGAAGCTCGACGGCATCGTCCGGTGGCCCGCACAACACGCAGCTTTCGGATCGACAGGCGACATCGTCTCGGCAGGATCGGACGGCGCGGTGCGCCAGTGGGGCCAACTCGTTGGCGCAGACAAATCGCTTTGGAATCCGCTGCGGCATGGGGCCGCTGTGCATCACGTCGCCGTGAGCCTCGACGGCCGCTTGGCCGTGAGTGCCGCGACGGACTTTACCGCGAGAGTTTGGCATCTCCCCTCCGCGACGCCACTCGGGCCGACGTTCGCACATGCCGGTTCCTTGCATTTCGCCGCCTTCAGCCCTGAGGGACGGTATTTAGCGACGGCAGGCGAGGACGGCGTCGTCCGTTTATGGGATCTCGCGATGCTCTGGCCTGCGGATCGAGCGCTCGCGGAAGAAGACACGATGCACGAGGCCTTTGATCGAGAGGGAAAACGAGCGTTCGGCCATGTGTTCCATCAGGGCAAGCCGCCCATGTTTCGTCCCGAGTTGCGAGTATCGGAGCCGAGCAGCGGCCGAATCCTTCAACGGCACGCATTGGATACGGGCATCAGCAACTTCGCATGCAGCGAGGACGGCAGCCGAATCGCGACCGTGGACCTCAAAGGGCAGGTGCGATTCTGGGCTGCCGATCCGCTGAATTCCGTAGCCATCGCGATGGAGCCCCCGATGGGTTCCTGCATTCGGCTCGCATTCAGCGACGACGGACGACGCGTATTGAGCATCATGAATCGCTCCGAGCTTCGCGGAAAGGACCTCGTCCTCGAGAGCCGTCTAAGCGTTTGGGATTGGGAGACCGGCAAGACGCTGCATTCGGTCGTTTCCAAGCACCCGTTCACGCATGCGGCCTTTCGTCGCGATGGCGAACTGGTCGCGGCATGCGGATCGGAAGGAGCCGCCTACGTTTGGAAGATCGGCAATGCCGAACCCATCGTTCCGCCGATGCGCCATTCCGACAAGATCGTTCAGGTGGAATTCGCTCCCGACGGCGATCGCTTGCTTACGGCAGGGCACGATCGGAGCGCCCGCGTGTGGAATCTCAAGTCGGGCGAACCATCGACGCCGCCGTTGTCGCACAGCGACGATCTGCTGTTCGCGCACTTCAGTCCTGACGGCACGAAGATCGTCAGCGGCGGATACGATCGCAGCGTCCGGATTTGGAACTCGGAAACCGGATTGCCTACAAGCGCGCCGCTGATGCATGCCGATGGGGTGTTGTCCGCTCGATTCAGCCCCGATGGCCGATGGCTGGCGACGCAGACCAGCCAGCATCTCCGCGTCTGGGAATCGGCCGGCGGCACTCCGATGACGCCCTCATGGAAATCGCATTTAGGTCAGGTCAAGGAATTTCGCTTCAATTCCGACAGCGAAGGTCTCAGTATTCGATTCCGCGACGGCACGACCACTACGTGGAACCTCCGCCCCTTGAACCGTAATGACGCGGACATGCCCGATACAGCCATGCTGCTCTCCGGAACGAAGTTCGACTCAACCGGCGCTGCGATGCCGCTGACGCATTCGGAACTGAAGAAGCTCTGGGGCGCGCATCGCACGTCATTCCCCAAAACGGACGAAGCGGCATGGCTGCGCAACGAAGCTGCGGATTCCAAAACGACTTGGCATCTCGACCGATTGCTCGCGCTCGCCCCAAATCGAAACGCGTATCTTCGTCGAGCCGCGTTGCGTGCCGCCGCGGGCAATCAGGACGACGCCGATGCGGATCGAGCGGCCGCAAATGTGTTCAGGAAGAAATAAAGGGAAACGCGTCCGGTTCTCGTTCGCCACGGCAATACCTCGGCATCGAACGAATTGCAAACCAACACTCTCGCCGAGAAATTCCGATGACCGCGTCAAACCAAAACCCCCAATCCCCGTCCAATTCCCTCCAATGCCTCGGCCTTCTTCTAATCGCGATGGCCGTCGCGTCGTTCGTCCTGCCGATGATCGGCGTGCAGTTCCGCCTTGTCACGCTCTTGCAACGTTGGTCGCCCAACGCACCGTTCATCCTCGGCGGCATTGGTCTCGCGATGGCGGCGATCGGCTCACTCGCCGAGCGTTCCTCACCATCTGCGAACGAAAGTCGCTGATCGTCACCAAGCCTCCAAGGCCCTGCAGATGCGATCTGCAGGGCCTGCTCGCGTAGATTGACCACTTCCGCGTTTTCTCTTTTTCCTGTCCGGTTCGTGGAGGGAAAAGCAATGACGGGGCATCGCCCCCGCCCCTGAGTTTCTCGGAGTTCGCCATGCAATCGCAAGCCTTCCACGGCATCGATATCGCGATCGTCGCCGCGTTGATCGTCGGAGCCTCGGCCGGAGCGAGTCGGGGGGTGTTTCGACAGACAGTCACGATCGTGTTTTTTGTAGCGTCCTTCTATGCAGCCATGCTGCTCCACGATCCGGTGGAACATTTGCTACGCACGCGATTGCAGGAGGTTCAAGCGAACGTCACCCGCCTTCATTCCTTTCTCGCTTCATTCCTCGCGACTTACGTCGTCACGTTGGTCGGCTCCAGCCTGTTGCGAAAGATCGTGAATAACCTGGGAACGAAACCCGGTGGAGACGCCATCGAGTCGCTCGGTCTTCGGCCGCTTGATCGATTCCTCGGCGCCGGCGTGGGAGTCATCGCCGCGGGACTTCTCATCGGCGCCGGTCTGCTCGCGCTTGGCAGCGTCGATAAGCCGGAAGTGCGAAGCCAATTGGCCGGATCGAAACTGACGCCGATCATGGTTGAACGGATGCGAATAGTCGTGGCGAGCATTCCGGAATCATGCCGCGAAGATTTCGTGAGGGCGATGCGTCGCCTTGAAGGAACCGCCCACGTGATCGCTACCGATCTCGCGACGGATCGGCTGAATCAATCTGTTGATGGAATTCAGAAAGCGAGCGCGATCATCAGGAAGTGAAGAGCCCAGCCCCTCTTCACTTCGACTGCCGATGCAAGTATTGGCGGAAGATCTCCGCGAGACGAATCACAGAAACGACCGCAGAGCGACCACTTCGCCTAAGAGCAACAGCCGATGGATCGTCTTCGTGGTTTCACCCGAAAGAAGCGGCGCAGCAGGTTCCGGTCGCAAATAGCGGGGAATCGCACGAATCGCCGCAAGCGGTTGAGCTTCAGCCTTCTATGCGAGTTGCCGCGACCCGCGGCGACATAAGTGACAACACTTAGCGGGAGCGTATGGGAATCGAACCCACTGGGAGCTTTGTTCAAACCCCCCGCTGGTTTTGAAGACCAGGGCCATCACCAGATGTGCAAACGCTCCCGAGCTATGTAGCCATCTCGCTCCGCGAGAAGTAAGCGGATCAATGTCGTGCAGTCGCTTGAAATCGAGCCGCTTTCCTCTCGCTCCGCTAGAGGGTTACATAGGAGCTTCCTTCATTTCATAGGCGAATGCGGGCAGTGGGCAAGCTACTTCGCGGAGGCGGAGCGAACGCGGTCGATTTCAGTGAGATGTTTCTGCAACGTTTCATCCGGCGAAAGGAAGACCCGCGCGAGGCGAGGCTTGAGTGGGCCGGGGCGTGGATTGGTGCGCAACTCAGCGAGATACGCAATCAGCGTCGCGCGCGCTTGCGGCGTCGTTCGCAACATGAGGTGGGTCCATGCCCAGCTCTCGCGATACTCGGCCGGAGTCATCTGTTCGACCTTCGTCATCTGTTCCAGACGTTCCAGATCGACCTTGTTCGGCCCTGTTGGGCCTCGGCACAGATAATCGAGATGCGATTGGTTCACGCCTGCCGCGGCAGCGGGCAGTTCGAAATACTCAGCCAATCCTTCATCGAGCCAAAGCGGAACGTCTTTGCACGAAGCATGCAGCAGCGCGTGCGTCAACTCATGGCGAAGGTCCTGCTGCACGCGATCGCCCCAGTAAGTGTAAACATAGAGATCCTCGTTGCCTCCCATACGCCGCGGCATGGCGACGAAAAACGCCCGGCGTTTAGGCAGATCGGGGAATTTGAGCTGCATGAAGCGCTCGTACTTTTCCTTGTCCTCGAACAAGTGAACTTGGACAAGCGTGGTGGAAGGCGGAAGCTGCAATTCCTTGTGAACTTGGTCGCGCAGTTGCGAGAGTTCGCGGAAGAGCGGCGCGTCCTTTTTGAGTTCGAAATCGCTGTAAAAGACGAACTGGGAAACGCGGAGCGAATGGGTCGAAGGGATACCCGGCGTCGTGTCTTTTTCCGGGCCTTCGGCGGGGACGGGCTGATTGGGGAAGATGTTGAAGCGAAGCAGGTTGCAGCCGGTCAGACAAAGGACGCTGACCAGCGCAAGCATCCCTGTCCCGTGAACGAACCGGTGGGCCACCATGACGCTCCTTCGCTGAGGCCGAGGCGGGATGGTAGCCGTCTCACCGAGCCCGCACAAGTGGAATCGGCAGGTCGGGCATGTCGAAATGAGCGGCAATTTGACCAGTCAGAATTGTGTGACCATGAAGCGCCGCGTGCCATGCTTGTGCGGACCTGTCCATGGGCCGTCATGCCAAGCGATTTCACCGCACAAGCATGCCCATCAGACGAGACGCAGTATTCGTCTGGGGCACGCTTCGTCGGTGGAACCGAAATGTTTGCTGAGACTCGCAAGGATCCGACGAAGCATGGCACGCGCTCTGATCGGCGAATGAAACGGTACGCACCGCGTCGGTTCGATTTGGTATGATCGCTCTACCGCCAGACTGGAGTTTTTCGGAGTGCGCGCATGGCCCGCCTAGATCGACGTGACCTGCTGAAAGTCGGCGCCCTCGGGATGGGCCTTGGCCTTTCCGACCTCTTGAAGCTTCATGCTCACGGCGAAGCGAGGTCCGCGAATCGCAATGTCATCATCCTCTACATGCGGGGCGGGCCGAGCCAACTTGATACGTGGGACATGAAGCCGGACGCTCCGAGCGAAATTCGCGGCGAGTTTCGGCCCATCGCGACGACGGTTCCGGGCATCCATCTGTGCGAATTGCTTCCGCTCAGCGCTCGCGTCATGCGGCACTGGTCGATCGTCCGCAGCCTGCATCATCGACCCGAAGACGGTCCCCCGGATCATTCGCGCGGCGATCAGATCGTGTTCACCGGATATCCTTCCGGGCCGAACGAGAATGAGAACGCCCATCCCAGCGTGGGCTCCGTGACGACGCGTCTGCTGCAATCGCAGAATCCCCGTTTGCCGGCTTATGTCATGATCCCGCGAATGATTCCAGGTACCGATGCCGCGTATCTCGGCCAAGCGTGTCGGCCTTTCGAAACGCAGTCGGACCCGGCGAACGTCGGGCCGTTTCAGGTGCCGAATCTCGAACCGCTGCGTGGGCTGACGGCAGACGTGATTGCGGATCGGCGAGGCATGCTGACGCGGTTCGATGCGTTGCGCAGCGGAGCCGATCGCTCGGGCATGATGGAGACGATGGATCGCTACCAGCGGCAAGCGTGGGACATTCTCACAAGCCAACAGGCACGGCGGGCGTTTGATTTGGACGCGGAACCGCAGCATGTGCGCGATCGCTACGGCTACTCGAAACCCTATATGTCGCGCGTGCGGGCCGGCGGCGATGCGCCCGGTTGGAACCAGCGCGTGCTGCTCGCCCGGCGACTCGTCGAAGCGGGCGTTCGGCTCGTCACCGTCGATCTACGCTGGTGGGATACGCATGAGGATAATTTCTGGTCGCTGGAGAACGGCTTCCTGCCGCGATTCGACCAGTGCTATTCGGCATTGATCGAAGATCTGCAGCAACGCGGATTGCTCGAATCGACCCTCGTCGTCGCATGGGGCGAACACGGCCGCACGCCGCGGATCAACAGTGCGGCGGGGCGCGACCACTGGGGCAATTGCTTCAGCGCCGCAATCGCCGGAGGCGGCGTGCAAGGCGGCCGCACCATCGGCGAATCGGATCAGCACGCGGGCCAACCGAAGACGAACGCGAAGATCCCGCACGACGTGCTCGCCACGATCTATCGCCACCTCGGCATCGACACGAGCACTCAGTTCCTCGATCTCACCGGCCGGCCTATCTCAATTCTGCCCTGCGGCCAACCGATCGACGAGCTTTTCTAACGGCATCCCACGCGATCGCAGCAACCAGCTTCAGGGAACGCCCTCCGTGGCGTTCCCTGCTGCACGCTATGCGGTTGCGCGGCGTTACTTCTTGGCGGCAGCCTCGGAGATTTTCTTGATGTCCGCGAGGCCCTTCTCGAAGTCGCCGCCGACCATCTTGTCCATATTCACGAACATGCAGAACGCCTTCCCGACGAAGCCGTTCGTTCCGGACATCGTCCAGGTGATTTCCGTCCCCTCGCCTTTCGGCTCGAACTTGTATTCCGTAATCGCAGTTGAAGCCATCGGCTTGACGAATTCGAGCGAAAGCTTGAGGTATTCCGGAGGCTTGGTTTCGAGGATTTCCATTTTCCCTTCGCCGACCTTGTCGTTGCCGACCCAAAGGAACTTGGAGCCCTTCTCCTCGAAAGTTCCTTCAAATGTGTTCCTCACGTTCGGGTCCAGCTTCGCCCACGGAGACCATGCTTCCCAGTTGCGGAAATCGCTGACTTGCTTGAAGACGATTTCGCGCGGAGCGTTGATCGTCGTCGAACGAATCACGCGGAAGTCGGCCGGCTGCAGGGCGACGATGACGACGAACACCAAAATCAGCACGACCAGGACGAGCAAAATCTTCTTCAGCATGGCGAATCACTCGATGCAGGAATGGCGACGCGGCTTCGGCAGGGTTCCATCATCCTGCGAAGCCGTATTCGAAAGGCAAGTGGTTTTCGCTACTTCTTGGGAGCCGTCGTCCGATTGAAAACCGCGGGATCGAATTCGTCCCTCGGTTCCTCGACGCCGGGCGGCGTCGGCAGCGGAATGGCGGCATTGCCCGCCGAACTCGGCAGCGGCATCGGAGCCTTCGCGTTCGGATCGAGCGGGACATTCGGCGTGGGCACCGACAATTCGTCGCTTCGAGGCAGCGTGCGCGACACGACGGCAGGGCCCTTGGAAATCGGCGGAGCAGGAACGGCAGTCGGCGGAACGGCGCTAGCGGTCTTCACGTCCGAGCGCAGATGCGGATGCGTCGCGATCGTCGCTTCGACCCACATCTCAAACGTGCGAAACGGCGCCGCCTTCCGGCCTTGGATCGGCGGATTCGTCGCGGTTCCATGGGCGCTTACCGCTTTCGCGAGCACCGGGCTCGCGGTCGGACGATCCGGCGTAACGTAGGCAAGGACCGACGCGAGGTTTCGCATGGCCGCCACCTTTGCTCCGCCTTCATGTGCTTTGAAGAGACGGAAATCGCCCCCTTTGCCCGTCGCATGGCACGAAGCGCAGGTATTCATCAGGATCGGCTGAACTTTGCCGACGAACACCGCATACGCTTCGGAGCCGATGTCCACTTGCGGAGCCGAACCAGTGATGGCGGTGTCGGTCGCGGAGATCGTCGTGATGCCGGTGGGAGCGGATGCGGTGGAGTCGGCGGCGCGTTGCAGCATCTCCACCATCTGTTGAATCGCTTTGGATTGGGGCCGCAATTCTAGGGCGGCCTTCGCTTCGGCCAGCGCTTCAGGGCGCAGGCCGTTGGTCGTGCACCAGCGCGAGAGGCGGATGCGTTCGTCCGGGTCGGCGAGGTTCGCTTCGGATCGCATGTGGGCGAGGGCATCGCTCCAATTGCCGCACACGCGTTTCGCCTTGTCGGCCGGGATCCACATTTCGCCGACGTTTCGCCGAATGCGGAAACGATCGCCAACCCGTTCGATATCGCCCTCGAGCCCGCGATCGTTGGCCAGCAGAAGCACCTGGCCGCGATCAGGTCCCGCCACGACGGTCGGCCGCGGACTGGTCTCCTGGGCCCAGACGGCCAAACCGGCAAATAAAACGAGCGACGCCGAGAATGCGGATAAAGTTTTCATGGCGGCCGACTTATAGGCAGGGTTGCGGAACGGGTCAAGCCTGCAAACCCGCGGGCAACTCAAGAGGTGCTTTGGCGCCATAGCAACGGTCTTTACCCGGTCGTGCAACCCGGCAGGGAACCATGTCTTCGCATGTGCCTTTGCCCATCTTCCCGCGACAAACTCTTCTTCGCCGTCCAACAGCCGGCAATGTCCGCAAGATCGGAAAATTCGTCACGTCAAGGCCAGTTTTCGGTCGATACCATCAGCACGATCGTCCATTTCGATCGAATCGTTCAAAGAAGAATCTTCACCTATCGCGGAAGGCGAGGGGAAGGATGCGACGCTACCTTTTCTGCTGGTCGGTCGGCCTGCTTGGCGGTTTCTTCTCGGTGGGCTGCACTCACCAGGAATGCCAGCGCTGCGGACAGACGGCTCCTCGCAATCAAGTGGTCGCTTCGAAGACCGAGCGGCCCGCTATCCGCACCGTGAAGATGCCTGCTCGCCCCAGGCACGCCAATTCGGCAGGCGAAGAGGTGATCGTGCTCGGCGAAGAGCATTCGCAGGCCACTGGTCCTTCTCCGAATGCGTCTCTTTCAACGAACGCGGGTGCGACGACGAATGCTGGGACAGCTCTGTTCCCCATTCCCATCATTAGCACACCTCCCGGCACGCCCCTAGAGGACGGATCGCCGAACCTGCCCCCAATTCGTTTGCCGTTCGATACGAGCAAGCAATCAACTCCAACAAATCCATCCAATCAACCGAATCTGCCGCCGATCATCGATCAGATTGGGGCGATCCAGGCTCCAAATGAAGTCGTGCGAAACGGCATGACCATCCCCGGTTCGCCTGACGTACCAATCTCGACTGCGGCAATGAGCGTGCAGAATGTCCCGGTGATCGATCGGACGACTGTCTCCGCCAACGCTGCAACACCTAGCGGCGACGGAGTGATCGAACTCACGAACGCCAACGTAAAACTCGGTGCCGCCAATGACTATAAGGCGCTGACGGGCCATGTGACTTCGTTCCGCAAGAGTTGGCGGCTCCGCTACGCGGCGGTTGAAAGCGAAGACGTCCACGGCGGCAGCGTCGTCCTCAACGGCGCCGGCCTCGACCGCCTCAAGGACGGCCAACTCATCCGCGTCCAGGGCTCGATCATCCCGCCGACGGATCGCAACCAACCCGCGACCTTCCAAGTGCAAGCCATCGAAATCCTGGCGACAGGAAATTAGGGCGTCTTCCTCGCGTCTTACTCCCCACTCCCCTCGGGGGTGAGGGGGTGGCCCGTGCAACAACTCATTCGATTGATTCGACGACGGAGTGATCCCCACCGTGTGCAAGCGCTTACGGTGGGGTTTGTCCTTTACGTGCCATTCGAAATTTGCAACCTGCAATCAATGTGCATGTCGTCGGACGAAGTCGCGGATCAGACGTGCCGTCGCATCCTTCGAATCGATGGCCGCAAACAGGATCGAGTTGTGATTGCGTTCCGCAATCTCGAAGGTGCGGACGTCATTCCCATGGCGGAAGAGGGCTTCGCGAAACTCCTTCGTCATGTCGTTCAGCGTGGGCAGTTCCTTCTCCGCATTCAGCAACAAAAACGGCGGCAGGCCTGGCTTCACATGCGTCAACGGCGAGGCGGCTGCTCGCACCTTCGCGTCGTCGCCGAAGGCAACGCCGTAAAAATTCACTTTCAGAGGCACGCCGAGCGGAAAGCGGAAATTCCCCGCGGGGCCGCGCACCGGCAGAATATCGCTGACATGGGCGGACATTTTCGTCAGCCCGCCGAGTTCGCCCTCGACATCTCCATCCGCGATCTTGTAGATGCCGCTGACGGAGACGACGCCGCAAATGTCGGCGATCTCGCAACCCACCTCGCGCAGATACTGTTCATCGGTCGCCAGCAGCGACACCAGATGCCCGCCCGCGGAATGGCCGACGAGGAAAATCGACTTCGGGTCGCCGCCATATTCGGATGCATGTCCGCGTACCCATGCGAAGGCGCGGGCGACGTCGCGGATATGCTCGGGATGCTTCACCTCGGGCGACAGCCGATAGTTCGGCGCCGCCACGACGAAGCCCTGACTGGCGAGATACTCCGCCACGGAAGAGTAAAGCCCGCAGCAGCGATTGTCCCCGGTCATCCACCCGCCGCCATGCACCAGCATGACGACCGGGCGAGGCGATTCCATCAACCGCGGCGGAACATAAAGATCGAGACGATGGCGAACCGAATCGGCATCTTTGCCTTCGACATAGGCGATGCCGCGAGCGCGTTCGAGGTGGGCGACCGCAGCCCCGTCGGCGTCGAGTTTCCACAGCGGCATGTCGGTAATGCGGCATGCGGAAAGCGAGACCGCCATCGTCGCCATCAGAAGTATTCGCACTCCGAAGCGCATCGCCGCACCTGCCGAAAGTTCATGCGAATCGCCTTATAACGTGGGCGATGAGGAAAACAAGGCAACTTGGATTGGCAGAGCCGCGACGGCCAGGGAGCGGCCAGCAGGTAGTTCCCGGATTAGGAAGCATCCTATCAATGGAAACTGGATGCAGCTTTTCCAGGGAACCGCCGGCGCTCCCTGGCCGTCGCGGCTCTGCCCCCTTGCGTAGTTTGCCGCAAGCGCTTATCTTGAGAGAGGTTTGCTCACGCCTGCTGGTTCCGTCCTCGCCGGTCGTTGATCGGTCCCGCCTGAGGTTTTCGGATGCGCGTCGTCGGTCTCCTCTTCTGCGCCATCGCTTGCGTTGCATGCAGTGCGGCGATTGCCGATTCCGGTCGCGGCAAGTTGGTCATTCACCCCGAGAAGATCGAACTCGTCGGCGCTTCGGCGCGGCATGGGTTCCTGGTGACGCAAATCGCGGCAGATGGGTCACGTACCGACGTCACCGCCAAGGCGAAAGTCGTCGCGGCCAATCCGGCGATGGTTCGCGTCGAAAGGGCCGAAACCCTGGCAGTCGCGGATGGGACGACCGAACTCAAGATCGAACTCGACGGCATGTCGGTCCAATTGCCGATCATCGTCCGCGATTCAGGAAACGCTGTTCCGCCTTCGTTTCGCAACGACATTGAACCGCTGCTGACGCGATTCAGCTGCAACATGGGGCAGTGTCATGGCAAAGGCGCGGGGCAGAACGGCTTCCGCCTGTCGCTCCGCGGCTATGCTCCTGAATGGGATTACTTCTGGGTGACGCGCGAGTTCGACAGCCGGCGCGTGAGCACGAGCGAACCGGATGCGAGCCTGATGCTTCGCAAACCGCTCGGCCTGGCGCCGCATGAAGGGGGCAAACTCTGGCAACTCGGCGGTCGCGAGCATCGCCTGCTCCTCGATTGGATCCGCGCCGGAGTGCCGGGCCTTTCGAAGGACGACGTCGCTCTCAAAGGAATCGAGATTCTGCCGGGCAATCGCATTCTCAAAGTGGGCGATACGCAGCAACTATTGGTGCAAGCGGAGTTCGCCGATGGAGTGAAACGCGACGTGACCTGGCTCACGCAATTCGTTTCCAACGATGGCTTGGCGGAAGTGTCGCCGACCGGTTTGTTGAAGATCGTCCGTCCTGGCGAAACCGCGATTCGGGCCACGTTCCTCGGTCAAGTCGCCGTCATCACGGTCGCTTCTCCGTTCGATCAGAAGATCGATCCCGCGACTCTCGCGACGAAGAACAACTTCATCGATGAGCATGTCTTCGCGAAGCTCGGCGACCTCAAGATCGAGGCATCGCCGTTGTGCAGCGATGAAACCTTCATCCGCCGGGTGTATCTCGACGCCATCGGCCTGCCGCCGACACCCGCGGAGATTCGCTCCTTCCTCGCGGACGGCGATCCGCAGAAGCGCAGCAAGCTCATCGACCGCCTGCTTGAACGGCCCGAGTTCATCGACTTCTGGACGCTGCAACTAGGCGACCTGCTGCAGAATCGCAAGGAAGCGGACCACGATGTGCGCGGCACCAAGGGCGTGCGCGACATGCACAACTGGATTCGCGGCCAGGTGGCGATCAACCGCCCCTGGGACGAGATGGCCCGCGAACTGCTCACCACCACCGGCGACGTCAGCGAGAAGCCGGCCGTCGGCTACTTCATCGTCAACGTCGGCGAGCATCGCGATTCGCATCGCTCGACGATCGTCGCCAATGCGGCCCAGACCTTCCTCGGCGCCCGCATCGGCTGTGCTCAATGTCACAATCATCCGTCCGAAAAATACACGCAGGACGATTACTACCACTTCGCCGGCTTCTTCTCGCGCATCCGCCTGGATCGCAAGGATCCGAAGCAGGGCGTGACGAAGCTGATGGTTTCGACCGCCGACCAGAATCAGAACAAGCAGCCCGTCGGGGTCAGCCAACCGCGGACGAACCAGTTCCTGCCGCCGCGTCCGCTGGATCGCAGCGAAACGCCGGTGAAGCCGGGGGACGATCCACGCGAGAAGTTGGCCTCGTGGATCACGAATCCCAACAATGAGTATTTCGCCGGAGCGATGGTCAACCGCCTGTGGGCGCATTTCATGGGCGTGGGCCTTGTGGAACCGGTCGATGACCTCCGCGTCAGCAATCCGCCGACGAACCCGAATCTGTGGAAAGCGCTGTGCCAGGAGTTCGTGACGAAGAAATTCGACCGCCGGCACATGATCCGCGTGATCCTCAACTCGCGGACCTACCAGTTGAGCTCTGAAACGCGGCCCAGCAACGAACGCGACACGCGCTTCTATTCGCACTACTATGCCCGTCGGCTGCCCGCCGAGGTGATGCTCGACGCGATCTCGCAAGCGACCGGCGTGCCCGAAAAGTTCGACGGCTATCCCGTCGGCCTGCGTGCCTCGCAGGTACCCGATCCGTCGGTGAAGTCGTACTTCCTCGGCCTATTCGGCCGCAGCGAGCGGATCACCGCCTGTGCCTGCGAGCGGAACAACGAAGTGACGCTGCCGCAACTCCTGCACGTCAGCGGCGGCACGACGATCGCCCAGAAGATCGCCAACGCGAGTGGCCGGCTGACGGAATTGCTGAAGGCCAAGAAGAGCGACGCCGAGATGATCGACGAGCTGTTCCTCACGACGCTATGCCGACTGCCCCGCCCGCAAGAACGGCAACTCGCCGAGAACGACCTCAAATCGGCGGAACCAAATGAGCGCGAGCAGGTCTACCGCGACCTGTTCTGGGTGCTGATGAACACGAAAGAATTCGCTTTCAATCATTGACAGTAAGCGGATTGCGGCATGGCACGAAGCGAGGACCGCTTACTGCGGCCCTCCTAACGCAAAGCAAGGTGGGACGAGATTGATGCCGCATTTTTTTCAACGAGCCTAACCATGCAAGACCAAGAGAACTCCGTCCTCGAGGAAAAGCCAAAGCCAGTCCGAAAAAAGAAAGCAAAACAGACACCGGATGACGGACCTAGTTGGGAAGAACTGACAGCCGGATCATTGGCGGAATTTCTCGGTCCATACTCGATGTTGCCTGGTAGTGCCATGACGCCCGGTCAAGTGCCTGAGTGGTTCCGAGAAGCGTATGAAGACTCATAAATTCGGAAGATGTCCTGGATACGTAAAACGCGAAGCAAGCCGCCTTTAATCGTTCATTGAAGGCAAGTGGTTAGCGGCATGACACCAAGTGAAACCGCTTACTTCGTGCGCGGCTCCTTAAGACGAGGAAAACTCGATGCTCGACATCATCAGCAATCGTCGCGATTTTCTCCGCGTCGGCGCTCTCACGGGCCTCGGCTTGAGCTTGCCGCGGTTGCTCGAAGCGCAAGCCGCGAATGCCGCTGAGAATCGCCGTGGGGCGAGGGCAAAGTCGGTCGTGCTGGTATACCTCGGCGGCGGCTTGTCGCATCATGATAGCTTCGACTTGAAGCCAGACGCCCCGAGCGAGATCGCCGGCATCTACAAGCCGATGCGGACGAATGTCGCGGGGACGGTCATCGGCGAACTGCTGCCGCGGTTCAGCACGATCATGGACAAGGTCGCCCTCGTCCGCTCCGGCGCCCACAACAACGACCACCACGAAACCGCCACCAACTGGGTCCTTTCCGGCCGATTCGGTTCGCCCTTCGGCGACTACCCCGCGATCGGAGCCGTCGTCGCTCAGCAACTCGGTTTCCGCGGCGTGCTGCCGCCCTATGTCTCGGTGCCGCGCAATCCGTCCTTCACCTGGGAACTCGGCAAAAGCGCGTGGCTCGGCGGTCGCTTCGAGTCGTTCAAGACCGGCGATCCGAACCAGCCTGGGTTCAAGGTGCAGGACGTCGCTCCCGCGGAAAACCTGACGCCTCGCTCGGCCCAGCGCCGCCAAAATCTGCTGCAAGCGATGGACGGCCTCGCTCGCAATATCCAGGGGAACGACCAGATCCAAACCTACGGCGAATTCCAACAGCGGGCCGCCAACCTGCTGCTCTCGCCCGAGGCTCGCTCCGCCTTCGACATCGACCTCGAAAGCCCCACGCTCCGCGATCGCTATGGCCGCAACACCTTCGGCCAAAGCTGCCTGCTCGCTCGCCGCCTCGTCGAGCGCGGCGTGCGGTTCGTCACCGTCAACTACGGCGGCTGGGATCACCATGGCAACATTTTCCCGGGCCTGAACCGTAAGCTGCCGGAACTGGACAGCGGCTTCGTGACGATGATCGAAGATATGGAAACGCGTGGCTTGCTCGACGACACGTTGGTGGTGATGATGGGCGAGTTCGGCCGCACGCCGCGGATCAACAAGGACAACGGCCGCGACCATTGGGGCCCCGCCGCCTCGCTGATTTTCGCCGGTGCCGGCGTCCGCGGCGGATTGGTGCTGGGCGCCACCGACCGCCAAGGCGCCTACGTCACACGCCGCCCGGTTTCGCCCGCGGATGTCGCGTACACCATCTACGAAGCCGTCGGCGTGGACCCCCACCGTTGGCTCACCCACCCCGAAGGCCGCCCGGTCGAAATTCTCGACCAAGGCGAAATGGTCCGCGAACTCTACGCGTAATCGCCACTTGGTTAGCGATCCGTTGCGCGCCGCGGCTCACCGAATTTGTGGCGTGACATCGGATTTCGATCCGTGTCTTCCAGGCAACGGGAAGCTGGAATCGTCATGACCGAAATCGCTCCGCTCCGAAGACTGAATGATTTCGCTTGGATCTCATTTGCCGCATCCGCATGTATCGTCGTCGGCACATTCTGGATCCACGCAGGCTTTTGGCCTGTTCTTTTGTCCCTTCGAGAACCCGGCTTCGATCAGCTGCGTAATTTCATGCATTTCGTGCCGCTTGGGCTCATCGCATGGGGAACGGCGATTCCGTCTCATCCGAAGCCTCTGACGTTCTTGGCGGCCGGTGCAGCAACGGTCGTAGGTGTCGGAGGCTTGTTTGCGATCGGTTGAGCGAGAAACGTCCACCGACTTTCCGAAGAGCCGCGCACGCAGTAAGCGGTGCGGCTAGGGGTGATGCGAAATCCGCTTACTGCGTGCGCGGCTCCCCCCGCGATAGCATCAGTGAGGTCATCATGTTCGGCCTACGCCTCTTCCTGGGAAATATCGGCCTCTGGCTTGGCGGCGGGCTGGGTGCCGCGATCGTGTTTCTCTGCCTGCCCAAACGCCGAAACGAGATGGTCCACGACGTGGATCCTTTTCGCGTCGTTTTTGATCGCCCAATTCCTGAATCCGTTGCACTAGCTGTCTTTGTCCCATTGGGCATGCTGCTCGGTGCGTTTCTCCTTGGCTACGCGATCCCGAAATGGCTTAGCGAGAAACCAAGCCTTCCGCCATGGGCGCGATACGTATCTCGTGAGTACGAAAACTCTCGGACCTGATCGTTCGGATCAAGCGGTTCATCTCGCATTTCGGCCAGGCGCAGCTTAAGGGGGCAGCGGTCAACGCTGCCCCCTAATGCTAAGCCGTTTGCCTGAGCCGCCTATCGCTTCGCCGACCGGACGAGCCAGATGTTGCGGTATTGGACGGGGTTGCCATGGTCCTGCAGAAGGATCGGGCCGGGGCTGCAGGGGTCGCCGCCGAGGCCGGCGGTGGTGTTCGTCACCGGGATTTCCTTGTTGTCCTTCTTGTGGACCAGACGGACCTGATCGTGGATCTTCTGTCCGTTATGCAGTACGGTGACGACGCCCGGCTCGGTGATCTGCTTGCCGTCGCACTTCGGAGCGGTGAACTCGATGTCGTAAGTCTGCCACACGGTCGGCGCCTTGCATGCGTTGACAAGCGGGGCGGCGACGGTGTAGATGCCGCCGCAGTCGTTGTTTTGGCTCTTCAGGCCGTAGCTGTCGAGCACCTGTACCTCGTAGCGGCCCTGAAGATAGACCCCGCTATTGCCTCGGCCCTGTCCGCCCGCCTTCGGCATGTAGGGGACGCGGAACTCAACATGAAGCTTGAACGAGCCGTCGAACTTTTCCTTTGTGATGACGTCGCCGCCGTTCACCTGCATGGCATTGCCGTCGACAAGTTTCCATGTCGCAGGTTTGCCGTCGCGACGCGTCCACGCATCGACGCTTTTGCCGTCGAAGAGAATCGTGGCGCCCGCCGGCGGCGCGACACTCGGCTGATCCTTGGCATCCTCCGGCTTCGCCAACTTGAGGTCGGCGATCGAACCATACGGATCTTGGGCGGACGCGACGCCAGCGAAGCCAAGCACGAAGGCGAACGAAAGAAGAGCGGAACGCATGCGGAACATCTCCAGGCAGGAGGGTGGGGGTGGGATTCGGATCGGCTTCGATTGTGAAGCAGAATCGTGCGGATGGCAAATTGATTCGCGAAGCGGAAAATTTGCGGTGGCCTGCTGATGGTTGCCGAATAGAATCGAGTTGACCTTCGGGCGCTTAGCTCAGTTGGCTAGAGCGCATGGATCACACCCATGAGGTCGGGGGTTCGAGCCCCTCAGCGCCCATTCGCAAGTGCAAATGCCGAAGCGTTTTACGCTTACCATCCGACGGTCGGATGTGCGGTTGACCCCAAAAAAGTGGGACTATCCCACCGAGGGCCAACGCATGTCCAACAAGAAGGTTCACGTCCCCGGCTATCTTCTTCACAAACGATCCGGT
>JAXMAT010000031.1:0-57936 GCA_046350235.1 Gemmataceae bacterium | reverse complement strand
ACGCGGTCCTGACGCGGTCCTGACGCCTCTTCTTCCTTCTGAGAAAAGAGCTGCGTCCGCTGCGCTTCCTTTCTCGCCAAAAGAAACGCCGCAAAGCAACCTTTACCAGGACATTGCCATGATCAGCCAAGCCATCGTTGAGTCGAAACCTGGAAAAAAGCTGATTCGCTATTTCCCGCGACCGGAACTAAGCGGCCCCTACTATGAACTCTCGTTAGGTATCGACTCGCAAGCCCTTTACTACATTGATCCTTCCAAGCCGCAAAAGACTGCGATTCTGCAACCGCATGTCGAGTGGCAGCAAGAATCATTGCGAAGAGACATAGTCGAGCATTTCATACGTAGCGGCCTCGACATGCATAGCGAAACCAACGATCTGGCTGACGCAATCTTGGAAGCTCTTAAACGAGGACCGGCGCCTTGCACTTCCGTTGATACCGCACTAAGCAGGCTCGCTACGGGAGCACGCTACACTTCGCCGAATCGTGTGATGTTCCAGCAATGCGACGGCCCCTATCGGCGCTTGCACCTCTTTGATCAGGTTCTGGGCCGCGATGTCGCATACTGTGAAGAATATCATCATTTCGCTGAAACGGCTTGGAGTAGAAGTAAGTTTCTTAAGGAAGCGCAGATCGGGGCTCTCCGCCATCCATGTCTCGTGCCGGTGCTTGATTTCGGCCAGACCAAAGATGGACGATTTTACTTCACACAACCCCTGTTATTGGGGGAAAGTTTAGCAAGCGTAGTCGACGACTGCCTATCGAACGAGGGAAGGCGAATTCTCTATTCCGGACTGAAGGAAGCCGCTCTCCCTCCGATGGGCATGGAGGATCGTGAATCCTGGGAGAACGCTTGCTTGGAGCGGCGCCGACGGCTTGAGCAACAAGGCTTTGCACGCTGGGTTGAGCGGCCAGCGGCACGCCGGCCGCGACTTGGATGTCACGCCGACGTCAAAGCGATCTATTCGGAATTGGAAGAATGCATTTCCAAATTCGGGTAGTGGGTCAGCTTTGTGTTGACGCCGTAGCTTCCATCAGCAACTCGGCGAGCGTCCAGGGATGATCGGCCAAGCCTGCGGCCATCGCTGGCGTCGTCTTCGTGCCCATCATTTTCGACAGTGTACCATGAGGGGTAACAAAGTTGAACGTGGCGAAGTGAAGGGCCAGAGCGTAACCGTGATTTTCCCACTTCTTCGAGAACGCATTCGTTAGCCGAGTCATGCGGCGGGTCTGCATGCGGATTTGAAGGTTCTGCCGTTCGACGTGCGACGTGCAAGCCTTGCTCAAGTCAGGATTGCCAGAGCAGCAAACATAGTCCGTCGTCAGCACGGCAGACGGCGAATAGCGGTGATCGTCTTCCAGTTTGCCATAGGTTTTGATGACGGCGGCATGGTCAACCGTGCGGCCAGCGTTGTCGAACACGGCAGTGACCGCTTGCGGATAGGAACGGAATCCGTCGGTGTCGAGTTGGAAGTGACCGCGAGTTGAGTTAGCAACCTTCTCCAGGAACTCGATCGTGTTCATGCCATCGCGCTTGCCAAGGTGCCAAGCGAGGATCAGCTTCGTGTGGCGATCCGTGGCGACGAAGCAGTAGGCGTCCCCGCAATCGAGCGGTGCGTCCTTCTTCTGCGCCGTCTTTTCCTTCATGCGGACGAAGCCCCAAATCTCATCGGCCTGCACGTTCTCCGTCGGAACGTCCTTGAGACGAGTGCGAAGCAGACGTTCGCACTTCTCGCCAACGACCGCGAGCAGAGCGAGGATGGTGTTTTTCGCTACGCCGCTGATACGAGAGGTGGCGCGAATGCTGTTGCCTTCGGTCAGTAGCTTGAGGACGAGCAGAGCCTTCTCTATATCCAGCCGCATGTCGTCGAGCGGTTCGGCGGGACGATCGGAAAACGTCTTCTTGCACGCGAGGCACTGGAACCGCTGATTGCCGTAGCGGTCTTTTCCGAATTTGCGGGCTACGGCTTGGCAGGTCGGGCAGAGCATCGCGTTCCCCTTCTCTCATCAACACAACAATGCTATTATGCGTGAGCGGTGCCAGTTGTCTAGCGTATAGTTGGCGTTATTTTCCTTTTTCGGGTTTTACTTGTCGTTATATGCGATAAGGTATACGTTGATGCACGAAACTTGTTGCTGTGACGCCTTGTTTTGCTCAAACCTCGCCGAGATAAACGCAATGCCGATCGAGATGGCGGAACTACTGCAATTTGAGGCGTTGTGCGATACCGTGTTTAGTCCATCGACGCCAATTAACCGCTTGTCCCTGTTTGCTGGGCGTCCTGACCAGTTGCGGAAGCTGCGAGAAGCGATCAATACGCGAGGCTGCCACGCGATCATCTATGGGGACAAGGGGGTTGGCAAAACTTCTTTGACCCGAACCGTCCGCGACATGTTCGCAAAGATCGAGACTTTGCAGATCGCTCACATCAACTGCGCGAAATCAGACGACTTCCAGAACGCTTGGAGAAAGGCTCTGCACGAATTGACGATTTGGATCGCGAGCGACGAAGACCCCGAACAGCCCCAACAGCACACCGTTGATCAGTATATGGTCAACTACCCAACGATCGGGCCGGGTGAAATCAAGCACCTGCTGCGATGGGCTACAGGGTCGCAACGGTTCGTCATCGTGTTTGACGAGTTCAACTTGCTTCCGGAGCCAGAACGCGCCCTTTTCGCCGATACGATCAAGGACCTTTCAGACCATTCAATCGAGGCGACAGTCGTTCTTGTCGGGGTTGCGAGCGATACCGCTCATCTGATCGCAGAGCACTCCTCAATCACGCGGTGTCTTCGACAGATACCGATGCCCTTAATGAAGCGACCGGAACTGACGGAGATCATCGACAAAGCGCTGCCCAAGCTAGGTATGACCATTGAGCCTGCGGCAACGAGATACATCACGTCGCTTTCTCAAGGGCTGCCGAATTACACGCACCTCTTGGGTAAGGAATCTGCCCTCCGGGCGTTTCGCTCAAATCGCCGCCACATCACGATTTCCGATGTGTTAAGTTCGGTGGATGTCGCCCTAGAGCAAGTGGACTTGACGATCCGCACAGCCTACCACAAAGCCGTCACCGGCCTTCGAGTAAGCGAGTTGTTCCCTCAGGTTCTGCTTGCGACGGCGCTTGCAAACACCGACCCGCTAGGCTGGTTCCGTGCTACCGATGTGCGCGACCCGCTTTGCCGCATTACCGGGCAGACTTACGAGATCCCTGGGTTTAAGTCGAATCTTGACAAACTGGCAACAGCACCTGAGCGGGGACAAATACTGACGATGACCGGGACAAAGGGGAAGCTGCAATATCGCTTCTCCGATCCATTGTTGCGGCCTTACATCATCTTGAAGCGTCTTGAAGACCCAACTCTTGCACAAATGATCTTGAATTGGCTATTGGAGGACGATCCAGCGCCAGAACAAACACCAGAGAACCCGCCCGCAAGAAGGGAGCAGCAGGAACAGCAAGGTGGTCTATTCGACGGATTGTGATTCGGTTTTCGCTTTCGCCCATCGTGCTTCTGCCGCCTTTTTGGCAGCGTCGCTTCGCTGCTTTGGCGAAAGTCGCGTTGCCCTCGCCTTGCCGCCCTTTAGCCCGCCTTTCCGCCCCAACTCCACGGCAGCCGGATTCTTCTCCGCTGCCGTTTCTTCTTGCGCTGGGTCGACAGGTTCCCCCGTCGCCAACTCGGTGATCTTCGCGGCCAGCTGGTTGATGTCGAACGTTTGCGGCTTGCGTCCGGGTTTCTTGCTCATGCCGCCATTATTGCCGACGACGCAACGCGGGACAAGATGCGTAAGCGGTCAGGCATGCGTGACGACGTTCGATCTAGGTTGCGGCATCTGGTACAATCTCCTAATGGGACGCCGGGAGTAGCTACCCGGTTGGTCTTCCTCGCGGCGTGCGGCATCTCCTTCCGCCGCTCGCGAGGAAGCTCATCCCGCTAAAGGAGAATCCGCCGTGAGCCGCAGTCAGACTGTATCCGTCCAGTGTCCGAACACAAGCTGCCGAACCGTATTTCAGGCAACGATTCAGGCGGAACCAATGCGGTTCAGCGAAAACGACGCCAAGTTTAACTACGTGCAAAAAACATACACGGAGCGATGTCCGAAATGCAACCAATCGGTCCAATTCCGAGCGTGATTCAAGGTGAATTCGCCAACACGTCCAATACGTTCTACGCGGACCTTGGCGACGAGATTATCCGCCAGAATCACAAGCAACTAAACGACACGATCAAGCAGTTGCTTACGTACAGCACAAGCTTGGCGAGTGGCGGGCTTGTCTTTTTGAACGACGCCATCGTCGGAAAAACCTGGCGGCTGGCGGCGGTCAGCTTCTTCTTTGTTGCCATGATCGTCACGCTGCTTGGGGTATTGCCTTACAGCGCCCATGTGACGCGGCGATGCCCCAGCGAAGTCAAGGATGCGTTGGAGCGGGGCAACGCCTTGAAGGATGGCGTTGTGTGGTTCGCTGCAATATTCATTGTCCTTGGACTAGGGGTCGCAATGTACGGCGTGTATGTCGGCCCTCCGACACCTCCAGCAACCGCGACAAAGTAACCAACCCCATCAACACAATCCTGACCCACTACCGTCCTTCCGATACCGGCGCGGAAACTCAATGTGCTCGGGCAGGCGGCGGCTGGGCACGCGGAAACTACGGCGGGAATGCGGGCCCCGGAATGTTTTGGAACGGCGGCAGCGTCGGCGTGGCTGTGAAGAACGGTTCGACTTGGACGGACAACAACCCCAATGGATTCGCCAGCGAATACTATCCGGCCTATACGTCCGGGTGGACCGGCGGTGGGCCGCTGGTCATCAACGGCGGAACGAAGTTCGCGTCGCTCACCGACGGCAGCTCATCAACCATTCTGGTCGATGAATTCCGTATTGGACCCAGTGCGAACGACATCCGCGGCACCTGGGCGATGGGCATGACCGGAGCCAGCGTTTCCGCAGGCAATGGCCGCATCGACACTCCTACTCCAAACGCCTCAATGTCGGGCGGCGACGACATCCAGGGCTGTGATGATCGCAATGACATCGGCATGGGCTGTTGCTCCGGCTGCAACAGCTGGCAAGTGACCGCGAAAAGTCGTCATACCGGCGGCGTCCAGGCGGTTTTCGCAGATGGACATGTTCAGTTCATCTCCAACAGCGTGACTCAGCGGGCATGGTTCCTGCTGCATAGCCGCAACGATGGCCAAAGCATCGGCGAGGAGTACTAGTCGCCATGCGAACGATCGTCGCTGCAATGCTCGCGATCATGGTCGTGGGCTGCGGGAATGGACAGGCGAAAGTGAAGGGCAAGCTTGTCGAAAGCGGAACGCCGGTCGCTATCGAAGGGCAGGCGGCGCTGCTGTTCTACCTAATCGACGCGAGCGGAAAGCCGAATCCCTCGAAGTCGTACCCGATGCCGCTGGAAAAAGACGGATCCTTCGAGTTGACGGCATCCGGCGGAGAGATGCCGCCTGGGACTTACCTCGTCAGCTTCGAGGTCAACGCTCCCAAATCGACGAAAGGGCTTGGCCAATACCGCGGTCGATTCGTTTACCCGGATTCGCCTTTGCGCCAAGAAGTGAAGGCGGGACGAAACGAGGTCGTCGTCAACCTCGGAAAAGCAGGTTCGTAATTCGGCTTGATCACAAAAGGGCGAGGCATCTGCGGGTGTCTTCGCCTTTTTCCTTGCGCGTACGTTCGCCTGCAAGGTCGCCATGGGTTTTGACGTGCGGAATTTGGTTGACCCACCGCGCCGCTTCGGATTCAACATCTGGTAGCCGCTCGCGCGGTTCCCACCGCATTCCCACCCCGAGGATTCGATGAACAACGTTCGTTTCGCGTTTTTCGCCGCGGTCGGCCTCGCCGTCGCGACGTTTTTGGGCGGACGAGGCCATTCGCAAGGCAAGAAGTCCGCGGAAGACGCCAAGCATGATCCCGCCAATGCCGTCGCCAATCTCGATGTGCATCCCGAACTCGAGGCGACCTTGTTCGCTTCCGAGCCGATGATCACCAATCCCGTCAACCTCGATATCGATCATCGCGGCCGAGTTTGGATTTGCGACGTCGTGAATTATCGCGGCAATAACGGCAAACGCCCCGCCGGCGACCGCATCCTCATCCTCGAAGACACCGACGGCGACGGCAAAGCGGATAAGACCACCACCTTCTACCAGGGCCGCGACGTCGATTCCGCCATGGGTATTTGCGTGCTGGGGAACAAGGTCATTGTCTCCGCGACGCCCAACATCTGGGTGTTCACCAAAGACGACAACGACAAGATCATCAAGAAGGAAGCCCTCTTCACCAAGACCGGCTCGCCGCAGCATGACCACTCGGCCCACAGCTTCCTCTTCGGCCCCGACGGCAAGCTCTACTGGAATTTTGGTAATACGGGAAATGCCGTCTTCGACAAGGACGGCAAAGCGGTGAAGGACCTCGCCGGAAATACCGTGTCGGCGAATGGTCAGCCGTATCGTCAGGGCATGGCGTTTCGTTGCGATCTCGATGGGTCCAATTTCGAAACGCTCGGCTGGAACTTCCGCAACAACTACGAAGTCACTGTCGATTCTTTCGGCGGCCTGTGGCAGTCGGACAACGACGACGACGGCAATCGCGGCGTCCGCATCAATTACGTCATGGAATTCGGCAACTACGGCTATGTCGATGAAGTGACCGGCGCTGGCTGGAACACGCCGCGCACCAACATGGAGAAGGACACGCCGCTGAAGCACTGGCACCTGAATGATCCGGGCGTCGTGCCGAACCTGCTTCAGACGGGCGGCGGTTCGCCCACCGGAATCTGCGTGTATGAGGGCACGTTGCTGCCGAAGCAATTCCAGGGTCAAGTGATCCATTGCGATGCGGGCCCAAGCATCGTCCGCGCTTACCCGGCCACGAAGAGCGGGGCAGGGTACAAGGCGGAAATCGTCAACATCCTCGACGGCAGCAAGAAGAACAACTGGTTCCGCCCGGCCGACGTCTGCGTCGCTCCTGATGGCGCGCTCTTCGTCACCGACTGGTACGATCCGGGCGTCGGCGGGCATGCCCAGCGCGACAGCGACCGTGGCCGCATTTTCCGCGTCGCTCCCAAGGGATCGAAGGTCAGCGTGCCCAAGGTCGATGTGACGACGACAGCGGGCGCGGCGGTGGCGCTGAAGAGCCCGAACCTCGCCACCCGTTACCTTGCCTACACGAAGCTGAATCAGGACGGCAAATCGGCCGAGGGCGAGTTGATCAAGCTGACGAAGTCGGACGATCAGCGTCTGCGTGCCCGCGCCTTCTGGTTGCTGAGCCGGATCGAGGGACGCGGCCAGCAAACTGTGGATGAAGCGATCAAGGATCAGCAACCCGATATCCGTGTCGTCGGCGTTCGCATGGCGCGGGAGCTGAAGCTCGATCTGATTCCCATCGTCAAGGCGCTGGTGCACGACAAGGCGCCGGAAGTCCGCCGCGAGTGCGTGATCGCCCTGCGTCACTCCAAGTCAGCCGATGCGGCTGGTCTATGGGCGGAACTCGCCTTGCAGCATGACGGCGAAGACCGCTGGTATCTCGAAGCCCTCGGAATCGGCGCCGACAAGCAGTGGGACGCCTACCTCGGCGCGTATCTGAAAAAGGCCGAGTCGAAGGGGATGATCGATCCCGCGGTTCGCGACGTCATTTGGCGTTCGCGTGCGGCGCAGACGCCGGAATTACTGGCAAAGATCATCCGCGATCCGAGCCAGATGGCGGAAGAGATGCCGCGTTTGCTGCGTGCATTCGACTTCCAACCCGCGGGCGAAGCGAAGGATGCCGCTCTCATCAGCCTGCTAACCGCTGACGGCACTGGCGATGCGAAGCGCAAGCAGTTCGTTTCGATCGAAGCGGTGAAACGGCTGAAGAACGCGGACCCGAACAAGAACGCCAAATTCGCGGCCACGCTCGACAAGATCCTCGAAGACACGAAGGATCCGAATACGGTCGTCGAACTTGTCGGCCAATTCGGCTATGCGAAACGTTTCCCCGAGTTGCTCGCCATCGCTCAGAAGAATGCGGGTCAACAGCTCGGCGTCAATGCGACCAAGGCATTGCTCGAGCGAGGCCAGGCCAAGCTTCTCGGCGATGCTGCCGCGGGGAAGAATGTGGAAGCAGCACTCGCCACCGTGCAGGCGTTGGCACTCGCGGCGGACGATCGCGCTGCCGGCGTGTTGCTGCCGATTGTGCACGACAAGGCGAGCGATAGCGAGATTCGCCGGCAGGCGCTGCGAGCGCTGGCGAAGACGAAGACCGGCGCAGGCCAGATCATCAAGATGGCCCAGGCGAAGCAGCTCTCGGAAGATCTGAAGATCGCCGCCGGCGCCGCCTTCGCGTCGTCGCCGTTCAACGATCTGAAGAAGCAGGCCGAAACGCTGTTCCCCTCGCCGCGCTCGAAGGACGACCGCCCGCTCCCCGCGATCGCCGATCTCGTGAAGATGAAGGGCTCGGCCGAGAAGGGGCACACGCTCTTCAAGAGCAAGGAAACGACCTGCAACACCTGCCACATCGTCAACGGCGACGGCAAGGACGTGGGCCCGAACCTTTCGGAGATCGGCAAGAAGCTGAGCCGTGAGGCGATCTGGGAATCGATCCTCTACCCAAGTGCCGGCATCGCACACAACTACGAAACCTACGTGGTGGAGACGAAAGCCGGCGGCGTGCAGACGGGCCTTCTCGTCAGTAACACCGCGGAAGGCATTGTGCTGAAAGGCGCGGACGGCATCCAGCGGACGTTCAAGAAGGCCGAAGTGGAGGAATTCAAGAAGACCGCCATCAGCCTGATGCCCGCGGACCTTCACAAGAATGTGACCGCTCAGGAACTCGCCGACGTGGTCGAGTATCTGACGACGCTGAAGGAGGCGAGGAAGAAGTAGCTTCGGACGACGACGTGTCGTGAACCGCAAACCCCGGCGATGAGCCGGGGTTTGTTGCGTTGACGGGTTTGCCGCAACGCGCAGCGGAGCGCGGACGGAACGCCGTGCGATTGCGCCGCAACCAGTCCGCGCTCCGCTTCGCGTCGCGGCTAACTATCGCGTCAATACTCGACCTTCGCGAGTTGCGCCCCTGCCAAACCCAGCATTACAATGCCGAACCCCAGCGAGGAGATGAGCGAAAGCAGCGGGTCATAGGCGCCGCGGGCGAGGGCGTCTTTGACGACGGGGGCGTTGCGGAAGGTGGCGGAATGCTTGTCCGCGGAAAGCAGATCTTGCAGCGTGATGACCATGTCTGCCGGTTTCGGCATCATCCAATAAGCGGCGTCGATCAGCCATTTTGTGGTTGGCGACATCTGCCGGGCGTGCGAGCCGATCTGCGGCATCGCCATCGCCGCGAATCGGCCGTAGTTGATGCCGAACGAAGAGGCCCACAACAGGATGACGCCGAGCACGCAAGCGACGGAACTTCGCCAACTCACGGCGACCAGCACTGAGAAACCATAAAACACCGCAAACTGCAGCGTCAGCAGCACGATGCCGGCAAGGTACGCATTCACCCATATCCCGGTTTTCGAGCCGAGGGCAAGCCAGGTGCCGACGAAGAAGATGGTTGCCTGGAAGCCGACGAACAGCACGACGCCCAGGTATTTGCCCGCGAGAAACACCCACCGAGGCAGCGGTTTGGCGAGCAGGACTGTGGCGGAGGTGGGTTGCAAAAACTCGGGGATGAAGCTCGCGGTCCAGATCAACGTCAGCAGCAGGCCGACGGCGCCGGCTACCCATGAAGCGAGCATCAGGTAGATCAATTCGACGGCCGACGCACGATCGCGGGCCATTTCGACAGTCATGGCGCCGTAGAAGAGCGACAGCGTGCCCGGCGGGCCGGAGTTCGGCATCACGAGTTTGCCGTCGGGCGAGTAGAGTTCGCCTTCGTCGCGGACGCTGCCGCCTTCGACGCCGACGCCGAGGCAGAAGACGACGGCGAGAGCGCTGACGCCGAGCATCAGCCAAAAGACTTTGCCCGCGACGGCCTGGCGAAAGGTGTCGCGAGTCAGCCAGCGGAGAGCGTAAATCAGCGAGGGTGCGTTCATAGTGATTCGTCCTCAGGCGGCGCTGGCCTGGGGGGAGGGTTGCAAATCGTAATACGGCTTCAGCGCGACCTCGAGCGGGCGGGTCAGCCCGGCGGAATCGCGCAGCAGCGCGTCGAGTCTGCCGACGAACTGCGTCCTGCCGCCGACGAGGATTGCCACGCGGTCGCACATTTTTTCGACTTCGGTCAGCACATGCGATACGAAGAGGACCGAACCGCCGCGGCTCTTCTGCCGTTGCACGACGTCGCGAACCAGTTGTCGGCCCACGAGGTCGAGGCCTTCGTTCGGCTCATCGAGGACCAGCAGGTCGGGTTCGTTGATCAACGCTTGAGCGAGGCCGAGGCGTTGCACCATGCCTTTGCTGAATCGCGAGATCGGCTCATGGGCGCGGTCCGCGAGCCCGGTGAGTTGCAGCAACTCCGGCACCCGCTTGCGAACGGTCGGCTCGGGAATGAGCGTCAGCGAACCGAAATAGTGAAGCAGCGATGTGGCCGTGAGATAGCGGGGGAACGCGGGATTTTCGTGAACGTAGCCGACGCGAGCCAAGGTGGAGCGATCACTCGCGGGTCGGCCCAGGCGTGTGACGGTTCCCGAAGTCGGACGACAGAGCGAGAGCAATAGCTTGACGAGCGTCGTCTTGCCCGCGCGATTCGGGCCGAGCAGGCCGAACGCTTCGCCCGACTCGACAGTGAACGAAACGCCATCAACGGCGCGAAGCCGTTGACGGCCCAGAAAGCCGCCGCGGTAGTCCTTCGCGACGTTGTCGAAAGCGAGCATGGACATGGAGCGTGTCTCAATATTGGCGCGACGAAACGCCAACGCGTTCGGCAGCGCAACCAAACATAGGTCACGAATTGAAGTGTTGCCGAAAGTTGACAACTTTGGTGGACGGACGTGCGGTTTCGCAAGTGCCGCGCACGCAGTAAGCGGTTTGGTTTGGCGACATACGAAAACCGCTTACTACGTGCGCGGCTCCTCGAGCGGTGCGGTAAGGTTCGGCACTTTGCCGGTGCGCGGATTAGACGGCGGGGGCGAGGTCGGGCAGGGCGAGCGTTTCAGGGCTGACGAAGAACGAATGCTCCAATGCGTAGCGACCGCGGATTTCCGCATACGCGATGCCGTCGGACATCACCAGCCAGGCGTCGCCCGGGCGGAAGTGCCAGAAGGTGCGGCGGGCATGCTCCTGGAAATCGGCGTTGCGTTTGAGGAATCGCTGGAAGCGGACCATGAACTGGTCGTAGGGCGTCGTCGCCTTTTCGCTCTTCTGAAAGAGATTGAGCACGCGCTCCATCCACGTCAGCTTTTCCGATTCAGGCAGGCCGGCTTGCAACCCGAACTCCTCGAGCAATTTCGCGAAAGGTTCGGAGGTGGCCCACACTCTAAGATCGGTGGGATGCAGATTCACGAACAGGCGAAGGATACGCCAGCCGCTGCTGGGCCGAGTCGAGAAGGCGTCGATATGCAAAAGATCGTTGCGTGCCGTGATGCGAAGGCGTCGCGTCGCTTCTTCTTCAGGTCGAAACGTCGCGCGGTCGGGCTTCAGCGTGTAACGCAGCGCAGCCCGCAACGCTTCGCACGCGGCCGAAGAGAAGTCGCCGAGAATTCTCTGCAACTGTGTCGGTTGGTCGTCGCTCAGCTGGCGGAACCCGCTGACGGCAGAAGTCGTGGGGTTGAAATTGATGTTCTTGGAACCGCGGACTTTCAGCGAGCGGAGAAACTCGCGATCCGATTCGGACGGGAGCGGAAAAGGGCAGGGCTGTAGCGGGACGATGTCGCCTCGTTCGAGGCGTTCTTCGAGCGATCCGAGTTGCGGCGCGGGCAGAGGTCGCACCGGTTCCATGTCCGCCTCCTAGATATGGTGTCTTGTCTAACGGGGAGGAAAGACAAAAACAATCCCTGGCGACGCGGTTCGCCTGGTTTTGGATTTCCGCTTGCGGCTTAGCGTTCGCCGGTTCCGAGCGAACGCTAAGCCGCGAGCGGAAGAACGACGCAGGAGCGTGGCGTGCGCATTTGTCTGTACACGGAAACGGCATTGCCGAAGATCGGCGGACAGGAGTTCGTCGTCGATGCGCTCGCTCGGCAATTTCTGGCTTTGGGCCATGAGCCAACGGTGCTGGCTCCGCATCCGCGTCTTCCGTTGCGGGCGGACGATGGGAAATTGCCGTATCCGGTTATTCGCCATCCGCGTTTCTTTTCCACGCGGTTGTTCGTGAGTTGGTATCGGTGGTTTCTCACGCGCGCGCATCGAAAACACCGGTTCGACATTGTGCATTGCCACAGCATTTATCCGCAGGGTTGGCTCGCGGGATTGGCGAAGGCGAAGCTGGGAGTGCCGATCGCCATCACCAGCCATGGCGGCGACGTGAATCCGCACAGTCATCGGGCGAACAAGCGCTCGATGCTGCCTCGTTATGCCGAGGCATGCAAGCAAGCGGATGCGTTGATCGCAATCAGCCGATTCACGGAGGATGGCTATCGTCGGTTGTGCCCAGACCATCCGCGGATCCTTCGCATTCCGAATGGCGTGGACTACGAGAAATTTACTGTGCCTGCGCCGCGTCCCGAAGGGTTGGAGCCGCGTATCCAACCGCGAGGATACGCATTCTTTCTGGGGCGATTGCGAAAGCGGAAAGCCGTCGATGTCTTGCTTGATGCGTATGCTCGGCTGCCCGCGGGTTCGCTGCCGCTCGTGATCGCAGGGGATGGCGAGGATCGGCCTGGGTTGGAAGAACAGGCGAAACAGTTGGGGCTTGCGGATCGCGTGATCTTCCTCGGCGGCGTCGGCATGCCGCTGAAGGCGTACCTGTATCAGAACGCGCTGTTCACGACGGTGCCGTCGCGAGATTGGGAGGCGTTTGGATTGGTCGTCCTGGAAAGTTTCGCATCGAGCACGCCCGTGATTGCCACAACGCTCGCGGGACTCGTCGATCTCATTCGGCCGGGCGAGACGGGACTGACCGTGCCGCCGGAGGATGCGGCCTCGCTGAGCGAAGCGATGGCTAGGCTCTCCGCGGATCCAGCGAAAACGATCCGCATGGGCGAGGCAGCGACGCGTTTCGCGGCGGACTTCGCATGGAGCGAAGTCGCCAAACGTCACATCGAACTATTTGAGATGCTGCGAGCGGCGTCGCCTACGGCTCCCCGGTAAACGGCATCAAAGAAAAAGGTCGGCCGCTGCGATCCTTCGCATGGCCGACCTGGTGGTCGAACGCATCCTTGCAATTGACCAACCCTGCCGAGGCAGGGGTTTGCCTTCCGCGTGGGAAGGTTCGCGGTTCGACCAATCCCTGGTCAACCCGCGATCGGAGTCCGGTCGTCTCCCATCCCTCTGGAAGCCGAAGCTTCCCGACCCTCGCATTCCGTATCGCCTGCGTCGGCCAATCCTTGGCCTATGGGCAGGGAACTGGGTCGATCCGGATCCTCGCTCGTTCAGCTCCCCGTTCGGCGCGCAATCCTTGCGCTCCTGGCTTGTCCAGGCGACACGTCCATGCGTCACTCGGAACAGGAAACTTCGATTTCGATTGGCGAAAACAACCTCGTTACGGGTGAGGCTGCTTACGTCAGCAAGACGACGAAAGAAGCAGAGGGGCTGGCTGGCCGTCCGATGCGTTCATGCGTCCAATTGACGGGGCGAATGATAGACCACGCCAGCTGACCTGTCAACACGCGCTGTCTTTCCCGTCATCCCGCCAAACGTAACCTTCGTGACAATCGGCACAAACGTCTCCATTCAACCATTGAAAAGGTGGGAATTGAATTCCCTCCTCCATGCGTCGCCCAAGAAATGGATTTACTTAACATGATAATAATAAGACGGTTGCGTGAAATGTCGCTCAGATGAAACCAAGCGGTTCCCAAGCTGAAAAAATAATAAATAAAACGTAATACTATCTGGAACTTACGTACAGTATGGCGGTTGCATCCCTTTACTGCGCAATATGCCCTTCGCGCCGCGCCAGCAGTTGATTTGCAGCCCATAGCCGTGTACACTTAGAGCACCTCTGCAGTGTTCGTCATCGTTTGCACTTTTGACGAACCGATGCGAGTACCCGCTGGGAGCCGATTTTTGTAACCGCCTGGCGCTTGCAAGCCCACCCTGTAGTGGGATCCGAAACCTGGGCGTGAGGCACCCCCGATTCACTGCGGGTTCTCAAAAGCTTTCGAAACGGCACACGTGGAGGTTTTAGACGCCGGGGCATTTGCTCCGGCGTTTTCCTTTTGGCCAGTCAAGCCGTTAGCTTGTCCGGCAATTTGGGCTCTTCCCCGGCCTTCGGATAGTTCGTGAGCACGCCTGGCACGGTTCGCGGTTCCGGCTCTACGGTTGGATGCGATCGCCGAGTCGGCGTGTCGTTTGCAAGATCCGTACGTGGTCGCGCATTCCAGGGCACCGTCGGCGGCGCCGGCTCGTGGTAGGCGATCAGCGGAGAGGAGACGAGCGAGACTCGCCCTTCGATGGGATGTCGATTGATGAGCAAAGCATCGTCTGGAGGAGCCGTTGCGGTCTTGCAGCCGAACACGAGCGGCGTCAGCCAAAGCAGACACGTTGCCCATCTTCGCCGCATGACGAGGCCCAAATAAGCCGGACGATCGTTATTCTCGTCATCGGCAGATGGGCCTTTGGAAGTTCATCGATTCTACAGCGTATTATCGCGGTTCGATGCCCGGGATCGGGAGCGGCCGGAGATAGCCGCTGTTGTAGATCACATCGACGGCGCCGTCGGGCAGGAAGAGGGCTTCGATTTCGTAGATACCGTAGTTGTAGACGATCGCATCCGGCCGTCGCTGAACGGTCGGCACGCTTTCCGGGAGGGTCAGCGGGATGTTGGCGTAGCGGCCCGAATAGGGGTGCCAGAACATCACCATGTGCGTGGGGCGATACACCTTGTTGAAGGGATAGGCTGCATAACTGATGCCTCGGAGGTTTTCCGCGAGCGAACCACCGGGGCCGACCGGCTGAGCGCGCATCGCGCTGTTGCCGTCGGCGGGAACGTAACGAAACCGGACCTGCTCCGCGTGGGTAAGGGCCGGAATCATGAAGCAAGCGAACGCGGCGATCCAAGAACGCATGAGAAGGGTTTCCGGGCAGCCGCGACGCGGAGCGGAGCGCGAACGGATTGCCCTGCACGGCAATTTCTTCGCGCCGCTCCGACAGCGGCAACATCGACCTCACGGGCACGGAGCCGGGATCGGCATAGGACAAGGAGCCGGGCTCGCGGCGACTGTGGGGCAGGGGCAGTACGCGGCGGTAGTGTTTTGGCGGCGGCAGCCGACAGCAGTCAGGCACAGCGCCAGAAAAACAAAGATGCGAACGTTCATGATGCTACTCCACATGGGATCAAGCCACTTCAGCCAATCCGGCCGAAATCGCTTCCTTTTTTCGATCGCCTGATGCCTTTCGGCGAAACCGTTCGAGGAGGCTTATTCCGCAACGTCGGCAAAGACGGTGCGACCCTCGACTCTATTAAAGGTAGGTTTTTCCCGAGGCGACCCGCAACGCGGTCTTGAGGGAAAGTCGCGATTTTCCGAATGTTTCGATCCGAAAATGCAGGCCATGCCGAGGAGGCAGGCGGGGCGAATGATGTCGGTTGTGACGGATGTGCCGATCGTGTCGTTCTTCCCCATGCGCCTCGATGGGGGAATGTTCGGCAACCTTGCTGTGTGTCGCCTGGATCACTTCGATGGCCGTACGTCGCAGACCCGTTATAGTTGAAGGATACCTTGATCCGTTTCAGAGAATGTCGAACGCCATGCCGAAAGTCAGCATTGCCACGCCTCAGGAAGTCGTCGAAATCGATCGCGGCAAAATGCGCGAGTTGGTGCGGACGGTGCTCGCCGGCGAGAACATCCCCGATTTCGAGATAAGCCTCGCCTTCGTCGATAATCCGACAATCCATCGACTGAATAAGCAATTTCTCGAGCATGACGAACCGACCGACGTGCTGACCTTTCCCCTCGGCGACGGCGGAGGAAAGAAGCTTGCGGGCGAACTGATCCTCGGCGTGGAAGTTGCGAAGGAGCAAGCGGAAGACCGCGGCCACGACGTTCACGTCGAGCTGGCGCTTTACGTCATCCACGGATTGCTTCATCTCTGCGGCTACGACGACAAATCGCCGAAGCTCGAACGCGAGATGCGCCAACGCGAACGCCACTGGCTCGGCAAGTTGGGCTATCCCGATATCGCGGAGAAGTGACCCGCGTTGCTCCCCTCTCCCCCGCTGGGGAGAGGGGCTGGGGGTGAGGGGGTTCGCCCGTGCTAAGACGTAAAGTTTATCCTCAAGCCCCACCGTAAGCGCAAGCGACGGTGGGGGATCAGACGACCCGCCGCTTCCATCCCCACCGTGCGCTTGCGGCTTACGGTGGGGCTTACTGCTGCGCGATGGAGATGATGCACGGGCGAGCCCCCTCACCCCCAACCCCTCTCCCCAGCGGGGAAGTAGGCAGCAATCAGCATGTCGGAAAAAGCCTTCGGCCTCACGATCCGCCTCTACGACTTCAGCGAAACCAGTCGTATCGCGGTCTGGACGCGCGAGCATGGCAAGATGCGCTCTGGCTCGCGGGGCGAAGCAGCTCAAATCCTCCTTTGAATCGTCGCTTGATCTTTTGAATGCGTGCGTATCGTCCTCATCCGCAAAGCGTCCGGGCTCGATCTCTTGACCGAAGCCCAGGTCCGCGAACGGTTCCCGTCGTTGCGCCGCGATTTGTCGGCTCTCTATGGCGGCTACTATCTCGCGGAATTGTCTCTCGGATCTGTCCCAGGACCACGATCCGCATCCGCCCGCCTTCGACGAGGCGATGCAGACGCTTCGCGACCTGGGACAGCCCGGCATCGCGACCGGCCCGCGTTTGGCGCAATTCGAGCTTGTGCTGTTGCGTGAGTTGGGGTATGGACCCGCCCTGGATGCCTGCGCCGCATGCGGGAACGACATCGGGGAAGACAGCTTGGCGTACAGTGCGGCGGCAGGGGGAATCGTTTGCCGATCGTGTTGGAATACGTTTCGCGAACGCCGACCGCTCTCGATCGAGGCGTGGCAGGCGATGCGGCGGATGAGACATGGCGGCGAAGGCTGGAAAGGAATCGACGATCCCGCGACACGGAGGGAAGTGAGGCAGATGCTCGACGACAGCGTGTCCTACCTGTTAGGCCGCCGGCCGAAGCTGTTGCCTTACTTGGGGAGCTAATGGCGTGATCATGGACGATCCAATCCGAACCGCACGTCGATGGGCGCGATCCGCCCGTCCCCGGCGGCTTTGTTTGCTGCCGTGCTTGCTCCTGCTCCTCTCCGCCGGATGCGCATCCGGCCAGAGCTTCCTTCCGTGGAAGAAGAGCGAAGGCGATTACACGCCCGCGGCCGAGAATACCTCCGTCCTTGATAAGGTCGCCTTCTGGAAGAAGAAAGAAGAGATTCCCGACGGACCCAAAGATAGCCTCGTGCTCGGCGGCGACGGCAAGCTCGAAAAAGACCGCTACGGCCTCGATCCCAAAGCCCAGGCCGACCTCGACGGCGCTCGCCGTCACTTCCAAAACAAGGACTACGACAAGGCCGAGAAAATCTTCGGCAACATCGCCAAATCGAAAAAGCTGCCGCTGCCCGTGATGGAAGAAGCCCTCTATTACGAAGGCGAATCGCAGCGTTTGCAGAACAATTACCGAGATGCGGAAGCGACCTTCAAAAGCTACCTTAAGCGATTCGGCCATGGCCAATACGCGGAGCAGGTGAACCGCAAGCTGTTCGACATCGCGAATTATTGGCTCGACGACACGCGTCAGACGATGCAGCAGTATGAGGAAAAACGCGAGGGCAAACGCTATTGGGTGATGCCTTCCAGCTACTTCCACTGGAGCAAGGACAAGCCGACTTTCGATGCCGAAGGCCACGCGCTGGGCATTCTCGAAGAGGTCCGCCTCAACGACATCCGCGGCCCGCTCGGCGAGACGGCGCTCTTCTACATGGCGACCGTGAAATTCTTCCGCGAGGATTATCGCGACGCGGACTACTACTACACGCAACTGTTCGAGAATTATCCGAACAGCCCGCTCGCTCCCAAGGCGATCAAGCAGGCGATCATCTGCAAGCAGATCACCAACAACGGCCCGGCCTACGACACACGCGTGCTCGAAGAGTGCCGCAAGATTCTGGACAACTACGCTCGGGCCTACCCGCAATTGCAGAACGACATGGCCTGGATGGATACGCAGCTCAAGAGCATCAATATCCAACAAGCGGAACGCGACTTCGGCATCGCCGAGTTCTACCGCCGCACGGGCCATCCAGGGTCGGCCTACTTCTACTACGAACTCGTGAGACGCCGTTACGGCAACACCGAATTCGCCCGCATGTCCGTGGAAAAGATGAACGAAATCCGCGACGCGGCTCAAGCGGATACCGGCGGCGGCACGGGAGTGACGGAAAACATCCGCCGCTTCTTCGCGGGCCCCGAAGCGAATCCCAACCCCGCGGACGGCAACGCCTCCGCCCCTCGCTTCCTACCCAACCTGTTGGGCGGCGGCGAGAAGAAGGGGAGCTGACCCTATGTAGCCCTCTCGCTCCGCGAGAGGTAAGCGGATGCATGCCATGCGATCGCGCAGGGCGTCTGCCGCTTACTCTCGCGCAGCGAGAGGGCTACATAGGAAGCGAGAGGGCGACATCGAAGCACGGCAGGAGCCATGATGATGCGAATCCGACACCCACTGACGTTGCTCGCCCTCGGCTTCCTGCTGACCGTCCTCGGCTGCGCTCAGAACGGCCACCTGAACCTTCTCGGCTACACTAGCGCTCCGCTGCACGATCCCTCGATCAAGACGATCTACGTTCCGATCTTCGAAAACGCGACCTACCAACGCGGTCTTGAATTCGATTTCACGAGGATCGTGATTGAAGAAATCCAATCCAAGACGCCGTATCGCGTCGTCGGTCGGCGTGAGGCGGCGGATGCGGAATTGCTCTGCAAAATCGTGTCGGTCAACAAGAACGTCGTCAACTTCACTCAGCTCGGCGAAGTGCGCGACATCGAACGCGTCGTCGGCGTCGAAGTCATCTATCGCGACGTTCGCACGGGGATGCCGCTCGGCATGCCGGAAAGCTTCAAACGCAAGGACGCGCTCAACCCCGAGAGCTACGCCAAGGCGAAGCCCGTGCTGTTGACGCCGCGTGCGAACTTCCAACCGGAAATCGGCGGCAGTTTAGCCACGGCGGACTTCCAGGTCGCTCATGTTCTGGGCGTGCAGATCGCCGCCATGATGGAACGCTGGGCTCCGCCGGGCGATCCGAATTGCGCTCCGCGACCGTAAGTGATAACCTGGAAGGATCCGGGGAAAACATCGATTCGTTTGGGATGGCCCCCGGCATCTTCCGGGGTTCGTTCGTTTGCAGGACCATCCGATGCGGCACCTTTGGAACATTCGCGGTCAAACGCTCGATCTCAGCGAGCGAGCCCTTGTCATGGGGATTGTCAACGTGACGCCCGACAGCTTTTCCGATGGCGGCCGCTGGTCCGATGCGAAAGCCGCCATCGATCACGCGCTCGCGTTGGTGGCGGAAGGCTCCGACCTGCTCGATATCGGCGGCGAATCGACCCGCCCCGGCTCCGATCCTGTTTCCGCAGACGAAGAGATTCGGCGCGTCTTGTCCGTAGTCGAAGGGCTTGCGAAACAGACGCCGGTCCCGCTGTCGATCGACACGATGAAAGCAGAGGTCGCGCGCCGTTGTCTCGACGTCGGCGCCCACATCATCAACGATGTGACCGCATTGACCGGCGATCCTTACATGGCCGACGTGGTTCGAAAGTACGACGCCGGCGCTGTGCTCATGCACATGCAGGGCACGCCGAAAGACATGCAAGAAAATCCGCGCTACGACGATGTCATTGGGACGATCTCGAATTACTTCGGAGAAAGGCTGAAAACCCTGGAAAAACAGGGGATCGCGCCGGGCAAGCTGGCGTTGGACCCAGGCATTGGTTTTGGTAAAACCTTCGAGCACAACATGGAGATCCTCGCGTGCCTCGACGACTTCGCGCGACACGAGAGGCCGGTCCTATTGGGAGTGTCGCGGAAGGGATTCTTGGGGCAGATCACCGGCCGGCCGCGCAACGAACGCGCGGTGGCCACGGCCGCGATCGGGGGATGGGCCTTGGCTCGAGGCACGGCCCGTATCTTCCGCGTGCATGATGTCGGCGCCATGCGAGACGTCGTCCGCGTCGCCGCTGCGATGGAGGCGGCCGAAGCCAAGTGGCGTATCCCGCACTAGAGCGGGCATGTCCAGTGACATAGGGTTGTCACGAACGAAACACCCGCCGCAGCAAGGAGGCTGCCGATGCTGACGCGCTTGACGCAGATCTACGAATCGCTCGGCACGCGCGATCTCGTGCAGATCGTGATCCTCGCTGTCGTCATGTTCGGCTTCCTGCGTTTCCTGTCGAAGACCGGCGCTGGGTCGATGATGGGCCGAGGGCTCGGCTTGATCGTCGTCGCGCTGTTCTTGCTCGCTCAAATCATCATCGCAGGCCTCGACCTGCCGGAACTCGGGGCCGTCCTCGATTACATGCTCTTTGGAGCCTTGCTGGCGCTTGTCGTCCTCTTTCAACCGGAACTGCGCCGCGGCCTGATGATGCTGGGCCGAGCACGCTTCTGGCAAGCATGGGCGCCCTCGAAACATCCGATCGCCGACCCGCTCGCCGATGCCGCCGAGGCGATGTCGCGTGACGGCATCGGCGCCCTCATCGCGATTCAGCGCGAAGTGTCGCTCGACCCATTTATCGAGTCCGGCGAACGCATCGACGGCCGTATCAGCGCTCCGCTCATGCGAACGCTCTTCGTCCCGAAAAGCCCGCTGCACGACGGCGCTGTCGTCTTGGTCGGCGGTCGGGTGGTCGCCGCCGGCTGCCAGCTTCCGATGCGAACGCATGACCACGTCGGCAACAAACCGCACTTCGGCATGCGTCACCGCGCCGCCCTCGCGCTCACGGAAGAAACCGACGCGATCGTCCTCGTCGTCAGCGAGGAAACCGGCCGCATTTCGCTGGCCCTCGGCGGGAAATTCGAGCCCGTCCCCCGCGAAAACCTCGCGCGACGTCTCGTCGATCTGCTGAATTGATCTCAAAACCTAAACTCAAAACCTAAACTCAAAACCTAAACTCAAAACCTAAACTCAAAACTTAAAACTCAAAACCCAAAACTCTTAACCCGGCTTTTCACCCCCCCCGGAGCTTTCACCGATGCGATTGCTGCACAAACTCTCGCATCCGCGGAATCGGCATCTCGGCGTCGAGTTGCTGATTTCGCTCTGTTTTGCGTTTATCGTCTGGATCTATATCCACAGCCGCGGGCAGCAGACGCTGGATCGCGTGCAGATTCCGGTCGTCGTGCAACTGCCGCCGCATCAGCGCGACCACTACGCGATCGAGTTGCCGGGTTCGCCGAAAATCACCGCGAGTTTCAGTGGCTCCGCATCTCGGCTGCGCGATCTGCATCGCAAGATCGAAGCGGGCAAGGTGCAGGCGATTGTTACCTATGTCATTTCTGAAGATCGGCACAACGAAAGCTCGATCTGCGACATCCTCCGCGTCGAATCCTCGCACCTCCGCGTGCCTCCCGGCGTCCTCGCCGAACTGCATGAAGAGAGCGTGCCGTTGCCGATCACGGTCCACCGCATCGTCGAACGCACGCTCCCCGCAAAGCTCGAATACTCCGGCGACGTCCGCCTCTCGCAGCTCAAGCTCGAACCCGCGACCATCCTGGTGCGCGGGCCGAAGGCGGTGCTCGACCGCGCTCAATACGCGCCGACCGCGCCTTACGTCTTTTCGAAGCCCAGCGAGGATTTGGCCGAATCCGAAACGCGCGATGTGGCTGAGGTCGTCACCGAACTCGAAGGCAGACCCATTCAGACGACGCCGAAGCAGGTGACATTCAAGGCGAAGGTACAGCCGAAAAAGCGCATCTACGAAGTCGCTGATCTGCCGATCCAATTCCTCACGCCCCCCGGCTTCCCGTTCCGCGTGCGGTTTCAGGAAGAGAAATCCGCAAAGACGTCGCTCAAAGTCGTCGGACCCACCGGCGAAGAGAATCCGCCGGTCCTCGCGTTCGTCGATTTGACGAAGGGTAGCTTCAGCCCAGGCCGCAACCTGGAACCGCTGCGCTTGCAGTTGCCGAAAGAGTTCCACCCCCTCGATGCCCGCCCCATCCTCATCACCTTCGTCTTGGAAGAACCCGAGCGAGTCCCCGCCGCGCAGGTGAAACTCGGCGACCAGGAATAGAATGTCCTCGCGAACTTGTTCGCTTCCGACAGTGTCCGGCACGGCGCTGCGTGCCTCCACGCATTCGCCCAAGGTGAGTCGTCCATGGATCTCGACCAATACTGCACTGATCTGGGCAGGCAGGCCCGCGAAGCCTCGCGAAAGCTGGCGACCGCGATCGGCAAAAACAAGAATCGCTGGCTCGAACTCGCCGCCAACGCTCTCGAATCGCGAGCCGCGGAGATTCAGGAAGCGAATGCGAAGGACATCGCCGAGGCCCCGCGTTACGGCCTGACCCCCGCCGCCATCGATCGGCTCACGCTCACTCCTGCCCGCATCAAATCCGCCGCGCAGGGCCTGCGAGAAATCATTGCCTTGCCCGATCCGATCGGACGCGTGCTTTCGTCCGTCGTTCGTCCGAATGGCCTGCGCATCGACAAAGTCGGCGTGCCGCTTTGGCGTCGTGTTTTCATCTACGAATCACGACCGAACGTCACGGTCGATGCCGCCGGGCTTTGCGTGAAGAGCGGCAATGCGATCTCCGGCGGCGGCAAGGAAGATTCACTCGAACCTCTGCCTTCACCGCATCCTGCAGGACTGCCTCGCCCAAGCCGACCTGCCGCCGCATGCGGTTCAGCTCGTCTCGACCACGGATCGCGAAGCCGTCGGCAAGCTGCTCCACCTTGATCGCTACATCGACCTCGCCATCCCGCGCGGCGGCGAAAGCCTGATCCGCCGCGTTGCCGAGGAAGCGACGATGCCCGTGCTCAAACACTACATGGGCAATTGCCATGTCTATGTCGATCAGCATGCGAACCTCGACATGGCGGTGAAAATTCTGATCAACTCCAAAACGCATCGCACCGGCGTCTGCAATGCGGCCGAGAGCTTGCTCGTGCATCAGGGCATCGCCAAGACATTTTTGCCGCGAGCCGGCGATGCGCTGGTCGCGAAGGGCGTTGAAATCCGCGGCTGTCCCGCGACGCGCTCGCTGATTCCGCAGGCGAAACCCGCGACGGAAGAGGATTACGCGGCCGAGTTTCTCGACCTGATCCTATCCTGCAAAGTGGTGGCCGACGTCGAGGAAGCGATCGACCACATCGCGAAATACGGCAGCCAACACACCGAAGCGATCATCACCGACCACCTGCCGACGGCGGAGCGATTCCAGGCCGCCGTCGATTCGTCCGCCGTGATGGTGAACGCCAGCACGCGTTTCAACGACGGCTTCGAGTTCGGCCTCGGCGGCGAAATCGGCATCAGCACCGACAAATTCCACGCCCGCGGCCCCTGCGGGCTGGAATCGCTATGTAGCTATAAATATCTAGTGCGTGGGCAAGGCCAGATCCGCGAGTAAAGCTGCGAAAGGTCGTTTTGCGACGCTTTGGTCGGATATTTGCCAAGGTTCCCGCGAGCGAATCGGCAACGCTGAAAGGTTGTTTCGGGTGGACGCTACTTCGACGGGACCTACGTCGGACTTTCGACGTTTCACGCTCCGGAGCAAGCATTTGTGTCAAATGGAGTCGAAATGGAATGACCCGGGGGTAGGAGTGGAATGGAAATGGAATCGGCGAACGCATATTTCGTTCAACGAACTCACCTGACGCGAACCCTTCGCTACGACCGGACTGTCCTTTCCTGCGATTCGCCGACTCGCCGTTGACGCCCGAAGGCGGGAGGCATAAGGTAAGGTTCGTTCCAACGAACGCCGGGGCCGTGGCGCAATTGGGAGCGCGCTAGAATGGCATTCTAGAGGTTGAGGGTTCGATCCCCTTCGGCTCCACTAAAACGACTTGCGACCGATGTCGCAAGTCGTTTTGCTTTATGCACTTCTGGCTTTCGGCCTTCTGCCGAATCGCCTCAAATGTGCCATTTGTGTCTGAAAACGTGTCTGATTTGAGGGGTAGAATATCCGAAGTTGCATCCTCGCGGGGATGCCTCCTCTCCTGTTACTCTCTCGATGAGCGTACAGCATGGCACGCAAGAAAGAGCTCTGTCTGGACGCCAAGGGCCGATACATTCGAAACCTCGGCTGGAAGCGCACCTCGACTGGCTACGCTCAGCAAAAGTTCTACCTGGGAACCGACGAGCACCAAGCCAAGGTGGCGAGCCTCCGCCTTGAGCGGCTTTGGAATCAGATCACGGAACGGTTTAAGAAAGCGGCCACCCATCGAGGCGAAGAAGACAGGCCGGCGACAATCGAAGTGATGTCCTGCGGTGCCATCCATCGCCGCGGCGGTTGCGTTCAGACCGTCGGTGTTCCCCCTGCAAGTCATTTCCAATTCGTTCCGGACCGCCCTCTGTGGGACGACGTGACGATGGCAATCGCCGAGGCGGTCCGCCAAGGCGAGTCGACCGCTCGCATTCCTCTGGACCCCGACCTGAAAGCCTTTCTGCCCGAGAGTCCGATGGTCGGCGATTGGCTGCGACGTCTGCAACGGGACTTTCAGGGCATACGCATCGAACTTTCCGATGCCGCTGCGAACGAAGTCGCTCAAGAATCGACCAAGGAGGAAGGGCAACGCCTCATCGCCCTGGGGCAACAGATGATCCGCAGCCGCGCGGATGCTTCGCGTCTGCACCAAGCACTTGATGCCTATGGGAAGTGGATCGGCGGAAGATTCGTACGGCGGGATCGGCAGAAAACGGCCTGGGGCTCGCTGCAGAGCCGGATCGTCGCGTTTCTGCAGCAGCATATCGAAGACATGCCGCTTTCGGAAATGGATGCCGCCAAGGTCGATGCGATCGTCGAAGTGCTGCAAGCTCGGCCGACGGGCAAGCGAGGCCAGCCGGTCAGCGTTGCTTGGACGACGGCATGTCTGAAGCTTTTCAGGCGATTTCTTCGTTGGTTGCACAAGTCTCCGGATTTCGTCTGGCGCCGGCCGGCGGACCTCGAAATGAGTGCGGTTCGCATCGTCGAGTCCTCGGAAGAGCGCAGCAAGAAAAGACGCACCGCGCAGGTGCAAACCTACTCCGCCGAAGAGTTGAATCAGTGCTGGAACCAGGCCGACCCCTTCATGCGGTTACTGATGCTGCTGGCTCTCAACTGCGGATTCGGCCGCGGCGAACTGGCGTCTCTCGAACTCGATGAAATCGCCCTTCGCAGCAAACATCCGCATGAGCGAGACCTGGGAATCGCGACGAGCGTCAAGGACGGCTGGATCCTGCGCACACGTCGCAAGAGTTCCATTTACGGCGAGTGGAAGCTATGGCCCGAGACGATTGCTGCGTTGGAAGGCTGGTTGGCGGAGCGTGAAAAGCTAGAAGTTCCGGCGACGGAGCGAGCCGTTTTGCTCAATGGTCGCGGTCGTCGCTTCGACGAGCCGACCCGGGGCAATCATACCAACTTTCAGATCCCCAATCGCTGGTACGCGTTGATCGACCGTATCCGGAAGAAGACGCCGGGATTCCGAAAATTGAGCTTCAACAAGCTTCGCAAGACGGCAAGCAACTGGATTCGCCGCGACGCGGGGGGTGAGATGGCAAGCGTCTTCTTGGCGCATGGGAAAGCCGTGCACTCCGACGATTTGCTCGACGTCTACACGAATCGTCCGTTCGCCAAAGTCTTCGCGGCGATCGACCGCCTCGGGGAGCAGGCGCGGGCGACATGGATGCGACAGGCTGTACGCCACGCAACGGAGTCAGACCCCGCGTGATAACGGTAGCCAAAGCCTAAATTTTCGACGGATTCGCGTCACTATCCACGAGTGCGACCAGTTAGCTATTTATGCCTACTTGCAAAGGATGATAGCTCACGAAGCTGATGGAACCATTTTTGGAAGCGTCAACGCTTCCAAACCTCCGGTCACCGGAGTGTCCGGCACGTGGCCTGCCGCAAGGTGGGAAGCCCGCGACAAGATCGGTTCTGCGACGAACAGTGCGTCGTTCCCGATGCCGGAAGGACAAGCGGATCAGCGAAAGCAAACTGTGTGGGGCCGTCAATAGTAACCCCGTAGCGCTGTTGAGACGGGGGAGCCTTTGGGCTCGCGGGTGGTGGGACCTTCTCTTAGGGTTGTCCACGGTGATCAACAAGCCCGCCGGTCTTATGAGCAGGATCCGTCTTGCCCGTGTGTGGAACCATCGGAACTGGGACATGTCGCTTGCCGCTCGATCAAGGGTTCACCCATGATCGAGGTGCCGACCCGCTCGACTGTACAAGGAGGGCGAACCGGTGTGTGGCGAGCGATAAAGGATAGTGGACCAAGCCAAGGCCCGGGGTAATGCCCGGGATACGGGGGAAGTTCCCGACCTTCGGACGTTGTCCGGGGGAGCCGAATTCCACGATTGCCGACGAAGTGAAGATGAACTTGTTGCATTGGAGTCACGGGCGACAAGCGTGTTGACGATGGGGCAACCCATTGACGCAAATGAACCCCAGGCTTCTCGGCGAGCCGAGAGACCAAACTCTATCCGCAGCACCGATTCTTCATGGCCAGGAGGCAGGCGTTGACGGCATTTCATGCCGCCGTCGATCTGCCGCCAGCTCGATCCCGATGTTTCCGATCATGACCGGTGTCGCAAGTACCACCGACCATCATCTCGGAACAACGCGAGTTTGGCCTCACTGAAAAGCGCCCTTTCAGTGTTATCTGAGGTCGAGCCGTATGCGTCGAGAGGCGCACGTACGGTTCCTGGGGGGGTACCCGCCGTGAGGCGGGCCCCTACCCGCCTTGCGACCAGATAGCTATTAACCCTTACTTGCAAGGAGGAGTAGCTCACGAAGCTGATGGAACCACTGTCGACCGCGGAAGAGTTCCAGGTGGACTCGACCGCATCGAACCTCCTGTTTGCCGGAGTGTCCGACACGCGGCCTGCCGCAAGGTGGGAAGCCCGTGACAAAATCGGTTCTGCGACGAATAGCGCGTCGTGCCCGATGTCGGAAGGCAAAGCGGGTTAGCGAAAGCGAACTGCATGGGGCCGTCAATAGTAACTCCGCAGCGCTGTTGATGCGGAGGGGCTTTCGGGCTCGCGGGTGGTGGGGCCTTCCCATAGGGCCATCCACGGCAATTCACAATCCCGCCGGTCTTTTGAGCAGAACCCGTCTTTGCCGTGCGTGGAACCATCGGAACTGGGACATGTCGTTCGTCGCTCGGCTCCGGAAAACCGGTATCGAGGCGCCAACGTGCCCGACTATTCAAGGAGGGCAGACCGGCGTGTGGCGTGCGACAAAGGATCGTGGACCAAGCCAAGGCCCAGGGTAACGCATGGGATACGGGGGTAGTTCCCGGCCCACGGACGCCGTCCGAGGGAGCTGAATTCCACATGTGCTGAAGGAATGAAGAGAAGCGTGAGGCAACGAAGTCACAGGGAAGAAGCGTGTTGACTATGGCTCAAACCATAGACGCAAATCGACCTCAGGATTCTCTCGTCTGGGACCGGATCAACTGGGGCCAGATCGAGAAAACCGTTCTTCGTTTGCAACATCGGATCTTCATGGCCAAGGTTCGCGGCGACGTGAAGGCGATGGAGTCGCTGCAACGTCTCCATGTTTCGTCTCGGGCCGCGAAGCTGCTTGCTGTCCGCAAGGTCAGTCAGGAGAGCAGCGGCCGCAAAACTCCGGGCATCGATGGAGTCGCAAGCATCTCCAACCATGCCCGTGAGAAGTTGGTGCAGGACGGTCTGAACCTGAAGGATTACGTACCTTCGCCGGTGCGTCGGGTGTTCATCCCGAAAGCCAACGGCAAGATTCGCCCTTTGGGAATCCCGACCCTGAAAGATCGGGCGATGCAAGGTCTCGTGAAACTGGCCTTGGAACCCGAATGGGAGGCGGTCTTCGAGCCGCACTCCTACGGTTTTCGTCCAGGGCGATCGGTTCACGATGCCGCCATCGCGGTCAAACGCGGCTTAGGAGCGGAAGGCGCCGGTCGCAGGAACCAGTCCGCACGATGTTGCTGGATTCTTGACGCGGACATCAAAAGCTTCTTTGACGAGATTGACCATGAGGCGATCCTGTCGAGGACGCCCGTCTTTCGACGCGTGATCGACGGTTGGTTGAAAGCAGGGGTGTTCACGGGGAGCGTGTTCGACCCCACGAACATGGGAACTCCGCAAGGCGGAGTGATCTCGCCCTTGCTTGCCAACATCGCTCTGCATGGTCTGGAAGACCTGTTCCACGAATGGTCTCTTGTGGGCGGAAGTAAATTTCTGCGCGAAACGGTCGAGACATTCTTCGAGCCGCCCAAAGGCTATCGGAAGTGCCGGTCGGAGAACGCAGCGATCAGCCTCCAAGGCCCCAGGAAGCCAAGAACGACATCGCGACGAGAGCCTCCCAAGATCTACGGGCCGTTTCCCGACGGGAGCTGGCGAACCTTGCGTCTTGTCGTCAACGACAAGAAGGCGCGGACGAACCCGGCAAACCGAAAGGACGCGAAGCTCCGCGATCTGAGGCTGATTCGCTATGCCGATGATTTCGTGGTTCTGGCCCGTTCGAGGCGGCAACTCGAAACGGTCGTCCTCCCGAAATTGCGAGAATTTCTCTCGGTTCGGGGTCTCCGCCTGAGCGAAGAAAAGACAAGAATCGTACGTGATACGGACGGTTTTGACTTCATCGGCCGAACCTTCAAACGGTTGACTCCGACGAAGTTCCTTGTGCGGCCACGTCGTCAATCGATTCGGAAGCACTTGGACACGCTGTCGCGGTTGTTCCGAAACCACGCTCTTCCCGTCGGCATCCAGATTCTGAAGGCCAATGCGATCATTCGCGGCTTCTGCAATCACTACCGGACCGACCATTCGTCCAAAGTCTTCAGTTGGCTGACCAACTGGACGTGGCGGACGTTCTGCAAATGGGTGGCGCGCCGGAGCAACAAGATGACAGCCGGCAAAGCCTATCGCCGGCTCACGATGGTGAACGGACAGAAATTCACGATGCCCACGGCGTACACCCCGTCAGGCAAAATGGTTTCGCTTCTGTCCCATGCCCGCTTCCGCAGACTTCGATTCCAGCAGGTCAAGGGCACGAAAAGCCCACTGGACCCGCGACTCGAAGAGTACTGGGAGGAGCGGCGCACGAAAGCCTTGCTTCGCCGCGCTCGCGCGGATCTGCATCAAAGACGCGTCTATCTTCTCAAGCGACAGAAATCCCGCTGCGCCATCACGGGGTTGCCGCTCGAAGAGACGTCAGACATCGACCTTCACCGGATTGTTCCTCAACAAGCCGGTGGGAACGACGATTGGAGCAATTTGTGTCTGGTCCTCACCTGGGCCCTCACGGCCTTGGTGAAACGACTCAAATGCGAAAACCAAACGGCCTCGCTGAAAGATGTGCCTTTCAGTGGTCACTGAGGTCGAGCCGTATGCGTCGAGAGGCGCACGTACGGTTCCTGGGGGGGAACCCGCCGCGAGGCGGGCCCCTACCCGGCTCGGCTCCGACTTAGATCGCCTTCGAGAGGCCGCGTCTTACGCGGCCTCGTTCTGTTTAAAAACGCAGCGTTCTGTAGCTCCTGTCTGAGCTGCGTTGGATCGGCGAGTCTCTTTCTCGAAAAAATCCCGAAATCTCACGGTGAGAGCTTTTTGAGAGCGGTCGCCTGCTTTGCTGACTTCCGTGAGGATTTTCGGAGATCCTCGACAATCAACCCTGAAAGGAATCAAGCATGATGTGGAAAGGCAAGCAGGCGCCGACACCTCGAAACGGTCACACCTACGTCGTGGGGATCGTGGCACGCATCAGCGGATGCGAGAATCAGAAAGAGGAAAGCTTGGAAGATCAGGTCGATCACGCCAAATCGGAAATCGAACCGTATGTCTCGTTTCCCATTCAGTACCACGTGATCGCCACCAAGGCCAAAGGGGAGTGGCTGGAACGCGAAGAACTGGCCGAATTGGAAGCACTCATCCGAACGCGGACGCTTGATCTGCTGTTCGCCGAAGACTTGGGACGTATCGTGCGAGGCGCGGTAGCCACCTATTTGCTGGGGCTGGCCAGAGATCACGGAACGCGAGCAATCTCTCCCAACGACTGCATCGATACCGACGACGCGGACTGGGAGACGGATGCGCTAAATGCCTGTGCGGACCATGTCGGCTACAACCAACAAACGAGCAGGCGCATCAAACAGAAAACGATGAATCGGTTCATCAAGTACGGCATCGTCCCCGCTCGCCCGATCGCAGGTTACAAGGTGCCTGAAGGGGCCGACCGATACGACCAGTGGCAGAAGATTCCAGAGGCCGAGGCCATCATTCGCGAAGGCTATCGCCAACTCCGTGGGAGCGGCAATTGCACCCAGGTTGCCGAATACTTCACCGCCGCCGGGCTGCTTCGCGGCACACGAAGCCGTTCCCAACGTTGGAAGGGAAACGACGTTCGGATGTATTTCGCCAACCCGCTACTCAAAGGGAAGCCTTATCGGGGTTTCAAGCATAGCGTGAAGAGGCACGAGACGGGCAAACGGCGCTCCGTCGTCAATCCCGACGGCCCACGATTCTATTCCGCTCCCCACTTAGCCTTCCTGAGCGAAGAAGAGTTCGATGAACTGAACGCGTTCCTTCGAGACCGAAACAAGGCGTTTCGGAACGGCCGAAAAATGGCCGGCAACGACCGCACCAATGTTCCGCGGAAGCGGACGCGGTTTCCCGGTCAACACGCGACCTGCCGCTATTGCGGCCGCACCTACTACTGGGGCGCAAACGGGATCACCGCTAACCTCTCCTGCAGCGGTTCGCAGCGTTACTTATGTTGGAATTCGATGGGTTTTCGCGGGGCGACGGCGGCGCGACACGTCGTTGCCGCAATCCTTCAGACGCTTGAGCAACTCGAAGGATTCAAGGATCAGTTCGCCAGCATGATCGCCGAAGCTCGTTCCTCGCAAGACGGTGACCTTCCAGGTCGCCTGGAGTCGGTCCAGAGGCGGCAAGCGACGCTCCAGTTTGAGACGCGTAACCTGGCGAATCGGATTGCGAACACGCCGCTGGATGCCCTTGTTGCCTTGCTGGCGACCAAGGAGCAGGAGCTACGCACGCTGAAGATCGAGGAAAACTCCTGGCGAAACGGTTGGCCACCCCGATCGAACCGCCGAACAGCATCCGGGAGATTCGAGACGATCTACGCAATCATTTCGAGTCGCTCGCGATCGAGTCGCCAACGTTCGGCGACTTGCTCCGAAAGCTGGTTCCGGAATTCTCGGTTCATCTCGTTCGCCTGGCGGACGGAGGCAAGCTTTATCCGCGTGCGCGGGTGAGGATGGACCTGGCTTCGTGCGTTCGCGACGCCGACCGCGTTCCCGGCCTTCGCGCATTGCTTTCTCACACGGTGACGATCGATCTCTTCGAGCCGCCCCAACGAGAACGCATCCGGGCCGAAGCCGTTCGCTTGAAGGCGGCAGGAAGAACGCACAAAGAGATCGCGGGAATGATCGCCGAGAAGCCTACCGTCACAGCAGTCACCGACTCCCTCCGTCTGCAGCGTCGCATGGAAGAGTTGGGGCTGACTTCGCCCTACCTGTATGTGGTCGAGCCGCCTGCCGAGTTCACGAAGTTGAGGCGTCACAAACGAGGCGGGTACCGCTTCGAACCGCTCGATGGCTATGAGCCGCCGCCGTTATGAACCCATGCCGCCAAAGTTCGCTATTGGTCCCAGTCGCGAGGCTGGGACTTTTTGTTGGAAGGAGAAAATTGCGTGGAGCCAACTAACGTTTTGAACCGTTCGCGAAAGAAGGCCTTCGCGAACGCCGCGCAGCACGGCCCGATTCTGCCGCAGTCCGTCTTGTTCGAAGTCCTTCGAGAAGTGGCAATGTCGATAGTCGCAGCGTCGTGCGCCGATCCGTCCTTTGGCCTGCCGAAACCGCCGCGGGTGCGCCCGGTCGAACGCAGTCGGAGGGCGGAGAAGACTCGCTGACCCCAAACCTTTTGAAGCGAGGGTTCCCATGTCTCATGTCGCAATCAAAACGCAAGTCCGTGACCGCGTTGCCGTCGGACTGGCGTGTCGGCGACTTGGATGGACGCGCCGACGGAAGGAACAGCCCGCCTGTTCCAGGAGGAGGCGAGCAGGTGATCGTGCAACCACCCAGGCTGGCGGCATCCCGTGGTCCTCGACCTCCGGCAAGGAGAAATGCGTTTCGACAACTTCGAGGGCCATTGGAAGCTTCAGGCATAATACCTCCAGGTTGACCGTGCCGTCTTAAGTGGCACGGGATCAGTTTGCCGATTCTGCCGCGACGCAGCCATTTAACAGGACCCAAGTCCGGCGATAGTCAGGTCCTCGACGTTCGAGCTTTTGTTGTTGCTGAGCGGGCGTCCGCGCTTGTATCGGCTAACCGGAGCTCCTGCGCTACGCCGCAACGCGGCCAAGTATCCAAAAAACATTCGCTCCCTCGCGGCGTGCGGGCGGTCTTATCTGGACCGTCCCTGCAAGGGGATGGTTCGTCTCTTGGCGGATTCATCCATGATCGCAGCCGTACAACGAGTCCGTTTCAAACCGAAGTCCGTTCAGGCCTCCTTTCTCATTTTGCTTCCCCAGATCGAACGGCACGCACGCTATTCCTTCCGGCAGATTGCTTGTCCGGGCTTGCGCGGCGACCGAATCGCGGAAGCCATCGGCCTGGCGTGGAAGTGGCATTGCCGTTTGCTGGAACAAGGCAAGGACGTGTTTGCTTTTCCCGTCGCGTTCTCCTGCTTGGTCGCCAAGGCCGTCAAGTCGGGACGACGGGTTTGCGGTCAAGAGAAGGCGACCGACGCGATGTCTTCGGTCGCCCAGCATCGTCGCTCCTTCAATGTCCGCAATTTCTCGCAGAGCAGTTCGCCGGAAGGCAACCTCTTGGACGAGGCATTACGCGACAATACGCAGAGCACTGTGCCGGACCAGGTTGCTTTCCGGAATGATTTCCGCGCTGGCTTGGATCGCTTGACCTCTCGCAATCGCGCCCATCGTCCGGGAACTCGCACTTGGACACACGTCGACGGAAGTCGCGCGACGCTTTGGCGTCAGCGCCGCCCGAATCAGGCCAACTCAGCGCAGTTTCACGACGGCTGGCGAGCGTTCGGCGAACCGGTTCGACGAAAGCAATTGGTTCCGTCATGAGGACGTCGCGACGCCGGTGCTTCGGCCCCGAGTTCGGCACTCGGGGCGCGTTCCGATCGCGGCGGCGATCAGCGCTGTCTGGCCGTTTCTTCGGCCGTTTCAGTTCGCTGGCGTGACGATTCTTGCCGGGTCGGCTTCGGACCATCAGGTCGCGAAGCCGACCCAACTCGTCCTGGTCTGCCCAGAGGATCCAACACCGGCCTCACCGGTGTTTGCCGGCCATGGATCCAGCCGCGCAGCACCGCGACTGCAACTTGCTGATCGTCGTCTTCAACTCGTCGGCGAGATCGGACAGCCACCATTCGTGCGGAGCAAGCAATCCGTCGTCGGAGCGTTCGTCGGCAACGACATCTCGGCGCCGCAGCAGCTTGAGAACCATGGGGTTCTTGATCGGCCCTCGCCCCGTAGGCGAATGGAATCCCTCGGCGTTCAGTTGCTCCGCGATTTGGGCGATCGTCTTTCCGCCATTTCGCAACGTCTGGGCGCGGTCGAGCAAGGGTTCGAGGTCGCGCAGTTGCTCGTAATTCCTGACGGGACGTACGATCTCGTGCTGACTCTCGTAACCGCCCGCCCACTGGATCGTCACGCTCGCGAACTCGCTGTCGAGCCGCGAGGCGACCGTTACCCGCTCCACAAGACAACGCACGATCTGCTTCCGATCGACGTTGGTCGTGCTCGGGCGTTCCACAATGCTGGGATGTCGGCCGCCAGTGCGACGATGCGTGCTTTTCCTCGTCGCTCAACTTCGGGGGCGTCTGACGCACGAAGCGATCGTACTCCTCCTGGAGTTGCTTCTCCCTGGGCAAGCAACTCCTCCCAACGCTTTTCGAGCGTGCCCGCCACCAAGCGATTGCCAGGATCGACCGCTTGGTAACGACGCTCGGCCAACTCGACGTCGTAGCGAACGCGTTGACGCCGTTGCTGCCACCGCTTTTCAAGCCGCTGACGTTCGTGTTCGACATCGGCGTGCTGACATGCTCAATTCCGTGGCCGCAGGCTCAATCGCTCACAGAACTTGCTGGGCGACCAAGCCATCGACGACCCGTGCTGCCAGCCCGGGCAACGCGACGCGGCGGCGCCGAGGTATTTGGCGCTGCAGGCGTACTGGGCCTTGCCGTGAGCATGATAAAGCACCTGCATTCGTCGGCCGCAGGCGCCGCAGACCAGAGGCCGCCTAGAAGAGTTGATTCCCGAACGCGGAGCGCGCGGCAATCGAATTGATTGCGGTTCTGCTTCATCCGTTCCTGGTTCGTCAAATACCGGTCCCACGTGATGTACGCAGGCAGCCGATCCTTCAGCAAGACTCTCCATTGCTCGAAGGGCAGCCTGCCTGGGTACTGTCTCTTGGATGAAAAACGCTGTTTGGGATCGGCGAGGCGGCGGCCAAAGCTGTATGCCCCCGCATAAATGGGATGGTGGAGAACTTCCGCCAACGTGGCAATGCAGGGCGGACGCCAATCCAGTTGTCCCTTCCTGGCGCCCGACTGAGGGCGGATCGGCAGACGGATGCCGTTGCGGACCATCCACCGAAAGACCGCGGACGCGGTGCCCAACTCGTCGAACTTGTCGAAGATCAGCCGCATGACGCCTTGGGCCTGTTCGTCCGGATCGAACTCCACTCCCCGGTCGGCAAGATCACGTATCCCATCGGCACGCTGAAGAACAACTCGCCCCGCTCGCCCTTGAAGTCGCGGCCTCGCTCCAGGCGGTTGCATGATGTGCAATTCCATTTCGCTCATGATCCCCTTGAGGCCGAGCAGAAGACGGTCGTTGGGATCGTTGCCGTCGTAAACGCCGTCCTCGTCGGCGATGAGCGTACCGAAGACCGCACACATTTCGAAGAAGGCATGCCAGTCCTTCGACGATCGGGCCAGACGGCTCAGTTCCAGGCCAAGCACAAGGCCAACGTGGTTCAACGTCACTTCGGCAATCAGGCGCTGAAAGCCGCTCCGCCCCTCGGCGCTCCGGCCGCTCTTGCCCAGATCTTCGTCGATGGTCAGGACACGCTCACGAGGCCAGCCGAACGCGATCGCCTGCTCCGCGAACGCGTACTGCCTCGCTGTGGACTCGCGATGCTCCAGAACCTGTGTGGGCGACGATTGCCGCACGTAGACGATGGCCAATTTCTCGACATGGGCCGACGAGACCTTCGATGAGTTGGTGCGGCTTGCCGCGACATTCGGCGGCCGAAATGCGTTGACCGTGCTTGGTTCAGCAGTCTTCATGATTTCCCTCCATGCTGGGAGGGAATTGAAGTTGCTGCGCGATGATGAGGCTGAGAACCTGCAGCGTTCGCAGTCGATCCTCGGGACGAATCGTCTCCCAGAGGTGCTGCAGGGCTATCCGCGGACTCTGTCTCTGCTCCGCCGGAAAAAGGTTCCTTCTGGATGGTCTCGCATAACGTTCCTCCTTGAGCGATTTGTCGATTGGCTTCGCACCAATCTGCGAGCCTCAAAAGAGAGAAGACAGACAATACAGGAAAGTCACCAGGTAAGCCAGAGCAGTTCAGCTGACGGGCATTACGATGGTTGCTTCTGGGGGGACCGGGTGCACTTGGACCGTTTTCTGCAGATATACGCCGTCGAACGGGCCACGCTGGAAGCTCGAAAAACCGGCCAATCGGTATCGGAAGAATGTCTTGAGGACGGCAGCATTCGGCTTCGCATCGGACAGGGCGCGTAGCCAGAGGACGTCTGCCGAGGCGCCTTTCCAGCGAGCCCTGCAGGATTGCAGCAGCCTCTTCATTCGCTTCGCACCCGAAACAACCGTTACTTTTCGGAGAGGATCATGAGTCGCTTCATGGAAATCATCGTGTCGCCGCAAGGCGAGACGACGCTGCAAACCAAGGGATTCCAGGGGCCCGAATGCCTCGAAGCCAGCCGCTTTCTTGAACGAGCGCTAGGCATCGGCGTTCAAGAGCGGAAGACGGCGGAGTTTTTCGCTCAAGCCTCCCAGCAGCAAACGCAGCAGCAATAACCCACCCAAATATCCCGTAAAGCCCTGAGCCTTCGTCGCGGCGAAGTCTCAGGGCCTTTTTCGTGCGCCTTTCGCAAGGAGAGACCATGAAACGCAACGTGCTTTCGATCGCAATGATGTGCCTCGCCCTCGGCTGCGATGGTCGACGCGTTCCCGTCAACGACTTCAACCAGGGTTTCAATCAGGGAGTCGAATCCGTTCGCGAGGTCCGGCACAAACAAGGGCCGCTCGGCAACCTGGGCCTGCAGGCGGCGGAGCAGATCGGCGTCATCCCCACCAACGCCAAAAAGTCCGCGGATTGGAACGCGGGATTTCGCGAGGGCATCCGCTCCGAACTCAAGCGTTAGTGACCATCGTTTCCGAACGAATCGCTCGCCGCGCCGCTCGCACGGTTCGCGTTCATCGGTTGTTTCCTGCTTCCCTCTACCTGCGGGCGTCGCGATGTCCTCGCGGCGCCCGCCTTTTTTTTGATGCCTTTAAGGAGAACTTGGATGCCGACGCTTTTGGAACAGTTGGACGACTACGTCAATGCCGCATTCGCCGGCCTTTGGATCCAAACGCACGAACCGGATGAAGCCGAGCGTGAGATCGCCCGGCACGGGCGCGACAGAGATTGGACCGTCGCCTCGTGGGATGCGGCACACGGCCTACGGGTCGAAGGACAACTCGTTACCGACAACGCATCCGATCCGCTTGCGGCGTTGCGGGCTCTGCCGGCCATGGCGAAGCCGAACGGCGGCGCCACTCTGCTTCTGCTGCACCAATTCCATCGTTTCCTGCAGAGCCCCGAGATCATCCAGACGCTCTTCGCGGCCGTCTCCAGCGGCAAGCAACGGCGAACGTTCGTCGTGGTCCTTTCGCCGGTCATCCAGCTTCCGCCCGAACTGGAGAAGCTGTTCATCGTCCTCGACCATCCGCTCCCCAGCCGACAGCAACTGGAAGAGATCGCACGCGAATTGCTGTCGAACGATCGCGAGGCCATGCCCCAGGGCGAGGACCTCGACCGCGTCTTGGAAGCGGCAGCAGGCCTCACTCGGTACGAGGCGGAAGGCGCCTTTTCGCTGTCGATCGTGCGGCATCATCGGATCGCTCCCAAGCCGCTCTGGGAACTCAAGGCGCAAACGCTCCGCAAAAGCAACGTCCTGCAACTGCACCGAGGCAACGAACGTTTCGACGCTCTGGGCGGGCTCGGCAACCTCAAAGCCTTCTGCCGCAAGGCGCTGGCGGGAGGCAAACCGGTCCGACCCCGCGGCATCCTGCTCTTGGGCGTGCCAGGCTCCGGCAAATCCGCCTTCTGCAAGGCGCTGGGCAACGAGACGGGCCGACCGACTCTCATCCTTGATTTTGGCGCCTTGTTGGGCAGTCTTGTCGGCCAGAGCGAAGCGAATCTTCGGCAGGCGTTGCGAATCGCCGAGGCGATGTCCCCGGCGATTCTGATGGTGGACGAGTTGGAGAAGGCGCTCGGCGGAGTCGGCAGCGCGGGAGACAGCGGCGTCGCCACGCGTATGTTCGGTACTCTCCTGACCTGGTTGTCGGACCACGAATCGGACATCTTCTTCGTGGGCACCAGCAACGACATCAGCAAGCTCCCGCCGGAGTTTGCTCGCGCTGAACGATTCGACGGCGTCTTCTTCCTCGACCTGCCCGATGCCGAAGAACGAAACGCCATCTGGGACCTCTATCGCCGCAGCTTCGAGATTCCGGATTCGGAAGTTCGACCGGACGATGCGTCGTGGACCGGAGCCGAAATCCGAGCCTGCTGCCGGCTGGCGGCGCTTTTGGGCGTACCCCTGACCGACGCCGCACATCACGTCGTCCCAGTTGCCGTCACCGCGGCCGAGCAGGTCGACCGTCTTCGCACGTGGGCAACAGGCCGTTGCCTATCCTCTTCGGCTCCGGGCATTTTCGGGCAGGAGCATAGTCCGTCTGCTCGCCCGCGGCGTTCGCTCGCTCGCAACCCGTCCTCACGCAATTGACGCATCGTCCCAACCGCTAACCGTCGCCCACGTTTCTTTCACCCTCGCTTCATAGGAGTCAGCCATGACTGTCGCTTCGACGGACCGCTCCCCCCTTGGTTCGCCCGCTCAGCGTCTGCGGCACGACGCCGCGGCCGTACGCGTCTCGTTCACCTGGTTCGGCGTCCGCAAGACTCTGACCAACGAACAGAAGTCGCAGGCCGCCGAATCGTTCGGCGCCGAAAGCGACTTCCTTTCCGCTCGCAAGAAGCTGCTCGACACCAAACATCCGGCGTACCAGGACGTCACGGCCGTCCGCGGCAAGATGCTCGGCTACTTCAAGAGCGTCAGCCTGCCGTTTCCTGAAGCAGGCATGCGCTTGCTTCGCCGCGATCGCATCGAACCCTTCCGCAAGCAGATGGAGGATTTTCAGGAAGAACTGCGGGACGCCGTGGTTCGTCTGCAGGAGCGCTACCAGGAACTGAAAGAGTCGGCCCGGCAACGATTGGGTCATCTGTTTTCGAGCGAGGACTATCCGTCGTCGCTCGATGGGTTCTTCGCCGTCGAATGGGACTTTCCGAACGTCGAACCGCCAAGCTACCTGCTGCAACTCAGTCCCGAACTGTTCGAGCAGGAGAAGGCCCGCGTCGCCGGCCGTTTCCAGGAAGCCGTGCAGATGGCCGAACAGGCCTTCCTCGGCGAGTTCGCCAAGCTCGTGTCCCACCTCACCGAACGGCTCTCCAGCGGACCCGCCGGCGAAAAGAAAGTGTTCCGCGATTCCGCGGTCGCCAACCTGACGGACTTCTTCGACCGATTCAAGGATCTGTCCGTCCGGTCGAACGATCAACTGGAGGAGTTGGTCGGTCAAGCCAAGAAGCTGGTCGAAGGCGTGGCCCCCGAGAACCTCCGCACGGACGATCGGCTGCGTCAGCAGATCGCCTTGCAGCTCTCGCGGGTGCAGTCCTCGCTCGACGGGATGCTGGTGGATCAGCCTCGGCGCCGCTTGGTTCGCAACCAACACGCGGTGCAGCCGTGATGCTCCTCATCGACCCGCGCGGCACGGCGTGCGCCTTGTACTCCGAGGCGATCGATCTCACCGCGCTGGGAACGCTGACGATTCGCCGCGCCAGCCATGTCGAACCCGATGCGGACGGAGCGTGGCACGCCGACCTGGCGCCTTGCGGCGGCCCTCGATTGGGACCCTTCTCCAAGCGTTCCGAGGCCCTGGCGGCGGAATCGGCTTGGCTCGAAGCGCGACTTGCGGATTTCGTTTCCTTACCTGGAGTCGAACATGATCACCCTCGATGCGGCGACCGTGCGTCGCCTTGATGAAGTGCTGCGCCGTTCCGTACCGCGAAGCCAGCGCCGTTCGGCAACGGCGACCATTCATGCGGAAAACGGCTGTCTTCGTGTCTGGATGCAAGGCGCGGAATTGCTGGTTCGCTTCTTGCAGTCTGGCGATTTCGGGACGGGCCGGTGTGCACTGAGATGGAATGAGTTCCTCAAAGTGCTGTCGCAGGGCCGAGACGGCTTGGAGCTGGACCCAGCCGAAGGAACGGCACGCTGGAGCGATCGGGGCGTGCCCCGCAGCGGCAACATCGAACCGGTTGCGGATTCGGCAGCCGACATGGATGTGCCGTCGTCCTGGCACGACGCATCCTCCGAGATGCTCGCCGCTCTCGCAGCGGCTCACGGGCTGTGCAGTCCGGAGCGGACTCGATTCGCGACGGACCGAATCTGTTTGCGCGGCGATCGAGGCCAAATCGTCGCAACGGACGGACATCAGTTGCTGCTGTGGGACGGATTCGAATTTCCGTGGAGCGACGATCTGTTGATTGCGGCCTTTCCGATGCTCGATGTTCCGGAGCTTCGCGAACAGTCGGGATGGCGCTTTGGCCGGACGGAGCGACACCTGGTCCTTGAAGGCGGCCCCTGGACCTTCGCGGCAGCAATTGAAAAAGACGGCCGATTTCCGAGCGTGGACCGTGCCGTTCCAAGCCCCTCGGCAAGCGACCGAACGCTGCGACTGTCTCCTGCGGATGCGGCGTTTTTGCGTCGCACGCTTCCGCGCTTGCCGGGCAAGGACGCCGACTTCCGCCCGGTGACCCTCGACTTGAACGGCCATGTCGGCGTGCTCGCTCGCGAGACCGCGGGAGGTTCGGTCACCGAACTGCATCTTTGCGGATCGAGCTATGAAGGGGGACCCGTCCGCGTGGTCTGCAATCGCGATCACCTGCAAGCGGCCTTGAACCTCGGATTGGCCGAATTGCGGATCGCGAACCCCGACAGGCCCCTGGTCTTCCGCGACGAACGCAGACGATTCGTTCTCATGCCGCTCGCTGCTGCCGGGGCTCTGCATGCTCAAGACGCCGCCTTTCGGCTGCGGTCTTCCGACCTCCAAGCTTCTCCGCGGCCACGGCCCGCAGCGCGCGTCCTTACGAGCGCCGCAGGGCGAGCATGAAGGCCTTCCATTCTCCTGCCCGCAACAAGACAAGGAGGCCGTCATGGCCGATCGCTCTGTCGCTCCGAAGCTGTGCGAATACGTCCCCATCCAAAACCTGTATGCAGCGGGTCGCCTGCTGGTCCGCATCCCCCGTCGCCGCTCGGCGTGGCGACGATTGAAAAAGGCCCTTCGCGGCATCGAGCAGGCGGCTCACGTCAGCGAATCGCTTGCTCAGGTCCGAAGGGCGGCCGAGCGCATCTATTTCCTGGGGGCGCCGGACTGCAACGCCATCGAGATCGATGAGCTCAACTTTACGCACCCGAGCGGTTCCGGCGGCTACTGGGTTAGCGCCTGGCTTTGGGTGCCCGACGAGGATCTGTAGCTCCTCGCCCTTTTGTGTTGGCTTTGTTCGCCCGGAGGCACGTCGCCTCCGGGCGTCTTTGTTTCTGGAGACGCCACCGATGACGCAACCCCAAATCGACCGCGAAGTCGCACGCCGCACCGGCGAATCCCTGCAGACCGTCCGTCAGATTGGTTTCAGCCTGGATCGGCCTCACCTGGGACGCAGGCTTCGCCTTCAGTCCCGACGAAAACGCCTCCAGCAAGCGGAGGCTCCTCGCCGCTGAATCGCCGTCGCACGGCCTCCCACGACCTCGTCCCTTTTGCTAGGAGCATGCTGATGTTCGGATTCTTTCGGACTCTCTATGGACGCGTCAAAGCGATGTTCGTCCGCGAAGTCGCACTCGATCTGGAGGCGGACTTGCTGAGCCGCAGCGCCGATCGCCACGCCGAAATCGAACGGCAGGCACGCCGCTACGAGCAGGAGGGGCTGCCCTCGGTCGCACGCTATCTGCGTTCGCAGGTCCAACACCTTCGTTCGGATCGCCCTTTGGCGACCATTCTGGAAACCGCCAATCACCTGGAAGAAGACATCGCGGCCGAGGCGTCGCTGACGCCGAAGGCGTTGGCGGAAGTTTCGTCGAAAGCCATGGTCCGGGCTCCACGTTCGCGTCGTGCGCGCTGAGCTGCGAACCGCTTGCCGCGCACGCGGTCCAATCACCATCTAGGGAGGCTCCATGGGAGCGAAGCAAAAACTCAATGCCCACTACGTCATGAGCTCCGTCGGCGCCGCCGCGTTGATCGGCGGAGCGTTCAGCTCGTGGCCCGTCTTTCTCACGGCGCTGATCATCTTCCTCGGCGTCAGCATCGTCGGCGGCGACATTCGCCGCTGATCGGAGAACCACCATGAGAAAATCGGTTCTGCTGGAGGAATTTCATATTCAGGTGACCGCTCCGGCGGTCATGAAAGACGAAGCCCGCGAACGGGTGCGTCGGGTGGTCGTCGGCCGGCGTTTTCGCCGTCGTTTGCATCAAAGCATCCAAAACGCGTTCGCGGCCCACCCCGAGCTAAAGGGCATTGCCTTTCGGCTCGGGTGGTGAGTAGCGAACCCAATAAACCCGAAGCCGCCCCAGTGGGGCGGCTTCTTTTTACGGGTATGAACCATACAGAGCAGCACGAGGCTGCATGTCGATTCCAGTTGTCGCTTGGAATTCAGTCGGTTACAAGCCCCGCGCGGGTGCGGGGCGAGGAGCCACGCCTCTGACGAGGCGTTGGGCCGTTCCTTCTTGGGGCCGGTCGATGATAGCTATGGGCTGCGAGCCCGTTTTTTTAATTGACCACCCCTTACGGCTCACCCGCATGAGCTTCGAGCTCGAAGAGGTAGTTGCCGTTCGGCCCATTGATCACCTGCGAAGCGAAGGAGCGGTTCGCTTGCACCAAGAAATTCGGGAGATCGGCCCCACGAGGCCGCACTTGGGGTGAGGGCCTCGTGGGGCCGATCTCCCGAATTTGAGGAGTTCACGATGAGGTTCATTGGTTTGGATCTGCACAAGAAGGTGCTGGTCGTCTGCGCCTTGGATGCGAAGGGAAAGGTGCTCTTTCGCGAATCGGTCGAATGCCGGCGCAAGTCGCTCATCTCGTTCGCGAAGTCGAAGCTGCGCAAGACCGATCAACTCGCCGTCGAGGCGACAACGAGCACCTGGGCGGTTGCGGACATCCTTCGTCCCTTCGTCGCCGCGGTGACGGTCGGCAACCCACTTCAAATCAAGGCCATCGCTCAGGCCAAGGTCAAGACGGACAAAATCGACGCCCAGGTGCTCGCGAACCTAATTCGGTGCGAATACCTGCCTACCGTTTGGACTCCCGACGAGAAGACGCAAAGATTGCGACAACTCACGACGCTCCGCAGCGGCGTCATTGCCGATCGGAGCCGGCTGAAGAATCGCATGCAGAGTTTGCTCGCCCAACTTCTGGTCGTACCACCGGTCAAGGTCCTGTTCACCCAAACCGGCCTGAAATGGCTGCGAACGGTCGAGCTTCCGGTGGAGGTGCGATCGGCGGTCGATATGTACCTGCGTCTGTATGAGAGCGTGGCTCTCGAACTTCGCAAGATCGACGATCAGCTCATGGCGATGGCGTACGACGATGGACGCGCCAAGTTGCTCATGACGCTGCCAGGCGTCGCGCACGGTGTCGCCATGTCGTTGCTTGCCGCGCTCGGGGACGTTCATCGCTTCAAGGACGGCGATCACGCCGCCAGCTACCTCGGCTTGACCCCGAGCTTGCGCCAGTCGGCCGCGAAACGATACCACGGTCACATCACGAAATGCGGATGCCCCCAGACGAGGGCCATGCTGGTTCAGGCGGTTCAAGCCGCGTCGGATCATCCCGGTCCGCTCGGCGCGTTCTTCCGGCGCCTTCGCAAGCGGAAGACGTACAACGTCGCCGTGATTGCCACAGCGAGAAAGCTTGTGACGATCGCATATCTGATGCTCAAGAACAACGAACCGTATCGCTACGCCAAGCTTGACGTCGTGAAGGGCAAGTTCACGGACTGTCGGCGAAAAGCGCAGAAGGCAGCACCGAAGCAAAGGGCGGAGGCCGCGAAACCTCAGGAAAGCCCGCTGAATGAGCTCTATCTCGAACATGGACTGCCTGCGTGTCAAGCACCCGACCAATGGAGCGACGGCGAACGTCGTGCGCTGGATGCGGCGGATGTCACGAAGTTTGCCGAGGACGTCCATTCGCCGGCGACAAAGCCTCGATCCCGGAAACGCGCGAAGGTCTCGTGATCGTCGGAGGGCCCGGCTCGCCAGAAGGCGAGCCGGGGATGCAAAACTTTTCTTTACATATCAGGCGCTCGTAAGCCGCGTCGTCGGAAAAGGTTCCAGATGAAAATCCGACGATCTTCGCGGCCGCGACTTGACAGGGTTCAGAGGTAGCTCTCAGAAGGTTCCCGAATGGCAGAATTCCGAAGCTCCGCACTACTTCGAGGATGCCGAGGACGGACTCCAAGTCGCCGCGCGCCGGAGCAGAGCCACGATGCCCACGATCGCAGCGCCGATGACGGCGGGAATCTTGCTCTTGGTCAACAACGCCGCGATGGGAAACAACGGAGTGGGCGGGTTCGTGGGCGCATCCGCTTTCTTCTAAGGCAGCCCAGTCTTCTTGGCGGCAATCGGCGGCCATGTTGCGTCGTGAAGGGTGGGACGGTGAGACGATTTGTCAAACCAGCTTGAACGCCCAAAGATGCAAAGTTTGTGATGTGAATGCAAGCCCGGGGATAGACGATCGGGTGGATCGAATTCTGATTCGATCGCGATGTAGGTGATCGTCATTTGATTGCTGCGATAGTCCTGTATTCTCGATACGATTGATCTGTAGTATCGAAGTTGGTTTTGGCGGCCTCCCACGCGTCTTCCTTCACGTGGTCCGCGACGCTCTCGATCGCTTCGCGGAGCGCGTCGCCCTTTGCTCTCAATGCCTCGGATAAGGTCCCCGTGCGGAGGAAGATTCCCACTTCAAGCTTGCGGGTCAGATCGTCCCAACGGCGCAGGTATTTGAGTGCATCTTCTTTGCGGTTTAATCGTACTGCCGACCACGCCTCGGTGCGGGCGTATGCGATGTCTTTGTAGACAACATCCGGTTCGGGATAGTACACGAAGGCGCCGACAATCCCGAAGGCCACGAAACCCAGCAACGCAACAACAGCGAGCATGCGGGGCGATAGCGGTAGATTCCATGTACGCGGATTCGCCGCCGCCTGCGTTTCGCTTTGCATCCAGGACCGCAATAGCAGGACTAAGCCGACGGCTCGCAGGAAAACGCCTGCTCCTACCAGCGCCGCCAACGTGAACAAGGAGACGACTTCGAAGTCGAGCCAGTGCTTCCCATCGCTCCATTTTTCCACGACGGCGGACCAAGTCCCTGATCCAGATAGGAATGGAGCAGTGAAGCCGTCGAAAGCGTGTGTGTGGTCTTCCTGATGATGCGCAAGGTAGAGCGGATTCTCCATGGCGTAGCCAAAGCCGACCGCAAGGCTAAGCACGAGAGCGAACCAGAGGGCCGTCCGTTGCCAACCGCAAATGGCCGCGGTCCAGGCCGTCAGACCCAGGTTCGTTCCTGCGCCCACGACTAGCATCACATAGGCGGCGCCAATGGAGTTGCCGTGCTCGAACATGGCGCCATTTATCATCATCGCCCGCATCGGCGAGACGAAAGCGGGAAAACCGACACCCGCCATCATGAGGGGTGCCCAGGGATCGCCATGCTGCATGGTGCGTTGCAAGCTGCCCATAGGGATAACGAGAGCCAGCAGCGCGATCCCCAGCAGGCCGATCGCCAGATACCAAAGCACCGGTCCGGATGCGGAGATCGCTGATTCGCAGGCGATGGCAGCGAGCCGCTTTGGGCCGGGGCGAATCATGGGCTCGGCGGTTTCAGGAAGCGTTTCGGCAGTCTCATCGATCCAACGCGACCAGATTGCTCCTGCCAAAACCGAAACCATCAATGACGCCGTCACGAAGCTGAAGAGGATCAGCGGTTCGGGAAGAGTGAGACCGTACAGGAGTGAGATGGGGTTAAGCAACGGAGCTGCCAGTGCGAAGGCTAGGATCGTGCCGGGCCGCACCCCGGCTCGTCTCAATTCCTGTGCGACCGGGATTACGCCGAACGAACAGACGGGGAGCAGCATGCCGATACCCCACGCTCGCGGCAAGGACGACCAACCGTCGCCACCGAATAAATTGCGGATGGAAGCGGGCGGGACCATCACACGCAGGAATGCCGCGGTGAGAAATCCGAAAAGGATCGTCGGCGCTGCCTCAAGCAGCGTTTGCCCAATGCGAAGCACCACTCCCAGCAGCAGCGACTCGATCATCGTTCACCTCGATGTGGGAACGGGCACAGACTCAATGAAACCTTGCAGAAACGTCGGAAACGTTTCCGGCTCAATGCCGATGCGGACTTCGAGCACGGGACCAGCCACATCTTGCACGTCATCGGGGGTGACGAATTCGCGACCCCGCAGAAACGCCCAGGCTTGAGCCACGCGTTGCCAGATCAACAAGCCGCGGGGACTCAATCCGAGCCGGACGTCCGGGTGCGACCGGGTGACTTCGCCGAGCCGGACCAAGTAGGCCCGGATCGCAGGCTCGACCGAGATCGCCGCGACCCGCCGCTGCATCTCAGTCAAAGCCCCCGGTGGTAGGACCGCGGCCGGCGGCGATCGGTCCGACTCGAACGCGCCGATTGCTGAGGCGAGCATACGTTCGGCTTCTTCGGGCGAGGGATGCCCAAGCCGCAGCTTCATGGCAAAACGATCGAGTTGCGCCTCCGGCAACGGATACGTGCCGTGATGTTCGACAGGATTCTGCGTGGCCAAAACCAGAAACGACGGCGAAAGCGTGTGGCGAACGTTGTCGATGGTGACCTGCCGCTCCGCCATCGCTTCGAGCAAGGCGCTTTGCGTTCGCGGCGAAGTGCGATTGATCTCGTCCGCGAGGAGAACGTCCGCAAAGACGGGACCGGGGACGAAATCGAATTCGCGCGTTTTCTGATTGAAGACGTTGAATCCCGTGATGTTGTCCGGAAGGAGGTCGGGAGTGCACTGCACGCGGGCAAATGCGCCGCCGATGGCACAGGCAAGGGCCTTGGCGAGCGTCGTCTTGCCGAGGCCGGGCAGGTCTTCCAGCAGAAGATGACCGTGAGCGAGCACGCCAGCGAGAACATGCTCGATGGCGGCCGCTTTGCCTCGCAAGGCTCCGTTCAGCGCCCGACGTACGCCGTCGATGCGGTCGTGGTGCGAACCGATGTCGCTGGAAACTGCGATCATGTGCGATGTCCTCGCTTGAGTTTGCGGAGAGCCTTTCGGGACCACCGTCGCCGCTGCTCTGCACAACTTCAAGGACCGGCCCGCGGCGCGAGGCGGCGAAGCGTCCGCAGGCGAATAGGCGGCCCATGCCAACCCGGCTTCGAAGGCATGCCCGCGTCCAAGGCGGCGGAGCCAGCGGACAGGGCTCTCATGGCGGGGTCGCGGTTCATCGATCAAGGCGGCGCGACGTTCCAGCAGGCGAATCGTCGCCATGAATGCCTGCCGCCGATCGCCGCACATGCAGGCTCCAGCAAAAAGTGGCAATCGCATCGATGAGGAAACGCCGAGAAAGCCAGAGCGACACCCCAGCAGCCACCACGCATCCCACGCGGAAGCGATGCGCCGCCAGCCATTGCCCTGCTTCCGCGAACAGGCGGCAAATTCTTTCCCAAAGCGTCGGTTCCGGGCCTAGGACCGCAAACCCTGGTGTCGGTTCGACGATAAGCCAGTCGCCCCCGTGGGTACGAACTTCTGCCCAAAAATGCATGTCCTTCGCAAACAGCGATGCGTGCCCTGTGTGCGGAACATAATTCTTCGGCGAAGCGTACAACCCGCTCACGACACGCGTCGAGTAGCCGAGCGATCGAAGTAGAAGGGCCGCGGACGTGGCGAACATGTAATCCGGCCCTCGCTTCGAGACGCACAGAAAATGCACGGCGGTATCGCCGGCATCGACCGGCGTTGAGTGCATGGGATCGTGGACGTAGTCGCTTTGCAGACGCGCTGCCACGGCGGCGACTTGGGGCCAGCCCGAAGGAAGGCCGGAAGTCCATTCCTTCGCCAGCTCAGAAATGGCTGGATCTGCTTCGTCGCCGGACCCGGCGTCTCGCTGCAACGTAATGCGAGCGACGGCGGATGGCTCGACGACATCGGACTCATAAACGATGCCCGTTCCACGCGGGACGCTGCGGCCTTGCAGCCGAAGAATCCCTTCCGTGGACCATGCGAAGAAGTTCGCCTGATCCACCTTTCCCATCCGAAACCTTTGCAAAAGCGAGGGCGTCGGCAGCGATTCCGAGGCGAGCATGCCGATCTTCACGTCGTGCGAGACGCGCTGCGGATGCGTCCACGACCGCACGGCTTGTGGCGGCGAGAACCACAGTGGAGTCGCGGTTGCTACGCAATTGTTCTGCGTGCTTGGGGCCGCCTCGTGCAGCAAGTTTCCATCGAATCGGTCGTAAGCAACGAGACGCAAATGCAGAGGTAGGCGGCCTCGCAGATGAAGCAGCGCCTTGCTCGGGGCGGTGTGCAAAGGAGCCGTCGGCACCTCCGCAGGCGTTCGCATCGTCGGGAAATCCCGGCTCGCTTTGAGCGACTCGGGCGGTTTGGAGCCCAGGTTGACGACGCGATTCGTCGAGAGAGCAATCATGCGTTCGACGTTCTTGTTCGGCTTGTGCCCTTCGCCGTACATGTCGGAGATAACGTCGTAGAGGCTTTGACCCTTCGCCTCGACGAAGGTGTCGGTGACTTGAAAACCGATGCTCGTGGGGTTGTCGGATGCAACCTCCTGATCACCTTCGCCGACGCCCCTGCGGCTTTGTGGGTCGAAACGCGTGGTGCCACCGGAGGAGCCGAACCATTCGGCGAGGGGCGCCCCAAGCTTGCGCGGCCCCATTGCCATGCCGGCGGCAACGGTGGAGACCACAAGAAACATGGCCAAGGCAGCAAGCCAGGGGAATCGACGTTCGCCGACTCGCCTTTCTCCAAGCATGTTCCACGCCGCGGCCATCAGCCACAGGCAACCCGTCGCGGCAAAGGCGCCAAGAAGGAAGGGGATCGCGCTCAGTTCGCTCATGCAGGAGCCGAAAGCCACCACAAACAGCGACGTCATGGCCGACAGCCTGCTGCAGGTGGGCCAGGCCGCCAATAGCACCAGGGCCAATGCGGTGTTCCGCAGGACAAGCAGGGCCGTCAGTTCGAGCGGAAGACCTTCCAGGCGGGCATGCGCGGAGATTTGTTGAACGATCGGAAAGGCGACGACCACGACGAACGCGACGTAAGCCCAGCGAGGCGGCGGTTCCTCTGCATCCCGGGGAAGAAGAAAACTCTGTGCGATGCCCACGACGACAGAAAGCCCAAGCCAAAGTGCATGATCCGCGAAAGAAACTCGGACGGCATCCGCCCAGGCGGCCGTTGCGACTCCTCCCGCGACGGCGGCGAGTGCCAACGTCAGCAGCCGGACGAGGCGATCGCTAGCACGCATGGGAAGCCTCCCGGCCAAGCTTCTCAAGGGAGCGAGCCACGTCTTCCGGCCGGCGGATTAGAAGCCACGCGGCGGCCGATTGCGGACGGCGAATCGAACCCTCGTCACACGCGCCGGAGAGTGGATGTCGCTGCGTAATCGACTCCAAGTCGTTCTCGCCGAACCCATTCGGGTCGAGGACGATCCATTTGCGATCTTGATGCAAGGCAGGTCGAGCTTTCGTCCTTTCACGTACCGTCCCGACGACAACTGTCGTTTCCGCGGTCGGCGTATCGGCTGCGTCTTCGCGCACGGACGCTTGCCGATCGATCGGAAGCCGAGCGAGGGCGTCCAGAATGCACCGTCGATGCTCGCTCCCGGTTCCCATAGGAACATTCAGGCCTGATCCGACTACCTCCACCAGGACGCCTTCGGCGATCCATCCCTCGGCAAGGCTCGCGACGATGCGGATGGCCCATTCACGGATCGACTCTCCATCCGCGCGATCGCTCTGGATCGAGGCTAGGACGATGCGAATTCGCCGCAGCGTGGTGCTTTGCTGTTCGCAGACGATGAGGCGGTCATGACGAGCGGTTTGGGCCCAGTGGATGCGGCGAAGCGAGTCGCCGCGCCGATAGGGGCGAACCGCAACGACGTCTCCGCCCCCGCCATCGCGCCGGCTGACGAAGTTTCCCTCCCGCCACGCATCGGCATTCGCTTCAGGCACGCTTCCGACGCGGAACGTTCTCGGCCAAACCAGTGCCGTCTGGGAAATCGTGCAAAGGGTCGAGCACGTCAAGAGTCCGAAGGGAAACGAAGTCGCAACGCGGATCGGTCGGTCGGGCAACTCGCCCCGCCGTCGAGCGCGAAACGTCCATCGAAACTCACGCTCGCATCTCCCATCCAGACATCGAACCGCGGGCGGCTCCCCCGGCGCTCCCTCAATCGTCAGGCCCCAAGCGGCAAACCAGGAGCGGTTGCGCAGCCGTAGCACTGCGGTGCCAACATCCCCCTCCCGCAGTCGCGCTGGGGTCACTTGAAGTTCCCCGCGAAGCAGGCGTGCTGCCTGCCAAGGCCAAAGAACGCCAATCGCGAGGATGGAGGCGAGGCACGCAAAGAGTACGTATCCGTTGCCGTGAATGAGCACGCCGATGAGGAGGGCGAGCAGGGCAGCGGCGGCCAAGACAGTGAACGGATGGCGGAGCCAGCGGATGCGTTCGTCTACCCGAGGGCAGAAGTTCACCGTAAGCAGCAATCGCAAGAAAGGCGGCATATGCACCCAAATATAACTTTGTTATACCATGGTACTACGAAGTCAAACGCATTGAGGTTCGGTGTCACGCGAAAAAAGGCGCCGGAAGGAGGGGTACTGGACGCTTATATCAGGTCAGAAAGGACTTGCAGCCTAAAAGCTACTGCGAATATACCGTCTGAAAAACGACGGAACGACCAACTTCTAGGCAAAGGCATCCCGACATTGTCTCGATCAAGGAATATGTCCCTCGCGGCGCCAGAACAATCCGCCAGGGTCGAACGTCTCGTTTCGAACCAAGAACCACGCCTTCGGAGTCCAGGAAGACGACATCGATCGCAAACCGCATGAAGCAAGTATGGATCGAACTGCACGGCGAGAGCAGCAAGCCGTGACCGGCGGGGAGGGCTCGCCGAAACTGCAAGCCGCGGAAACGCGACCAGAACTTGTCTGCCCGCTCGACAACCGCCAGGATCACCTCCCCCGTCTTGGCATCGATCAGTCGCCCGAGGGTCACGGCAGCCCTCCACGATTGCGCATCAGGCCATCGGCGAACTGGAAGAACTGGTAAAAGACGGGCCCCAGCGTCACCACGAAGATGCCCGGCAAGAAGCAGATCACGAGCGGGAAGACCAACTTCACCGGCAAGGCCATCGCCTGAGCGAGGAATCCCTCACGGCGACGATCGCGCAAGTCGTCGGCCTGGCGACGCAGCACCATCGCCACTCCGCTTCCGACTTGCTCCGCTTGCACCATCGCCGAGATGAATACGGAGAAGGACGAGACATCGAGCCGATCGGACATGCGCCGTAGCGATTGGATGCGTGGTCGGCCGGCGAGGATTTCGAGTTGGAAGCTGCGGAACTCCGATGCTAGAGGGCGGTCCGCGGGTTGCGAACGCAAAATGCGGTCGAGGGCGGCATCGAAGCCAAGCCCCGCTTCGCTGAGGGTGGCGAACAATTCGAGGAAGATCGGCAAGTCCTGCTCCGTCTGTTTGACGCGAACCCGTCGGGCGCGCCGCACTGCCAACCAGGGAAGGGCTGCAATCATCGCGGCAAGCAACCACGGGGCGAGATAGACGAACGGAAGAAAAATCTCCCCGACGGCTCCCGGGATCGCGCTGAGGCCGTAGCTGAGTCGAGCGGATATTCCCGAGGCGATCCAGAGAAAAGGAGCGAGCCGACCAAGTGCCGCGCCGCCCAGGCCGATGCCGATGAAGGTTCGGACCGCGTTTGGGTCGTCGTAACCAGCACGCAAGAGCCACAGCCGTAGCGGAGTGGGTTCGGCATCCGTCACTTCCGCTGGCGGAGCCTCGAGGTCCGGATCGAAGAGCCGATCGAGCGTCAAGCGTCGAACCGACCATCGCCGCATAACGACGTTGAACAGGCCCAGAACGGCGAGGGCGACGGCGATGTGCGGGAGGTAGGTCATGGCGCGTGCAAGGCTCTCAATACTCCATCTTGCTGATGCGTGCCGACCAGGAGATGCCGACCGCTTGAAGCAGCATGCCGGCGGACGCCATCCATTGGCCGACCGTCGTGTTGAGGAACGCGACCATGCGTTCGGGATTGTTGCGCCAGACGACGACGCCGATGAAGTAGGTCGTCGCGAGAATCGCCAGCGTCGAGGCCCGCGACTGCACCGTCAGCGAGCGGACGCGGCGCGACATTTCGAGGCGATCGCGAATCGTGCGCCCCACGATGGACAGCGGATTCGTCAGGCTGCCGCCTACCTCCCAGTGGACCGCGAGCGCGGAAACGAAAAGCCGCACCGTCGGCAGCGGCATCTGGCGTTCCAGCGACTGCACCGCCGCGGAGGGAGCATCGCCGAAGCGGACGCGGCCGAGCAATTGATCGAGGTAAGGCCGCAGCGGCGCCTTGGTCTCTCGGGTGGCGTTTTCGAGCGACTGCATCACGCTGCCGCCTGCCTGCAACGCGGCGATCATCAGATCGACTGCGGAGGCGAGTTGGTTTTCCAGCATCGCGACGCGTCGTTCGATCCGCCACTGCAACACGATCGACGCGAGCATGATCGTAATCAGTCCCCCCGCCCCGGCGAAGGTCATCGGCCACCGTACCAACCAGTGGAGCGACGCGGCGACCGCGATGCCGAGAACGGCCGGCAGCCACCACAGCCGATTTCGCAAGGCCGGGGGAGCCGCGAGCGGCGTTGGCGCCAAGACGGGCGTTTCCACGATCGACGAATCCGGTTCGTCGAGCCGGCGTTTCGCTTCGCGTAGATTTCGGATGCGCCGACTGGTCGCCACGACGAACGCGACCGCCAGCAGCAGAAATGCGAAGACCGCGGCTTCACGCATCGCCGTCCCCCTTCGGCTTCTGGAAGATCGACAGAGGGATCTCGATGTCGCGCTCGCGCAGCTCCTCCACGATCCGCGGCACGATCCCGGTCGCCACGAACGATCCGATCACGGCCTTCCCCTTGCGTCCTCTCCGCTCGAAGCGGAAGAGGTCCTGCAGCGTCGGGGTCGTTCCTTCCATGCCGGTGATCTCGGAGATCGCGCTGACGCGGCGAACGCCGTCTTCGTAGCGGCGCACATGCACCAGGAAGTGCAAGGCGGACACCATCTGCTCACGGATGGCGCGGGACGGCAGATCGATGCCCGCCATGAGGACCATCGTTTCGGAGTCGAGCCAGCGCGTCGCGGGTTGTTGGCGTGAATGGTCGTCATGCCCCCATCGTGCCCGGTGTTCATCGCCTGCAGCATGTCGAGCGGCTGGGCCCTCGCACTTCGCCGACGATGATCCGATCGGGCCGCATGCGGAGGCTGTTGACGACGAGATCCCTCGCGACGATCCGCCCTTTCCCTTCAACGTTGATCGGCCGAGTTTCCATGCGGATCACATGCGGCTGATCGAGGATCAACTCGGCCGCGTCTTCGATCGTGATGATGCGTTCCTCGGGGGGGATCGCTTCGCTGAGGGCACCGAGGTAGGTGGATTTGCCCGCGCCGGTGCCCCCGGAAATGAGCAGGTTCTTGCGGATGCGGACGCAGTGTTCGAGGAACAGGCTCATCTCGGGGGACATCATCCCCAGGCGGATCAGGTCGCTGCGGCGCAGACGCTGCCGGCCGAAACGCCGAATCGAAAGCGTGGGGCCGTCGAGGGTGGCCGGGGGAAGCGTCGCGTTGACGCGGCTGCCGTCGGGCAAACGGGCATCCACCATCGGCGACGATTCGTCGATGCGGCGGCCGACGCGGGCCGCAATGCGCTGGATGATCCGCAGAAGGTGGTCGGTGTTGCGGAAGCGGACCTCCGTCTTCTCGATGCGTCCGAACCGCTCGATGTAGACCGCATCCGGGCCGTTGACGAGGATGTCGGTGATCGCCGGGTCGACCATCAGAGGGGCCAGGGGGCCGACGCCGATCGTCTCTTCCACGAGGTCGCGGGCCAACCGCTGGCGTTCGGCCTGGTTCAGCGGCAGATCTTCCGTCTCCAGAATTTCGGCGACGAACGCATTTACGGCTTCGGAAAGCGTCTCCTCGTTTCCCGCAAAGAGGTTGCGTTGGTCCAGTTCGTCCAGCACGCGATGATGAAGGCGGGCTTTCACCTGCAGATAGCCGATGCCCGACGTTTCGACGAGGGGCACGACGGGAGCGGCCGGCTCCGCGGCGCGGGGAGCCGGGGACGTCCGGTCGCGCAAGCGTTCGGTCGGCAGGATGAAGCTCGACCGGGAAAGCAGGCGGCGCGCCAGATCGGGATCGGGAGTTTCGCGGGGCGTTTCCATGGCTAGGGGTGCTTGCCGTTACGAGAGGGAGAAGCGGGTTTTCCGATCCAGGCATCGAGTTCGTCGGTCAGCTCATGCATCACCTTGCCGAAGCGGGAGAACCACCTGCCCGTCCGCAGGATGAGCGGTTGACCGAGATTCGCCGCGAGAAAGAGTTTCTTCTCGTACGGCACAATCACATCCACCGGACGCCCCAGCCGGGCGGCGACATCGGTCGGCGGCAGGTTGCCGGCGTCGCGAACATGGCGATTCAGGAGAATCCGCTGCTTGGCCCGCGGCACGCTCAAGCCGTCCATGAGCTGGCACAGCTTGGCGCCGCCGAGGATTGTCGGCACCGTGCTTTCCATCACGAGGTACACGCGGTCGCTCAGATCGAGCACAGCCATCATCACGCGGTCGATGAGCGGGAAGGAATCGACGATCACCACGTCGTAGCAGCGCCGCGCCATGGTCAGCACGCGCGACAGGTTTTCGTCGTCCACCTCGTTCGCTTCGACCGCGTCGTGCGGCGCCGCCAGAAGCTCCAGGCCGCTGGAATGCCGCGTAACGAGTTGCTTCAGCAGCGTCTCGTCCAATCGTTGCCGCTGCCGCACGGCATCGGAGAGCGTTGACTGGGGCCGCAGGTCGAGCATGGTGCTGCAGACGCCGAGTTGGAGCGAAGCGTCGATGAGGAGCACTTTTCCCGGGCGCCGCTGGGCGAGGTCGCAGGCGATGTTGACCGCCATCGTCGTTTTGCCGACGCCCCCCTTGTTGCTTGCGAAGGCAATGACCTTCGCCGCCGACTTCGGCTCGGCGCTCGGCTTGCGCGAAAGTCTGCCGAGTAGCTGCTCGACGTCCCCTGCGGAGAGCGGCCGGCGCAGGAAGTCGCGGATGCCCGCCCGCAGCGCCTCGATCAGCACGGCGCTTTCGGAAACGTCGTGCCCGAAGATGCTGGGATGAAACACCGCCGCGACCAGCGATTCCGGCGTTCCGGACGACACTTCGTCGGCGAACGCCTTGAGGGCGGGCAGATCGCGGGTCATCTCGACGATGATCGCCGCCGGCCGACGATTGCGCGCCGCCTCCGCCCCCTGACGAAGGTCCGCGGCCGTGTGGACGACGAGATCGTCCTTGAACGGCAACCCGCCGATCGCCGCCTGAAATTCCGCCGGCAGCTTCGGATCATCGCTCACCAACAATATGGACGACGGCACGGAATCCTCAAACCGAAGGCGAGCGGCGACGTTCGGCGGGAGAACGCGCTGCCAGTTTCATTCTCACTTCACCAACGCCGCGCGTGCGGCCTGTCTTGACGCAAATGGATGCCAGTAAACAGTTTCATCCAAAAACCAATTCTCATTTCGATGCCACTTCGCCCCCCCCGTCAATCACGGTCAGGCAAAAGCTGCATGTTCACCCAAACTGCTTCCCAGCCCCGTTCACGGGGCTTTCGCGAAGCGTCAAGGCACGCCCTTGAGGGCGGGTCGTCGGCATGACGCGATTACCTCCATACGCCGCCCTTCACCGAACAGATCGCACGGCGCGAACGAGCTTTACCGTACTAAGCATTGCTTGCGTCTTCAGCACGTCATTCAAACTGCTTAGATCCATGTCGTCCGGGAAGGAAACAGACGCGTTGGGTCCGACGCCATCGGATGTGCCAGACATAATGACATATTTTCCTCCCGCCCCCTCCTCTACTGTAAACCAGCCAAATCCAATGATCCGGTTTTCGGTCGGGGATCCCGCTGTATCATCGAAAATCGGGAGGTACTTCACCTTTTTCAGGCGTGCGGCAGACCACTCCACGGGATCAATCTCGTCCACTTTGGTTTCGGCGTCGACGAGGCGAGTAATCGCGGTAGCCGATTTCTCGGAGCCCTTAACGAGGTTCTTTTGCCCCACGTAGACTTCAAATCCAACCGTCATTCCGCCATCGTCCAGCAGGGCGCCTCCGCTTGCCGTGACGCCATCGAGCGGCAGGGACGCGACGCGCGAAAGCTTGATCGCGAACGGACCGGCGCCGTCCAATCCTTGGAAGTCCATCCCGTCCGGTTCCAAGGCTATCCCCACGCTCCACGCCGGCGCTGAGTCAGCGATCGCCGTTGCGCGGACACCTCCTTGCTGCCGCAGGTTGACCGCTCCTGGCTTGTTGTTGGCCTGATAGGTGCTCACTGTCGAGCCGCGGGCAAATAAAAGCGGCAATGTCTGGCCGGAGGTCATAACCTCGGGTTCTGGGTCTTCACCTGTCCTGCGAATACGAACGAGAAATGCCGGGCCTGGAGGGTTGCCGTTGGATCTGGATCGAACCCTTGGTATTGGAACCCCCGGTCGATTGTTCATAGAAGAAGGGCTGATCAGGATTGGGGGCGTTCGTCACATCCAGAAACTTGGATACGGTAAAGGTTCCAGAAACCATATCTCCTCGCGACTCATTCCCGTCATTTGTCGCAAGCGTCGGCCGGTAGAACTGCTTGGCTTTCGCCGTATCGATCGCCAGCAACCCGTTCGCATCGAGGTCCCCGCCGCTGGCGCCATTCTGGTTTGGGAGAACGTCGATGATCGGACCAAAGCCGAAGTTTTGTTCGTCATTGCCTAACGCCGCACCATAATGCAGACCCACCAAATCGCGGACGAAACTTCGTCGGTCCCCGTCGTTTCCACCGTTTTCTCCAAGCTCCCGCACCCCCTCCAACGCCGCGACGTCGGCCGCCGACTGCATCTGCTTTTGCGTCACGCGGACCAGGCCCAGGTCGATGGCGAGGCCGGCGATCGCGAACATCGCGAAGAGGACGAGGACGAAAAGGATCAGCACCGTCCCGCCGCGGCGGCGCTGGGCGTGCGCGCGGGAGCGATGCCGCGCGAAACTCCCTCTTCGTCGCGATCTCCCGATTTCCTTGCTGCGCGAGTTCTCGCTCATGGCAGGCGTTCCGGTAGCGGCAACTTGCTCGGAGACGGCGTTTCCGCATGGGCCGTCGGCCGCAGATCAGATCCCTGGACGTACTGCGTCAGGGGAACGACCACCATGTCGCGCTTGCTGCCGGAGATCATTTCGATCGTCGCCACCTTGGGGGCGGGGGGAGCTTTCGGCTGGATCGAGCTTGGCTCCGTGTCGCCCCCCGGTTGGCCCGACCGCGTCACCGCGACGATGTCGGCGCCGATCGCCATCGCCTCGGTCAGCCCCGCGATTTCTTCCGGCGAAAGCGCCAGGATGATCTCCTCCACCGGCTTCATCTGCGTCCGCATGCCTTGCGTCAGCGACGACGTCGTCGTCGGCGATTGCCTCAGGAAGACCTGCTTGACGACGACCGAATTCTCCGCAAGCACCTTCACGTTCGCCTTCTTCTTCGGCGTTCCTCCCTGCTCGGCCGTGTAAAGAGCCTGCATCACCTTGTCGTTCTTGGACGCATCGAGGTGGAAGCTGGCGATGAGATCGACATGGTCCCCCGCCTTCAGCGAATGGACGCCGTTGATCTTGCCTGCCTCGATGACCAGCGCCCGCTTCCCCACCGGCACGCCGCCGGCGATGCCGGGACGTGTCCCTTCGGGCAGTAGGTTCTTTTCCGAGAAGGCGTAGCCCGCCCGTACCTCCTGCGATGTGACCCGACCGAGGATCTTGTTGAAGTCGGTGTAGATTCCCTTCTCCTCGATCTCCTTGGGGGTCAGATAGAAGAGGTTTGGCTTCCCCTTCGCGTCAAAAATGTGGTCTCGGGATATTTTCGTGTACGGCGGAACTTCTTTCGTCGTGAGCAACACGGGAACCGTGCCTGGAGGCGGCACGTAGCCCTTCTCCGCCCAGAGGGAGCGGAAATCGAACTTGCCGGAAAGCTGCAAGCCGAAGGCGGTGCTGACGCCGACGAACAGCAAGATGCCGAAGATCAGAAGGACGATGCCCAGGGCGGAGGAACG